>CALMNW010000075.1 GCA_937872095.1 uncultured Verrucomicrobiota bacterium
CCCAAATGCCTCACCTCCTCATCACACGCTTTCGGACATTCCCAAGTTTTTACGTTCTACGTAAAACCCGCCGAAAGTTTTTACGTAGCGTGGAAAAATCGCGGTTTCCGCGGTGGCGGAGGGATTATGATTCGGGGGGAGCGCCGGGAATGGCGATGGCGGCATGGGGCGGGCGGACGTCGAGCCGGGTGAGGGTTGCGGCGTAGGCCCGCGCGAGCAGGTCCCGGTCGTCGGCCTTTTTCAGGCGGGCGATGCCGGCCTGGAAGAGGAGGTTGGCGCGCCGGGCGTCCCGGAGATCGTGGACGGCGAGATCGATCATTTCGAGCCAGGGGCGGACTTCGTCGGGATGGGCGGCGGCGATTTTCTCGTATTCGGCGAGGGCTTCTTCCAGTTGCCCTTTGGCGCGGCGGGACTGGGGAATGCCGTACATGGGCTGGGGCTTGTCGTAATACCGCTTGGGCCAGAACAGGCTCCCCATCGGTTCCGCCAACCCGCGGGCGATGGGACCCGCGGCGAAAACGGCCGCGACGAGAAAAAGGAAAAACCCGAGCAGCATCTGGGCGACGTCCCCGGCGCCGAGCAGGACGCCGATGCCCAGGGACAAGGCGACCAAGGCGGGCAGGAAATGCCGGACGAAGACGGCGAGAAAGGCGCGCATGTCCGTTTTCCAGCGCGGCGGCTCAGGCGTAGTGGGCGGCGATCCACTTCTGGTAGTCGCCGGAGCGCACCTGGGCGCACCATTCGGCGTTGCCCAGATACCAGTCGACGGTGCGCTCGAAGCCGGTGGCCCAGGTTTCGGCGGGCTGCCAGCCAAGATCGCGCTCGATCTTGGAGCAGTCGATGGCGTAGCGGCGGTCGTGGCCGGGGCGGTCCTTGACGAAGGTGATCAGCGAGCGGCGCGGCTGGCCGTTCGGCAGGGCCGGAGCCTTGGCGTCCACGAGATCGCAGATTTTTTCGACGACGCGGAGATTGGGGAGTTCGTTGCGGCCGCCGACGTTGTAGGTGGTGCCGAAAGCGGCCTGCTGCATGACGCGCCAGATGGCGGAGCAATGGTCGGTGACGAACAACCAGTCGCGCACGTTCAGGCCGTCGCCGTAGACGGGCAGGGGCTTGCCTTCGAGGGCGTTCAGGATCATCAGGGGGATGAGCTTTTCGGGGAACTGGAAGGGACCGTAGTTGTTCGAGCAGTTGGAGAGGGTGGTGGGCAGCTTGTACGTCTCGTGGTAGGCGCGGACGAGATGGTCGCTGGACGCCTTCGACGCGGAATACGGGCTGTTGGGGGCGTAGGGGGTGTCTTCGGTGAAGAACCCGGAATCGCCGAGGGTGCCGAACACTTCGTCGGTGGAGACGTGGTGGAAGAGCTGGATCTGGCCGGCGTGCTCGCGGGCGGCCTGGAGGAGCACGTAGGTGCCGAAGATGTTGGTGCGGACGAATTCGTCGGGGGCGACGATGGAGCGGTCGACGTGGCTTTCGGCGGCGAAGTGGGCGATGGCGTCGATTTCGTATTTCTCGATGATCTCCTTCATCTTCGCGGCGTCGCAGATGTCGGCCTTGACGAAGACGTAGCGGTCGCCGACGCGTTTTTCGACGTCGAGGAGGGAGAGGGGGTTGCCGGCGTAGGTGAGCTTGTCGACGTTGACGATGCGCGCCGGGCCGTCCTGCTGTTCGAAAAGATGGCGGATGAAATTGACGCCGATGAAGCCGGCGCCGCCGGTGACCATGAGGTTGCGGAAGGTGCGGGACATGGGCTCAGCTCCTGACTTCGGCGAGGAGGGCGTCGCGGTAGCGCTCGACGTATTCCCCCAGATCTTCGCGCCAGTCTTTCATGAGGTTGAGATTGGCTTTCTTGAGGTTGGCGTTTTCGAGGATGGAGTTGGCGGGGCGGACGGTGGGGGTGGGATAGTCGGCGGTGGTGCAGGGGCGGACTTCGCAGTCGAGTTTCATGAGGGCGATGAATTCCTTGGCGAAGTCGTACCAGGAGCAGTGGCCTTCGCCGGAGGCGTGGAAGAGGCCCGCCGCGTCGGCTTCGGCGACGGCGAGGATCTGGTGGGCGAGGCGGCGGGACCAGGTGGGCGTGCCGAACTGGTCGCTGACGACGCGCAGGCCCTTCTGGGGGTCGTTGACGGCGCGGCGCAGGATGGTTTTGAGGAAATTGTAGCCGTGGGCGCCGTAGAGCCAGGCGGTGCGCAAGATGGCGTGGCGCGGATCCTTTTCCTGGATCTCGCGCTCGCCGGCGAGCTTGCTCTTGCCGTAGACGCTGACGGGGTTGGGGGCGTCGGTCTCGACGTAGGGCTGCGGCACGGCGCGCAAGCCGTCGAACACGTAGTCGGTGGAGACGTGGACGAGGAAGATGCCGTAGGCCTTGGCGCGCGAGGCGAGCAGGGCCGGGCCGTCGCGGTTGACGTGCCAGGATTTGGCGACGTCGCTCTCGGCGCGGTCGACGGCGGTGTAGGCGGCGCAGTTGACGAGCACGTCGGGCTTCCAGAGGTTGAGGACGCCGTCGACGCTGTCGGAATCGGTGATGTCGAGGTTGGGGAGGTCGAGGGCGAGGACTTCGTGTTTGGCGAACACTTCGCGGCAGTCCCAGCCGAGCTGGCCTTGGGCACCGGTGACGAGAATTTTCATGGGGTGGCTCCTGTGTCGGGGGATCGGCGCCAGCGCGCGAGGCATTCGGCGAGGCGCGGATCCAAAATGGTCTTGGCTTGGTTGAGGATGTAGAGGTGGATGCCGGGCGCGCCGTGGGCGATCAGCCCGTCGATCTGGGCGACGAGCCACTCGATGCCGGCGCGGCGCGCGGCGGCGGGATCGGCCGTCTGGAGCGCGGCGCGCAGCGCGGCGGGGGCGGTGGCGCGGCTGAAGCCGAGGGCCCGGTCGAGCTGGGCGGCGGACGCGACGGGCATCAGGCCGGGCAGGATGGGCGCCTGGATGCCGGCGGCCCGGGCGGCGTCGAGGAAGCGGAAGTAGACGTCGTTGTCGAAAAAGAGCTGGGTGTTGACGAAATCGGCGCCGGCCGCGAGCTTTTCCAGGAGGTGGCGGAGATCGGTGGCGAGATCGGGCGCTTCGGGATGGGTTTCGGGATAGCCGGCGACGCCGCAACAGATTTCAGGGTGGCGGGACTTGATGAGGGCGACGAGGTCGGAAGCGTGGGCCAGACCGTCGGGGGCGGGAACGAAGGTGGTTTCGCCGCGGGGCGGATCGCCGCGCAGCGCCATGACGTTGCGGATGCCGGCGGCGTGGATGCGGTCGATCTGCGCGACGAGATCGGCCCGCGAGGCGCCGACGCAGGTGAGGTGCGCGACGACGGGGGTGAAGCCCATGCGCGCGAGCAGTTCCCAAGCGGCGAAGGAAAATTCCCGGGACGAGCCGCCGGCGCCGTACGTGCAGGTGACGAAATCGGGGCGGACGGGCCGCATGCGCTCGATGGATCCGCCGAGAATGCCGAAGCCAAGGGGGTCTTTGGGCGGATAGAATTCGAGGGAAAGCGTCGGCTGGCGCCGCGCTTCCAGAAGTTCCCGGATGGTCGACGGGGTCATAGGCGGGGCATCATAGCGAAAGCCCGGGGCGGACAGCACTCTTTTTTTGTCGCCGCCCCGCCGGAAATTCCCGGCGGCGGGCCTATTCGGCCGCGGCGGGCAGTACCGCGGCGGCGGCGGGCCGGCGGGGATCCTGGACGCGGACGAGGTTGGCCCGGGCCGGCGGCGGTTCGAAATGGACGGCGTACGTGACGTGCACGGCGGCGTTGGTGGCGAGGCGGGCCTCGACGTAGGCGGCGGCCATCTCGCTTTCCAACTGGGAAATGGATTTGCCCTCGGCCGGCAGGAAGCCGAGGAAGGGCAATTCGACCTTGCCGTCGCTGTCGACGATTTCGCGGTATTCGGGCAGGCCGCCGCCGATGCCCTCGATGCGGACGAAGAAGGCGTCGCCCTTGCGCAGGGCGGCGGGCGGTTCTTCGGCCTGGGCGAAGTACGGGGCGGCGCACAGCAGGAGCAGCGCGCCGAGCAACGGCCGGGTAGCGGACGTCATGGGAGGGACTCCTCTCCGTTGTCGCCGCCGAAGAGGTCGGCGACGAGGTTGTACTCCATGGAATCGAGGTTGCCGTTTTTCTGGGCCATGTGGAGCATACTGCGGAGACTGAGCATTTCCTCGGCGATGACGAGGCGCGCCAGCGTTTCGTACTGGACGGAGGTGGTCAGTTGGATCTCGCCGCCTTCGCCTTCCAGGATGAAGAAGATTTCGTCCTTGCGGATGTGGTAGGTGGGGGCGTCGGGGCTGAGCCGGTAGACGTAGAATTCCTCCTGGCGGAAGGCGCGGACGATGCGGGCGAGCAGGAAATCGGCCATGTCGGGGGAGGGGAACGAAAGCTGAATGGTCTTGCTGCGGGATTTGGCGACGTCGTCCGGGCGGCGCAGGCCGGGGGCGGGATTTTCGAAGCTGCCGGCCAGCAGCATCGGGCCGAGAAGCGTGGTGACGAGGGTCATGAGGATGGCGATGCCGAAGATGTCCTGGCCGATGGCGCCGGAGGTGAGGCCGATGCCGGCGACGATGAGGGCGACTTCGCCGCGGGGCAGCATGCCGACGCCGATGCGGGCGGCGCCGTGGCGGTTGAAGCCGCAGAAGAGGGCCGGCACGCCGCAGCCGGCGACCTTGCTGACGATGGCGAAGAGCGAATAGATCAGGCCGATCTTGAGCACGGGCACGATGGCGGCGAAATTCACCAGCATGCCCATGGTGGCGAAGAACACCGGCACGAGAATGTTCTGCAGGCCTTCGATTTCCTTCTGGATGACCTGGACGAGATCGGTGCGCGACAGGGACAGGCCCATGATGTAGGCGCCGATGATCATGGCGAGGCCGGCCATTTCGGACAGACCGGCCAAGAGGAGCCCGAAGCCGAGGGCCAGCGCGGCGATGGCCTGGGTGGATTTGAAATACTTGAGCATCTTGGAGAAGCGGCGCGCGAGCAGCAGGCCGGCCGCCGTGGCGCCGATCCAGAAGCCGAAGGCCTTGGCGGCGATGAAGAGGATGTGCGACCACAGCACGCCCCCTTCGGTCTCCGCGCGGGACATGCCGACGACGATGGCCAGGACGATGATGCCCAGCACGTCGTCGAAGACGGCGGCGGCGAGGATGGTGACGCCTTCAGGCGAGTCCATCTTGCGGCGCTCGCTCAGGATGCGGGCGCTGATGCCGACGGACGTGGCGGTGGCGATGGCACCGAGGAACAAGGCGTGGGGCGCCAGCCAGTTGTCCGCCAGGCCGAACCAGACGGCGCAACCGGTGCCGAGGAAGAAGGAAATGGCGACGCCGCCGATGCCGACCACGGTGCCGGCGACGGAGTAGCGGAGGAAGGTGGACAGGTCGGTTTCCAGGCCCGACAGGAAGAGCAGGACGATGGAGGCGAACGTGGAGAACGCATACAGCTCCGGCGAGACCGGGGCGCCGCCGGGGCCGAAGGGGAACAGCTTGCCGACCAGCGGCCAATGGAGCTGGCCCAGCGCGTAGGGGCCGATGAGCATGCCGACGATCAGTTCGCCGAGGACGCCCGGCAGGCGCAGCCAGCGCCGCAGCCAATACCCCCCGATGCGGGTGAAAACGATCAGGATCCCCAGTTGAAAGATGAACTGGATTTCCGTTGAGAGCACGCCGGACGTCCCGCCCGGCTCAGCCGATCAACAGATGGAGGACTTCGTCGGGGCTGGTGGCCGCGAGCAACTTGGCGCGGACGGCCGCATCGTTGAGGGGCCGGCTGATCTCCGCCAAAAACTGGATGTGCGGGCCGGTGCGGCTGTCGGGGGAAACGGTCATGACGAAGATGTTGGAGGGCTGGCCGTCGAGCGCGCCGAAATCGACTCCGCCGCGCTTGATGCCGAGGGCGGCGACGAGGCAATCCACGCTGTCGGTCTTGCCGTGGGGGATGGCGATGCCGTTCTGCATGCCGGTGCTCATGCGTTTTTCGCGTTCCAGCACCGCCTTCAGCACGGCGTCGCGGTCCCGGATGTGCCCGGAGGCCATCAGCAGGTCCACCATTTCGGCGAGGATGGCCTCCTTGGTGTCGCCCTTCAGGTCCAGGCGAATGGTTTCAACGGTCAACGGCTTTTTCAAATTCATGCTTCTCTCCAGCCCATGCCAAGCGAAAATCGGAATATGTGCGGCATTTTCCTCCCTTCATGGACCAATTCAAGCCTCAAATTCCGCGCGGACCAGAAAAGGGCGGAGCGCGGAAAAGCGCGGCGCCTACCGGGAATGGATCGCGCCCGATTCCCGCAGATGCCGCAGGCGTCGGTGGACCAGTTCGGCCATGGTTTGGACCATGTCGGGAACCGGAATCCGGTCCATGTTCCAAACGACGTCGAAGCGGGTGAGGTCGTGGACGTCGAAATTGTACTGGCTCTTCAGGAAGGCGGCCCGTTCGGCGTCGATTCCCCGGATTTTCTTGGCGGCCTGCGCTTCGTTCAGGTTGTCGTGCTTCATCACGTCCTGGATGCGGTAATCCATGGAGGCGATGAGGCGGACGTGGATGGCGCCCGGCATGTCCCGGGCGACCAGGAAACCCGCGCGGCCGATGATGACCACCTTGCCCAGGCGGGCCAGCAGGCGGACGACTTCGGCGATCTTTTTCTGGATTTTATACTGCTGGGGGGTGCCGATCAGCAGTTCGTAGACCATGCGTTGGATGCCTTCGGCGCGGTACTTTTCGTTCACCAGCGTGTCGTAGTCGGCGTCGAGGCTTTTGTTCTGGGCGATCAACGCGCACAATTTCTGGTCGAAGAGGTCCCAGCCCGTCTTCAGGTCGGGATCCTCGTATTCGGCCAGGCGCATGAGGATGAAGCGGCCGACGGCATGCGCCTCGGTGCCCGCTTGGCGGGAAATGGTAACGAAGGGAAACCCGGTGTCGTGGAAATCCACGTCGCGCGGGTTCTGGAGATAACGCCGGACCACGTCGGCCTGATTCATGCTGGCAAGCTCCCAAGTGCGGCCATATAACCGGAAAAGGGGCGGGAAGGCCATCCCAAACTTCGATCGGGATTTACCTTGAAGTTCGGGGCCGACGGGCCTACAAGGGCGAAAACGTTTTTATGGCTCTTCAACCTCCATCGTCGCCGGGCGGCTCGCAGGCCCTCGGCTTGGCTTGGACCATTCCCGCGCTGCTGCTGGTCTACGTCGGCTTGGGCTTCTGGCTTGGCGGGCTGTGCGGCTCCCGCTTGGCAGGCGTCCTGATCGGCTGGCTCGCGGGCATGGGGGGCGTTTTCTACGAAATCCGCAAGGTGCTGCGCCGGGAGGGCGAGGCCACCAAGAAGCCGCCGGTGCCGCCGCCAGGAGGCGCAACCTAGTTGCGGGGTGCGAAGTGGATGCTTCCTCGACAACGAACGTTCTCGCGGCCGCCGCGGAGGTCGTCGACCGCAAGACGCTGGTGCACGACTACATCCAGCACCACGTGCTCTACCACGTGGCGGATGGCGAACCCAGCGTGTGGAACCTGCCGTTCATCCGGGTGCCCGCGTTGGACGTGTTCCGGAACGACGGCGTCATGCTGGCGACGGCCGTGGTGGTCTTGGTGGCGCTGTTCGGGCTGCTCTACCGCCGGGATCGGGAAGTGCCCCATGGCTGGAGCAATCTCTTGGAACTCTTCGTCCTGTTCGTCCGCGAGCAGATCGTCCGCCCCTATTTCCAGGACGACGACGTCCGCCGGATGGCCCCGGTCTTCTGCACCTTCTTCTTCTTGATCCTGACGCTGAATCTGCTGGGGCTGGTGCCGCTGTTCAGCGCCGCCACGAGCAACGTCAGCGTGACCGGCGGGCTGGCGCTGGTGACGGCGACCTTCATGGTCGCGGGCGCCCTCTGGAAAAAGGGGCCGGTGGGCTTCCTGAAATGCTTCGTGCCGGCCGGGGCTCCGCTGCCGCTGCTGGTCATCTTGATGCCGGTGGAGATCATCAGCTTTTTTTCCCGGGTGTTCGCGCTGGCCATCCGATTGTTCGCGAACGTGCTGGCGGGGCACATCCTGATTTTTGCGCTGCTGAGCATGGTGGTGCTGTTCGGCTGGTTCGCCGCGCCGGTCATTTTCATGGCGGTGGGCATCTACTTTTTCGAGATTTTCATGGCCTTTCTGCAGGCCTACATTTTCTCCCTGCTCTCGGCGATTTTCATCAGCCAAATGGCCTATGAGGCGCACTGAGCGGCGGGAGCGCGGCGGACGCCGCGGGACGGAATCGACAACAGCGAACGACAGAAAGACGAGGAAATACATATGACAAGCATCGCGATCGCCAGCATTGGCGCAGGATTGGTGGCCATCGGGGCCGGAATCGGCATCGGACAGGTGTGGTCGTCCGGGCTCCAGGGCATGTCCCGGCAGCCGGAGATGTCATCGAAAATCCAGACCTCCATGTTCATCGGAGCCGCCTTGGTCGAAGGCATCGCGCTCTTCGCCCTGGTGATCTGCTTCCTGCAGATGTCATGAGCGAAACGGCGTCCAGCCCCGTCCCGCAGGAAGGCGGCGCGGCCGGATTGACGGCCGCCGCCGCCGTGCCGGCCTCCCCTGGCGGCGAGGCGCAGGTCGGCAGCGTCCTGGCCGTTTCCGACACCATGGTCGGCCTGACCTGGCTGGCGTTCCTGCTGGCCTGTTTCGCGCTCTACAAGCTGGCGTGGAAGCCGATTTCGCAGGCGCTGGACCGGCGCGAGGACAAGATCCGCGAGAGCCTGAAGGAGGCCGCGGACGTTCGGGCGCAGGCCGCCATGGACCAGGAGGCGCAGAAAACGATGCTGGCGGAGGCCACCCGCGAGGCGGCGGCCATCGTCGAGCGGGCCCGCGTCGCCGCCGAGGCGACCGCGCGCGCCGTGGAGGCGAAATCCCGCGCCGAGGCGGAAACCCTGATCCGCGATGCCGCGGCGGAAATCGGACAGGCCAAGGAAAAGGCGCTGGCCGAACTCCGGCGCGAAACCTCCGGTCTCGCCTTGCAGATGGCCGGGCGCGTTCTCGAGCAGAAACTCGATTCGGCGGCGGACCGCGAGCTGACCGATCGGTTGATCCGGGAGATTCCGTGAACCGCTCGGCGCAGAAGATCCAGCGGTATGCCAAAGCCCTGCTCGACGTGGCCGGGCAGGAGCACGCCGTGGAATCCGTCTGCGCCGAACTGGCGGAGATCCGGCGCTGGCTCGCCGAGGTTCCGGCGTTCCACGTGTTCGCGGCGTGCAAGCATCTCGGCGGCCGGGCGGAACGCCTGCGGGCCGTGCTGGAATTGGCGCGCGCGGCGGGCCTGAGCCGGCTGACGGCGGAATTCCTCGCCCGCGTCGAAGCGGGCCGGGACCTGGAGCACCTGGAGGCCGTGCTGGACGAATTCGAGCGGTTGCGCCGGGAGCGCGCCGGAATCGTTTTGGCGGAAATCGTCTCCGCGCGCCCGTTGACCGACGCGCAGAAGAGCGAGTTGGCCCGGCGCTTCGGCCGGGACCGGGCCGGCGGCCGGCTGGAGATTTCGTACAAGGAAGATCCTGGAATCCTTGGGGGCTTCGTGGCCCGGATCGGCGAACAGATTCATGACTACAGCGTTTCCGGGCGGTTGGCGCGCATGCGCCGGCAGTTCGCGGGCGCCTGAAGGAGCGGGCCGACATGGCGGTGGAACTGAAACCCGAAGAGATATCCGCGATCATCAAGAAACAGCTGGAGGATTTCGACGTATCCTCCGACGTGGTCGAAAGCGGAACGGTGCTGAGCGTGGGCGACGGCATCGCGCGGCTGTATGGCCTGAAAAACGCCATGGCCGGCGAGCTGGTCGAATTCCCGGGCGGGCTGCAGGGCATCGTGCTCAATCTGGAGGAACAGAGCGTGGGCGTGGCGATCATGGGCGATTCCGCGCTCCTCCGCGAGGGCGACGCCGTCCGCCGCACGAAGCGCATCGCGTCGGTGCCCGTCGGTCCGGCGCTGGCGGGCCGCATCGTCGACGCGCTGGGCACGCCCATCGACGGCGGTCCGGCGCTCGCCGCCGCCGAAACGCGGCCGGTCGAAGTGCCGGCGCCGGGCATCATCGCTCGCCAGAAGGTGCGGGAACCCCTGCAGACGGGCATCAAGGTGATCGACGCGCTGACGCCCATCGGCCGGGGGCAGCGGGAACTGATCATCGGCGACCGCAAGACCGGCAAGACGACCTTGGGCATCGACGCGATCATCAACCAGGCGGGCCAGGACGTGGCGTGCTTCTACGTGGCCATCGGCCAGAAACGATCGACGGTGACGCAGGTCTACGAGAAGCTGAAGAAACACGGCGCGATGGCCTATACGACCATCGTCGCGGCCACGGCCTCGGATGCGGCCCCCTTGCAGTATCTCGCGCCCTACGCCGGCTGCGCGATGGCCGAATACTGGCGCGACCGGGGCGGGCACGCGCTGATCGTCTACGACGACCTGACCAAGCAGGCGCAGGCCTACCGCCAGCTGTCGCTGCTGCTGCGGCGGCCGCCGGGCCGCGAGGCGTTTCCGGGCGACATCTTCTATCTGCACAGCCGCCTGCTGGAACGCGCCGCGCGCCTGAGCGACGCCCAGGGCGGCGGCAGCCTGACCGCGCTGCCCATCGTCGAGACGCAGGCCAACGACGTCTCGGCCTACATTCCCACCAACGTGATTTCCATCACCGACGGCCAAATCTTCCTGGAGGCGTCGGCCTTCAACGCGGGCCAGCGGCCGGCGATCAATCCGGGCATTTCGGTTTCCCGCGTGGGCGGCGACGCGCAGGTCAAGGCCATGAAGAAAGTGGCCGGCAGCCTGCGGTTGACCTTGGCGCAGTACCGCGAGATGGCCGCGTTTTCGCAGTTCGCGGGCGATCTCGACAAGGCGACGCTGGCCCAGCTGGAGCGGGGCCGGCGCCTGATGGAGGCGTTCAAGCAGGGCCCGCAAATGCCGATTCCCGTGGCCAAGCAGATCGTCTTCCTCCATGCGTGCGGCGCCGGCCTGTGCGACGACGTGCCCGTGGCGCAGGTGGCCGAGTTCGAGCGGCAGCTGTACCTGGCGCTGGACGGGCCGTATGCCGAATTCCGCGGGAAGCTGGAGCGCAGCGGCGAACTGCTGCCCGACCTGGCCAAGGAACTCGACCGGCTGCTCGCCGAATTCAAGGAGTCGTTCCGCGCGTCCTAGAGGCGCCCTCCGAAGCCATGGCCAATTTCCGGGAATATAACGTCCGCATCCAGCGCCTGCAAAACATGCGCCGCGTGACCTTGGCCATGAAAATGCTGTCGACCACCAAGCTGGCGCGCGCGCAGGAAACGATGGCGCGCGCGCAGGCCTTCGTCCGCGAGTGGGGCGGCCTGGTGCGGCTGGCGTCGCGCGCGGGCGGGAGCATCCGCCATCCGCTGCTCGTGCCGCGGGCGGCGCCGGAATCGGCGTTCGTGCTGATGGTCAGCTCCGACATGGGCCTTTGCGGCGGGTTCAACAACAACCTGAACCGCGCCGTGTCCGGCTGGCTGGATGCGAACCAGGCGAAGTACCGCATCCTGCGTTTCAGTTTCTGCGGCCGGAAGGGCCACCAGTTCGCGCGCGACCGGGTCGAGGTGCGCAGCTTTTACGAAAACTCGGTGCGCCGTCCGGATTTGAAGCTGGCGCTGGCCATCGGCCGGGAGGTGTTCGCCACCTACGCGGAAGGGAAGTACGACGAGGTGTACGTCGCCCGCAACCGCTACGCCGGCCCGCTGAGCCAGGAGCCGGTCGTCGAGCGGATCCTGCCGGCGGATCCGGACGTTTTGCCTGCCCCGCCAGAGGGCGAGGCCCCGTTCGTCCTGGTCGAACCGGGTCCAGCCCGGCAAATTCCCCAGTTGCTGGAACGCTACGTGGGCTATCGCCTCTTCGAAGCGCTGCTGGAGAACGCCAGCGGCGAACACGCCGCCCGCATGGCGGCCATGGACAGCGCCTCCAAGAACATCTCCGCGCTGGTCGACACCTATACCCTCTTGAGAAACCGGGCCCGACAGGCTTCCATCACCACCGAATTGATCGAGGTGGTTTCCGGCGCGGAGGCCCTCCGATGACCGCGCCCCGAAACCGACAGCAGGAAAGCGACACATGAACCCAACCGAATCTTCCCCGACCTCTCCGCCGGCCTCCGCCGCGCCGCTCCGCACGGGCCGCATCGTGCAGGTGACCGGCGCCGTGGTCGACGTGGAATTCGCGCCCGGCGAGCTGCCGCCCATCTACACGGCCTTGCGCGCGACCAATCCGTCCATCGACGACCGGCCGGACAACCTCGTGCTGGAGATCGCCCAGCACCTAGGCGACAGCACGGTGCGCGCCATCGCCATGAACGAGACCGGCGGTCTCGTCCGCGGCATGGAAGTGCGGAACACCGGGCGCGAGATCAGCGTGCCCGTCGGGCCCGGCACCTTGTCCCGCGTGATGAACCTGCTGGGCGAGCCCGTCGACGGCGGCGGGCCGATCGCGGCCGCGAAGACCATGCCCATCCACCGCGACACGCCGACGTTCGCGGAGCAGAGCACGCAGGAAAAAATGCTGGTGACCGGCATCAAGGTCGTGGACCTGTTGACGCCCTACCGCAAGGGCGGAAAGATCGGCCTGTTCGGCGGCGCGGGCGTGGGCAAGACGGTGCTGATCCAGGAGCTGATCCACAACGTGGCCAAGAACTACGGCGGCTTCTCCGTGTTCGCCGGCGTGGGCGAGCGCACGCGGGAAGGCACGGATCTCTATCAGGAAATGAAGGATTCCGGCGTGATCAGCAAGGCCGCGCTGATCTACGGCCAGATGAACGAGCCCCCCGGCGCCCGCGCGCGCGTCGCGCTGACGGCGCTGACCGTGGCCGAGCACTTCCGCGACGAAATGCACCAGGACGTGCTGCTGTTCATCGACAACATCTACCGCTTCACGCAGGCGGGCTCCGAAGTGTCCGCCCTGCTGGGCCGCATTCCGTCCGCCGTGGGTTACCAGCCCACGCTCAACACGGACATGGGCGAGCTCCAGGAGCGCATCACCTCGACCAAGAACGGCTCCATCACGTCCATCCAGGCCGTCTACGTGCCCGCCGACGACTATACCGATCCGGCGCCCGCCGCGACGTTCGTGCATCTGGACGCCACGACGGAGCTCTCGCGCGCCATCGTCGAGCTGGGCATCTATCCGGCCGTGGATCCGCTGACCTCTTCCTCCAGCCTGCTGAACCCCTTCGTCGTCGGCGAGGAACACTACCGCGTCGCGCAGGGCGTCAAGGAGCTGCTCCAGCGCTACAAGGACCTGCAGGACATCATCGCCATCCTCGGCATGGAGGAGCTGTCGGACGAAGACCGCAAGACCGTCGCCCGCGCCCGCCGCGTGCAGCGGTTGCTCTCGCAGCCGTTTTCCGTCGCCGAGCAATTCGTCAACATTCCCGGCAAGTTCGTGCCGCTGGAGGAGACGATCCGTTCCTTCCGCGAAGTGCTCGAAGGACGGCACGACGACGTGCCTGAGCAGGCGTTCTACATGGTCGGTTCCATCGACGACGTCCTGGAGAAGGCCAGGCAGATGAAGGGCTAGGCCATGGCCGCATTCCGTCTCGCCATCTTGTCGCCGGACCGCAGCTGGTTCGAGGGTTCCGCCGAAGCGGTGGTGGCCCCCGGGCAGGAAGGCGAATTCGGCGTGCTGGCCCACCACGTCCCGTTGCTGGCGGGCTTGAAGGCCGGCGTGGTGACCGTGCGCGCGTCCGGGGGGCAATCCCTCTATTTCGCCGTGGACGGCGGCGTGCTCGGGGTGGACCGGAACGGCGCGCGCCTCTTGACCGGCCGCGCGGTTCCGTGCGCCACCCCCGAAGCCGCCCGCAGCGCCCTCCTCGATCTGAAGCGCAACGCGTAGAGCGATTCCATCCATGTCGTATTCGCTTGGGACGGCCCGACGAGGGCGTCGGGTCTCCAAGGAAAACCAGAATTCGCTGCGTTGGAGCCGGGACGCCCTCGTCCCGGTCTTCGGTTCTCCTTTACGGGCAACGCCGCATCACTCTTGAACATGCTTTGGGGGATTGTGCGCAAAGACGAGGGATCCCGCGCGGTTGCCTGCGCTTTCCGGCTTGCCAACCGGCAAGATCGGCAGAAACTATTCAATGAATTGATTGGGCAAGATGAGATGACGACGGCAATGTCATACGCAGGCAACTTCGGCATCGTCATCGGGTTTTACGCGGTCAAGCCCATCCTGCTTCGATTCTGCCGCAGCCGATGGGCGCAACTTGCCGCCTTTCTGTTCCTTGTGGCCTGTGCCGTTCCCCTCATCCATTCCCTCTCGACAGACTGGGACAATCCCGATGTCAGCCGCCTCTCTCCGCTGATCGGCGAGCCCATCCTCGTCCTCGCCGTTCCATTGTTTTCGTTCCTTTTCGACATCCCGCAGCCAAACCGAACCTTTTTCCCCAATTGGAAATGGAGGATTCCTCTGGAAATATTTGTGATTCTTCCCCTGTGGGGAGCCATCTGGATTGCCGTCGAGTTTTTCTTTTTGGACTGGGTGTGGTTTTGAATGAAGAGACAAGAATGGACGTGGAAAGGAGATGCATATGAAGCCGAAAGACATCCTCAACGTAGTCGTGGCGGGATTCGGCCTGTATAGCCTGTGGAAGGCATTCGCCTGTGCGGTGGCCGTTGCGTTGATTAATTTAGGCCTCTACGCCGAAGCGGAATCCAGCAAAGGCTATTACCTGGCCTGGTTTGTCATTGGTCTGGCGCTCGGAATCGTCCTGCTTCGATATGGCGCCAAATTGCTGGCGTGGATCTTGCCTGATCATTGGCCGGAAAACGAAAAACCAAAACCGGAACAGTCCTAAAACGGTTTCAATGCGTTGCGCCGCAGGCCGCACAAGGCGCGTTGTTCGCCGAGCGCTGAAATTGCGGCAACCGCCCCAAGGAGGCGGTTGCCGGATCCGGTTTCGCCGGAGCGATGCCCACGCGACGAAAAAGGTTTCCACTACGTGGAAACCTTTTTCCGCAAGTGCGCCGCGCTGCGGCGCAGGGCCTACTTCTTGATGGTGATCTTGATTTTGCCGGGGCCGGATTTGTCTTCGGCCGCGGGTGCGGGTTCGGGCTTGGGGTTGGCGGAAATCTTGATGGCCGGATGGGCGATCTTGATGGCGGGCTTGGCGGCGGGCTTGGGCGCCGCCTTTTCGGGGGCGGCTTCCGGCGTGATGTCCTCGACGATTTCCTTGAGGATGGTGGTGTAGCCTTTGCCGCCGTCCATTTCGTTCTGCACGTTGCCGAGCGCCTTCTGGGCGTCTTCCTTGTCGGTGGCCGTTTCGAGGACGAACACGGTGGAGCCGATCTGGATGCGGTCGCCGACCTTGAGCTTGGCGGTGTCGTCGACGCGCTGGCCGTTGACGAACACGCCGTTGCGGCTCTTGAGATCCTTGAGGTAGAACTCGCCGTCGGACAGGCGGATGCCGCAATGGACGCGCGAGACCTTGTCGTCGAGCAGGGGGATGTCGGCTTCGCGGGATCGGCCGATGGAGAGCGGTTCGCCGGTGAGTTCGATGTCCTTGGGAATACCGAGCTTGTTGACGTAGCGCAAATGCATGGCGGATCCTTTCGTTAGACGATGCCTTTTTCCACGAGCGTGGCGAAATAGTCGATGGTGCGGCGAAGGCCGTCTTCGAGCGGCATTTTCGGTTCCCAGCCGAGGAGTTTGCGGGCCTTGTCGATGTTGGGCTGGCGCACCTTGGGATCGTCCACGGGCAGGGGCTTGTGGACGACGGGGGACGCGCTGCCGGTGAGCTCCTTGATCTTGAGCGCGAAGTCCATGACGGTCAGTTCGCGCGGATTGCCGATGTTCACCGGATCGGAATGGTCGCTCATCATCAGGCGGAAGATGCCGTCGACGAGGTCGGAGACGTAGCAGAACGAGCGGGTCTGCGAGCCGTCGCCGAAGACCGTCATGGGTTCGCCCTTGAGGGCCTGGCAGCAGAAAGCGGGGACGATGCGGCCGTCCTTGGGGCGCATGCGGGGACCGTAGGTGTTGAAGATGCGCACGATGCGGGTCTGCACGCCGTGGAAGCGGTGGTAGGCCATCACGATGGCTTCGGCGAAGCGCTTGGCTTCGTCGTAGACGCCGCGGGGGCCGATGGGGTTCACGTTGCCCCAGTAGCTTTCGACCTGCGGGTGGACGAGCGGATCGCCGTAGACTTCGGAGGTGGAGGCGAGCAGGAGGCGCGCGCCTTTGGCCTTGGCCAGGCCCAGCGCGTTGTGGGTGCCGAGGGAACCGACCTTGAGGGTCTGGATGGGCAGCTCGAGATAGTCGATGGGGCTGGCGGGAGAGGCGAAATGGAAGATGTAGTCGACCGGACCGGGCAGATCGATGTGGCGGGTGACGTTGTGGTTGATGAACTCGAAGTCGGTGCGCGCGCGCAGGTGGGCGATGTTGTCGAGATTGCCCGTCAGCAGGTTGTCCATGGCGATGACGCGATGGCCTTCGGCGAGAAGCCGGTCGCACAGGTGGGAGCCGAGAAAACCGGCGCCGCCGGTGATCAGCGTGGTGGGTTGTCGGGTCGGGGCTGCATTCATGGGGGGGGAGGATGGCACGTCATTCGGGTTTGAGCAAGGCGGGATGAAGCTGGCTGGCGAAATCGGCGATGGTTTGAAGGTGGGCGTCGGAACCGGGCCGGCGTTGGCCGGAGAGGGCGATATAGGCCCAGCGGTGGGAAACGCCGCGGACGATGCGGTCGTAGCCCATCCAGAACATCCGGGCGAGATGGGAGGCGGTTTCGCGGTCCTTGCCCACGAACCAATAGGCGTAATAAGAAGAATAGACGGCCGGGGCGCCGTTGGCGTCCGAATAGGACTTGGCCATGTCCAGCACCATTACCTCCAGCGGTTCGGCGGGCCCGGCCAGCGGAATGCGGACGACGCGTTCGGCGACGATTTCGTGGCCGGCCGCGGTCATGCAAACCTGGGGGCGGTGGATGCTGGAACGGTCGTTGCCGCTCAACACGATGGTGGCGTGCAGCGGATCGCGGCCGCCGGGGCGGGTGTAATATTTGCGGACGAGACCGGTGTCGGCCGGGAGCATCGACCGCTCGGCCCAGTTCATGTTGCCGAGGGAAGCGCCGCATTTCGGGCAAACCGTCGGATCTTCGAGCTGTCCCGCGGAATATTGGGCGCCGCAATCGCGATTGGGGCAGAACAGGAGATCCACGCCGCGCCAGTCGCCTACCTGCTCGGGCAGGTGCAGGACGATGCCGGCTTCGTCGCTGCTGGCGACGCCGGTCTTGTAGACGAGAGCCCAGGCGGTGGCCGCCAGGGCCGCGATCACGAAGAGGCGCGTCCCGAGAGCAGATGTTTGCATTTTGTCCATGCGGTGCGGTAGTCCATGTTGAAGAGGCGGTCGAGGGCGAGCATCAGCAGGATGCTGATGAGGAAGATGGGATAGCCGGAGTAGTCGTGCCAAAGCCCCATGGCCGTTTCCTGGCCGAAGAACGCCGCCGCGACCACTACGAGAATGATGCGGCAGACGTTGGCGATGATGGCCACGGGGATGCCGCAGAGGAACAGCAGCCATTTCTTGGCCAGCGTCTTCTGGCTGTACCAGGCGTAGAACGCCATCAGCGCGGTCATCGCCAGCAGGGAACGCAGGCCGCTGCATTCGGGGGCGACGGTGAAGGCGAAGGAATTTCCCGCGCCGGAGAACAAGCCGGAGCCGATGCGCTGGACCTCCAGGCCGAAGCCGTTGAGGATGCCGGCGGACAGCGCGGTGGCGAAGAGGCGCAGGGGAGCGGTCATGCTGTCGATGAAATTCAGCGGGATGGCCAGGAACAGATAGCCGCAGGGAAACAGCAGCCAGCGGGCGAGGCCATAGCCGTAAAGAAGAAACGGCAGGCCCCACAGCAGAATGATCAGGCCGGCGGCGGAAAGGCGCGGCTGCTGGGCCAGCACGCCGACCCAATGCAGCGCCAGGGCGAACAACACGATGGGCACGCCGCGAACGTCCGCGCGCCGCGGCGCCGCGGCGATTTCCCGGCGCCGCCACCAGATCGCGACGAGGCTGGCCACGGGCAGAAGTTGGCAATAGGCATAGTCGTCGACCCAGCGGCTGCGAAGCCAAAGGAACAGCGAGCGGCGGCACGTGGCGATTTCCTGGCTATTGCCATGGAGATGGAACAGGAAAAACAGGCCGCCGGCGACCACCGACCAGAAGGCGACGTCCAGCTGCGCGGCGGGCGTCAGGCGGGACCAGCGGAATCCGGCCCACGCGGTCTTCAGTTTCTGGATCGGTTCGAACATGAGATGGAGGGCAAGATAGCCCATGCGCCGTGCGGATGCAAAGCGCAAAGTCCGGCCCGGCCGGCGAACCGGCGGGGCCATTCGGAAAACGCTTTCGCAAGCGCTCGGGCGGGCTTCGCGGCCGGTCAGGGTTCCCAGCGGATCCGGTAGAAGGATTCCGCGACGCCGACGTCCACCGTGGCGGCGTTTTGCGGCCAGGTCGCGGCGATGTTGCTGGCGGCCGTTACCCAGCTGGGCGCGACCAGATTGGTGGTGTAGTCCACCGCGTAATATTTATTGGAGACGCAGTTCCAGCGGAGGACCACGCCGGCGCCGGCCGGCGCGACTTCCGCCTCGGCGGTTTCGAGGTCGTTGGAATAGATCGGCGCGTTGGTTAGGCGCAACGTATATTCCCAGGTATGGCTGTCGCCGCTGTTGACCCAGGCGTAGGTGCCGACGGTGGGGCCGTCCCAGGGATCCATCAGGTACATCGAACCGCCCACGTAGCCGCGGCTGACCACGAAATGGCCGCCGCCGGTGGTCCAGTACCAGTTGATGACGATCGGGCGCAGCGCCGCCATCTCGTTGCTGACCACGGTCTCCGAAACCGAGCCCGCCGTGCCGTTGCCGAAGAACCCTCCGAAGTTCTGGAGGATTTCCCGGATGCCCCGCCGGGTGATGCTGCCCGACGTTCCCGTGCCCCACAGATAATTCCACGTGTTGACGCCCCCCGTGCCGTAGATGGCGATGTTCGTCTGCGTCACCACCGGGCCGTAATATTCCAAAATGGCCTGGGAACAGCCCGCCCAGCACCACTGGTCCATTTCCTGGTACTTCTGGGGCAGGTGGAAGGTTCCGGCTTCCGCGGCGGAAAGCGCCCCGCACAGCGCAACGGTCCAGATCGCGCGGCGTTTCACGGCGCCGGTCCTCCGGCCGGGAAGGCGTGCAGATTCGCCTGGACCTCGGCTTGCAATGTCTGCAGGGTGGCCGCCGGCGCATCCAGACGGCGATAGTCGAAAATGGATTGGGTGGGGGCGGGGGAGGTTCGCAGGAGAGTCAAGTTCGGCGCGCCGGCCTCCGGCACCGTGAACAAATGGCGCCGGGCCTGGAACGAGGACACCAGCCGGGCGTGATAGCCGCCCTTGGCCGGCCATTGGGCGCGGACCCGCGCCAGTTCCCGGGACAACCCCACGTAACCGAGCGCCGCGGCGCGCCATTCTTCGCCGCTGTAATTCACCGCCAGCAGCGCGCAGGGGGAATCGCCGCGGACGATCGGGAAAAGCCACGTGTCCGTGGCCTGGAGAGTCTCCTCTATAGAGGATAAGGATGGCGCGACGTTCAGAACGGCGTCGGGCGGCAACGCATATTGGCGCCAAGGCGTGTCCAGCCGGAGTTCTTCGACGGCGACGTCCGCGGGAAAGCCGTAACGCTCGGGCTGGTCCGCCAGCGCCGCGGAAACCAAACCGCCCAGGCCGTCCCGGGCGGCGCGCCAAGCGGCTTCGGGCGGGGCGTCGGTAGATTCCGCCGCTCCGACGAGCGTGCCGGTCAGCATCGCCGCCAAACCCAGCGAAAGCCGCGGGAGCGTCGTTCGGCGCAAGCATTGGAGGAAGCATGCGTTCATCGCGTCACTGGAAAAATACCGATTCGGCGCGCAGAAGCAAAGACGAATTGAATCCGGACGGAAAAAAGTCCATCCTGTTTTCAACCCGAAGGAGCAAAGGAAAACGATGGCTAAACGATGGATGATGGGCGCGGCGCTGGCCGTCGGTTTCGCGGTGGCGGCGGGAGCGGCTCCGGTGCGGGAGAGCGTGGCGACGGACAGCGACTGGGTGCACGACGTTTCCTACGAATACGAGGAAGGGGCGGCGGACGGCACGCTGACGGTCCGGCTGGGCGACGATCCGGTCCCCGTCCGCTATTTCGAGGTGCCGCTGGAGACCTGGGCCGAGTTCAAGGCGGCGGCGTCCAAGGGCTCCTTCTACGGCAAGCAGATTCGCCAGCGCTTCGAGCGGCAATACGGCAAATCGCGCCAGGAGGTCTTCGATTCGCCGATTCCGATCCAAACGCAGGTCGACGCCTTGTGCGCGTTCAACGAGGAATGCGAGGGCGTGGTGCTGCAGGGCATCGAGCAAAGCCAGGAAAGCATCTGGGTGGCGGCGTACGCGTTCACGCGGACGCGCATCGCGGCGGCGCTGATCCGCGCGCACCAGCGCGGCGTGCGCGTGGAAGTGAAGATGGACGCGAACCAGGCCGAATTCGCCGGCGCGCAGCGCCTGATCGAATGGCTGCGGAACGAAGGCGTCCCCGTGACGCTCATCCACACCGCCGGCGAATATTCCGCGATGCACAACAAATTCATGGTTTTCGACATGAGCCGGGTGATCGCCGGCAGCTACAACTTCACCACCGTGGCGCAGGTGTCGAACTGGGAAAACCTGATCTGGGTGGCTTCCGCGGACATGGCCGAGCAGTACAAGCAGGCCTGGGACGCGATCGCGTCCGACGAAGTGGCCGAACCGCGGGAAAAACCGGAGCCGAAGAAACGGAAAGCGAAAGCGCCGGACGCGGACGAATGAGCGGGCCGTTGACGCCGCGCCGCCGGCGGGCTTAAGATGGTCGCAGGATCGGCCGCGGCCGATCCGGGAACGGAACGAGAATGAGTTTGATGAGCATGACGGGTCGCGGCACGGGCGCGGCCGCCGGCCGCCTCGCGCGCGTCGAGGCGGAACTGAGCAGCGTGAACCGCAAGCAGCTCGACGTCGACGTCGGGCTGCCCCGTTTCCTGTCGGCGTACGAAGCGCGGGTCCAGGAAAAGATCCGGCGCGCCGTGTCGCGCGGCCGCGTGACGGGGGAAATCCGCGTGGCGTGGACGGGAGCCGCGCAGGCCGCGGGCGTGCGGGTGGATGCGGGCTTGGCGCGGGCCGCCGTGACCGCGCTGCGCGCCGCGGCGAAGAAACTGGACCTGCCCGACGACTTGAAGGCGTCGGCCCTGCTGGCCCTGCCGGGCATCGTGGCCTTCGAGCCCGGCGGCCGCGATCTCGCGGCGCTGGAACCGACGCTCGACAAGGCCTTGGATGCGGCGCTGGCGAAGCTGAAAGCCATGCGGAAGAAAGAAGGGGCGGCGCTGGGCCGCGACCTGCGCGCCCGGCTGGCGACCTTGCGGAACGAAACGGCCGAAATCGCCGCCCGCGCGCCGGGCGTCGCCGGCGCCTACCGCGCGAATTTGCTGCAGCGCATCGCGGCCGCGCTGCCCGGAACGGATCTCGCCGATGACGAGCGGCTGCTCCGGGAAGTCGCGCTGTTCGCGGACAAAGCGGACGTCGTCGAGGAACTCGTGCGGCTGGACAGCCATTTCCGGCAGGCGGACGACCTGCTGAAGGCGGGCGGCGTGGTCGGCCGCACCTTGGATTTTCTCGTGCAGGAAATGGGCCGCGAAATCAACACGATCGGCTCGAAGGCGAACGACGGCGAGATCGCGCGCCGCGTCGTGGCGTGCAAGGCGGAGCTGGAACGGTTCCGGGAACAGGTGCAGAACATCGAATAGGAGAGGAAAGCGGAATGAACGGAATCAAGCCCAGCTGGAACAACATCATTTTCGTGGTCTCGGCGCCGTCGGGCGCGGGCAAGACGACGCTGTGCGACAAGCTGCAGAAGGAATTCAAGGACATCCATTACGCGATCACGGCGACGACGCGGGCGCCGCGCGGCGACGAAGTGGACGGCAAGAGCTACTATTTCATGACGCGGGAGGGGTTCGAGAAACGGCTGTCGGAAGGCGGCTTCATCGAGAGCGCGGTGGTGCACGGCAACCTCTACGGTTCGCCGAAAGGGCCGGTGGTGTCGGCGCTGGAAGACGGCTGCGACGTGCTGATGAACCTGGACGTGCAGGGCGCGGCGGCGGTTCGGCAGTGCATCCGGAACGCGCCGGCCAACGATCCGCTCAAGCGGACGCTGGTGGACATCTTCGTGGTGCCGCCCTCGACGGAAGTGCTGCGCAGCCGGCTGGTGGTGCGCGGCACCGACAGCCTGGAGGTGATCGAAAAGCGCATGAAACAGGCGCGCGAGGAAATCGCCCATTGGAAGGAATACAAATACATGGTGGTGAACGACGACCTCGCGGAGGCCTACGACCACATGCGCGCCATCATCCTGGCCGAACGCCACCGCAACGACAACCGGCGCGAGGATTACCATGGCTAAGTCCCCGAAAAAAGTGCTGCTGGGGGTGACCGGCTCCATCGCCGCCTACAAGGCGGCGGAACTGGTCCGGCGGATGCAGAAGAAAAATTGGGACGTGTGGGTCGTGATGAGCGCCTGCGCGACGCAGTACGTCGGCCCGCTGACGTTCCGCGCCTTGACGGACCACCCGGTGGCGCACGGCTCCTTCGCGGAGCTGGAACAGGAAACCTATACCCACCTCGGCCTGTCGGAAGGCGCGGCGGCGATGGTCGTGGCCCCGTGCTCCGCGCAGACGCTGGCGCGGCTCGCGCACGGGTTCGCGGACGACGTGCTCAGCTGCGCCGCGCTCGCGCTGGACGCGCCGCTGCTCGTCGCGCCGGCCATGAACGTGCGGATGTGGAACAACCCGGCCGTGCGGGAAAACGCGGCGACGCTGAAGCGGCGCGGCGCGATCGTCGTGCCGCCCGGCACGGGCGAACTGGCGTGCGGCGACGTGGGCGCGGGACGCCTGGCCGATCTCGACGCCATCGTGCGGGCCGTGGCGAAGGCGATCGGGGAGCGCTGAAGCCGTGAAGGTGCTGGTGACGGCGGGACCGACGCGGGAAGCCATCGACCCCGTCCGTTTCGTCAGCAACCGGTCGAGCGGAAAAATGGGGTATGCGGTGGCCGCGGCCGCGCGGCGCGCCGGCCACGACGTGTGTCTCGTCTCCGGCCCCGTGGCGCTCGCGCCGCCGCGCGGCGTGGAACTCGTGCGCGCGACGACGGCGGCGGACGTGCTCGCGGCGGTGAAGAAACGCGTGCGCGGCTGCGACCTGCTCGTGATGGCGGCCGCCATCGCGGACTGGCGCCCGAAAAAAATCGCGGCGCGGAAGCTGAAAAAACGCGCCGGCCCGCCGCGCATCGAATGGGTGCCGACCCCGGACGTCCTGAAGGAAATCGCGCCGCTGAAAAAACCGGCGCAGGTGTTCTGCGGCTTCGCGGCGGAGACGGAGCGCCTCGCGCAGGAAGCGCAACGCAAGCTGCGCGAAAAAAATCTCGACGCGATCGCCGCGAACGACGTGTCGAAAAAAGACCGCGGCTTCGAGTCGGATCGCAACGCGCTGACGATCTATTTCGCGGATCGCCGCGCGGTGCGCGTCGCGCTCGCGACGAAAGAGCGGTGCGCGGAACGTCTCCTGGACGTCCTGACGGAAATTTTCGATCGGAAAAAAAAGTGAAAAATTTTCCGAAAAACTATTGACGCTGTTAATAACTTCGCATTACTGTGTTGATCAACGAGATGAAGATGTGGAAAAAAACGGTGAACGCATCCTCCCATTTTCGGTTCGAAGTTGAGCCCAGCGGGCCTTCGAAAAGCGATTTAAGCGAAAACGAAACACAGGACAATGTTTCCATGCTCAACTTCAAGAATACCCTGACCGCCTTTGTGCGTCAGGTTGGAAGGGGGGGAAATACGCAATGGCAGTGAAGAAGGCTAAGAAGGCCGCGAAGAAGCCCGCGAAGAAGGCGGTCAAGAAGGCGGTCAAGAAGGTCGCGAAGAAGAAAGTCGCGAAGAAGGCGAAGAAGTAATTGCTTCAGCCAGTGCCGGACCGTGCAATGCGGTTCGGTGAATGAACGGCGGTGAATTCCGAATTCGGATTCGCCGTCGTTTTTTTGCGCCCCGCTTTCGCCGCCGCTTGAAAAATCCGGGCGGGTGGGGTAGGTTGCCCCGACGTTTCACAAGGAGAAGACGCCATGCAAGAGAAAGTCGCCCAATTCATCGAGGAAATCCGCCCCCTGATCCAAGGCCACGGCGGCGACGTGGAATTCGTTTCCATGGAAGGCAATACGGTGAACCTGCGCTTGCACGGAGCCTGCCACGCCTGCCCGCACGCGATGATGACGCTGAAAAACGGCATCGAGGCCGAAATGCGCGAGCGCCTGAGCCCGGACTTGACCGTCGAGCGCGTGATGGACGCCTAGATTCCGTCCCGCGTCGCCGCGAAAAAAAGGCCGCCCGTTCGGGCGGCCTTTTGCGTTTCAGACGGACGGGGCGGCCGGCGGCTCCGGAAATTTCCCGGCGACGGCGTCGCGGACGATCTGTTTGGTGTCGTCGGGAAAGTCGGACCGGAGGAGCCAGGTGATGAAATTGGGATCGCGGACGACGGTCTCGCGCAAGGATTGGCCCTGGAACTTGCCGAAGTTGAAGACGATTTCGCCCTTGGCCCATTTCAGGCGGCCGGCGCGGTCGACCCAGGACGGGTCGCGCGGATCGCAATAGTCGCTGAGCGCCTCCACGTCTGCGGGGAGTTCGGCGTACTTGCGGAATTGCCCGTCGAGGACGCGGATGGTGGCGAGGACGTCGCCGAGGGCGTCGTGGGAGTTGTCGTGGCTGTCGCCGCAATAGTAGCGCAGCGCGGCGGACAGATCGCGGGGTTCGTTGCGGAAGAAAATGCGCTGGGCGTCGATCACGCGCCGGCCTTCGAGGGAGAAGGGACGATTGGCGCGCGCGAACTCCTCGGTGAGCATCTGGATGTCGTAGCCGAGGACGTTGTAGCCGGCGAGGTCGGCGCCGGCGAAGTGGTCGGCGAGCGTTTCGGCCATTTCGGCGAAGGTGGGCGCGCCGGCGACGTCCGCGTCGGAAATGCCGTGGATTTTCGTGGCCTCTTCGGGGATGGGCATGCCGGGATTGAGGAGATAGGTGGCTTGCTCGACGGTGCCGATCGGCTCGTAGCGGACGAGGGCGATGGCCACGATGCGGTCCGTCCGCTTGTTGAGACCGGTGGCCTCGAGGTCGAAGACGACCAGGGGGCGGTCGAGGCGGAGGCGGGCAGGCAAGGCGGGGATGGGGTTTTCAGTCATGGCCGCAGGATGGCGCAATGCGGGACGGAGGAAAAGCAGAATCGGCGCGGCCCGCCGGGCCGAAATAGTTGCAGAATTGTCTTGCGGGGGCTTGGGCGGCTCGCGTACTTTTCGCGGCATACCTTCCGCATGTCCATGGGTCGCCGATTTGCGGGGGGCGGGTTAACCGGCGTCCCATGGTTACATGGAGTTGATAGATACGTGAAAATATACGTTGGGAATCTCTCGTTCAAGGCCACGGATGATGATCTGCGCGCGGCGTTCGAGCCGTATGGCGAAGTGGTCTCCGCTCGGGTGATCAAAGACAAGGAAACCGGCCGCTCCCGCGGTTTCGGTTTCGTTGAAATGCCCAATCAGGAACAAGGCAACGACGCGATCGCGAAGGTGAACAACACCGACATCGTCGATCGGCCTGTCCGCGTGAATGAGGCGCAGGAACGCCCCCCTCGCCGCTAAGTCCGGATTCGAACAAACCCCGGCGGGTTTTCCCCCGCCGGGGTTTTTGTTTGCCCAGGCGGCGGCGGCAGGTCAGCGCGCCGGCGCCAGCGCGCGCAACAGCGCGGGCCAGGTTTCGGGCGGCAGTTCCTCGGCGCGCGCGGTCGGCGCGATGCCGGCCTGCGCCAAGGCGGGCAGGGGATCGGCCACGAGGTCGCGCAGGGAACGGGCCATGGTCTTGCGCCGCCGCGAAAAGGCGTGGCGCAGCAAATCGCGCAACGCGCGTTCGTCGGCGGCCCCGCCGAGCGGTGCGGGGCGGCGCGCGAGCTTGGAAATGGAGGAGTGCACTTCCGGCGGCGGCCAGAAGCAGGAGGGGGAGACGTGCTTGACGGTCGCGATGGCGTAGTGCCGCTGCATCAGGATCGACAGCAGCCCGTAGTCGTCGGTGGCGGGCGCCGCTTCGAGGCGGTCGGCCACTTCGCGCTGGATGGTCACGACCATCAGCGCGGGGGGGTGGGGGATGGCGGTCAACTCGACCAGCAGGCGCGCGGCGATGGCGTAGGGCAGGTTGGCGACGAGCTTGCCGCCGGGGCGGGGAAAGAGCGCCGGCAAATCGCAGTCGAGGACGTCGGCGTGGATCAGGGTCAATTTGGGCTCGTCCGCGAAGCGTTCGCGGAGATAGGGGGCCAGGCGGTTGTCCTTCTCGACGGCGGTCACGGCCGCGACCCGTTCGAGGAGGGCGCCGGTCAGGACGCCGAGGCCGGGGCCGACCTCGACGACGGCGTCGGCGGGGCGCAGTTCCGCGGCGTCGAGAAGGATGTTCAGCACGTTGCGGTCGATCAGGAAATTCTGGCCGAGGATGCGCGACGGATGGAAATCGAGCTGCGTCAGCAGGGCTCGCACTTCCGAAGGGCGCGTCAGATTGGGGGCGTCGGCCATTTTGGGGATGTCATCCGGGGCGGGGTTTTGGTATCTGCTGGGAAGGTAGGAGCTGCCATGAGAGAAGCCGAGCAAAAAATACGGGAGCGGAGCGCGCTGGCGCAGGAATGCGCCCGGCTGCGGGCGGCGGGGAAGAAAATCGTTTTCACCAATGGGTGTTTCGACCTGATGCACGCCGGGCACGCGACCTATCTGCAATTCGCGCGGGAGCAGGGCGACGTCCTGGTCGTCGGGCTGAACACGGACGCTAGCGTCCGGCGCTATAAAGGGGAAAAGCGGCCGATCGTGGACGAAAAGAATCGCGCCCGGATGATGGCGGCGCTGGAATGCGTGGACTACGTCACCTGGTTCGACGAAAACGAGCCGAAGGAACTGATCGCCGAACTGCAGCCGGACGTGCTGGTGAAGGCGGAAGACTGGGCGCACTACGTCAGCGGGCGCGACGTCGTCGAGGCGCGCGGGGGCAAGGTCGTGCTCGCGCCGATGGTGGCGGGGCTTTCCACGACGAAGCTGATCGAGAAGATCGTCCAGGCCTACGGCGGAACCTGATCCGCCATGCGTGGACAAGGCGGGAATGCCGGATTGCATCGGGGAAAACGGAAGGATAGGGTATGGAGGGTATGAAAGCGGTGGATGATCCCCATGCCAAGGTTCGATTTTGGGCGGCCGCGGCGGCGCGCCCCGATTTCCGTCCGCCGCCCTGCCCGGTTCCGGAAAATTTGCCTAAATTTCCGCCCCAGCGGTTTTCCTCCTATGCGGAAATGAACGCCTGGAAACGCCGTTATTTGTTGGAAATCGCCAGGCAGGGAGGGGTCAAATGGAAGAGTTCATTGCCCGGTTGAACCAAGCGGGCGTCCGCTACGCGGTGATCGGCGGGCAGGCGATCCGTTTGCACGGGATGCCGCGCTTCAGCTTGGATTGGGATTTGCTGATTCCGGCCCGGGACGCGGGAAATTTCGAGCGGTTGAATGCGGCCGTCGGCGAATGGTTGGAAGAACCCGTGGTGCCGCTGGGGCCGCGCGGGGAGAATTTCGTGCAAACGTTCCAGACGAGATTCGGCGTGGTGCAATTCCATTTGGCGGTTCCGGGGATTGCGTCGTTCGACGTTGCGGAAGCGGCGGCCGTGGACATGCCGCTGGAAGCCGGAACTTCCTGCCGCGTGCTGTCCGCAGAGGATTTGCTGCAATCCAAACTGGCGGCCGGCCGCAGCCAAGACCAGCTCGACGTCGAATTCTTGAAAGAAAAACGGCGGAAATAGCCGGTCGCCGTTTGGCTCATTCCGGCGCCGGATAGAGCAGGAAGGTGGGGTAGCCCTGGATGGCGAAGGGGGCGAGGGCTTCGCGGGCGGGGGACTGGTTGGGGTCGTCGGCGAGGATCTGGATGGGGAACACGTCTTCGAGCTTCTCGACGACGGCGGGGTCGCGCAGCGTGGTGGCGTCCATGAGATGGCAGGCTTTGCACCAATGCGCGCCGAAATCGATCAGGACGGGCTGGCCGGAGGCGGCGGCTGCGCGCAGCAGGTCGTCGAAAGCGGCCGGATCGTCCGCGCCGAAATCGACGCGGTGGAAGACGGAATCGGCCGGTGCTTCGTCGGAAACGACCGGAGTCCGGAAAGCGGCGAGCGCGTTCCAGGCGTAGTAGCCCGCCAGCAGCAGGATCAGGACGCCGAAGGCCTTTTTGACTTTTTCCATCCAGGCGCCGGGCTTGGGGAGCACGGCGAGGCCGGCGGCGACGAGCGGCCAGGGGAGCGCCATGCCGACGCCCAGCAGGAACGGCAGCGCGAGGGCGACGCCGATGCCTTGGGCATAGAGCGCGCCGGAGAGCGCGAGGACGGCGATGAGCACGGGCGCGACGCACGCGCCGGCCAGCAGCGCGGAAATGCCGCCCATGACGAGGACGGCCGGCAGGCGCGCGCGCCCGGCGAGGCCGCCGGCTTTGCGGAAGCGGGAGAAATCGAGCTGCCAGACGTCGAACATCGCGAGGGCCAGGGCGACGAACAGGACGGCGATGGCGCCGTTGAAGACGGGGGAGGAATTGATCGCACCGAAGACGGAGCCGGTGAGCACCACGACGAGCCCGAGCGCGCCGTAGACGAGCGCCATGCCGAGGCCGTAGACGAGGCCGAGGCCGAAGCGGGCGGCGCGCGGGGAATCGGTGCCGCTCGCGCCGATGATGGCGAGGTTGATGGGGATCATCGGCAAGACGCAGGGCGTCAGGTTGAGCAGGAAGCCGCCGATCAGGATCAGGAGGATCGAGGGCCAGACGCCGCGGCGGAGATAGAACTGCGCGGGATCGTCGAGAAACAGCCGCCAGGCGGAGGCGGGCGCGGGCACGGCGGCGGGATCGAGGAAGGCGAGGAAGGCGGGGACGTCGGCATAGCCGACGAGGCGGCGCGGCTCGCCGCGGGCCGCCAGCGGGAACGCGCCGGCGGCGGCCGATTCGGCCGGTTCCTCGACGGGTTCGTCAGCGGTTATTTCAGGGAGTTCGTCGGCGGGCAGGGCGACGACGGCTTCGAGCGCTGGATCGCCGCCGATGTCCAGCGTGACGTCCGCGGGCATGAAGCAAACGGATCCGGCGCAGCCTTGGTAGGTGACGACGATGGAATCGGCGTCGGGCGGCGCGTAGTACGCGGCGAAGGGTTGGGAGTAGGACGGTTCGATGTCGTCGGGATCGTTCGTGTCCGGCTCGGGCACGGAGAGGGGTTCGAGGAGCTCGCCGTCGGGGTCGGCGACGGAAAAGCTGGCGTAGAGGTGGTGGTTGGCGGGGAAGGAAAAGGCCACCCGGACGGCTTCTTGGCCTTCAAAGGCGTCGCGCTCGGCGGAAACGGCGAAGGGGGCGGCCGAGGCAGGTCCAATTAAAAATGAAGAATGAAGAATTAAAAATGAAAGGGCGGTTTTACGTAGCATGTAAAAAGGTTGGGGGATTTTTCCACGGAACGTAAAAACTTTGGGCAATTTTTCCACGCTACGTAAAAACTTTGGGGGATTTTTCCACAGTGTGGAAAAAAGTTTTCCACGGTGTGGAAAAACGCAAGCCGCGAGCAAGCGCAGACGGGTCATGGGGCGTTTTCCTCGGGAACCGCGGGTTTGGCCTTTCGATCGACGATGGACCGGCCGTCGAGCGTGCGGTCGACGTCGTCGCGGATCTGTGCCAGCGGTTCGAATCCGGCATAGATGCGGACGGGATTGCCGGTGCGGTCGAGGAGGAAGGCGGTGGGGATGGCGCGGATGGCGGCCGGGCCGCCGAACGCATCGACAAGGCGGGCGTCGGTCGCGAGGCCGACGGGGAAGGCGGCGCCGAGGTCGAGGGCTTCAGCGGCGATCTGGTCGGTATCGCGGTCGTCGACGAGGACGCCGACGAGGACGAAGCCGCGGCCGGAAAAGTCCTTCAGGAGGGCGTTCCAGTCGGCGACGGAGCCGCGGCAGGCGGGATCGTCGGAGCGGAAGAAGAGGACGAGCTGGACCTTGCCGGCGTAGTCGGCGGTGCGGATTTCCCCGGGGAATTCGGACAGCAGGTTCTTCAAGACGAAAGCGGAGACGGCGGGGGCGGGGCCGAGATCGACGGGGGCTTCTTTCTTTCGGCCGCAGGCGGCCGAAAGAAGAATGAAGAATGAAAAATTAAGAATTAAGAATTTGAGGAATGCTTTGTTCATGTGGCGTTTTCATCCGCGTCCTGGAAGGCCGGGGGCGGAAGCTTCTTGGGCTTGATGATATTCTCTTTTCGGAATTTTTCCAGCTGGCGGACGAGATTTCCGTCGCCGGTGGCGAGTTTTTTGACGGCGTCCTGGTAGGCGGCCTGGGCTTTGCGGAGGTGGTCGTCGATGGCCTGGAGGTCTTCGGCGAAGTTGACGTACTTCTCGTAGATCTTGCGGACGGCGTCGAAGACCTCGTTGAGGGAGGCGCGCTGGTTTTCCTGGCGCCAGAGAAGGGCGACGAGGCGCAGGGCGGCGAGGAGGCCGCCGGGTCCGGCGAGGACGACGTTGGCGCGGGCGGCGGTTTCGAAGAGGGCGGGCTTGGCGGTCAGCGCGAGGGAGAAGGCGGGCTCGGAGGGGATGAACATGAGGACGAAATCGGGGGAGCGGTCCTTGAAGGCGGGGAGATCCTGGTAGCGCTTGTCGGCGAGGCGCTTGATCTGGGCCTCAACGGACGCGACGAGGGCGCGGAGGGCGGCGGCGCGTTCCTCGGCGGTGGCGGCCGCGACGTAGTCGACGTGGTCCTTGAGGGACATCTTGGCGTCGACGACGAGGCAGCGGCCTTCGGGCAGGCGGACGACGGCGTCGGGCTGGAAACGGCCTTCGGCGGAGGAAGCGCTGACCTGCAGATCGAAATCGCGGCCTTCCTGGAGGCCGGCGGCTTCGAGGATGCGCGCGAGGACGAGTTCGCCCCAGTTGCCGGCGGCCTTGTTGTCGCCCTTGAGGGCTTCGGCGAGATGGTCGGCCTTCTGGCCGACGGCCTTGCTTTGCTCGGCGAGCAGTTCGACCTGCTGCTTGAGGGCGCTGCGCTGCTGGACGTCGGCGAGGTGGACCTGCTCGACCTTCTGCTTGAAGTCGGCGATCTTTTCGCCGAGGGGGGAGAGGAGGGCGCCGAGGGCTTCGCGGTGCTGGGCGGAGAACTTCTGCGACTGGGCGTCGAGGACTTGGGCGGCGAGGACCTGGAAGCGGTCGGCGAGTTCCTCGCGGGCGGCCTGGATGGTGTCGAGCTGGGTTTGGAGACGGATGGCGTCGGATTTGGCGCGTTCGATCGCGGCGGCGGCGCGGAAGTGCGCGAGGGCGTAGCCCAGGGCCAAGCCCAGGAGCAGGGCGACGAGAATATAGGCGGCGGTCATGGAAAAGAGTTAGCCGCGCCGGCGGCCGGAAAGCAAGTCAAAGCAGAGAATCCCAATATCCAAACCGTGGACCCGTAATCAGGGCCGTCAGGCGCCGACGTAGCCGAATTTCTTGAGCATCCAGTAGTTGCGGGACCAGTTGGGCTCGACCTTGACCCAGAGTTCGAGCTTGTGCTTTTTCTCGTAGATGGCGGCGAGCTCTTTTTCGGCGGCATGGCGGATGTCGCGGATCATTTTGGCGCGTTGGCCGATGACGATGGGGCGCTGGGACGGCTTTTCCACGAAGATCGTGGCCGACACCTTGACGACGTCGTCGGATTCCTCGACGTGGTCGACGGCGACGGCGATGGCGTGGGGGAGTTCGGCTTTGAGGCGGACGTTGATCTGGCCGCGGATGACGTCGGCGATGAAGAAGGGGCCGGGATCGTCGGTGAGCATGTCGAGGGGAAAGAGGGGTTGCGCAGCGGGGGGCATTTTTTCCCGGACGGCGGCCAGGAGTTCGGGCAGGCCGGCGCCGGTTGCGGCGGAAACTTCGAACCAGCGGAGCGGCGGCGGGGCGAACCCCGGATCGCGCGCGCGGTTTTTTTCGACGGTTTCGGCCCAGGCGGTTTCGTAGGCGGCGCGCCGGAGCCCGAGATCGGTTTTGTTGAGGACGGCGAAGACGGGGGAGGCGTCGGCGGCGAGTTTCTGCATCCAGCCGCGGTCTTCGTCCTGCGGCGAGAGGGAGGCGTCGAGCAGGAGCAGGACGACGTCGGAACCGGTGACGAGGCCGCGCGCGGTGCGGTTAAGCATCGAGCTGAGGGAATGCGTGGCCTGGCGGATGCCGGGGGTGTCGAGGAAGACGATCTGGAGGCCGGATTCGTTGTGGATGGCGCGGACGGGCCGGCGCGTGGTTTGGGCGACGGGCGAGACGACGGCGACTTGTTCGCCGATGAGGGCGTTGAGCAGCGACGATTTGCCGGTGTTGGCGCGGCCGACGATGGCGGCGAGGCCGGCGCGGAAGGGCGCTGGAGCGGCAGGCGTTTCGGAGGAGGGGGGCATGGGGAGGATGATTGAGATTAAGATGAAGATTAGGATTAAGATTACGATTATGATTGGGATTACGATGGGGAGGGAGACGGAGGCGGGGGCTCCGACGGGGCGGGGGGCGCGGGGGCGGCCGGTTGCGCCGGGGGCGGCGCGGAGAGGAAGGCGGAAAGATCGACGACTTCGCCGTTGGCGGGGAGGGAGACGTCAAGGTGGAGCTGGTCGCGCAGCAGGCGGGCGAAAGATTCGCGCTGGTCTTGTTCGCCGTGGACGAGGAAGACCTTTTTCGGCTTGGCGTCGCGGACGTAGCGGAAGAGTTCGAGGCGGTCGGCGTGAGCGCTGAAGGAATGGAGCGTGCGGACTTCGGCCTTGAGGGCGAATTCGTCGCCGAAAATGCGGACTTTCTTTTCGCCGTTCTGGATGCGGCGGCCGAGGGTGTTCAGGGCCTGGTAGCCGACGAGGAGGATGAGGTTCTTCTCGTTTTCGACGCCGTGCTTGAGATGGTGGAGGATGCGGCCGTGTTCGCACATGCCGGAAGCGGCGATGACGATGGCCGGCTGCTTGGAGGCCGTGATGGCCTTCGATTCCTCGACGGATTCGGTGAAGGTGAGCCAGTCGGGATTCACGATGGAACCCACGGCGCCGCGCAGGGCCCGAGATTCGGCGTCGAGATAATCCAGGTTCTTTTCGAACACGCCGGCGATGGCGTGGGCCATGGGGCTGTCGACGTAGACGGGGACGGAGGGAATCTCGCCGCGTTCGCGGAGCTGGACGAGGTGGTAGACGATTTCCTGGGCGCGGCCGAGGGCGAAGGTGGGGATGAGCACCTTGCCGCCGCGGCCGAGGGCGCGGACGATGCCGTCGCGGAGTTCTTCGCGGGCATTGAGGGCGTTGTCGTGGAGGCGGTCGCCGTAGGTGGATTCGGCGATGACGATGTCGACGTCCTGGAGCTGGGCGGGGTCGTTCAGGAGGGGCAGATTGCGGCGGCCGAGATCGAAGACGAGGGCGATGCGCAGGAAATCGCCGCCGTTGTAGGGGATTTCGACGAGCGCGAGGGCGGCGCCGAGGATGTGGCCGGCGTCGACGTGGGTGACGACGACTCCGCCGGGCAGCGGCAACGGCTCGTTGTAGCCGTGGGGACGGACGAGCTTGAGGGCCGCCTCCGCGTCGGCGAGGGTGTAGAGGGGTTCGACGGCGGGCTGGCCGCGGCGGTTGGTCTTCTGGTTCAGGTAGGCGGCGTCGGCTTCCTGGATGTGGGCCGAATCGCGCAGCATGATGGGCAGCAGGTCGGCGGTGGCGGACGTGGCGTGGATGGCTTTTGGGTAGCCCTGCTGGACGAGGGTGGGGATGTTGCCGCAGTGGTCGATGTGGGCGTGGGAAAGAACCATCGCATCGACGTCGCCGGGGGCGAAACCGAGTTTTCTGTTGGCCTCGAAGGATTCCTTGCGGCGGCCCTGGAAGAGGCCGCAATCGAAGAGAATATGCGTGTCGTCGAATTCGAGGAGGTGCTTGGATCCGGTGACCTGGTCGGCGCCGCCGAGGAAATGCCACTTCATGCCGGATCCTTTCGCTGGGGATTCAAATAGCGGTTCACGGAAAGAAGATAACAGGCGGGACGGGGGCGCGCAATGCCCGAAGCGGACTTTAGGGGGGCAGCCAACGCCGCTTGACCCGGAAATACAGGGCCGGAGAATTCCCGGTCCCGGAGAGGTCGAGATTCGTCGCGGCGGACGTCCAGCCGGTTTCGAACCCGGCGGCGTCGGGAACGGGATCGTTGGTGAAGGCGGCCAGCGGAACCCAAGGCGCGGCGGGGAAGAGGTTGGTGGCGTACTCGACGGAATCCGCGACGCGGACGCCGAGCTGGCAGGGCAGGCTCAGGACCGCACCGGTCGAGGCGATCTGCGGCAGGCGGAGCACGAGGTTGCTGGCGGCGCGGGACACGAAGCGGCGGCTGATCTCGCAGGTGCCGTAGACGGTGCCGTTGGCGACGTTGGCAAGTCCGGGCAGGGACAGATATCCGCCGCCGGCGACGATCTGGCTCAGATTGGTCGCGCAGGCGAACGCGGCGCGGTTGGGCGTGGCGTTGCTGTCCACTGTCACCTTCACGACGTAGGCGCAATTGGTGTCGGTGCCGCCGGCGAATTCGAACTTCAGGCGGTTGGTGCAGGTAAGGTTGCCGGCGTTGGTTTTGACGACGGCGAGCTGGCCGCGGAAAATGGTTTCGCTGTCGGTCGGGCGCGCATCGACGGCGAGATTGGTGGCATACGGGGCCGTGTAGATCTTCAGCCACGCGGCGTTGGGATTGGTGGCCATGGCGGCGGCGGCATCGCGGGCGTCGTAGCCTTCGGCGGCGCCGGATTCGTGGCGGGCGACGAACGTGCCGACGCCGACGTTGGTGGCGGCCAGGAAGGCGCCGTTCTGGATCCGGATCGCATCGAACGTCAGGCGCTGGACGGGGCGGGCGAGATGGGCGGCGGTGCCGGCGAGGGCCTTCGTCGCATGCGTGAAGAACGGCAGGTTGAGCCGGGCCAGCACGTCGTTGGTCGTGTGGTAGTAGGGATTGAAATCGGCGACGTCTTCCTCGATGAGGCAGATGGCGGGCAGGCCGTAGCTGTTGAACGAATAATGGTCGCTCCAATCGACGGCTTCCTGCACGACGGCGCCCACGACGCCCGTCGCGAGCCCGTAGACGCGGGCGACGTTGGTGAACGTGGCGGCGGCATCCAGTTCGACGGCGTTGCCCGGGCGGACGTAGAGGTTGAGGACCTTGTCGCCGTTGCCGTCCCACGCCACCATGTCGAGGTTGAGGGCCACCAGGTTGGTTTCGCCCGCCGCCTTCGCGGCGGCGGCGTAGGCGTCGCTGCCGTAGAGACCTTGCTCCTCGCCGGTGAAAAGCACGAAACGCAAGGTGCGCTCGAAGGAATACCGCCGCAGGACCTCGGCGGCGGCGAAAACGGCGACGGAACCGCTGGCGTTGTCGTCGGCGCCGGGGGCGGTCGCGCCGGAGGGCATGTCGTCGATGTGGGCGCAGACGACGACGGTGCCGGCCGTGGCCAGGGTGCCCGGAAGGGTGCCGATCACGTTGCGGTTGGAATAGCCGCCGGCGGACCACGCCTGGTAGCTGGGTTGCAGGCCGAGGGCGTGGAACCGCTCGTAGGCGAGTTCCGTGGCGCGGCGGATGCCCGTGCCGGAGTTCTGATGACGCGAACGGACATTGGTGTAGCTGCCGCCGGCGGCGACCGGCTGGACGCCCGTCAGTTCGGCCAGCGAAACGGTCAGGTTGGTTTGCTGGATCCGCGCAATCATTTCCGCGACCCACGCGTTGCTGGAAACGGCGATTTTGGGCGCAACGACGGTTGGCGCCGGCGCGGACCAGGCCAGGTCCAGCGGCGCGGCCGGCAGGCGCCGGCATTGGAAGCCGAGGCGGCCCAGGGATTCGACGTCGGCGGCGGGCGCCGCCGACCGGATCACGAGGCGGCGGCCGTCGTCGAGGACGATGCGGAAACCCTCCTGCGCGGCGGCGGCGCGGGCGCCTGTGCGGAATTCGAACGCGAGGACGTAGTCGGTTGCCGCGGCCTCGGCGTCCAAGGTCCGGAAGTTCCAGCCGCACGCCTGTAAATCGCCGGCGGCGGCCACCACGAGGACGTAATCCTGGCCGGTCGCGTCTTGCAGCTGGGCGAAGACGGGCAGGGGGAAAGACGCGAGGGGGCCGGGCACGTCGATGCGCGCGAGCAGCGGGGCGTCGGTTTCGGCGGCGAAACCGACGCAAGCAAGGGCGAAAAACGTTGCGGCGATGGCGGTGGTTTTCACGGGTCAACGCGCGCCGAGGATGGCGCGGCCGAAGTAGCGTTGCTGGCGGTTTTGAAAGGCGTAGCCGGCCGACGTGGAGGCCAGCGCGGCGTAAGCGGCGTGCACTTGGCCGTCGCAATCGAGCTGGGTGTTCAGGATGAGGCCCGCGGCGTCGTAGCCGACGGCAAGAACGAAGTGGTCGACGTACCAGTCGGGATGTTCGTCGGGATAGATCTTGGTTCCGCAGATGACGGGTCGGCCCCGGGCCAACTGGGATTTGATCCATTCGATGAACGCGTTCACGTCGCGGTTCGATCCGTCCCAGGCTTCGTATGGCACGCCCAAGGCGCGCAAGGCGACGTCCAGGTCGTCTTCGGTGATGTCGGACGGACTGCCGGCGGCCTGGTTGATCGCGGCCTGCGAGATTTCGCGGCCGTAATAACCGAGGGCCATCTGGATGCAGGTTTCGCCGCACCAGCCCACGTCGTCGTGGCCGGGGTCCCAGGCCCGGTCGGGAATGCCGAGGTTGACGGCATCCGCGCCGGATCCGGAATCCCCGTCGCTTTCGCAACCGGCGAGCGCCAAGACGCCGGCCGCGCACAGAACGGAAAACAGCCCAAAAGTGCATTTCATGGAATTCACCTATCGCGGGGCAAGAGCCGATCCAGTTCGGCGGGGGCGAGTTCGCGCAACGGCCGGCCGCGCAGGTCGGCTTCGGTCAGGGGGCCGATGCGGATGCGGCGGAGGCGCTTCGTCCGCAGGCCGATCGCTTCGAGCATGCGGCGGACGTGCCGGTTGCGGCCTTCGCCGAGGACGATGCGCAGGGTGGGCGGCCGGCCGGGCCGGGCCGCTTCGGGGACGACGGCAAGGGCGCGGAGGCACTCGCCGTTTTCCTCGACGCCGGCGAGCATGGCGGCGATCTGCTCGCGGCCGGCGAGGCGGTCGATCCACGCGCGGTATTCCTTTTCGACGTGGCGGCTCGGGTGCGCGAATTCCTGCGCGAGGGCGCCGTCGTTGGTCAGGAGGATCAGGCCCTCGCTGTCGTAGTCGAGACGGCCGATGGTGTAGAGCCGCAGGCGCGGGTCGGCGCCCATCTGCGCGGCCCACTCGACGATGGTGGGGCGGCCTTCGGGATCGTGCGAGGTGCAGAGCACGCCGCGGGGCTTGTCGGCCAGGTAGGTGCGGTGCGGTTCGGCGCGGACGGTCTGGCCGTCGAGTTCCACTTTCTGGCGGTCGGGATCGACGCGCGCGCCGAGCTGCGCGACGACCGCGCCGTCCACGCGGACGCGGCCGGCGACGATCAGTTCCTCGCAATGGCGGCGCGAGCCGACGCCGGCGGCGGCGAGGAATTTCTGCAAACGGATCCCGGCTGGAGATTCGGGGGTCATCACGGTAGCCACCAGGGAAAAGGACGGATGAATATTCGCAGAAGCGCGTCGCGAAAAGCCTCGTTCAGGCCCTCGCGGACAGGAGATGATTTATCCGGCAATTTGGCGACGGCCTTGTCGAAGGCGGCCTTGCGTTCGGGATCGGCATCGCGCGCGGCGGCGCGGCGCTTCATTTCCTGCTTGTCGCGGAAGGCGGGCGTGGCTTGGTGCGCGAGCTGGGCCATGGCGAGTTCGCCGCCGTCGAGCCAGACGAGGGAGCAGTTGCGGCAGAGGTCCACGTGGAGGTTGTCGAAGCCGGGTACCGCCAGCGGGCGTTTCTCCATGGCGAGGCGGCAGCGCGGGCAGCGGATGGGTTCGGGATTGTCGCCTTGGAATCCGTTGCGCGCCTCGGTCTCGAGCTCGGTGAGGGTTTTCTCGGGTATTTTTTTGATGGATTCGTAACGGGAGAGATCGAGGAGGGTGCCTTGGCATTGCGGACAGCGCCCGACGGGGAAGCCTTCGTAGGTTTCCTCCGCCAGGGGCACGGCGCAGATGGGGCAGTCGCGGACGATCATCGGATTTTTCCACGGAACGTAAAAAGTTTCGGCGGATTTTCCACGGAACGTAAAAACTTTGCCTGATTTTTCCACGGCGTGGAAAACTTTTTTCCACGCCGTGGAAAAACCGAGGCTGGGGCTTGAGCCGCGATCAAGCGCACGGGGAGCCTGTCAGGATTTTCTGGGCGGCGAGGAAATCGGCCGGGGGCGGGGCGGTGAAGACGAGCGGGCGGCCGGTGCGCGGATGGACGATCTCGAGGACGTGGGCGTGGAGCATCTGGCGGGGGATTATCAAATCGGCGGGCAGGCCGTGGCGGGCGCGGCCGTAGACGGTGTCGCCGACGACGGGATGGCCGAGGTGGGCGAGGTGGACGCGGATCTGGTGGGTGCGGCCGGTTTCGATGCGGACGCGCAGGAGGCTGGCGAGCGGGCCGGCGGCGAGAACTTCGTAGTGCGTGACGGCGGGCCGGCCTTTCTCCGTGACGGCCATTTTCTGGCGGTGCACGGGATGGCGGCCGACGGGCAGTTCGACGGTGCCGGCCGGCTTTTTCGGCGCGCCCCACGCGAGCGCGAGGTATTCCTTGCGGATGGCGTGGGAGGAAAATTGCGCGACGAGGGCGGCGTGGGCCTGCTCGTTCTTGGCGACGACGAGGACGCCGGAGGTGTCCTTGTCGAGCCGATGGACGATGCCGGGACGGAGTTCGCCGCCGATGCCCTGGAGGTCGGCGCAATGGTGGAGCAGGGCGTTGACGAGCGTGTCGGCGGCGTGGCCGGGGGCGGGATGGACGACGAGGCCGGCGGGCTTGTCGAGGACGACGAGGTCGGCGTCTTCGTAGAGGATGGCCAGGGGAATGTCGGCGGGGACGAGGCCGACGGGTTCCGGTTCGGGCAGGACGCAGCGGAGTTCGTCGCCGGCGGCGAGGGCAGCGTTGGCTTTGCGGACGGGGGCGCCGTTGAGGGCGACGGCGCCGGCCTCGATGAGCTGTTTCCAGCGAGAGCGGGAAAGCGCGGGATGCGCGGCGGCGAGCCAGGCGTCGAGGCGCGGCGCGGCGCGGTCGAGGGTGAAGATGAGCGGATCGACGGTCATAGGGCGGAGCGAACCGTTGAACCGTGAACCGTAAACCGTGAACCCCGGATCCTCATGGCTGGTGGGCGCAGACCTGGAAGCCGAGGGCGGCGACGGTTTCGAGCAGGGCGGCGGAGGCGCGGGAAAGGTGGACGCGGATGGCGGCGAATTCGCGGCGGGATTGGTAGTTTTTCCGGAACCGGTCGAACCGGCGGCGGAGTTCGGCGGAGTCGGCGGTGGTCATTTCGGCGCGCCAGGCGCGGTCGTCTTCGGGGATCGGGCAGGCGGCGGCGAGCAGTTCGGCGAGCACGTCGTCGTCGGCGCGGTGCGCGGCGTCGATTTCGACGAACGGCGCGGGGGGGAGTCGGCGCGGATCGGGGGTCCAAGTCGGTTCGACTTCGAGGTAGTGGCAGAGCTCGCGGTAGCAGTGGAGCGTGCCGTTGAGGAGGCCTTCGAGGGAATAGCCGGCGACGTGGGGGGTGAGGAAGTCCGCGGCGCGCTTGAGGGCATCGGGCAGTTCGGGTTCCTTTTCCCAGACGTCGAGGGCGCAGGCGGCCAGCAGGTGGTGGTCGAGGGCGCACTGGAGGGAATCGGAGTCGGTGACGGCGCCGCGGGAGGAATTGATGAACCAGGCCCCGGGCTTGAGCTTTTCGAAGAGGCGGCAGTCGGCGAGGTGGCGGGTCGGGAACGGGCCGCCGGCGGTCAAGGGCACGTGGAGGGTGAGGACGTCGACCTGGGGCAGGACGGTCTCGAGGGGCAGATAATCGGCAGAGCCGGATTTCAAGGCGAGCGGGGGGTCGTTGCGGAGGACGCGCAGGCCGAGGAGGCCCGCTTTTTGCGCGACGCGCGAACCGACCTGGCCGACGCCGACGACGCCGAGCGTTTTGCCGGGCAGGAGCGCGGCGCGCTTGCGGGCGAGCAGCGCGAGGGCCGTGGCGACGTATTCGGCGACGGCGTTGGCGTTGCAGCCGGGCGCGGCGCTCCACGCGATGCCCGCATGGTTCAGCCACGGCACGTCGAAATGGTCGGCGCCGGCGGTGGCCGTGGCGACGAACCCGACGGACGTGCCTTCCAGCAGTTCCGGGCCGACGGACGTTTTGGAACGGACGATGAGCGCATCGGCGTCGCGCAGATGGTCGCGCCGGATGTCGCGATCGGGCAGGAGCTGGACGTCGCCGAGGCCGGAAAACGCCTCGCCGGCGTGCAAGACGCTGGAGGCGCAGACGATTTTCATGGCGGCGTCCGGAAGCCGGTCTTCACGGATTCTTTGCGCCCGCGGCGGGTTCTTCGATGGCGGTCACGATGCCGTTCTGGAATTCGACGCGGGTCCGGACGTATTCGCGGTTCTGCTCGACGTTGACCCAGGCGCTGCCGCCGATGGCCCGGCGGCCGCCGGCGCCGACGACGCCGAGCCCGTCGACGTCGACGCGCTGGCGGTCGTAGCTGCGGATGAAATCGACGTAGAGCCAGATTTCGGCGTTGCCCGCGATGGCGCGGCGGGACACCTTGCGTTCCGGTTCGCCCAGGGCGATGCGGACCATCTCGGGGGTGAAGCCCAGATCGATCTGGCCGCCGCGGATGCGGGCCTGCACGGCGACGGGGAAAGAGTCGAAGACCGCCTGGTTCTGCTGGATGCGCTGCTGGGGCGAAGCGCAACCGGCGAGCAGGGCCGCCAACGGCAGGGCAAGACAGGCAAGGCGTAGAGGTTTCATGGCGGCAGGGTCCTTACAGCATGGAAATGAGCTGGGTGTCGTGAGGTTCGAAACAGCGGATGTGCAGGACGAGGCGGTTGATCCGGCCCTCGCGGGCATAGGTCATTTTTTCGCAGATGCGCCGGACGAGTTCGATGCCCAAGCCGCCGGTCCGGCGGGATTCGACGATCCGCTCGATGTTGGGCGAGGGGTGTTTCGTGAGGTCGAAGGGGTGGCCGTCGTCCTCGAAGGAAATTTCCAGAAAATCGCGGTTCGCGACGATGTGGACGGTGATCTGGTGTTCCTGGTCGTCGTCGTAGCCGTACTTGATGGCGTTGGAGGCGATCTCTTCGACGGCCAGGCCGGTGGAATATTTCGCGCGGGACGAAAGGGGCAGATCGGCCATCCAGTCGAAAACTTCCTTGGCGACGTCGGCCAAGGCCGGCATCCGGTTGGGAAACCGCCAGGTTTTTTCTGCCAAAGTCTTCGACGAGGTCATGCGCGCTCCAAGCTTGCCATTGACGTTTTATGGCATAAACACATACTGTTTTAAATACAAAAAAGCATCGGACCGAAACGCCGTTGGGAAAGGAAGGCCATGATCAAGGCCTGCGATTTGACGAAAAACAGCGTGGTGGAAATCCACGGGGACCCGCACGTGGTGGAGCAGCTGCGGGTGCAGGCGCCCTCCGCCCGGGGGGCGGCCACGCTCTACAAGATCCGTTTCCGCAACGTGCGCACCCGGGCCAAGTTGGATCAGACGTTCAAGGGGGACGACCCCGTGAAGGAGACGGATTTCGATACCCGCCAGGTGTCGTTCAGCTTCCGGGACGGGGACCGCTTCACGTTCATGGATCTGGAGGACTACAGCCAGTTCGAACTGATGGCCGACGAGATCGAAGACGCGGTTCCCTATCTGGTGGACGGCCTGGAGGGCATCAAGGCCCTGACGCGGGACGGCAAGGTGCTGTGCCTCCAGATGCCGGACGCGGTGGAGCTGACGATCGCGGAATGCGCGCCCTCGATGCGCGGCGCGAGCGTGACGGCCCGGACGAAGACGGCGAAGCTGGAGACCGGCCTCGAATTGCAGGTGCCCGAATACATGGAACAGGGCGAGCGCGTGCGGGTGGACACCCGCACGGGCGATTTCGTCCAGCGGGTGCAGTAGAGACGTTTTCCGGGGCCGCCGGGCCGGACGGGCCGGCGGCGGATGAAGGAGATTCGTGAAGTTTTCCAAGATCGATTGGTCGACGTGGACGCCGCGCGAGACGGCGACGCTGATGTTCGTGCGCATGGACGGCATGGTGCTGCTGATCCGCAAGCTGATGGGGATGGGCGCGGGCCTCATCAACGCCCCGGGCGGGCGCGTGGATCCCGGCGAAACTCCCGAACAGGGCGCGGTCCGCGAGGCGCAGGAAGAACTGCACGTGACGCCCATCGGGGTGAAGGAAGCCGGCGTGCTGGCCTTCCAGTTCGTCGACGGCTATTCCCTGCGGTGCCACGTCTACACGGCTTCGTCGTACGAAGGCGTGCCGACGGAAACGAAAGAGGCGATTCCGCTCTGGGTCGACGAGCGCGAAATGCCCTATGGCCAGATGTGGGCGGACGACCGGTTGTGGTATCCTCTCGTGCTGCAGGGACGGAAGTTCAGCGGGCGGTTCCTGTTCGACGAAGGCATCATGCTCGGTTGCGAGCTGGACGTGGAGCCCGCGGCTCAAGGGACGACCGGCTAGGGAACGAGGAGGCGCGCATGGACTGGACGACGTTCAACTGGGTGGATTGGCTGTTCATCGCGGTCCTGCTCTACGGCGCGGCGATGGGCGCGGTGCGGGGGCTGTCGCACGAACTGGCCACGCTGGTGGGGATGGTGGTCGCGGTGATCGCGACGCGCCTGTTCTACGAGCCGGTGTCGTTCTGGATCTGCGAACGCTGGGGCTGGAACGAGGAGGTCACGCGGCTCTTCGCGGTGGTGGCGCTGGCGCTGCTGGCGCTCTACGGCATGCGGCTGTTGCGGATCGCGCTGGGGGCGATGATGACGTTCGCCTTCAAGGGGCTGGTCGAGCGGCTCGGCGGCCTGATCGCCGGCTTTTTCCGCCAGGGCGTCGTGTTCCTGGTGCTGCTGCTGGCGGCGAGCTTCGTGCCGTGGAGCGGCCTGCAGCGCGCGGTGATGATCGACTCGACGGTCGGCCGCCAGGCGCTGCCGCTGCTGGTGGCGAAGTACAACGAACTGGCGGCGAAAGCCGCGATGGTGCCGGCGGAAATCCCCGTCGGCGTCGAATTGCCCCAGGCCGTCATGCCGCCGCCGCCCGAAGATGGCGGCGGGCTGCTCCAGACGATGCCGATGTTCCCTCCGGGCGAGTAGGCGGGCCATGGCGGGCATGGTCTCCAAGGAAACGATCGACCAGATCCGCAACGCGTTGGACATCGCCGACGTCATCGGTTCCTATATCCAGATCAAGCGGACGGGGCACGTGGCCAAGGCCTTGTGCCCGTTCCACAAGGAGAAGACCCCTTCGTTCCACGTCAACCCGGCGCGCCAGGCGTTCCATTGCTTCGGCTGCGGCGCCGGCGGCGACGTGTTCAAGTTCGTGATGCTCTACGACCACGTCGATTTCCCGACGGCGCTGCGGATGCTCGCGTCGCGCGCGGGCATCGCGATCCAGATCGACGAGAATCGTTCCGGTACGAGGGAGGGGCCGGGCAAGGACGAAATCTTCGCCGCCAACGAGGACGCCGCCAAGCGCTACCAGAAGGAACTGCTCCAGAGTCCGGAAGCCGCAGGCGCGCGGGACTATCTGAAAAAACGTTCGCTGGACGTCGCCGCCTGCAAGGAGTGGGGCATCGGCTATTCGCCGGAAGGCTGGGGGTTTCTGTCCGACGCGGCCGGCCCGCGCAACGGGCCCCGGATGAAGGCGCTGGAAGCGGCGGGGCTGCTGTCGACCAACGAAAAGGGCAACCTCTACGACCGGTTCCGCGGCCGCGTCATGTTCACGATCCGCGACGAACTGGGCCGCGCGGTCGGCTTCAGCGGGCGGGTGCTGAAGGCGGACGACAAGGCCGGCGGCAAATACGTCAACACGCCCGAAACGGCGGTGTTCCGGAAAAGCCGCATCCTGTTCGGGCTCGACAAGGCGAAGCGGGAAATCCTCGATGCGCGCCGGGCGCTGCTGGTCGAGGGGCAAATCGACTGCATCCGCTGCCATCTGGGCGGATTCAAGAACGCGGTGGCCTCGCAGGGCACGGCGTTCACCTCCGAGCACGCGGCGCTGCTCAAGCGCTACGCGGACCACGTCGTGGTGGTGCTGGACGCGGACGCGGCGGGCCAGAAGGCCGCGCTGCGCAGCGCCGAACTGCTCATCGCGGAAGGTTTGGCCGTCTCGCTCGCCGCGCTGCCGCCGGGCGAGGATCCCGATTCGCTGATCCTGAAAAAAGGTTCCGAGGCCTTCGCCGCCGTGCTGCAGGACGCCCAGACGCCGATGGGGTTCCTGCTCGGCCTGCTGCGGAAAAGCGAAAATCTCAGCACGCAGGAGGGCTTGCTGCGCGCCACGCGCGCGGCCCTCGACCTGGCCGCGCACGCGCAGGGCGCGGTGCAGACCGAACAGATGTTGCGCGAGGCCGCCGCCGGCCTCGGCGTGGGTTTCGACGCCTTGCGGCGCGATTTGAAAGCGGCGGTCCGCCAGAAGTTCCGTCCGGCGCCGCCCGTCGCGGAGCCGGCGCCTGACGCGCCGGCCGCGCATCCGCTGGACGAAGTGGAATTGGCGATGCTGCTCGCCGCCGGCGATCCGGAATTGGCCGGTTTCGTGCGGCGCTGGCTGCCCTATGCCCTGATCGCCGATCCGGGCTGCCGGGCCATCATCCACGCGCTGGCGGAGGAAGAAGGCGATCTGATGGCGGCGCTCGACGACGAAAGCGAGGAGTGCCAGGTCCTTGCCGCGCGGATCGTCAACGCTCCGCAGAAGGTGGTGGGGACGGAAGCGGATATGGGCGTCGCCAAGGCCGCCCAGGATCTGGTGCTCCGCATCTGGCAGCGGCAGCTCGACGCTCAGCGCGAACGGTTAAGCCGTCGGATGAAGGAACAAGAAGGCGCGGCGCGGCAGGAAACGATGCGGGAACTCGCGGAACTGTTGCTCGACCAGGGCAAGCTCAAGCGGGGCTGGGCGCAGGCGGAGCCGATCCTCGAAATTCGTTTGCAGCAATTTTTGGCATAGCAATGTATTTTCCCGCAGGTGGCTGCTTGAAAGAACGGTTGCCGCAAGCAGTCGGGAATTGGCGTGGACGACAAGTGTTGATTCTTGTATCCGCGCGCAATAATTGCATAGTAAACGATTATGAAATCTCGGCGGGCCTTGCTTGTATTGTTGGCGTGCTTTCTTTGCGAGGATTGCATTGCTGCGGTTCGCCTGAATGTCATATCCGATTCGGTTTCGGCAATTGAAACGGTTTTGGACGCAAGCCGCTTCATTGTCGTAAAACAGTTGGCGGAAGAAGGCGATCCCGAGGCGCAATGCCGTTTGGGGAGTCACTACGAAAAGGGAATTGGCACTTCGCCCGATCCAACCAACGCGGTTTACTGGTACCGACAATCGGCAAATCAAAATTATGCGGCTGCGCAAAACCACCTCGGACTTTGTTATAAAAAGGGGATTGGAGTTTGTGCGAATATCGATGAAGCGCTGAAGTGGTATCAACTGGCCGCCGACCTTAACGATCCGTGCGCCCAAGCCAACTTGGGCGCGTGCTATCAAGACGGGATGGGTGTGGAGTTAAATCCCGAACGCGCCGTATTTTGGTATCGGAAATCCGCATCGCAAGGTAATTGCGCAGCGCAATACAATTTGGGTATTTGCTGTGAGAAAGCAATAGGCGTTGAATCCAATCTCACGGAAGCTATTCGATGGTATCGGCTGGCGGCGGCACAGGGCATGCCATGGGCGCAACTTGCCTTGGGGCTTTGTTATACCGAGCGAATCGAGCTGCAAGCAGAGCAAGCCGAAGGAGTCCATTGGCTTAGAAAAGCGGCGGAAAATGGGGAGGTCGAGGCCCAATACGCCTTGGCGTCTTGTCTTTCAAGTGGCAAGGGGACTTCCAAGGACGATCCCGAAGCCTATCGTTGGTTTTGCCAGGCGGCGGCCATGGGCCATTCAAATGCGGAATATGCGGTCGGCACGTATTTCGCGCGAGGTTTAGTGGTTCAATCTAATGCCAGCGAGGCGATTGTCTGGTTCAATCGAGCGGCGTTGCATGGCAGCATTCCCGCTTGCTATGCATTGGGTCAGCATTACATGATCGGCATTGGCACGGCCCCGGATTTAAAGATGGCGAAAAAGTGTTATGAGAAGGGGGCACTGGCTGGCAGCGATCCAGCTCAACTCGCATTGGGAAATTGCTATTATGACGGCCAAGGAGCCGAGAAAGATTTTGCCCAGGCGGTTGTTTGGTTTAAATTGGCTGCCGATCAAGGCAATCCAGATGCCATGTACAATTTGGGTGTTTGTTATGAATTGGGACATGGAGTGACCCAAAACTATGACGAGGCGTTGCGTCAATATAGAATGGCCAGCGAGAACGGTCAGATATCTGCGACCGAGAAAATTGGCGAGTTTTATCAACATGGCCGGAGCGTGCCCCTGGATTTTCGGCTTGCAATGCAGTGGCACCAAAAAGCGGCCACAAATGGCTGTATAGCTGCCCAATACAATTTGGGATGGATGCATGAAAACGGCAAGGGATGCGTGCCGGATATCTCCGCGGCAATACCGTGGTACATGCAGGCTGCTAGCAATGGGATGGCGCAGGCGCAGAACAAAATCGGCTTATTTTATGTTACGGGCAATGGGCTTCCTATAAATCCGACCGAAGGCATCAAGTGGTTTCAATTGGCCGTAGAACAAGGAGAACCCTATGCGGAAAGCAACTTGGGCTACAGCTACGAAACGGGCAACGGCGTGGAACGGGATATGCAAAAGGCGTTGGCATTATACCGTTTAGCGGCGGCTCGGGGTTGTCCTGATGCCATGATTAATCTTCGAAACTGTTATGCCCATGGCTGCGGCGTAAAAAAGGACGTCGTTCAAGCTCAAGAATGGCATCAAAAGGCGATGAAAGCTTTTGCAACGCCCAATTCGGTTTGGGTTGCCGGACAGCCATTAGGGCTCGCACATCCATTGCCTTGACATTATCGGCGCCATAGCTGCTCGATCTGGGCAAACTGAAGCTCGGTTGGGAGCGGGCGCACCCGATCCTCGATCTCCATTTGCACAAGTTCGCCGAGGGCTAGCGCCACTCGTGCTTGGGGTATTTCCGGCGCAGTTCCTGCTTGATGCGCGGATAATGGTCGCGCCAGAAGCCGGGAAGATCCTTCGTGATCTGCACGGGCCGCTGGCTGGGGGCCAGGATATGGATCACCAGCGGCACGCGGCCTGCGGCGATGGCGGGGAGGAATTCGACGCCGAACAGTTCCTGGATGCGCGCGGACACGTACGGTTCGGCCGCATCGGCGTACTGCACCTTGACGCTGCGGCCGTTGGCGAGCGCGACGCGTTCGGGCGCGTGCTTTTCCACGAGCGCGATCTGCGCGGGCGAGAGCAGCGCTTTCACCGCGTGGAGCACCGGCCGGTCCTTGACGTCTTTGTAGGAAACCGCGCCGTGGCAGATCTGCTGGACCAGCAGTTCGCGCGCCGCATCGTCGTAGGCGGGCAGTTCCCAGTCGGGGCAGGTTTTGGCCAGCAGGTTCGCGCGCGCGATCCATTGGTCCACGGCCCGGTCCCATTCCTTGAGAACGCACTCGCCGGCCAGGACGGCCTTGGCCAGCAGACGCGCGGATTCTTCTGCCGGCGGCGGGTCGAGGGGGCGCGAATCGAGGGCCAAATCGCGGAAGACGATTTCGCGGCGGGCGACGGCGCGCTTGGCGGCGGCGTCCCAATCGACGGCGATTCGCTCGGAAAAATCGTCGGGGAACAGCTCGCGGAGCCATTCCTCGCGGATGGCGGTGGCCTGCGTGAGCAGGACGTTGACTTCGCCGTCGCCGCGGCCGATTTCGTGGATTTCGTTGGCGACGAGCAGGGGGGCTTCGTCGGCGACGGATTCGCGGGCGAGTTCGCCGCGCCGCTTGTGGACGAGATCGCAGCGCAGCGTACCGCGGTCGAGGCGGTGCGCGACCTGGTCGGAAAATCCCGCGAGGACGCACTTGGCGATTTCCTCGTCCTCGGGCGGCGCGGATTCGATCGGCAGCCGCTGCGATTCGGCGATGCGCAGGAAATGGTCCCAGAGCGGGCCGACCTGGCGCGCGGAGGCGGCGTGGATGCCGAGGCGGCGGCAGCGGCCGAGGTCGAATCCGTTCTGGCGCGCGTAGTTCCAGGCGCGCATGAGCACGAACAGGTCCGAGCCGGACGTTCCCAGCAGATCGCGCCGCTGTTCGGCGGCGGGTTTTCCCGCGTTGCGCACGAGCAGGGAGCGGCCTTGCGCGATGGCGGCGATGAGCGCGACGGGTTTCACGGCGCCGCGTTCGCCGGCGGCGAGCAGCATGCGGGCGTAGCGCGGATGGACGGGGAACGACAGCATGCGCCGGCCCAGCGGGGTGGGCGCGCCGTCGCCGGCGAGGGCGCCGAGATCGCGCAGGAGGGTCAGCGCGCGTTCCAGCGCCTTGGGCTCGGGCGGCTCCAGCCACGGATAGGCCGCGACGTCGCGCACGCCCAGCGCCTTGAGTGTCAGCAGGATTTCCGACGGATCGACGCGTTTGATTTCGGGCAGGTCGTGTCCGGCGCGGCCGGCGTGCTCCTGCTCCGTCCAAAGGCGGATGGCGTGGCCGGGGGCGGTGCGGCCGGCGCGGCCGGAGCGCTGGTCGGCGGAAGCGCGCGAGATGTTTTCGATCAACAGCGTGTTGATGCCGCGCCAGGGATCGAAGCGGGCGACGCGCGCGAGGCCGGCGTCGATCACGAGCCGGATGCCGTCGATGGTGAGCGAGGTTTCGGCGACGTTGGTGGCCACGACGATTTTCTTGCGGTCGTAGCGCGCGACGGCGGCGTCCTGGTCGTTGGGCGGCAATTCGCCGTGCAGGGGCAGGAGCAGCGCGCCTTTGGCGGCGTCCGTCCGGCGCAGGGCGTCGATCGTGCGCTGGATTTCGTAGGCGCCGGGCATGAAGATGAGCGCGTCGCCGGGATTCTTCCCTTCGTGCGCGGCGCGTTCGTAGGCTTCCGCGGCGGCGTCCCACGGCGTGTCGCGGTCGGGATGCAGGGGCTTCGCGAGATGTTCGATCTCGACGGGGAAGGCGCGGCCTTCGGAATGGACGAGTTCGCAGGGTTCCAGATACGGCTGGAGCAGGCGCGTGTCGAGCGTGGCCGACATGACGATCAGCAGGAGATCCGGCCGCGTGGTTTTCTGGAGGCGCAGCGCCTGGGCGAGGGTGACGTCGCCGTAGACGTGGCGTTCGTGGAATTCGTCGAACAGGATCGCGGAGACGCCCGGCAGGTCGGGCTGCGAGAGCATCTGGCGCAGGAGGATGCCTTCGGTCTCGAAATGGATGCGCGTGGCGGGGCCGCAGACGGATTCGAAGCGGATTTGGTAGCCGACTTCGCCGCCGAGCTTCGCGCCGCGTTCTTCGGCGACGCGCTTGGCCAGCAGGCGCGTGGCGAGGCGCCGCGGCTGGAGCACGACGGCCTTGCCCGCGCCCAGCGCGCCCAGATCCAGCAGCATCTGCGGCACCTGCGTGGATTTTCCCGAACCGGTGGGCGCGGTCAGGATGATCCGCCGCGAGCGCTTCAGCGCGGCGGCCAGATCGTTCCGGATGGCGTGGATGGGCAACATGGAGAAGGCAAGATAAGGTAAAAGCACGGAACAGCCAACCGCCGTTTTCGGCGGGACGCTATTCGATCCGCAGATCGAGAACCTCGTTTTCTTCGAGGATGAGGCCGGATCGGACGGGAACGGATTGATGGAGGAGATAGCCGCGTTTCATTTCGTTCAGTTGAAGGTCGCAGCGACCCGGCGGGAGGATCACGGAAAATGCGAGATTGGACCGAAGAATGCAACCGTAGCTTCCGCTGTCGGTGTTGGCCCGCAGGTCGATGCGGAATCCGGTTTCCTCTTCGGGCCAGGGGCCGTTGCGGACGACGCCCGAGATGCCGTGTTTTCGGAGGAATTCGGGCGAGATGTTTCCGTTGAGGGTGGCCTTGCCGATGCGGCGGATTTCAACGGGGACGGCATACCCATTTTGAAGCGGGAGATGGGAGGGTTCGAGGACCCAGGGGGAATCGAACCGGGATGGGGCAGAGGCGAGGGCGATATCCAGCCGGCGCGATTCGACCGAAGAGTGAGAAAAAGCGGAATTGGCGAAAAACGGATCGCCGGCGATATCGGGGATGGAGGTGGAGAAAAAGCCGTCTGCGCGCGTTCGGGCGGAGGCCATGGGCAGACGGGGAACGCCGCCGTCGGAATAGCCGAAGAAGGAGGCGGCTTCGTCCATGAAATAGGTAAAGACGAGCGTTTCGTCGGCGACGGGCCGGCCTTGAGAATCGACGAGCTTGCCTTCCAGCGGAATGGAATCCAGGGGGACGAAGAAGGGGTTCCAGGAATCGCCGGCGCGCAGGTCATCGACATAGTCGATGCGGTATCCGGGCAGGTAGGCGAAAAGCTTGACGACGTCGGAAGTCGTGCAGAAAATTTCGTATTCGCAGACGCCTTTTTTGCCGGGCTGGTCGCCGGCCTGAAGCCCTTGGCCGTAGATGCCCGCTCCGATGCGAAGGTTCTCCATGTCCATTTCCGGCGGAATGCGGACGCGGACGGCGGTCGGGGGAGGCACGGCGCGAGCGACGAGGGCGACGGCGCAAAGACCGGCAAGGAGAGCGGTTTTTCGGCGCATGCTAGGTCTCCATCCAAAGCCCGCCGGTGGCTGCGAGCCAGTCGGCGACGCGGTCGGCGGCGGCGGGCACGTCGTTGTCGGACATATCGAGCCGGAGGACGGGAAGGATGGAGTCGGCGACGAGACGATCGAGGACTTCCTGTTCGCGGACGAAGAGGGAGAGGTCGTCGTACTGATCGGGCTTGCCGGAGACCTGCAGGCGTTTTTCGCGGGCGGCGGCGAAGGATGCGGGAGTGCGGACGCAGTAGACGAGGCGGAAGTTGAGGGGCCGCAGGCGCTCTTCCAGCCAGCGGAAGTCGTAGTCCTTGCCCCGGGCCATGAGCTGGAACATGCGGGTGGAGAGGTGGAAGCGGTCGACGATCCACGAGTAGTAGCGCTGGAGTTCGAAGAGGCGGGTCCACGTGGCGTAGGTTTCCATCGCCAGGGCTTCTTCCTGCGGCTCGAAATTGATGAGGCCGCGGCCCCAGGGGAAGTTGGTGAAGGCGCACCATTCGCCGGAAACGAGCGGCGAGTGGTAGCGGTAGCGGCGGGGACCGACGATGCGCGGATGCTCGTTGAGCGCGAAGGCGAGGTCGGTCTTGAAGGTCAGGCGGGTGCCTTCGAGGATGATCTTGGGCGTGAGCTTGTGTCCCATGGGAGGAATCCGGTCTTGAATTCAGTTCAGCTTGATCCAGCCGACGGTGTGGAGGAACGCGATGAGCACGGCGACGGGCGAGATGAAGCGGATGAAGATGCCCCAGAGGGACGCGAGCGTGAGCACGTGCACCTGCGAATTGTGCGAGGGGTCGTCTTTGAGCCCGGCAAGGAGGCTCAGCAGGTGGACGTCGCCGAAGTTGCTGGATCCGTGGCGGATTTCGTCGAGGGCGTGCTTGGTGCCCCAGATCCAGCCGGTGAAAAGAGAAATGAACAGGCCGCCCAGCGGCAGCAGCCAGTTGGAAGACAGGTTGTCCATGACGTCGAAGAAGGAGCCTTTGACGGATCCGAAGACCTTCAGCAGCAAGGAATGGATCCATTCGAGGCGGGACCAGTCGGCGACGCTGACGGCGCAGAAAGCGCCGAGCAGGAAGATTGCGCCGCCGAAAACGATGGCCGCGCGATGGCGGGCCCAGCCGCGCTCGTCGACGTAATAGGCGGTGACGACTTCCAGCAGGCTGATGCCGGAGGTGAGGGCGGCGATCAGCAGGAGAACGAAGAACAGGAACGCCCAGAAGGAACCAAGCGGGATCTGGTGGAAGACGGTGGGCAACACCTGGAAGACGAGGCCGGGGCCGGCGTCGGGCCCGAAGCCCTGCGCGAAGACGGCGGGAAAGATGGCGAGACCGGCCATGAGGGCGATGAGGGTGTCGAGCGCGACGACGGACAGCGTGGCGGAAAAGAGGTTTTCCTTGCGGTCGATGTAGCTGCCGTAGGTGATCATGGCGCCCATGCCGAGGGAGAGCGAGAAGAACGCGTGGCCGAGGGCGATCAGCACGCTGCCGGCGTTGATCTTGGAGAAGTCGGGGGTCAGGTAGAACCGGACGCCGGCCATGGCGCCGGGCAGGGTCAGGCTGCGGACGATGAGGGCGAGGAGGATGAGGAAAAGCACCGGCATGAGGATTTTCGACCAGCGCTCGATGCCGGACTTGACGCCCTTGTAGACGATGAGGACGCACAGGGCCATGAAGACGAAATGGCAGCCGACGGCCCAGGCGGGAGAGACGATGAAATGGCCGAAGTGTTCCTTGGCGGCCTCGACGGTGGCGAAGTCGAGCTGGCCGGTGGCGGCCTTCCAGACGTAGCCGACGGTCCAGCCGGCGACGACGCTGTAGAAGGACAGGATCGTGAAGCCGGCGACGACGCCCATGACGCCGACGAGGACCCAGCCGTAGCGGAACACGAGCAGACCGAGCCCGACGAGGATGGCGCCCCAGCCCCAGCAGCGGAAGAGCAGCAAGAAAATTCCCGCCAACAGCACGCCGAGCCCGACGAGATGGGCCAGCACGGAGGATTTCGGCGCGAGGGCCCGGAACGCGCCGACCGGATTGCGCTGCGTGTGGCGACCGAGCGCGAATTCGCAGATCATGACCGGCGCGCCGATGACGGCGATGCACAGCAGGTACACCAGCACGAAGGCTCCGCCGCCGTTTTCGCCGGTGATGTAGGGGAACTTCCAGATGTTGCCCAGTCCGATGGCCGAACCGGCGGCCGCCAGAATGAACCCCCATGCGCCGCTCCACTGTTCCCGGGTTGCCGAAGTGTTGCTCATGGTCCGCACTCCTTGTTGGGGGGAAGGTTAAAGGATGGCGCAGGTCGTCGCAAGCCCGAGATGAAGCTTACGGCGCTATCACGCGATTTTAACGCAATTTTGACTTCTGAAAGATTGCGGAACGAAATCGGGGGGGGGTATGGTGTTCTTTCTCGAAGAAACGGCGCCGTCGCCGCGGACGTCGTCCGCGAAACGCCCGTTCTTCGGCAGACGAGGACCGAGCCATGAACAAACCGAAAAAAGCGCCCCGACCGCCGGGCGGCGATTGGATCCACCTGCGGCGGGTCGAAACGCAGTGCGTGCTGGGGATGTATCCGCCGGAACGGACGAAAAACCGTCCGGTCTGGATGGACATCTCGCTGGAATGCAACACGCGCAAGGCGGCGAAATCGGACCGGCTGGAAGACACGCTGGACTACGAGTCGATCGAAGCCGAGGCGGTCGCCGTCGCGAAAAAAGGGAAGTTCCGGCTGGTCGAGGCGTTGGCGGAGAGCGTGGCGGCGGTCTGCCTGAAACATCCGCAGGTGCGGACCGTGCGCGTGACGGTGGACAAGCCGAAGGCGCTGCCGCTGACCCAAAGCGTGGCCGTGGAGATCGTGCGGCAAAAATAGCAGCCGTTTTTCTCGCGAAGGCGCAAAGGGCGCCAAGAGTCAAGAGGGGTCGGGAAGACCGTTGACGATGCGGACGATCCCGCTTTTCATCGTGGCTTCTCCGAAGTTCAGCAGAAGCCCCAGTTTCTTTCCGGTCGCCCGAAGATAGGTCAACAACTGTTTCTTGTGGGCGTCGTGCAGCGATTCAATGGATTTCAGCTCCAAAATGACTTTGTCGTCCACGACGATGTCGGCGCGAAACCCTTCGTCGAATCGTCGTCCGCGAAATTCAAATGGAACGGGAACCTGGCGTTCGACCTTCAAGCCCTTCCTCGCCAGTTCATCCGCCAATAGAATCTCATAAACCGATTCAAGCAGGCCGGGACCCAATTCGCGATGGATGGCGATGGCCGCATCCACTACGAACCGGCTGATTTCGTTTTCCGTCATTCTGGCGTTCTTTGCGTCTTTGCGAGAAAACGGATTTAGTTCTTTCGGTCGGCGACGTGGCGGGCGAGGGCGGCGAGGGGGGCGGTCTTGCCGGGGAAGTCGGCGAGGGCCGCGAGGGATTCCGCGATCAGGTCGTGCAGCCGCCGTTGCGCGCCGTCCAGGCCGTAGACGGAAATCGCCGTGGTTTTTTCGCGGGCGGCGTCGGTGCCGACGGCCTTCCCGAGCTGTTCGGCGGTGGCCGTGGCGTTGAGCAGGTCGTCGGCGATCTGGAAAGCTTCGCCGGCGGCCGCGGCGTAGCGGGTGGCGGCGTCCAGCGCGGCGGCGGGACCGCCGGCGGCGAGGACGCCCATGCGGCAGGCGCAGACGATCAAGTCGCCGGTCTTGTGCCGCTGGATGAAGCGCAGGCGATCCTCGTCCGGCGGCAGACGTTCGCCGAGCATGTCTTCGACCTGGCCGCCGACGACGCCGACGGAACCGGCGGCGGCCGCGAGTTCGCGGACGACGTCCAGAGCGGCGATGGGGGTTTGGGCGGCCAGTTGGAACGCCAGCGCCTGCAAAGCGTCGCCGGCGAGCAGCGCGGTGGCTTCGCCGTAGACCTTGTGGCAGGTGGGGATGCCGCGGCGGAGGTCGTCGTCGTCCATGCAGGGCAGATCGTCGTGGATGAGGGTGTAGGTGTGGAGGCACTCGATGGCGGCGGCGGGAAACAAGGCGGCATCGCGGGATGCGCCACAAGCTTCGGCGCAGGCGGCGCAGAGCAGGGGGCGGAGTCGCTTGCCGCCGGCGAACAGGCCGTGGCGCATCGCGGCATGGAGCGCGGCGGGACGGACGTCCGCCGCCGGCACGAGGCGGTCGAGTTCGGTTTCGATCCAGTGCGCGCCGTTGGCGAGATAGGTTTTCAGGTCAAACATGGCGGCCATTTCAGATGCCGAGGTCGGTGAAGCGGGCGAGGCCTTCGTAGACTTGTCCCGAGGAGGACGTGAAGCGCACCTGCGCCTTGTCGGGGGTCGCCCCCTTTACCACGTGGACCGTCAGGCCCGCCTGCAGCGTGCCCAGAGGCCGGACGTTGCTCGGGTCGAGGGGATAGAGGTAGATCGGCCGCGCGAGGACGACGTCTTGTTCGGCCACCTCGCGCGGAGCCGTCAGGGCGGCGAGGGGATTGACGGGGCCGGCGGCCAAGGCCCAGGCGCCGCGCTTTTCCTTCTTGGCTTCGAGTTCGGCCTGGCGCAGGCGGCGCCACCAGGCGTCCTCCGACCGGTTGTAGGCGTCCAGTTCGCTCAGATCGGTCCCGTTGCCGTAGACGCGGGCAAGGCCGTTGCGCACCAGTTCCGTGCCGAGATCCTGACCGGCGGCGTTGATCACCATGGCGTAGTCGCGATCTTTGTCGGAACGGCCCAGCGCGTCGGACAGGCGCGAGTGGACGGTGAAGCCGTCCTTGAGGAAGTTTTCGGTGAAACGGGTGGCTTCCTTGCCGGCCTTGACGACGTCCTTGAGATCGGCGATGCCGAAATAATCGGCCTGTTCCTGGAGCCGCTCGGGCAGGGAGGATTCGGATTCGGGCGTGTCCGTGAAGTAGAGGCGGAACAGATAGGTCTTCGACTTGATGTTGCCGGCCTTGACGTGGAAGCTGTCGCCGTCGTTCGCGGGGTTGGGAATCATGCGGCAATCCGTATACTCGCGCCATTTCTTGGCGGCTTCGGCGCCGGTCGGCGCGGCCAGCGCGAACAGGATCGCGGAAAGACACAGATAACGGAGGAGGGAAGGGTTCTTTTTCACGGCGGAAGTGTAGGGGAAGCATCCGGAAAGGGAAAAGCAAAAAAGGCGGCGTTGACAAGCGGGCGCGCCGCGCTTTCAATGCGCGGCATGAATCGCGCGTGGAAATGGGTGCTCGGATTGGCCGTCGTCGCTGCGCCGTGGCTGGTCGGCCTGTCGGCTCCGTTCCTGTACGACGACGTCGGGATGATCGCGGAAAACGCGTATCTGGAAGATCCGGCGAATCTCGGGAACGTGCTGGCCGGCCAGACGCTGGCGGATCCGCAGGTGGTGAACGGCCGCCGTCCGGCCGTGCTGGCGACCTATTTCATCGATCGGGCGCTCTATGGCCTGCAACCCGCCGGCTGGCGGGCGACGAACCTGCTGCTGCATCTGGGATGCGCCGCGTTGCTGGCGGGGCTGTTGCTGCGGTTGACGGGGCGCGTGTATTTCGCGGCCGCCGCGGGAATTCTCTTTGGACTGCATCCGGTGTTGTCGGAAGCGGTGCATGCGCCGGGCTTTCGCGCCGACGTGCTGTGCCTGTTCTTCGTGCTGGCGTTCCTGCACGGCTTCCTGGCGAAAGGGCCGCGAGCCGCGATTTGCCGCAGCGGGGGCCTGCTTGCCCTGGCGCTGGCGCTGTTGGCGAAGGAAACGGCCTTGGTCGCGCCGCTGCTGCTGGGCGCGCTGATGGTTCTGTTTCCTTCGGCGGTTTCCGGCGGCCGCCGGTCCAAGGGAATTTGGTTGGCGGGAGCGTGCGGACTGGCCGCGGCGTTTTTCGCGCTCTGGGCGCTGCTGCCGGTGGATCTGCAGGCGGCGGGCGGCGCGTGGAACGGCGAATCGCTGCGGTTCCCCGCAACGCTGTATTCGGCGCCGGCGCTGTGGGCGCGTTCGCTGCGCCTGTTGCTGGTGCCGTGGCCGCTGAACGTGACGCCCGGATTCGCGCCGGTGACGGCGCCGGCGTCGCTGCGTTCGCTGTGGGGCATGGTCTGGCTGGCGCTGGCAGCGGTCGGCGCGTGGAAGGCGCGCCGCGCCGCGCCGGAATTGGCGCTGGGACTGGTCTGGATGCTGGCGTTCTTCGCTCCGGTCTCGAATCTGTGGCCGTTGCTGCATCCGGTGGCGGACCGCTATCTCTATCCGCTCGCGCCGGGATTCGCGGTGCTGGCGGCTTGGATCTTGTCGCACCAGTCGCGCCGGGGACGTACGCTGGGCCTGGCGTCGCTGGCCGCGATCTATGCGTTGCTGCTGGCGCTGCGCCTCGGCCAGTGGGAATCGGCGGAGAAGCTGTGGACGGCGGCGTATTTCCAGAATCCGAAGAGCGCAACGGCGGCGACGTGGCTGGGCCTGCTGCGCGACAAGGCGGGCGACGCGGACGGTGCCCGCGAATTCTACCGCGCCGCGACCGAGGCGAATCCGCAGGCGATCGCGGCATGGGCCAACTGGGGCATTTTGGAAAGCCGGGCGGGACAATGGGACGAAGCGGAACGCCTGCTGCGGCGCGTGGTGGAACTGCGGCCGGACGAAGGCAAGGGCTGGCGCGATCTGGGCGTTTGCCTCGAAGCGCAGGGTCGGCCGGAGGAAGCGGCCGCGGCGGCGGCACGGGCCGCCGAACGGGCGAAACCTTAGGGCAGCGCGAAGCCCTGGCGGGCGAACGCTTCGCGGGCCGGCTCCGATGCCAGAAACTCGAGGAACGCCATCGCCTGCAGGCGATTCGGGGCGTCGCGCAGCACGGCGGCGGAGGTGTACTGGATTTCGGGGGTTTCACCTTCCTCGGGCGGTTCGGAAGGGGGCACGACGAGGACGTTGCGCTTGAGGGCGACGTCGACCAGGCCCTTTTCCACGACGAGCTGCATGTCGCTTTCGGTGGCGGGGAAGAACACGTCGGCTTTGGCGCCGCGGATGATCTTTTCGGCCAGCGCCGTGGAATTTCCGGAGGTCGTGCCGACTTCGAAACCGGTTTGTTGGGCGAACAGCCGGGTGATTTCTCCGAGCGCGGGCTGGAAATCGCGGGACGCGAAGACGCGGAGTTCCTCGGCGGCGGCGGCGCCAACGGTGCCGGCCAGCAGAACCAGCGAGACCAAAATGAAGAAGAATCGGTTTTTCATGGGGTGGGTTTCCTTCCCGCAGGATCGAAAACGCGCACATTCAAGGGAACCGCGTCCGATTTGTCAATGCAAGACGGGCCTATTGGAAGTCCACGAGGCCGGCTTCGCGCAGGCTGACGTAGGGCGCCGGATGCGGCTTTTTGCCGCCGATGACGATGTGGTCGAGCAGCTGGATGCCGACGATTTTGCCGGTTTCGACGAGTTGGCGGGTGGCGCGGACGTCTTCGGCGGAGGGCGTCGGATCGCCGGACGGATGGTTGTGGGCGACGATGATCGCCGCCGCCGCCATGCGGATGGCTTCGCGGAACACTTCGCGCGGGTGGGCGAAGCTGGCGTCGAGGATGCCTTTCGTGACGGCTTCGGGCGCGCGGCGGAGGCGGTATTTCTGATCCAGCATGAGCACCCAGAACGTTTCCTGGTCGAGCTGGGCGGTTTCCTTCCGCAACAGGCCCAGCACGTGCGCCGGCTCGCGGATCAGCGGCAGGGCTTCGTTGCGCTCGCCGGCGGCGCGGCGGCCCAGCTCGAGCGCGGCCCGCAATTCCAGGATCTTGACGGGACCCAGGCCCTTGATGCCCAGCGCGAGCAGTTCGTCGTGGTGGGCGGCGGCGAGGCGCGCGAGCGAGCCCTGGTGGCGGTCGAGCACCTGGCGGGCGAGGTCGATCACGCTTTGCCCGCGGGTGCCCGCCCGCAAGAGGATGGCGACCAGGATTTCGTCGGGTACGTTCTGGATGCCCGCCTCCAGCGCCAGCTCGCGCGGCCGCCGGTGCCCCGGCAGGTCCTTGATGCGCGAAAGCGAAATCTCGTAGGGGCCGGCCGATTCCTTCACGGGGTGCTTCATGGCACAAAGAATAGGCGGGTGCCGGCCGCTTGAACAGCCCAAAGCGCCGCTTTCGGCGCGCCTGCCGCCGCCGCGGTTTGTTTTGACCTTTTTTCCACAGTGTGGAAAAGTCTCGGCGCGTTTTTCCACCGTATGGAAACCTTTTTTCCACGGCATGGAAAATTCCGATTTGAAAGGACGGCGAGAGATGAGCGACAGCAAGATCCAGGTGCCCGCGGACGGGCAGAAAATCGCGATGGGCCCGGACGGGCGCCTGCAGGTGCCGGACCGGCCGATTTTGCCCTTCATCGAGGGCGACGGCACGGGGCCGGACATCACTCGCGCGGCGATGACCGTTTGGGACGCGGCGGTGGCAAAGGCCTACGGCGGCAAGCGCAAAGTCGCCTGGATGGAAATCTACGCGGGCGAGAAGGCGAACGAAGTCTACGGCCCGAACACCTGGCTGCCGGCGGAAACGCTCGCGGCCTGCCGCGATTATCTCGTTTCCATCAAGGGCCCGCTGACGACGCCCGTGGGCGGCGGCATCCGCAGCCTGAACGTGGCCCTGCGGCAGGAACTGGATCTCTACGTCTGCCTGCGGCCGGTGCGCTGGTTCGAAGGCGTGCCCAGCCCCGTGAAGCATCCGGAAAAGACCGACATGGTCATCTTCCGCGAGAACGCCGAAGACATCTACGCCGGCATCGAATGGGCGGCGGGGACGCCGGAAGTGAAGAAGGTCGTCGATTTCCTGCAAAAGGACATGGGCGTGAAGAAAATCCGCTTCCCGGGCAGCTCGGGCATCGGCATCAAGCCGGTGTCGGAAGAGGGCACCCGGCGCCTCGTGCGGGCGGCGATCCGCTATGCGATCGAGAACGGTCGCCGGAGCGTGACCTTGGTGCACAAGGGCAACATCATGAAGTTCACGGAAGGCGCGTTCCGCGATTGGGGCTACGCGACGGCGCGCGACGAGTTCGGCGCGAAGCCGCTGGACGGCGGACCGTGGCACGAGATCGCCGATCCGGTGACCGGCCGGAAGATCGTGGTGAAGGACTGCATCGCCGACGCCTTCCTGCAGCAGATCCTGACGCGTCCGGCGGAATACGACGTGATCGCGACCCTGAACCTGAACGGCGACTACGTGTCCGACGCCTTGGCGGCCTGCGTGGGCGGCATCGGCATCGCGCCGGGCGCCAACGTCAACTACGACAGCGGCTGCGCGGTCTTCGAGGCCACGCACGGCACCGCGCCGAAGTACGCGAATCTGGACAAGGTGAATCCGGGCTCCCTGATCCTGTCGGGCGAAATGATGTTCCGCTATCTCGGCTGGACCGAGGCGGCCGACCTGATCGTCCGGGGCGTGGAAAAGGCCATCGCGCAAAAGACGGTGACCTACGACTTCGCCCGGCTGATGGACGGCGCGAAGGAAGTGAAATGTTCCGAGTTCGGCGCGGCCATCGCCGCGAACATGTGAGCGCGGAGCCAGAACAGCCATTTAGCAGGAAAACAGGAATGAGACAGGAAAACAGGATAAATCAGGATCGGCAGACGGAAAGATTCCGGGGTTCTTTCCTGTTTTCCTGATGTTTCCTGTTTTCCTGCTAGGATCGGATCTTAAAAGGAATCCAATATGAGCAATCAGCAGAACCAGAAGCAGCAGCCGGCGACGGCGGCGGACGGCATCACGCCGCGGGCGGCGGACTACGGGCAGTGGTACCTGGACGTCGTGAAGCGGGCGGACCTGGCGGACCATTCGTCGGTGCGCGGGTGCATGGTGATCAAGCCGCACGGCTACGCGATCTGGGAGAAGCTGCAGCGCGAGCTGGACGACCGCTTCAAGGCGACGGGCCACGTGAACGCGTACTTCCCGCTGTTCATCCCGCTGTCGTTCCTCGCGAAGGAAGAGGAGCACGCGGCCGGCTTTGCGAAGGAATGCGCCGTGGTGACGCACTACCGGCTGAAATCCATCGACGGCAAGGTGACGGTGGATCCCGAATCGAAGCTGGAGGAGCCGCTCGTGGTGCGGCCGACCAGCGAAACGATCATTTGGGCCCAGTACAAGAACTGGATCCAGAGCTACCGCGATCTGCCGCTGCTGATCAACCAATGGGCGAACGTGGTGCGCTGGGAAATGCGCACGCGCCTCTTCCTGCGGACGGCGGAATTCCTGTGGCAGGAAGGCCACACGGCGCACGCGACCGAAGCCGAGGCGCGCGAGGAGGTCTCGCGCATGCTGGACGTCTACGCCGACGTGGCGGAGAACGTGATGGCCGTGCCCGTCGTGCGCGGCCACAAGACCGAGGGCGAACGGTTCGCCGGCGCCATCGACACGCAGTGCATCGAGGGCATGATGCAGGACGGCAAGGCCCTGCAGATGGGCACGAGCCACTACCTCGGCCAGAATTTCGCCAAGAGCAGCGACGTGAAGTTCCTGAATCCGTCGGGCCAGCTCGAATACGTGCATGCGACGAGCTGGGGCGTCTCGACGCGCCTGGTCGGCGCGCTGATCATGACGCATTCGGACGACAACGGGCTGGTCCTGCCGCCGAAACTGGCGCCGATCCAGGTCGTGATCGTGCCGATCTACAAAACGCCGGACGAGCAGGCGCGGACGATCGCCGAGGCGCAGGCCGTGGCGACCGAACTGCGCGCGCAGGGGCTGGCCGTGAAGGTGGACGACCGCGAAGGGCTGCAGCCCGGCGCGAAGTACTACGAGTGGGAGCGCAAGGGCGTGCCCGTGCGCATCGAAGTGGGCCCGAAGGATCTCGAAAAGGGCTCGCTGTGCGTCGTGCGGCGCTTCGTGCTGGAAAAGGAAGGCGAAAGCGAACAGGATCTGCGCAAGCGCAAGAAGCAGTTTCTGCCGCGCGCCGAAGCCATCGCCGGCATGCCGGCGCTGATGGACGTCCTGCAGAAGGAACTGCTGGAGCGCGCCCGCGCCATGCGCGAGAAGCGCACACGCGTCATCGATACGCTGGAGGACTTCGAGGCCTTTTTCAAGGGCGAAGGCGGCGGCTTTGCCTGGGTGCATTGGGCCGGCACGCACGAAGACGAGGACGAAATGGCCAAGCGTTTCGAGACGAGCATCCGCTGCATTCCGTTCGAAAGCCAGATTCCCGCCGCCGCGCGCGGCGCGGGCACCTGCATCCTGACCGGCAAGCCCAGCGCGCAGCGCGTGCTGATGGCGAAGTCCTACTAAGGCCAATTAAGAATGAAGAATTAAGAATGGCGGAAGACAGCCAGATTCCCAAAAAAGTCCTGGTGGTGTGCACGGGGAACACCTGCCGGAGCCCGATGGCGGCAGGGTGGCTGATGCAGAAGCTGGCGGGCAAGGGGTGGACGGCGGAATCGGCGGGCGTGGCGGCTTGGGGCGGCACGCCGGCTTCGCCCGCAGCGCTCGCCGTCATGCGGGAAATCGGCATCGACCTGTCGGCGCACCGCAGCCGGAAACTCACGCGGAAACTGGCGGACGAAGCGACCTTCATTCTGGCGATGACGGACGGCCATCGGCGGGAAATCGCGCGTCACTTTCCGGAGACGGCGGGGAAGATCCATCTCGTGCACGGCTTCGGTTTGGAAGAGGAACGGGACGTGCTCGATCCGATCGGCCTGCCGGAGGACGTCTACCGCCACGTGCGGGATGAACTGATCCAGGCGCTGGGGGATTTCCTGCTGTTTCTGGCCGATCGCGGCGAATTAAATCGCTGAACGATCCCAAAGCCCTAATCCATTGATCTGCAGCCTATTGAACTTCGTTCAGCGGCGATTATTTCCGCATATATTCCACAATATCCATCGAGATACTTGAATAGATACCCCTTGGGGGTATGTTGGGAGTATGAAAACGAAGGCCCACCCCACGACGCACGAGGAGACGCTCCAGCGGTTGCGGCGCATCGCCGGCCAAGTGCAGGGGATCCAGCGGATGGTTGCAGAGCGGAAATACTGCATCGATATCGTCACCCAGCTCCAAGCCGCCCGTTCCGCGCTGCGGGCGGTCGAAATGCAAATCCTGAAAAAGCACGTGGACCATTGCGTGCGCGACGCCTTCGCCTCGGGATCGCCGGCGGAAGCGGACCTCAAAATGGACGAACTGCTGCGCGTGATGAAGAAACCCTATTGAGAACGAACCCGAAAGGAAACGGAACATGAAGAGAATCCTGATGATCGCGGCGTTGTTGGCCTCGGTTTCGCTGGCCTTCGCGGCCGGAAAGCCCCAGACGACCTGTCCCGTGATGAAGGGCAGTCCGGTGAACAAGGCCCTCTACGTGGATGCGGAAGGCTATCGCCTCTACGTCTGCTGCGGAGCTTGCGTTCGCGAAGTAAAAGCCGACCCGACGAAATACGTCGCGCGATTGCAGGCCGAAGGCGTGGAGCTTGAAAAAGCGCCGGAGGCTCCGGGAGCGGAATGAACGGGTTCCGGTCCAGCTTGGTTTGGCTGGCGACGGCCGCGGCGGCCTGCGCCGCGGATCCGTTCGCCGGCGTGGAACCGGCGGTGCCGGAAACGAACGCGCAAGCCGCGGCGCCGGGCTGGAAGGACAATCTCCTTTTCCGGAAAGAGCTGTACCTGCTGTGGGCGGTCGGGGCCGACGATTTCGAGAAGACCGACCGCCTGTCCTCGCGGCTCTCGGCCGGCTTCGAAGTCCAGAAGAAGTTTTCCACGGCGACGAAGACGGTGGCGTCGGTGGATTACCAGGGGCGGCTGGTCTATCGCGACCACGCGCTGGGCACGGCGGCCGACGCAATGGGGATGGACGCGGGGCGGTGGACGTACGAAACCCACAACGCCTATGCGGATTTCTACAACGTCCTGGGCGAGCCGGGGCGTTTCAACCTGCGTGCCGGGCGGTTTTATCTGCCGTTCGGGCTGAATTCGCAGACCGATACGCACGGGACGCTGCTGCAGTTGTCCAACGACCGTCTGTTCGGCGCCGACCGCGATTGGCAGGCGACGGCCTACGGCAACGCCACGAAACGTCTGGATTACCTGGCGGGCTACGTGTTCGGCGCGGGGCCGGACCAGAAGCTGGACGGCCAAACGGGAATGGCGGTGGGGCGCCTCGGACTCAACGGCGATTACATCAACGAACGCGGTTTGGAGGCGGGCGTGAGCGGCGCGTATGGCGAGCGTCTCGATCCGCATGCCGGAATCGACGGGCCTATCCGCACCTGGCGGCTGGGGGCCGACGCGCGAAAGCGCCTGGATTCGGGCATCGGTCCGTTCACGCTGACGGGCGAAGCGGCGGTCGGCGAGGACGAAGACGCCTCCGTCTGGTCCGGGCTGGCGCAGGCGGATTGGCTGCATCCGGGCCGCCGCTGGGGCGCCGCGGTCCAATACGTCTTTTTCGAGCGCGAACCGACCGAAGTCGGGCGCGGGCCGGACGTCGATGAGCGGACGAGCGCGACGCTGACGCGCTATTTCCGCAACGACGTCGGCAACGCCTCGCTGCACTGGATCGCGCTGGGGCTGGAGCGGCAACTGCGGGCGCCGGACGGCGGTGCGGACGCGCTGGCCATGGTCCAATACTACCGCTACTGGTGAGGCGAACATGAACGGAAAAACGGCGATATGTTGCGGTTGGCTGGCGCTGGCGCCGGCGGCGTTCGGGGCGATCGGCTGCACGCTGGGCAATCCGGCGCGCGACCTGAAGGCGCTGTATCCCGAGATGACGTCGTACCGCGAAGACGTGAAGGAAATGGCCAAGCTGCCGGACGGCCGCGCGGCCTACGCCGCGCTGCGCGAACGGGTCGGCGGCGACCTGGACCCGGTCTACGAGGCGTTCGACGTGCCCTACACGCTGTATTCCGTGTTTCGCGGCGACGCGAAGATCGGCTACGTGCACGGCGTGAACGTGCCGGGGCGGGGCGGCGTCATCCAGATTTTCCTGGCGCTGGATCCGGAAACGGCCGCGATCGAGCGAATGTTCTTCCAGCGGCTGGAAAGTCCAGGCGGCGCCGCGCTGCGGAGTCCGGACGCCGTCGGGCAGTTCGCGGGGATGTCGCTGGCGGATTTCTACAAGCACGACTACTACGCGGCGGCCGATCCGGGCAACGCGGCCGATCCGGTGGGGCGCCTGGCGCCGCCGCCGGCTTTGCCCGAGGCGGCGCGCCCGGATTGGGCGGCCACGCTGCGCGGCGTGCGCAAAAACCTGATCTTGCTCGACCTGTTCGCGTTCGATCGCCGCCACGAGCCGTTCTACGCGCGCGCCGCGGCGGCGCAAAAGGAAAAGGAGCCGATGCCATGAAAACGAAAGCGGTTTGGATTCTCGCGCTCGCGCTGGCCGCGGGCTGGACGGCCGGGTGCGGCCGGAAACGGGAGCAGCACTTCGGCGAACCGTTCACGGATGCGCCGCGGGTGGCGATCGCGCAGCTGCTGGAAACGCCGGACGCCTACCGGCGGCAGCCGGTGCGGGTGGTCGGCGAAATCGAGCGCCAGTGTCCGGCGGCCGGCTGCTGGCTGTTCCTGCGCGACGGCCAAGGGCGATCCATCCGCGTCGAACTGGGCGACTACTTCGCGGAGTTGCCGCGGCACGTGGGCGAAACGGCGGAAGTGGAAGGCGAATGGATCCCGATGGGCGACGATCACCAGTTCGTCGGCACGCGGATCACTTTCGGCGGGGAGGCGGCGCCATGACCTATTCCGCGCTGGCCTGGAAAAACCTCGTGCGGCGTCCGGTGCGGACGGCGCTGACGGCCGGCGGCGTCGCGCTGGCCGTGGCGGTGGCGGTGAGCCTCGGCGGATTCAACCTGGGCTACCGGCAGGCAATCGCCGGCAGCATCGAGCAGCTGGGGTTCCAGGTGATGGTGATGGCCAAGGGGTGCCCGTACGAGGCGGCGACGCTGATGCTGAAGGGCGGCAGCGGGCTGCTGTACCTGCCCGAAGAAGCCCACGCGGAGATCCGGACCGATCCCGACATCGAAGCCATCACGCCGATCTTCATCGGCATCGCCGAAAAACAGGGCTACTCGCTGGACGGCGCGCCGGCGGCTTCGGCGTACACGATCCTGACGGGAGTGGAGCCGGACAGCTTCCGGCAGATGAAGCCGTGGCTGCAGCTCAAGACGGGCGCGGGCTACGCCGGCGGCCGCTGGTTCGCGCCGGATGCGACCAACGAAGTCGTCATGGGCTACGAGGTGGCCGAATACGAGCAACGCAAGGTGGGCGACGTCTTCTACGCGACCATCGTGCCGAACGGCAAGGTGGAACCGGAACTGCACGCCTTCACGGTGGTGGGCGTGCTGGAACGGACGGGCGCGCAGGACGACGGCACGGTGTTCCTGCCGCTGCGCACCGCGCAGGAGATCTTCGGCCGCGCCGGCGAGCTGACGATCATCGGCATCAAGCTGAAGGAATTCAACGGCATCCGCATGCGCGAATTCGAGGGCCGGTGGCTGAAGATCCCCGAAGTGCAGGTGGTGAGCCTGGAGCAGGTGAAAGGCGCGCTGGTCTCGCTGGTGGGCACGGCGCAGACGATGGTGGCGGCGGTGGCGGTGATCGCGGTGCTGGTGGCGATCATCGGCGTGATCAATTCCGTTCTGACGAGCGTGCACGAGCGCACGGGCGAGATCGGCGTCCTGAAGGCGGTTGGCGCGGGCCGCCTGCAGATCTTCCGGCTGGTGTGGCTGGAGACGCTGCTGACGAGCCTGGCGGGCGCGGTGCCGGGCAGCCTGCTGGCGGCGGGCGGCGCGCGGCTGACGGACGCGGTGCTGCGCCACGTGCTGAACATCGGCGTGACCCAGCCGTTGGTGCGCATCACGCCCGGGCTGCTGGGCGCGACGATCCTCGGCGCCGTGGTATTGGGACTGCTCGCGGGCCTCTGGCCGGCGGGCCGGGCCGCCGGCTTGCGACCGGTGGAAGCCATCCGGAGCGGAGAATAGCCATGGACAAGGAAATCCTCATTTCGGGCCGGAACCTCCGCCGCCACTACCGGCGCGGCAGCGAGACGGTGAAGGCGCTGGACGGCGTCGACGTCGACGTGCGCGCGGGCGAATCGGTCTGCGTGCTCGGGCCGTCGGGTTCGGGCAAGACGACGCTGGTCAACCTGCTTTCGGCGCTGGATGCGCCGACGGCGGGCGAGCTGACCATCGGCGGGCGGCGCGTGGATGGCCTGTCCGAGCGCGAACTGGTGGCGGTGCGGCGCGGGCTGCTGGGCTACGTGTTCCAGCAGTTCCATCTGATCCCGACGCTGACGGTGGCGGAGAACGTGGCGCTGCCGCTGCTGTTCCTGGAGCGGCGGCCGGCGCCGGGCGAAATCGCGCGCGTGCTGGAAGCCGTCGGCCTGGCCGACCGCGCCCGGCACCTGCCGAAGGAACTGTCCGGCGGCCAGATGCAGCGCGTGGCGATCGGGCGCGCGCTGGCGGTGAAGCCGCGCGTGCTGATCGCCGACGAACCGACGGGCAACTTGGACAGCCATACCGGCGAAGCCATCTTCGACCTGTTCCAGAAAACGGTCCGCGAGGACGGCGTGGCGCTGGTGCTGACGACGCACAACCTGGTGATGGCCGCGCGCTGCGACCGCACGCTGACGCTGGCGGACGGCCGGATCGTTTCTTGAGCGGATTGCAGCGCCATCCCGATCATGGTAGAGAACATCGCATGAAGATTCCGATGTGGCAGGTGGACGCGTTCACGGCGAAAGTGTTCGCGGGCAATCCGGCGGCGGTGTGCCTGCTGGACGACTGGCTCGCCGACGGCGTCCTGCAATCGATCGCGGCGGAAAACAATCTTTCCGAGACGGCGTTCCTGGTGCCGCGGGGCGAGGAATTCGAGCTGCGCTGGTTCACGCCGGCGGTGGAAGTGGCGCTGTGCGGCCACGCAACGCTGGCGGCGGCGAAGGTGCTGTTCGATCTGCGGGGCTGGTCGCAGTCGGAGGTCCGCTTCCGGACGCGCCAGCGCGGCGTGCTGGCGGTGGCGAAGCGCGGCGATGGGTTCGAAATGGATTTTCCGGCGCTGCCGGCATGGCCGGTGCCCGTGCCGGCGGGATTGGCGGCGGCGCTGGGGGCGGAACCGCGGCAATTGCTGGAATCGACGGACGACTGGCTGGTCGTGCTGGACGACGAAGAAACGGTGCGGAACCTGAAGCCGGATTTGGCGGCGCTGAAAGCATTCAATTGCCGGTGCCTGGTGCCGACGGCGCGCGGGGACCGGGTCGATTTCGTTTCGCGGGCATTCGCGCCGCGGTTCGGGATTCCCGAGGACCCGGTGACGGGTTCCGCGCATTGCGCGCTGGCGCCGCATTGGGCGGGCGTGCTGGGGAAGAACGAGCTGCGGGCGTTCCAGGTTTCCGCGCGCGGCGGCGAGGTGCGCTGCCGGGTCGCGGGCGATCGCGTGAGGCTGGCGGGGCAAGCGGCGGTGTTTCTCGAAGGAGCGATCGAGGTCTGAGGCGCAGCCGCGCCTCGCGAGGCTTTACGGCTGCAGGCGGCCGAGTTCTTCGGCGAAATCGACCGCGAGCCGTTCCTGCTGACTTTCCGCGACCGCGGCCTGGAGCGCCGTGTCGAGAAGGCGCCCGCGGATCTGCAACTGGTCGCGCAACCGGTCGAACGGCGCGCCGTTCATCTGTTCGAGATCGCGAGTCAACTGGTCGACCAAGGGCGGGACCAGGCGGTCCCGGCGCGCCTGCTGTTCCCGGAAGGCTGCGGCGGCCTGCAGCAGGGCTTGGAGCCGTTCTTTCACGATGCGCCGCTGCAGCGCCATCGCGAAGTCGCTTTGTTTCCGTTTTTCGCGCAGGGCGGCGACGTCGGGATTGCGCCCTCCCCACGGCAGGACAAAAGCGGCGGAGAGGGACCACGTGTCTTCGCCGGATTCGAAATCGGAACTGTACGCGGGCTGGATATACTTGAGATGGAATCCGTCTTCCGCGCGCGCCAGGTCGGCGGCGGCCTCGAGGGCTTGGGCTTCCGCCGCCAGCCGCCGGTAATCGGCGCGGTTATCCAAGGCCTGCCGGAGCAATTCGTCGAGTTCGGCCCGGGTCGGCAAGGCGGCGGGCCGGATCGCGGCGAAGGCCTCGAGATCGGCTTGGCTTCCCAGGGCTTGATGGAGATCCCGCTGGACGTCGATCCACTCCGTTTCGACCTTTTCGCGGTCGTTCAGGAGGCCGAGGTAGAGGTCGTAGAGCTGGGCGCGGTTGGGAACCGCCAATTGGCTCTGCCGCACGCGTTGGTCGGCCTGGCCGAGGAGCGGTTCGAGAAAGGCCAGTTCTTCCGCGTAGAGGTCCAGCTGCTTCCGGAGCAGGCGGTAGGTGCAGAAATCGCGGGTGACGGCCCACAGCGCCTGTCCTTCGAGGGCGTCCACGCGCAGCTTTTCCGATTGGGCCACCCAGTCCAATTGTTCCCGGAGCTTGGCCTGGCTCCAGCGGGTCGGCAGATAGATGCGCAGCCCGAGGCCCGCGTCGTCGTCGCTCGCGCGCGGACGCAGTTCCAGGCCGAAATCCGACGGGTTTTGCGCGCGGACGGCGGCCTGTTCCGCCTGCACGGTCTTTTTCAGGTAGAGGCCTTCGGACAGATTGCGGATCGCCGCTTCCGGGCTCGCGGCCGATTCCCCGGCGGCGTCCGCGCCGGCGGTTCCGGCCAGCAGCAGGCCGAGCAGAAACGGGACAAGCGCGGGCGATCTCATTTCGATCTCCCGAACCACTGTTCGAAGATGGACAGGTCGGGCACCACCACCACCCGTTCGCCGGGCGTCATGGTCGCGCCGTCTTCCAGTTCGATGACGATGCGGCGCCCGCGCAGGATTTCGTCGCTGAATCCCGTGAAGACCGGCAGCTTGCGGATGTCGGCCGTGATGGTTTTCACCTTGCCCATGCGGACTTCGCGGGTGGTGGAGGCGATGACCTTGCACTTGTCGCCTTCGGCGACGACCGAGCGGTTTTCTTCCGGGATGAACGCGATGATGCGGAGGGTGGAGACGTTGCTGATGCGCAGGATGGGGTCGCCGGTTTCCACGACGTCGCCGGGCTGGTGCAGGAGTTCGGCCACGACGCCGGGGGTGGAGGCCACCAAGCGGCCCCGGGCCTGCTGCAGGGTCTTCAATTCGGCCGAATCGTAGAGTTCCATGTCTTGCCGGGCCGCGGCCAGGCGCTGTTCCAGCTGCGCGATCAGGGCGGGATAGCGGGCCAGGACCTTGCGGGTGGCCGCGATCCGGGGACGGAGGTCTTCCACGTCCTGTTCCAGGACGAGATGTTTCGCGAGCAAGTCTTCGGTCCGGGTCCAGCCGCTTTCCAGGGCTTGCAGTTCCGCCGCGGTCTTGGCTTCTTCGAGCTTCAGGCTTTCCATCTCGCAGCCGATCGAAAAGATCTTGTCCCGCGACTTCATCAGCGACGCCTGGTCCATCAGGCCCTCCACGGCCAGGGAGGCGTTGTCGAGTTCGCCAAGCAGCTGGCCGACTTCCACGGTTTCGCCCATGTCGACGTATAGGGCTTTCAGCCGGCCGTCTTCCAGCGGCGCGACGTACTCGTAGGTCCGTTCCGCTTCGCCGTAGAAGCGGACGCGGTTCAGGCCGCCGGGCAGGAGCAGCAGAACCGCGACGGCGGCGGTCAGCCAGATGATCCAGGGCCAGCCGTTGAAGAATTGCTTCACGAGGTGGTGGCCGCGGCTGCGGAGGGCGGGGCGTTTGAATTCGTGTTCGGTCATGGGGTCGCTCCTGCCTACAGTTCCACGGTGGTGCGCTGCATGACCAGATTGACTTCGGCGATGGAGTCGATGGCCTCGAGCTTCTTGATGATGTCGACCTGATAGGAGGGATCGATCAGGCGGACCTGATAGGAGTATTCGAGCAAATCCCCCTGCACGGCCTCGCGCATCGCCATCAGGGTATAGGCCGAGCAGCATTCGGCCAGGACGGAATTCACGGCGACGCGGGATTCGTCGTTGTCCGCCCGGACGAGGAAGCGCAGCATCGCTTCGTAGCGCCGGCGCGTGGCGAAGGGGGCCCAGTGGAGCAGCACGATGACGGAGCTGAGGATCAGGCAGCCCGTCACGGCCACGGCGAACATCCCCGATCCGCAGGCGATGCCCAGGCCGATCGCCGCGAACAGGAACATCATGTCGCGCGGGTCGCGGACGACGGTGCGGAAGCGGATCAGCGACAGCGCGCCGAGGACGCCCACTCCGCGGGCGAGGCTGTCTCCCAGCGACATCATCACCATGCAGGTGATCATCCCGCCGAGGATCAGCGTGTGCACGAACGCACGCGAATAGGACAGCGACTGGAACGTCAGCTGGTAGAGCTTGGCGATGACGGAACACAGCACGAAGCTGAGCAGCAGCGCCGAGATGACGTGATGCAGGCTCAGTCCCTGCGCGCTGCCGGTTGCGGATAACAGATCGGTCCAACTGCTTGAGTTCATGCCTCTCCTTTTACTCGCACATAAACTGATCGGCGAACGGGGCGGCGCCGGTTCCGGTCAACAGGTTTTCCATCCAGATGGCGGTGGAGTACTTGCAGTTGCCGCAGCGGATCAGGTCGAACTCCTGCACCAGTTCGATCATCCAGGTGGGCACCTGTTCCGTGCATTTCACTTCCAGCACCAGCGACGACTCCTTGCGGTGGCGGACCAGCCCGCTGTCCATGGAAATGAACCGGCCGTCGCCGCCCCAGTTGTACATGTCGAAGACCGGCTGGTAGCACAGCTGGGAATCGAACGTGACGCGGGCATAGTGGTCGAACAGGCCGGTGTAGGCCTCGCGGCAGTAGCGGACGTACACCAGCGGCTGCGCGTCGATCTCCTCCGCCAGGCGCACGAATTCGCGGAAAGCTTCGCGTTCCTTGACGGATTTGAGCTCCAGGTCCCGCTCGTGCCGCTTCAAGATGCCCGGTTTCCACTGGTCGAACGGAATGCAGGCCCGGGACTTGATGACCCGGTCGAAATACTTGCGCTTGATTTCCAGGAACACCGGGGCGTGGCCGGGCGGCTTGCCGTAGGTCCGGACCCGCAGCTTGAAGCGGTGGGAAGCTTCCCACTCCTTGGCTTGATGCAGGGAAAGCGCCGGGGAATCCATCTGCAGGGTAATGATGTAGTAGTGGCCTCCGGCCGCCCGGCAGTGCTTGTCCATCGCGCAATAGGGCTGGATGAACTGCTTGATCGGCTCCACCAGCTGGCGGGGGATGACGTATTTCGCCTCGAAGCGATCCAGTTCCGTGGAAAAATCGGCCACGTCCTTGGTCGGGAAATATGTCGATTTGCCCGTCATGGAGATGCCGCTTACGGAGTCGGGTAGAGCTTGAGGCGCAGGAAGAAGGGGACGTTGACGGGGGAATAGATGCGGTAGGTTTGGTTGCCGAGGGATACGAACTCCTGGGGATAGGGCTCGCGCCAAGTGGCGCCGCCGACGATGTTGGTGGTGATCTCGACGCGGTTGCTGATGCCGTGTTCCAGCATCGGAACGAAGATCACGAGATTGGGATCGTCGAAGGAGCCGGGAGTGAACAGGAAGGCGGCGGCGTTGGTTTCCAGGAGATACTCCTCGGCGTAGGAGATGCCGGTCGCGGGATTGATGGCCGTCAAATCCGGCACGTCGTGGTCGGCGACCCATTGCTGGTAGTCGGTGCGGAGGGAGAGCACCGTGCCGGGGGTGGGGGGATCGTTGGCGGTCCAGTTGTCGGAATCGGCTCCCCAGGCGGCCGGGAAGCGGCGCGCGAGGGAAGCGCCGCCGGCGTCGGCGGCGAGCGGCCAAGGGGCCTCGTCGTCGTAGCTGGCTTCGTCTTCGGTAAGCAGGGGATAATAATCGGGTTCTTCGGCGGGAGGCTCGTCGGGGCGGAGGAGGCGGACGGTTTCGCCGCCGTTGTCGAGGGCGCCGGCATAGGGGCCGAGGAGGGGCACGTTGGTGGAGAGGCCGTAGACGGAGCGGAAATCGGCGAGCAGGGCGCTGTTGGAGGCGGCGGCGGGATCGAAGGAGACGACGGCGAGCACGCCGCTGACGGCGATCGTCGCGTTGGACGGAAAAGCGAAAGAGATGCCGTCGTCGAGCGCCCAGTGCGTGAGATCCACCTCGGCGGCGGTGGGATTGGCGATTTCGACGAATTCGAGATGGTTGCTGCCGGAAGGCGGGTTGTACATGAGTTCGCCGATGACGAGCGGCCCGACGCGGGGGCCGCTGTTGGAGGCGCCGAAGGTGCGGCTGATCATCGGCACGCCGCCGCCGGTGCCGTTGGGCCAGCGGCCAAAGGACTCGCCGTTGGCGGCGGGGCCGAACTCGACGTGGTCGACGAAGCGGACGAGGTTGCTCTGGGCGTCGGCTTGGACGAGGTAGACGTCGTCGCCGTGGGCGCCGTCGAAGGAGAAATCGAGGTTGGTGTTGCCGGAACAGTTGAAGTGGTTGGTTTCGTTGAACGTGGCGTAGCCGCCGGCGGGCAAGACGATTCCGTTGGAGATGGCGTATTTGCGGTAGTTGGCTTTGTCGTCGCTGAGATACCAGCCGCCGACGTCGATGGCGCTTTCGGTGGCATTGAAAAGTTCGACGGAGTCGGAGAGCGGCGGATCGGTGTGGGTGAGGACTTCGTTGACGACCACGCGGTTGTCGGGGCCGAGACCGGCGGCGCCGGGAGAGCCGCCGTATTCGGAGCTGGAGCGCCAGGCGTCGGGATCGGCGTAATCGGGCGCAGCCGGATCGATCAATTCCAGGGAGGAACCGTCGCCGTCGGCGCGGCCCGGCCAGTCGCCGCCGTCGCCGTAGGCGATCGCGGCGATGGTGGCGCCCGCGGCGTTGCGCAGTTCGACGGTTTCGCCGCCGTTGCTCAGCTGCCCGCCGAAGACGCCGATGACGCGGATGGCGGAATTGGTGTAGCGGATGCGGAAAGCGTTGGTGTCCTTGACGACGACGGCGTAGGTGCCGTTGGTGAGGATGAACGCCGGGAAGGTGGCGGAGATGCCGATCTGGAGCTGGAAGCCGGTCAGGTCCAGCGGGGCGTTGCCGGCGTTGTAGAGCTCGACGAATTCGAGGGCCTGGGGATCGGTGAGGCCGGCGGCGGTTTCGGCGGCGGTGAGGTCGTAGGGATTGTAGTTCAGTTCGGCGACGACGAGGTCGAACGCGGCGCTGCCGATTTCGACGGAAGCGGCGTAGTTGGAACCGCCGTAGGGATGGAACGTGGACTGGCCGTCGCCGTCGCGGGCCCGGACGAGGTAGCGGACGGTGCCGGTGGCGCCGAAGGCGGGCAGGACGGCGGCGTAGGAACCGTCGGCCTGGAGGGTCATTTCGGCGACGTTGGTGGCGCCGCCCTGGAAGGAGTAGTAGAACGACACGTTGGTGACGGCGACGTCGTCGAAAGCCTGGATGGAAACGGCGATGGCGTCGTTGCTGCGGGGCAGGCCGGGCACCAGCGCGAAATCGGAAAGCACGGGAGCGATGTTGGCGACGCTCCCGAGCTGGGAGTAGGCGGAAGAAACGCGGGCGCTGACGAAAGGCAGGATGCCGCGTTCGTCGGGCACGTCGGAATAATCGCTTTGGCCATCGGTGTAGGACCAATAAAACTGGTCGTAGCTCCAATACGGCCAGCAACCGCTGTAATTGCTGCGTTCCTGGCCCTTCATGTTCGCGACGGAAACGGCGTCCTGGAACGGCAGGGCGGCGACGAGGTTGGAACGGATGGCGAAGGCTTGCGCGCTTTCGGAAGAATAGGAAAACAGGTTGTCGAGCATGCGCTTCATGTAGAAGGCGTAGCGTTTCTTGAACTCGGGGACGGCCATGAGGCGGGAGGCCAAAGGCGCCTCGTGGGGACCTTCGGAGATGTTCGTCCAGGCGTAGACGTGCTGGTTGGCCCAGTCGGCGTTGTACCAGCGGATGTCGAACGTGTTGTCGAAATCGTAGGGCAGGTAGGACCAGCGCCGGGTTTCGGCGTTGAAGAAGAGGTGGTAGTTGTTGGCGTTGATCCAGTAGTCGTCCCAGTGGCCGGTGAGGACGTCGAGCGCGAGGTTCTGGAGGAATTCGTCCACCTCGAACGCGCCGAGGATGGCGGTCGGAAAATCGTTGGAAGACGTGTTGTTGATGAGCGAGACGAATCCGGCGAGATCGTCGTAGGAGGCGTCTCCGGCGCCGCAGAAGCGCAGGGCATAGGTGGAACTGTGGGCGCTGTAGGAGGTGCCGGTGGGGCCGAGATAGCCGAGCGAGGCGGGCAGGTCGACGTAGAGGCATTTGTAGAGATTGCCGCGATCGGTGCCGAAGCGCTGGCGCAGGAAGACGTCGTCGATGGGCTGGGTGTTGTTGCGGACGGCGTCGAAGAAGGAATAGTGGTAGGTCGTGTTGGACACGACCAGCGCCACGTGGTTGGCGTACGGCGCGGGCACGCCGGCGGCATCGTGCAGATCGTTGATCAGTTTGGGCCGGGCCATGGAAGGATCGTTGACGTCGGCGTTGAGGTTGATGCGTTCCAGATCCAGGAGCTTCTGGCCCGGCACGAAGGCGTTGAAGACGACGTTGAACGACCGGGGCTTCTGGGTGAGGCTGGTGTTGCCGCGGCACTGGATGCCGGCGTTGGTGACGACGAGATCGACGTCGCCGTGGCGGAAACGGACGTCGACGGAACGGAACGAGGTGGTGTCCGGATTGTCCCAGAACAGCCAGTTCCAATCGTTGTCGGAAATGGCGAGGTCGATCTGGGCGACGGAATCGTCGGCATAGAGCGGATGGGGGGCGGGCCGGCAGGCGTTGGCGGATCCGGGGGTGTGGTAGACGAGATAGCCGGGGAGGCCGGCGCGGAAGGTGGGGTCGGCGCCTTGGGTCTGGAGGCCGTAGGAGATGTCGTCGAACTGTTCGGGATAGGTGGCGTAGTCGTGTTCGATCGTGGTCCCGTCGGGACGGACGAGGGCGAGGTATTCGCCGTCGGCGTCGAGGCTGAAATTGGCGTGGAGGCGGGGCGCCGTGCGGTCCTTGCCGTCGGCAAAGACGAGGAGGTAGCCGCCGGCGGGCAGATTGGTGGCCGGAAACGTCCAGCGCGTCAGATTGGTTGCGGTGTCGGTGAGATGCCAGCCGGCCAGATCCACGGCGGCGTTGCTGGCGTTGTAGATCTCGATCCAGTCCCCATAGGCGGCATCCTCGTCTTGAGTGACGGAAACGTTGGCCGCCATGAACTCGCTGATGCGGAGCTGGGCGGCGGCCGGTTCGGCGAAGAGCCCGAAGGTCGATGCCGCGGCGGCGAAGCCGACGGCGCGAAGGTGGGAAGTTAATGTCGGCATAGAGAGCATCATACGCGCCCGCGCCGGAAAGAAAAGCGTTTTTTCCGCGGTTTCGAGGGCTTCTGAAAAACTGAGGTTTCGACCGTTTTTTGTATTGCTTTGTAGAAACATGACCCCCGAAGATGGCTTGTACATTGGATGGGCGCGGGCATGTCGCCGGTTTTCCCTTCCAAAGCGTAAGGAGGCCGATCATGGTATTGGGCATCGAGGATCCGGGAGTTTGGCTGGCGTATCTGCTCAGCATCGCGGGGGCGGCGCTGTGCGTGGGCTACGGCATCGTCAACTGGAACAAGGGCGAGGAACCCGTCCAGAAGGAAGACGTGGACTGGGCCAAGGAAGAGAAAACCGAAGTCGAAGACGCGGTGTAAGGAGCCGGACATGGATTTGATAAGCATTATATTGGTGATTTTCTACCTGATGTTGACGGGGTATCTGGGATATCTGGGCTACCAGCGGACGAAAACGGCGGCGGACTACCTCGTGGCCGGCCGCAGCGCGAATCCGATCGTCATGGCGCTGTCGTACGGCGCAACGTTCATCAGCACCTCCGCGATCGTCGGCTTCGGCGGCGCGGCGGCCAGCCTGGGCATGGGCGTGCTGTGGCTGACCGTGCTGAACATCTTCGTGGGCATCTTCATCGCCTTCACCTTCCTGGGGAACCCGACGCGGCGGATGGGACACCATCTCGACGCGCACACCTTTCCGGAACTGGTCGCCAAGCGCTACGACAGCCGGGCGCTCCAGGTGCTGTGCGCGCTGATCATCTTCTGCTTCATGCCGCTCTACGCGATGGCGGTGATGGTGGGCGGCGCGGAATTCATGGCGCCGATCTTCCGCATTTCCTACGACGCGGCGCTCTACATTTTCGCGGTCATCGTGGCGGCCTACGTCATCGCGGGCGGCCTGAAGGGCGTGATGCTGACCGACGCCATGCAGGGCGGCATCATGCTGGTGGGCATGGCGATCCTGTTGGTGGCGACCTACGGCCTGCTGGGCGGCGTGACGGAAGCGCATAGCGCGCTGGGCGCGATGAAAGACCAGGTGCCGGGCTTCCTGAAGGCGATCGGCCACCAGGGCTGGACCGCGATGCCGACCTTCGGCTTCGCGGAGCCGGGCCTCGCCCCGCCGGGCGGCGTGGCCTACCACATGTGGTGGATCCTGATCAGCACCATCGTGATGGGCGTGGGCATCGGCGTGCTGGCGCAGCCGCAGCTGATCGTGCGCTTCATGACGGTCAAGTCCAAGCAATCGCTGAACCGCGCGGCGGCCGCCGGCGGCATCTTCATCCTGTTCATGACGGGCGTGGCCTTCACGGTGGGCGCGCTGTCCAACGTCTATTTCTCGCAGAAAGAGCAGATCGCCTGCCGGATCGTGGACGACGCGGCCCTGCTGGACCCCGGCCCGGACGGCAAGGGCAAGCTGGCGCAGCTGCCGGCGAACGCGTCGGACGAGGTCAAGGCCCGCGCCAAGCGGTTCGTGACCTACCGCCTGCCCGGCGCGAGCGACGAGGCCCCGCTGAACTACGCGCTGTGGACGGACAAAACCGAAATCGTCCGGGGCGAAGGCGACGCGGACGACGTCCTCAAGCCGCATCTGATCGCCGTGCTGCGGTCGGTGGGACCGGGGACGACGATGCAGGGCAACACCGACACGCTGATTCCGGCCTACGTGCGCAGCGCGATGCCGCACTGGTTCGGCGTGGTGTTCATGCTGACGCTGCTGTCGGCGGCGATGAGCACGATGTCCAGCCAGTTCCACACGATGGGCACCGCGCTGGGCCGCGACGTGTTCGAGCAGTTCGCGCGCCACGAGCACGGCAGCAAGTCCATCCACGTGACCCGGTTCGCGATCGTCGTGGGCATCGTCGTGGCGCTGGTGATGGGCAAGTACGTGCGCGGCAACGTCATCGCCTTGGCGACGGCGATCTTCTTCGGCCTGTGCGCGTCCTCGTTCCTGCCGCTGTTCGTGCTGGGCCTGTTCTGGAAGCGGATGAACAAGGCCGCGGCGCTGACGTCGCTGCTGGTCGGGTTCCTGACCAGCGCGCTGTGGCTGCTGTTCGTGAACGGCAAGACGGCGGGCGGCATCGGGCTGTGCCAGGCGTGGTTCGGCAAGCCGAACCTGGTGCCGGCCACGTGGAGCCTGACCTGGACGGTGGTGGATCCGATCGTCGTGGCGCTGCCGCTGTCGTTCCTGGCGGCGGTGGTCGTGGCGCTGGCCACCCGGCCGATGGATCCGGCCTACGTGGACTACGTCTACGGCGGACCGAAGCCGAAGGCCTAGGCCTTCCGGCCGGTTCTTTGCCTCCCGGCGGCGTCTCGCTGCCGGGAGGTTTTTTGCGCTGCCGTTTTGCGGTTCGGTCCGTTCTTGCGCGCAGGGGTGGGCCGGGGCGCGGCGATCTGCGCGCCGAAACCCGGTTCTATCGGATCGAAGTCCGGCCTGAGCCGGAGCTTTCGCCCGTTTTCGCTGGCGGGAGCGCTTGCCTTCGGGAATGCGGTTTACAGGGCCGGAATCGCGGCGTAGAATAACCGCCAATCATCGGAGGAATGGCCATGAAGTACTCTTGGAAGGGATGGACGTTGGTTCTGGCGGCGGCCGCGGCGCTGCTCGCGGGGTGCGGCCAGAAAGAAGCCAAATGCCTGAAGCTGGGCACGGCTCCGGAATTTCCGCCGTTCGAGCTGCGCGGCGGGCCGAAGGGGACGGACGTGGTCGGGTTCGACGTGGAAGTGGCGAAAGCCATCGCCGCCAAGGCCGGCCTGCCGCTGAAGATCGTCGAGCTGGATTTCGACCGCCTGCTGCCCGCCTTGGCCGAAGGGCAGGTGGACCTGGTGCTGGCCGCCCTGACGATCAACGACGAGCGCCGGGCGCTCGTCGATTTCTCGATTCCGTACTACAAGGCGACGCAGGTGGCCCTGATCCTCGCGGGCGGGCCCGTGCCCGAATCGAAGGAGGAACTGAAAGGCATGAAGACCGCGGCGCTGGCCGGCACGACCGGATTCGCCGTGGCGGAAGAACTCACCGCCGCCGAAAACATCCGCTCGGTGGCCTCGCCCCAGGCGGCGGCGGTGGACCTGATGAACAGCCAGGTGGATCTCGCGATCCTCGACGAACAGCCCGCCGCCCTCCTCGCGGAACGGAACCCGGAACTGATGCTGCTCCGCCCGGATTTTCCCGAGGAGTTCTACGGCGTGGCCGTCCGGAAAGGCGACACGAACCTGCTGGAAACCGTCAACCAGACGCTGGGCGAGATTTCCGCGGACGGGCGCTACGAGCGTTTCGCCGACCAGTGGCTGATCTACCCGGCGGAATCCGCAGAGCAATAGGCCCATGCGGCGGAACCGAATCTGCCCGGCGGCGCTCGTTGCGGGATTGGCCGTTCTCCCGCTGGCCCGCGCCGGCGTCGAATGGGGCGGCAGCTTTCCGCCCGACCATGCCCAGCATATCCGCCTGATGGGCGGCGCCGTGGTCGGGTTCGAGGGCATGGTCTCCGAAACCACCCGCAAGCTCTACGACGTCACCGGCCACGTTTGGAAACAGGAAGACGCCGAAACCTACGGCACGAGCGACTTCAATCTGGACGGCACGTACGGCCTCCTGGGCCTGTCCTGCGACGCCATGTGGAGTTTCATCGGCTTCCAGCTCGAAACGGCGTTCTTCCGACCTTCCACCCGGGCCACCGCCCGGCGCGACTACTACCTGTCCGTCGGCAGCGACATCGAATACCAGGGCCAGACCTACGACCATCTCATGATTCCGGCCGGAACGACCTTCGAAGCCGACCTGACCGGCAACATGACGGAGCTGACCCTGCGGCTCGTGCCCCTCGGGTTCAAAGGCGGCGAGTCGCTGCACGTCAACCCGTCCCTGGAACTGGGCTTTTTGTTTTTCGGCGGCAAATACGAGATCGACGCGGGCGAAACCCGGGGCGTGAAAACCTATCAGAACCCCCCGGAAGACTTCGCGATCGGCGGCCAGGCCAGCGGCTACGCGGGTTTGCTCGCGCCCCAGTGGGGGCCCGGCCTCGAAATCCGGATCGGCGGGCCGGACGCCCTCCACGTCGATCTGCAGGCCCATTACCTCTTCCTCGACTACAGCGGCAGCACCTCCTTCTTCACCTCGGCCGACCATCGGGAGAAGAACCTCGATTTCTCGCACCGGAATCTGCGCCTTCGCGGCCAGATCGAAATCCCCCTCAAGCGGGTCGCGCTGAACCTCGGCGTGCAGGTCCAATGGATCGAAACCGAGGGCACGGTGTCCTCCCAGGCCACCGATCCGGACGAAATCCTGGAAAAACAGGAACGCTTCGACAAGGAATTCACCTTCGAACTGGAAACGATTCTCGCCACCCTCGGAGTAACCTTCTGATGAGCATGAAACCGAACCTGACGCCGTTGGAAGCGCGCATTCTCGGCTGCCTGGTCGAGAAGGAACTCGCCACGCCCGAATACTACCCGCTGACGCTGAACGCGCTGGTGGCGGCCTGCAACCAGAAGAGCAACCGCGACCCGGTCCTGCAGCTGGCGGCGGACGAGATCGAAAAGGGGCTGGCGTCCCTCCAGTACGAGAAGCAGCTCGTGGCCACCTATGCCGGCGCGGGATCGCGGGTCGTCAAGTATACGCACCGGCTTCTGGAAACGCTCGGCGTGGACACGCCCGAGCTGGCCATCCTGTGCGAACTGCTGCTGCGCGGCCCGCAGACGCCCGGGGAATTGCGCGGGCGGGCGTCGCGGATGCATCCGTTCGGCTCGCCGGCGGAAGTGCGGACGGTGCTCGCGGCCTTGGCGGCGCGGCCCGAACCCTACGTGGCGGAATTGCCGCGCGCGGCCGGATGCAAGGAAAACCGGTTCGCCCACGCCTTCGGCCCGTTGCCGGACATCGCGTCCGCGGCCCCGCCGCGCGCCGCCGCGCCGGCCGGTCCCGCGCGGGAAAAGGCGCCGGAACCCCCCGGCCGCATCCAGGAACTGGAAAAGCGCATCGCCGATCTCGAAGCCCAGATCGCCGCCCTGCGCCGCGGCTGAGTTTTCCACGGCGTGGAAATTATTTTTCCATAGCGTGGAAAAATTCCCCAAAGTTTTTACGTAGCGTGGAAAAATCGCCGAAACTTTTTACGTAGCGTGGAAAAACGGGGGGGCGCGAGACGGCGCAACGGGGGGCGGAATTGGGAATTGAGAGGCGGCGGCGGGGGTGGTAAGGTAAAGGCCTATCTAGGAGATGCGCGCATGAAATGGATCTGGTTTGGAATGGCGATGGCGCTGGCCGGCGGCACGGCCGCCTCGGCGCAGGACGGTTTGGACATGCCTCCGATTCCGGAGGCGACGGAAGCAACGGTCGCGGCGGCGGACGAACCGGCGCCGGCGCCCGAACAAGCAAAGGAAACGGACATGGTACTGATCAAGACGACGTTGGGCGACATCAAGGTGAAACTGGCGGCGGACAAGGCGCCGCTGACGGTGGCGAATTTCCTGGCCTACGTGGACGACAAGCACTACGACGGCACGATCTTCCACCGCGTGATCGACGGCTTCATGATCCAGGGCGGCGGGTTCGACGCGAACATGCGCCAGAAGCCCACGAAGGCGCCGATCAAGAACGAAGCCGCGAACGGCCTCCAGAACAAGCGCGGCACGCTCGCCATGGCGCGCACCATGGTGGTGGACAGCGCCACCAGCCAGTTCTTCATCAACGTGAAGGACAACGGCTTCCTCGATTTCCGCGCGCCCAATCCGCAGGGCTTCGGCTATTGCGTTTTCGGCGAAGTCGTCGAAGGCATGGACGTGGTGGACCAGATCAAGGGCGTCCGCACGACCACGAAGGCGGGCATGACGGACGTGCCGCTGGAGACGGTGGAAATCCTGTCGGTGTCGCGGGTCCAATAGGCGCGGAACGGGACGGGCGGCGCGGGCCGCCCCGGCCGGTTCCGGAAGAGAAAGGTCGTCCATGATCAAGCGCGGGAAGAAAGTCTGGGTGGGGTTCGACCTGGGCGGCACGAAAATGATGGCGACGGTCTACGACGACGCGTTCCGCGCGAAGGCGTCGGCGAAGGCGAAGACGCCGGTCAACGCGGGCCCCAAGGCGGTTCTGGCGCGGATCCGCGAAACGATCGCCGAGGCGCTGCAGGAGGCCAAGGTGCCGCCGAGCGCGCTGGCCGGCATCGGGGTGGGGTGTCCCGGCGTGCTGGATCTCGACGCGGGCGTCATCCTCGAAGCGCCGAACCTGGGCTGGAAACGGGTGCCGTTGCGCGCGCTGCTGGTGAGCTGGTTCCGCTGTCCGGTGGCGCTGGCCAACGACGTGGATGCGGGAACGTACGGCGAATATCGGTTCGGGGCGGGGAAGGGCGCGCGCACGCTGGTGGGGGTGTTTCCCGGAACGGGGATCGGCGGCGGCTGCGTGTACGCCGGCAAGCTGTTGCGGGGCAAGACGGGGTCGGCCATGGAAATCGGCCACCTCCCGATCCGCGAACACGGGCGCCTGTGCGGTTGCGGCAAACGCGGCTGCCTCGAGGCGCTGGCGGGCCGGCTGGCGATCTCGGCGGAAGTCGCGCAGGCCGCCTTTCGCGGCGAGGCGCCGTACGTCGCGGCAAACGCGGGCTCGGACCTGAAGAAGATGAAGAGCGGATTGCTGGCGAAGGCCGTCAAGGCGGGCGACGTGGCCGTAGAGCGGATCATCCGCGACGCCATGCGGCTGATGGGCCGCGCGATCGGCGGGGTGGTGAACCTGCTGGCGCCGGACGTCGTCGTGCTGGGCGGCGGCCTGGTCGAGGCCATGCCGCGCCTGGCGCTGGAAGAAGTGCGCATCGGCCTGAAGGAAACCGCCATGACGACGCTGGCCAAGCAAGTCAAGGTGGTCGAGGCGGATTTGGGCGACGACGCCACCACGCTGGGCGCCGCCGCGCTGGCGGCGGATGCGGCCAAAAAGTAGGATGGTGGACCCGGCATGACGGAAATCCCGATCCAGACCGAAGCGGCTCCCGCGGTCCCGGCGCCCGAACGGCGCGTGGTGGCGGCGATCGACATCGGTTCGTCCGCGCTGCGGCTGGACGTCGCCGAAGTGGGGGCGCAGGGCGAGGTCAAGCTGCTGGACAGCCTGCGGCAGGGCGTGCGCCTCGGCAAAGACGTGTTCACCAAGGGCCGCGTGGAGCAGGACACCCTGCGCCGGTGCGTGGCGATCCTGAAGAACTACGGCCGCCTGCTGAAGGAATACGGCGTGACGAAGCCGGACCAGTTGCGCGCGGTGGCGACCAGTTTCGCCCGCGAGGCGTCGAACCGCGACATGTTCGTGGACCGCGTGAGCACGTCGACGGGCATCGCCGTGAACGTGCTGGAGGAATCCGAAGAGGCGCGCCTGACCTATCTGGCCGTGCGCGACCTGCTGGACGCGGTCGGCCTGCTCGCGGGGGGCAACGTCGCGGTGCTCGAGATCGGCAGCGGCCAGACGATCCTGCTCTACATCCGCAACGGGCGGGTGACGGTGGCGCAATCCTTCCGTTCCGGCGCGCTGCGGACGCGGGAGCGCGTGGAATCGGGCGGGGCGACGGGGGCCCAGCTCAAAGGCGTGCTGAAGGCCTACGCGACGGAACTCGTCGAACAGATCGTCCAGGCCATCCCGCGCGAGAAGATTTCCGCGCTGGTGGTGATGGGCGCCGGCGCGCGCTTCGCGGCGGAAGAATCCGGCGCGGAACGCGCCGCGGCGGAACCCCGCGTGGCCGTCGCGCCGGCCGCCCGGATCGCGGAATTGGCGGATCGGGTGGCGGCGACGCCCGCCGCGGCGCTGGTCAAGGCGCACAAAATGGCCTTTCAGGACGCGGAGACCGTGGCGCCGGCGCTGATGTCGGTCGCGCTGGTGGCGCGCGCGCTGAAGGTCAAGGAAGTCCACGTCGCCCAGGCGACGCTGCGGGACGGCCTGCTGCGGGACATGGCGATGCGGGACTACCGTTCCGCCGGCTTCGAGGAGCAGGTCATCTATTCGGCCCAGACGCTGGCCGCGCGCTACGGCGCGGACGAAATGCACGGCCGGAACGTCGAGGCCGCCGCCGGCGCGATCTTCGACGAGCTGCGGGAGGAGCACCAGCTCGGGGGCCACGAACGGTTGCTGCTGCGCTGCGCGGCGATCCTGCACGACATCGGCATGTTCGTGAATTCCCGCGCGCACCACAAGCACGCGATGTACCTGCTGCTGAACAGCGACCTGTTCGGGCTGACGCGGCACGACATGCAATTGGTGGCCACGGCGTCGCGCTACCACCGCAAGGCGCTGCCGAGTCCCAACCATCCGGAGTTCGCCTCCCTGCAGCAGGAAGACCGGATGACGGTCGTCAAGCTGGCGGCGATCCTGCGCGTGGCGGACGCGCTGGAACGCACGCACCGGGAAACCCCGCGCCCCCTGGAGTTCCGCCGCGAAGCCGACCGGTTCGTGATCCTGCTGCAGGACATGGAAGATTTGACGATGGAGCGCCTGGCGCTCAAGGACAAAGGCAACCTGTTCGCCGACGTGTTCGGCCTGGTGCCGGAATTGCGCGAGCTGCGGGCGGAATTGCCGGGCAGCGCGGCGGGATGAGGATCGGTTTGCCATGGCCAAGGACAAAAAAATCGCGGACGAATCGCCCTTCCTCAACCGGGAACTGAGCTGGATCGAATTCAACTTCCGCGTGATGCAGCAGGCCGAAGACGCCGCGCTGCCGCCGCTGGAACGGCTGAAATTCGCGGCGATCACCGCGTCGAACGCGGACGAATTCTTCATGGTGCGCGTCGGCGGGCTCAAGCTGCTGCAACGGCAGGGCGAGGAACGCCCGGATCCGTCCGGGCGGACGCCGTCGGAACAGCTGGCGGAAATCTCGGCGCGGATGCACGAGCTGGTCGAGCGCCAGCATGCCTGCCTCGCGAAGGAAATCGAACCGGCGCTGCGCAAGGGCGGCCTCCGGCGCCTGCGGATGGAAGACCTGAGCGCGGCGCAGCTGCGCCACGTGGAGACGCTGTTCGCGGATTCCATCTTTCCGGTGATCACGCCGGTGGCGGTGGCGCCGGACGGGGAATTCCCGCTGCTGGCGGGCCTGGGCCTCGCGCTCTACGTCCGGCTGGCGGGGGCTTCGGAAGCGGAAGGCTCGCGCCACGCGATCGTCGCCGTCCCGAAAGGGCTCGCCCGGTTCCTGACGCTGCCGGGCGAGGCGGGGTTCGCGTACGTCTTGGTCGAGGAAGTCATCCGCGCCTGCGCGGGCAGCCTGTTCCCCGGCGTGGAGGTGCGCGAATGCGCCGCCTTCCGCCTCACGCGCAACGCGGACATGAGCGTGCGCGACGATTTGGCGGACGACCTGATGGAACAGATGCGCGAAGTGCTCGTGGAGCGCAAGGAGAGCGACTGCGTCCGGCTCGAGATCGAAAAACGGGCGTCGAAGGAGGCGCAGGCCTTCCTGCGCGCGGCGCTCCGGGTGGACGACGCGGACGTCTACGCGGTGCCGGGACCGCTGGATCTCGCCGCCTTTTTCCGGCTCGCGAATCTGGCCGGCACCGACGCGCTGAAGATCGAGCCGTGGGCGCCGCAGGCCGTGCCCGAGGCGCCGGCGGCGGAATCGGCGTTCGACGTCCTGAAGCGCGGCAACCTGCTGCTGTTCCATCCCTACGAGAGCTACGATCCCGTCCTGCGCCTGCTGCAGGAGGCGGCGGACGACCCCAACGTGCTGGCGATCAAGCAGGTGCTCTATCGCGTGAGCGACAACAGCCCCGTGGTGGCGGCCCTGATGCGGGCGGCCGAGCGCGGCAAGCACGTGACCGCGCTGATCGAACTGAAGGCGCGCTTCGACGAGGCGCGCAACATCGACTGGGCGGACGCGCTGGCGCGCGCCGGCGCGCAGGTGATCTACGGCGTCAAAGGCTACAAGACGCACGCGAAGGTCTGCGTGGTGGTGCGGCGGGAGCCGGAAGGCGTGGCGCGCTACGTCCACTACGGCACCGGCAACTACAACGAAAAGAGCGCGCGGCTCTATTCGGACGTCAGTTTCATGACCCGTCTCGAAGACTACGGCGCGGACGCCTCCGCCTTCTTCAACGCCCTCACCGGCTATTCGCAGCTCGCGAAGTTCCGCAAGATCGAAGCCGCGCCACTGGGCATCCGCCCGCGCCTGCTGGAATGGATCGGCAACGAGGCGGAACGGAGCCGGCAGGGCGAAGAGGCGGGCATCGAGGCGAAGATGAATTCTCTGGCCGACCCGGAACTGATCGAGGCGCTCTACAAGGCCTCCCAGGCGGGCGTCCCGATCCGCCTGAACGTGCGCGGCATCTGCTGCCTGCGCCCGGGCGTGAAAGGCCTCAGCGAAAACGTCTCGGTCATCAGCGTCGTGGACCGCTACCTCGAGCACGCGCGCATCTTCCGTTTCCGCAACGGCGGCGCGCCGGCCCTGTTCATTTCCAGCGCGGACTGGATGCCGCGCAACCTCGACCGCCGCATCGAACTGATGGTGCCGGTGGAAGATCCCCCGAGCGCGGGCAAGCTCGCGCAGATCCTCGAGACGTGCCTGGCGGATACGCAGCAGTCGTGGAAATTGCTGGCCGACGGCGCCTACGAGCGCCGGCGGCCGGATGCCCGGCATCCCGCGCTGCGCTGCCAGGAAACGTTCCAGCAGCGCGCCGCGGCGCGCGCCGCCGAAGCCGCGCAGCAGCAAGCGCCGGTCTTCGAGCCGCAGCGTCCCGCGGAACAGAAAAAGCAGGCCTGAGATGGTCCGCCGCACGGGTTCCCGGAAACGCGCGCGTCCGCCGCGCCCCCCCAACGAAACGGCCGACCAGGCCTTGCGGCGGCATCTGGCGGACCAATGGGCGGTGGTGGCGCGGAATGAAAAAAAGGCGCGCGGGGGCTCGGTGCAGGCGCTGCACGACATCCGCGTGGCGCTGCGGCGCATGCGGACCCTGGCGCGGACCTTCGCGAAGCTCGACGAGGACTTCCTCGACGTGCTCGACGAACGGATTTCGAAGGTCTGCGACCGCATGGGCGACGCGCGCGACCTGGACGTGTGGATCGAGCTGTTCGGCGACGTGGTGAAGGTGGGCGGGACCGAGGGCGTTTCGGCGCGGGAACGGCGCCAGGTCCTGGCGCTGTTGCGCCGGCAGCGGACCCGCCGCGCGGCGGAGGCTTTGGATTGCGGCATGTTCCGGCGGGTGAAAAAGATGATCCGCGAGCGGCTTCGCAAGCGCCGGCCCAAGCGGCACAAGAAGATGCCGCCGCCCGAGGCGTTCGCCGCGCGGCGCATGCTGGCGGTGCGCGGGCTGATCGAGGAGCGCCACGGGAAGGTCGGCAATTTTTCGAAGGGGCCGGCGCACGATCTGCGGCGCGCGGGCCGGCGCCTGCGCTACCTCTCCGAATTCTTCGCGGAAGGACTGGGGCGGGACAGCGTCCGCGCGGGCCATTGGATCACGAAGGCGCAGGCCGCGCTGGGCAAGGTGCACGACTGCGACAACGCGCTGGAACTGTCGCGGGATCTGCCTTCCGGCGCCGCGCGGGCCACGGTGCGCAAGCATCTGCGCCGGCGCCGCGCGGCCCAGCTCCGGAAATTCAAGGTCGCTTGGCGGCGCTACGCCGACCGGCGGTTGCAGAATGCCTGGCGGGCCCGGCTCGAAGCGGCGGCGCGCGCCTAGGCCGGCGTCGGCACCCCAAAAGAAAACCGCCCGGTCCAACAGGATCGGGCGGCTTCGTTTCCGGCGGGAGCCGGAGCGGATTACATCTGGGTGAAGACGAATTCCGCGCGGCGGTTCAGGCCCCAGGAACCTTCGTCGTGCCCGAAGGCCACGGGACGTTCTTCGCCGTAGCTGCGGGTCTGGACCCGGGCGCCGTCGATGCCGGCCGAGATCATGGCGGCGCGGACCGCGAGCGAGCGGCGCTCGCCGAGGGCGAGGTTGTATTCGTTGCTGCCGCGCTCGTCGCAGTGGCCTTCCACGATCACGCCGTGGGTGGGATTCTGCTGCAAGTAGGCGACGACGGCGTCGATCTTGCCCTGCTCGGAGGGATTCAGCTGCTGGCTGTCGTAGTCGAAGCGGACGGCTTCGAACTGGCTGGCGGCGATTTCGGCGCCTTCCGTGCGGCCCGCGAGGGCGTCGCCTTCGCCGGCGCTGCCGTAGATCGGCGTGCCGTCGGGATTGTAGCCGATGATCACCTGGTCGCCGAAGGGCGCGTTGGCATCCAAGGCCGTTCCTTTTTTCTTCTTCTTCAGGCACCCCGTGGTGCCCAGCATGGCCAAGGCCAGCAGTACCATCAACACAGTCGTCCAGCGGCGCGTCATGTTTTCTTACTCCTCGTTTGTTTTCTAAATTCCAGGGGGGATCAATGGCTCCAAGCGGGTGCAGTCCAATCGCCCGATGTTGTCAACGCTACGGGTTTGTCTCCCATGCTGTCAAGAAGGGAAACGCCGTAGCGGTAGTTCACGCCGCAGGCGGCGACGAGATGGCGGCCGTCCGGCGCCCAGGACGGATCCTCGTAGGAAGCGTCGTAGGGGGTGATGATGCGTTCCTGGCGGGTAGCCGGGTCCATGACCGCGATCTGGAACTTGCCGCCGGTGAGCGTCTGGTAGGCGATCAGGCCGTTTTTCCCCCAGTCGGGCGCCACGTTCTGGGAACCCCGGGTCGTCAGGCGCTGGGGCGCCCCCCCCGCAGCGGACAAGATATAGAGCTGGGGCGTGCCGGTTTGGTTGGACACGTAGACGATGCTGGAACCGTCGGGCGACCAGGCCGGCGAACCTTCGTCCGCCCGGGGGGTGTTGGTCAGGCGGGTCAGGCGCTTGGACGCCAGGTCCTGGACGTAGAGGTCGGGGTTGCCGTCTTTGGAGAGGATCAGCGCCATGGACCGCCCGTTGGGGGAGATCGCGCCGCCGGAATTGACGCCGGGATAGGCCGCCGCGCGGGAGCGGGCGCCGGTCGCCAGTTCGATCGTGTAGACGTCGGCGTAGCGCTTCAGGAAGGAGGTATAGGAGATGAAGCGGTTGTCCGGGCTCCACCGCGGCTTCAGGGCGATGGACTTGTCTTGCGTGACCGGGCGGACGTCCTGGCAGCTCGAATCGGCCAGATAGAGTTCCTTCGCGCCGGTGCGCGTGCCGATCAGCGCCAGCTTGGCCAGAAAGAACGTCGGCTTGCCGGTGGTCTTGACGACGATGTCGTCGGCCGCCTGATGGGCGACGTAGATCGCCAAGGCGCTCGGCTGGCTGTAGGTGGCGTTGACGTAGGCCCGTCCCGCCGCATCCGTCACCTGGCACGCGAACGAAACCTGGCCGCCCGACTCGGCGATGCTGCCTTTGACGAAGATGCTGGCGCCGCCGCCCGAAACGACGTCCGTCCAGCCGGAACGCCGCAGATCCAGTTCCAGCGTCCGGCGCACGGCCAGCGCCGCGTTGCCGGCGGCCTGGACGCCCGACAGATCCACGCCGACCGAGTCGCCCGCCGCCTTCCGGATCGTGACCTGCGCGAAGGTGGCGAGAACGGTTGCGGCCAACGTCGCGGCCATGGCGATCAAAATGCTCTTTTTCACGGCGATTATCCTCGTGGGGTTAAATGGATGAGGGGGGGATGCTAGCCAAGACCGCCCCAGATGCAACAAAAGAATGCACCGTTCCCGGCGCGGGGAATCGCGGCTCGCCGCGCAATCGGCGCGGCGCGCGGGTTTTACGTAGCGTGGAAAAAAGTTTTCCACACCGTGGAAAAATTCCCCGAACTTTTTACGTAGCGTGGAAAATTCGGCCAATGTTTTTACGTTCTACGTAAAACTCGCCGAAAGTTTTTACGTAGCGTGGAAAAACGCGCTAGGATGGGGGCGGAAACCCGGGCCATGAAGCATCCGCAACGAAAAGACGAACGCACGTTCGCGCACGCGGCCGAATTCCGCTTCTACGAGGAGCTGAACGACTTCCTCCCGCCGGACCGGCGCAAGCAAACGGTGGTCTACCGGTTCGACGGCCACCCCGGCATCAAGGATCCCATCGAGGCCCTGGGCGTGCCGCACGTCGAGGTGGACCTGATCGTCGTCAACGGGGAGTCGGTTGGCTTCGGCTACCATCTGCAGGACGGCGACCGCGTCGCGGTCTACCCCGTCTTCGAAAGCCTCGACGTGTCGCCGATCGTGAAACTGCGGGAGAAGCCGCTGCGGAAAATCGCGTTCGTGGTGGACGTGAATCTGGGGCGGCTGGCGCGGATGCTGCGGCTGCTGGGGTTCGACGCGCTGTTTTCCAACGCGTACGACGACGACGAGATCGTGGCCATCGCGGAAGCGCAGGGCCGCGTCGTGCTGACGCGCGACCGGCGGCTGCTGTACGCGAAGGCGGTGACCCACGGCTACTGGGTGCGGTCGGTCTGGCCGCGGCGGCAGGTGGACGAAGTGGTGCGGCGGTTCGATCTGTCCGGCCAGATCCGGCCGTTTTCCCGCTGCGCGGACTGCAACGGGCGGATTGAACCCGTCGCGAAGGAAACCGTGGCGGATCGCTTGGAGCCCAAGACGAAGAAGTACTACGAGACGTTCTACCGCTGCTTGTCCTGCGGCAAGGTCTACTGGGAAGGCTCCCACGTCGGCAAGCTCCGCGAACGGTACAAAGGGGTCCTTTAGCCAGAGGAGGCGCGATGGGCATGGCTTCCGCAATCCGTTTTTTGGCCGCCGTCTTCGCCTTGGCGCTGGCGGCCGGCTGCGCGAGCCTGCGGCATGCCGACGATCCGTGGTGGGGAGAGGATAAAGCCAAGCATTTCGCCGTTTGCGGACTGGCGGGGGCGGCGGCGGCCCTCGCGGCCCGGAACAACGGCGGCTCCGACGGCTCCGCCTTCTGGGTCGGCATGGGCGTGTCCGTGGGGCTGGGCGCCGGCAAGGAAACCTGGGACGCCCGGGTCAAAGGCACCTATTTCAGCGGCAAGGACTTCGTCTGGGACCTGCTGGGGGGCGCGGTCGGCGGCGGGCTGGCCGTCGGGCTGCAAGAATAGTTTTCCACGGCGGGTAAAAGTTCCGTAGGATGCCGCGCATGTCTGTTTATTCTCTTCAGCCGGTCCAGATCGGTTCGCTCCGCGTGGAGTGGCCGGTCTTCCTCGCGCCCATGGCGGGCTACACCGACGGCGCGTTCCGGTCGCTGTGCCTCGAACAGGGCTGCGGGGCCGTGGTCACCGAAATGGTGAGCGCGCAGGGCCTGATGCGCCACCACGTGCGCACGGGATACTATCTGGAAACCTGGGGCGAAGAGCATCCCATCGGCGCGCAGATCTATGGATCCGATCCAGCAGCGATGGCGGCGGCGGCGGCGCAGATCGCGGAAGCGCGGAAGTTCGATTTCCTGGACGTCAACGCGGGCTGCCCCATGCCGAAGATCCGCAACCGAGGGGACGGGGCGGGGCTGATGCGCGATCCGGCGAAAATGGCCGAGATCGTCCGGCAGGTGAAGGCGGCGGCGGGGGAGAAGCTGCCGGTGACGGTGAAGACGCGCATCGGCTGGTGCGCGGATACGATCAACGTGCTGGAAACGACGGCCGGCGTGGAGGCGGCCGGGGCGGACGCGATTTTCCTGCACGGGCGCGTGGCCAGCGTGCGCCATTCGGGGCCGTCGGATTGGAATCTGATCGCGGAAGTGAAGCGCGCGCGGCGCGTGCCGGTGATCGGCAACGGGGGCATCAAGACGGCGACGGACGTGTTCCGGATGGTCCGGGAAACGGGCGTGGACGGCGCGATGGTCGGGCGCGTGGCGCTGGGAAATCCGTGGTTGTTCCGCGATCTCCGCGATTGGGCGGCCGGTCGCGAGCCGCGTCCGGCAACGACGGACGAACTGCGCGCCGCCATCCACGAGCATCTGCGGCGGGAGATGGAGTTGATGGCGCGGAAGGGGAAGAAGGAATTGAAACTGGGCGCGGAGCTGACGGCGTGCCTGGTGCTGCGGCCGCATCTGGTGCGCTATCTGCGGGGTTATCGCGGCTTCGGGGCGCTGGCGCGGACGCTGGAAGAGCGGCAGGACGCCGCCACGCTGCTGCGGCGCGTGGACGAGGTGCTCGCCACGGGCCGGAAATGCGAAGCCCCGGCCGGCGAACCTGCTCCGGATCAATAGAGGACGACGGCGACGGTCAGGAAGCCCGCGTCGTCCACCGCATCGTCGAGCAGCGTTTCCCCGCCGCTGCGCGCCTCGTAGCGGCGGTCGAATTCCACGCCGCCGGCCAGCCGCAGCCAGAGGGGACCCCCGAGGCGTCGTTCGAGGCCGAGTCCGGCGCGCCAGCTTTCGATGAGGAACGTCTGCTCGCCGGCTTCGTCGTCGTCCACGACCCAGCGATCCCCGGCCGGCTGCAGGGAGGCGAAGAATCCCCAGTCTTCGGCCGGCGCCCAATAGGCGGAGGGCGAAGGTAGCACGAGCTGCACGGCGAGGTCGTCCGTGGCCTGCCAGATCAGGCCGCCGACGGGATAGAGGGCGGGGTCGCCGAACGCGGTGTCGTAGGCCAGGCCGAGTTGCGCGCGCCACGCGGCCGAAAAGGCGTATTCCGCCGCGACGTGGAACAGGATCTTGCCTTCGCCGGTGCGGCCGGAGCGGAAATCGGAATAGAATCCGGGCAGGGCCATCGCCGACCAGCCCCAGCCCGCGGGCCGGGAGGCTTCCGCCGCCAGAAACGCGGCCAGGCCGTAGAGATCTTCGGAGCCCAGTTCCGGATGGTTCCGGAAATCCAAGCGCGTCCAGCCGGCCCAGGCCCCGGCGGCCAGCGCGACGCCGCCGATTTCCTGGTGCGCCAGCGGAACGAACAGCGCCGACTCTTGCAGGGAGACCTCGCCGGCGGCATCCGGATTTTCGGGGTCGTCGAAATCGACGCGGCCGGTGGCGAGATAGGAAATCGCGGCGGATTCCTCGCCCGGCGCGCGCGCCGAGGCAACCCACGCCGCGGTCGTCCCGGCGAAAAGCAAAATGGTCCAAATCCATTTGGTTTTCATGCGGCGGGCTTCCTCACATGGTTCCGCTTTGCGCCCGCAGCCGGCGGCGACGCTCGGCCCGGCCCTTGAAACGCGGAGGCTTTTTCTTCATTTCCTCTGGGGAGCGGCCCTTGACGTAGACGTCTTCGCCGCCGACCATGGTCAGATCCACGAAATGGTCGAGGGTGCCCAGGCCGATGTCGTGGGTGAGCAGGAACCAGAGCGTGGGCATCTTGCGCAGGTCGGTGTTGAAGACGACGAGATCGGCGTATTTGCCGACTTCGAGGGAGCCGACTTCGTCCTCCATGAAGAGGTTGTAGGCGGAATCGATCGTCCAGTGCCGGATGCCGGTTTCGATGGGAATGGCCTCGTCGGGACCCCAGTCCGTGTCGAACTTGTAGTTCAGGCGGGTGGCGGCGACGAAGAGGCCGTAGGCGGGATTGAGCGGGCCCGCCGCCCAATCCGTTCCGAACGAAATCCGCACGCCGGCCTCTGCCATCGAACGCCAGGCCATGCGCCATTGCAGGCGGTCGTGCCCGAGGCTGTTCTCGACCATTTCGTCGCCGAAGAAGTGCTGGGGCTGCATGGAGGCGATGATGCCGATGCGCGCCATCCGCGGCCAATCCTCCGGCGGCGGCATTTCGCAATGTTCGATGCTGTGGCGGGCGTCGCGCGCGCCGTTGGTCTGGAGAGCGCGCTCGTAGGCGTCGATGACCCGATGCGCGCCCGCGTCGCCGCAGGCGTGCGTGCAGGCCTGCAGCCCGAGCCGATCGACCAACTCGACGACGCGGTTGAATTCTTCCGCCGACCAGTCCGGCCGGCCGCAGGTCGAGGGATCGTCGGAATAAGGTTCCCGCAGGAACAGCGTGCGGTTGTCGGCCGTGCCGTCGATGTAGAATTTGACCGATTCGCCCAGCACAAGGCGGTCGTCCGATTCCGTTTTCCGGAGCTTCTTCCAGGCCCGCAGATCTTTTTTGAGCTGTTTTTCGTCCGCCAGCCGGTCGTGGCCGACGAAATACGCTCCGCGGATCCGCGTCCGGTCCAAGCCGCCGCGGTCGCGGAACTTCAGGATCAGCGGAATGAACTGCGGATAGATCTGGATGTCGTGCATGGTGGTCACGCCGTAGGACAGCGCCTCGTCCAGCGTTTTCTCCATGGCCGCCATGATGCCTTCTTCGACTTTCGGGCCGAGTTCTTCCCGGGTGAAGTAGTCGAAATAGTTGATCACGTGGAAGTGCTTGCATTCGCCGGTGCAACGCCCCGTTGCGGGGTCGCGCACGGGTCCCAAGCGCTCGAACGCCTCCGGATTGCGCGCTTCCATCAGGTCGATGGCCTTGGAATTGAGCCAGCCGCCTTGGCCGCTGTAGGCCATCAGCATCACCGGGCGATCGGGGACGATTGCGTCGAGGATTTCGCGCCGGGGTCCGTCGGGAAGCTGGTCCATCCGCCAGCCGATGCCGCCGATCAGCGGCAGGTCCGGATTCTTTTCCGCGCGCTCCTTCACCCAGGCCAGGATCTGTTCCTGGGTGGAAAAGGCGAACAGCTCCGGCGGCTGGAGATACGCCATGCCGCCGATCCAGAGGACGTGGCAATGGTTTTCGATGAATCCCGGCGTCACGAGCCGTCCGCGGCCGTCGACCACCTCGGTGTCGGGGCCGACGAAATCCGCGATACCGGCGCGGGGGCCGACGTAGGCGATCCGGTCGCCCTTCACCGCCAGCGCGTCCGCCTGCGGCTGCCGGGCATCGCTGGTGAGGATGTCGGCATTGACGATGACCCAGTCGGCGGGGTGCGAACCGGTCCGGTCGAAGCGCGGCGGCGTGGCGCAGCCCGTTGCCCAAACCAGCCCCCCGGCCAGCGCGAGTCCCATCATTCCCCGGCGGAAACGGTACGTGCTCATGGCGGTTCCTCCTCTGCGTTCACTGCCATTCAACCGTCTGGAAAACGGTTTGGCAAGGTTCGAGTGGCGGTTTTTCGCGGGCGTCCGGAACGGCTTTGGACTGTGCAGGGCGGCGGGTTTGGGGTAGATTGAAGGATCGATGAAACAAGGGATGTTCCAGAACGCGCAGATGCGCCAGGAGATGAAGCTGGCGCCGCGCATGATGCAGTCGCTGCGCTTCCTGCAGGCGCCGCTGCCGGAGCTGCGCGACCTGGTCCGCGCCGAACTGGAACAGAATCCGGTGCTGGAGGAAAAGCTGGGCGACGGCGACGCGGCGCTGGCGGCCGTCGAACCGCTGGCGGCGCCGGCGGCGGACGACGTGGACCAGGAAAACGATTTCGAGCCGGACGATTTCGGGCGGGAGATCGACGCGCTGGAGCAGATGCTGGAACCGCGGCCGCTGGACGACGCGCCCGGCACGCCGACGCCCTCGCCGGAGGCGGAGGAAAAGCGGCAGTTCTTCCTGGATTCGATCACGGCGCCGCCGTCGCTGCATGCGCATCTGGAGGAACAGCTGAACGAATCCGGGCTGTCCGACGAACAGAAAAAGGCGGGGGAGTACGTCGTCGGCAACGTGGACGAAAACGGCTGGCTGGCGGCGGACGTCGCGGAAATCTCGCGCGAGTCCGGGGTGCCGGAAAAGACGGTGCGGGAAACGCTGGCGGTGGTGCAGGAGTTCGATCCGCCGGGCGTGGCGGCGCGCGGCCTGAAGGAATGCCTGCGGATCCAGCTGCGGCGCCTGGGGCACGGCGACGATTCGCCGGCGGTCGATTTGGTCGAACGCCATCTGGAAGAGCTGGGCGACCGGACCGCCGCGGAACTGGCGAAGGCGACGGGGCGTCCGGAGACCGCCATCGCGGACGCGATGAAGGCGATCGCGGCGCTGGATCCGAAGCCGGGCCTGAAATTTTCGGCGCCGCCGCCGGTCTACGTCGCCCCGGAAGTGGAAATCCGCCGGACGGCGGAAGGGGACGTCGCGGTGGAGCTGTTGCGGGACGCCCTGCCGCGCCTGCACATCAGCGCGGAATACGAATCGATGCTGGAAGATCCCGAAACGGCCGCGGAGGCGAAGAAATACCTCGCGGAGAAAATCCGTTCGGGCCAGTTCGTGATGGACAGCCTGCACCAGCGGCGGACGACGATCCGCCGCATCGCGGAGGAAATCGCGGCCGCGCAGAGGGAATTTTTCGAGCACGGCATCTCGAAGCTGAAGCCGATGACGATGGGGGCGGTGGCGGAGAAGCTGGGCGTGCACGAGACGACGGTGGGGCGGGCGGTCTCGGGCAAATACGTGAAGACGCCCCAGGGCGTCTTCGAGCTGCGGTTTTTCTTCACGGGCGGCTTCCAGACGGCGGACGGGGGCAGCATTTCGACGGAAGCGGTCAAGGAAGCCGTGGCGAAGGTCATCGGGCACGAGGACGTGCGCAAGCCGCTCTCCGACCAGGCCATCGCGGAAAAATTGAAGGAACAGGGGCTGAAAGTGGCGCGGCGGACCGTGGCGAAATACCGCGAGGAACTGGGTTTTCCGCCCGCGCACAAGCGCAAGTGAGAAGCCGCGGGCCTTTTCAGCCGGAAGAACGGGAACCATGAAGACGGATTTCGGAACGACGGATTTCGCGGAATTTTGCCGGACGAACCGGCCGGCGTACCACGCGGGCTATTACGCGATGTATTCGAGCTGGTGGGACGCGATCACCACGGACCCGAACCTGATGGTGGTGCCGGTGGACGATCACATGGTGCATCGCGGCGACGGGCTGTTCGAGACGTTCAAGTGCGTGGACGGGGCGGTCTACAACCTCGGCGCGCATCTGGCCCGGCTGGAAGGCGGGGCGCGGGCCATCGCGCTGGACCTGCCCTGGAGCCGCGCGGACGTCGCCCGCATCGTCGGCGCCGTGCTGAAGGCCGGCGGGCGTCGCGACGCGCTGGTGCGGATTTTCGTTTCGCGCGGGCCGGGCGGGCATTCGGCGAATCCCTACGAATGTCCGACGCCGCTGCTGATGGTGCTGGCGATCCGGCTGCCGCCGGCGTTCATGGAAGCCCATCCGGAAGGAGCCAAGGTGGGCGTGAGCGGCGTGCCGAACAAGGACGGGTTCTTCGCCCAGGTCAAGAGCGTGAACTACCTGCCGAACGTCCTGATGAAAAAACAGGCCGTGGATGCGGGCATGGATTTCATGCTCGGTTTCGACAAGAACGGGCACATGACCGAGCTGCCGACGGAAAATTTCGGCGTCGTGACGCAGGACCGCGTGCTGCGGGTGCCGAAGCCGGAGCACATCCTGCTGGGCACGACGATGTTGCGGGTGCTCGAACTGGCGCGCGGACAATTGGTGCCGGCGGGCATCCTCGCCGGCGTGGAGGAAGCGGACGTGTCGCGCGCGGAGCTGGAAACCGTCGCGGAAATGCTGGTGTTCGGCACGACGCCGAACGTGACGGCGGTGACGGCGTTCGCGGGCCGGCCGGTCGGCGATGGAAAGCCCGGACCCGTCTGGCGCGAACTGAACCGCGCGTTCGAGGAAGATCTCCGGAATCCCGCGATGTTGACCCCGATGCTGTAACTTTTCGGCCGCGCGGAACTTCGCCGCGCCTCGAGACGCTGCGGTAAATTTCGGCAGCGGCTGGATAATTTATAAAATCACGTTAAATTGTGTTGTGCCGCACCGCTGGCTTGGGGTATCTACGCACAAATCAGGACAGGTCGGAGTCGAGGAGAAAGACAAATGGCGAAAACAGCTTCTTGGATGAAAAAGGGTTGGGTGGCCGTGGCGGCGGTCGCGCTGGCGGCGGGTTGCGAAACGTCCACGCTGGACGATGAGGGAACGCTCACGCTGGACCAGTTGAATGGGCTCGCATCGACGAACGTCGCGGTGACCGTGACGACCACGCCGACGACGGAAACGGAGACGACGTCCACCGGGACGACAACCACGCCGACGACGGAAACAACGCCCACCGGCACGACGACCACGACGGGAACGGGCACGACGACCACCACCAGCCTGTGGCCCGCGGAAATCACCGGGACGGTGAAGTTCCTGGGATCGGACGTGTCCAGTTGGCCCGTGACGGCCAGCCTGAACGCCAGCGTCAGCGGCGGCCGGGTCAACCTGCCCTATAGCAAGGCGAAGGTGTGGCCGGCGTCGGACGGCATGAACGCGAACCCCTGGGTGTTCGTGAATCTCAACGGCCAGTGGTACGCGGCCACGTGGGAATATCTCCGCTACGGGCAGACCATGAAAGACATGCGGGGCAAGAGCTGGGGCGGCCACATCAAGGTGGCGCCGCTGAGCTCGTGGGAGCCCCGGGCCGGCGAGCGGATCGGCCTGATGGTCAGCGGGCTGGCGCGCGGCGGATTGAGCAACGTGCGGGAGCGCAGCAACGTCTGCATGGTCACCTGGAACTAGCCGCGGAAATGGGAGCGCGCCGGAAGGATGTTCCTCGCGTTCCCTCGGCCGCGGACGTTCGGCGAGAACTCCGGCGGCATCGCGATCCGGCGCAGGCTTCGGTCCTGCGCCGTTTTTTCAAGACGGGTCCGGGGGAATACGGCGCGGGCGATGAATTCTGGGGCTTGAAGGTTCCGCAGACGCGCGCGGTCCTGGCCCGGTTTGCCGAAGTGCCGTTGGGCGTCGTCGGGACGCTGCTGGATTCGCCCGTGCACGAAGTCCGCCTGTTCGGCGTCTTGGCGCTGGTGCGGGCCTATGCGCGCGGGGGGGCGGCGGCCCGCGCGGAAATCTTCGGGTTCTATCTGGCGCGCGCGGCGCGGATCAACAATTGGGATTTGGTGGATGCGAGCGCGCCGGGCATCGTGGGGCGCCATCTGCCGCCGGGGCAGGGCCGGCGCGTGCTGGGCCGGCTGGCGCGATCGGAGAATCTGTGGGAGCGGCGCATCGCGATGGTGGCGACGCTCGAGCACGTCCGGCGCGGCGACCTGTCCAATGTCTTTTGGCTGGCGGCGCGGGGACTGGACGATCCGGAAGACCTGATGCACAAGGCGACGGGCTGGATGTTGCGCGAAGCCGGCAAGCGCCAGGCGTCCGCCTTGCGGGATTTTCTCGCGCGCCACGCGGCGAAAATGCCGCGCACCATGTTGCGCTACGCCATCGAAAAATTCCCGCCGGCCGAACGGCGAAAGTGGCTGGCGCGGCGCGAATAGGTCCAATTTCCTTTACAAAACGGGGGGAAGGGGTGTAAAACCTCCGGCCGAACGTTCGTTATACGCCTATTGTCACATAAGGAAACACATGCAACCGGTCATCAATCTCTTGGTCCAGCTTCAGGAACTCATCATCGCCCGCGCCCAGCAGGAGGCGGGGATGCCCGGAGCCCAGCTGGACCAGCTGGACGCGTCCATCGCCTCCCTCACCAAGGAGATTCCCTCCGACGTGTCCCTGCAGTTCTCGCGGTTGCTGCAGAAGAGCCCGCTGGCCATCGTGCCGGTGGTCAACGGCGTCTGCACGGCCTGCGGCATGGCGCTGCCGGTCTCGCTGGTGCACCAGGTGCACGCCGCCGAAAAAATCTACCATTGCCCCGCCTGCGCCCGCCTGCTGTTCCATCGCGCGTCCAGCGCGCGCAACACGCGCAAGGCGCCCCGGCGGAGCGATCCGCCCAAGGTCGGCATCGAGCGGTTCTCCGCCGAGTCGCTGATGATCCCGGCGCTGAAAGGCGCGGATCGCGATTCGATCCTGGCCGAGATGTGCCAGAAGCTGGCGGATGAAGGCTTCGTGGACGACGCCGGCAAGCTGCTGGAATCCGCGCTGAAGCGCGAGGCGATCGTCTCGACCGCGGTGGAAAACGGCCTGGCGTTTCCCCACGTGCGCAGCATCGAAGGCGGGGCGCTGACCTTGGCGCTGGGCATCGCGCCCAAGGGCGTCAAGTTCGATCCGGCCGGCAAGGCCAACACCCGCATCGTGTTTTTCATGGTGATTCCCACGGCGGCCAGCGCGTTCTACCTGAAGCTCCTCTCCGGCTTGGCGCAGGTGTTCCAGAAGGACGAGAACCGCGACAAGCTGCTGGAAGCGGATTCTCCCGAGAAGCTCTGGAAGGCGCTGATGAAGACGACGCGCCTCGCCATCCAGTAAAGGGCGGGCGTCCGCGGAGCGCCGGATGGACATCCGGGAAAATCTGGTGCTGCTGGGGTTCATGGGGACGGGCAAAAGCGCGGTCGGGCGCCGCGTCGCGGCGCTGGCCGGCGCGCCGTTTTTCGAAATGGACGCGGAGCTGGAGCGCCGCGCCGGCAAATCCATCGCCCGCATCTTCGCGGAAGACGGCGAACCGGCGTTCCGCGACCTGGAATCGCGGCTGGCGGAAGAATGGGGGCAGAAGGAAGGCGCGGTCATTTCCTGCGGCGGCGGCGCGGTGCTGCGCGAGGAAAACCTGCGGGCGCTGGGCGCGAACGGGCGGCTGGTCTGCCTGACCGCGCGGCCGGAGGTGATCCTGGCGCGCACCTCGCGCTCGAAGAAGCGGCCGCTGCTGGCCGGGGAGGATCCCGAAACGAAGATCCGCGACCTGCTGGCGGCGCGCGCGCCGCACTACGCGAAAATCCCGCTGCAGGTCGACACGTCCGACGCGACCCTCGAAGATCTGGCGGCGCGCCTGCTCGGGCTCTGGAAGCAACCGGCCTGACGTCCGCCGCGCTTTCGGATTGGGTTGGGCGGGGAAACGGGGCATACTGATCGATCATGTGGCGCTACGTGGCCAGACGGTTGTGGCAGGCGATCCCGACGGTGGCCGGGGTCGTGCTGATCACGTTCGTTTTGTTCAACGTGGTGGGGGGCAGTCCCGCGGCGATGGTGCTCGGGCAGAACGCGGGGGCGCGCTCGCTGGAGGAATTCGACGCGGCGCGGGGCTACGACAAGCCGCTGTTTTTCGGCAACTGGACGGACACCCGCGCGCTGGACGCGGTGGATTTCGAAACCGCCGCGCCGGGCGTCCGCGCGCAGTGGGGCGCGGGCGAGAGCGGTTGGCTGCGGCTGGAGGACGGCCAGGAGCTGGCGCTTCCCTTCGCGTTCCAGCCGCCCGCCGGCGAACGCTGGCGCCTGACGATCGCAGGCCGCGGAGCGGGTTTTCCACGGTGTGGAAAAAAGTTTTCCACGCTATGGAAAAATTCGGGCGATTTTTCCACGGTATGGAAAAAAATTTTCCACGGTATGGAAAAACCGGCGTTCCGCGCGGAAGGCGGTTCCGCGGAAATCCGGAGCGTGAAGCTGGAGAAGGCGACGCGGCATTTCTTCGATAGCCAGCTGGTGGACTACGCGGGTCGGATGTTGCGGCTGGATTTCGGCACGAGCACGAGCCTGAACCAGCCCGTGTGGAGCTTGCTCAAGGCCGGCATCGGGCCGAGCCTGGCGCTGACGGCGCCGATCCTGGTCGTGGAACTCGCCGTGAGCCTGACGCTGGCGCTGCTGTGCGCGTACCGGCGCGGCTCGTGGCTGGATCGCGGGCTCGTCGCCGTCTGCGTGGCGCTGATGAGCGTGAACTATCTGGTCTGGATCGTCTTCGGGCAGTACGTGCTGGCGTACCGGCTGGGGTGGTTTCCGGTGTGGGGCTTCGAGTCGTGGCGGAACCTGCTGTTGCCGGTTTTCATCGGCGTGGCGACGGGCCTGGGCGCGAACGTCCGCTTCTACCGCACGATCCTGCTGGAAGAGATGCACAAGGACTACGTGCGAACCGCCTTCGCGAAGGGCCTGGGCGAGGGGCGCGTGCTGTTCAAGCACGTGCTGAAGAACGCGCTGGGTCCGGTGATCGTCAACGTGTCGCTGGCCCTGCCGTTCCTCTACACGGGCAGTTTGCTGCTGGAGAGCTTTTTCGGGATTCCGGGACTGGGCTATCTGAGCCTGAACGCGATCCATTCGTCGGACGTGGACGTGGTGCGGGCGGTGGTGCTGGTCGGCGCGTTGCTGTTCACGGCGGCGAACGTCTTGGCGGACGTCGCGCTGGCGTGGGTCGATCCGCGGGTGAAGCTGTCGTGAGCGGCGCGGCGGACATCCGGGACGGCGCGGGCGTTTCGTTCGGGCGCGAGGCTTGGCGCCGCGTGTGGGCGAGCCGCGCGTCGCGCGCGTGCCTCGCGGTGCTGGCGATTTTCTTCCTGACGGCGTTGGCGGGCGAGATCGCGAACGACTGGTACGCGTGGCGGGACGCGACGCCGCCGTGGCAGCAGCAGGATTTGTCCGTTCGCTATCAGGCGCCCTGCGCGGAACACTGGCTGGGAACGGACGGGCTCGGGCGCGACGTGGGCTTGCGGCTGGCGCAGGGCGCGCGCATCGCGTTCCAGGTGGGCGTGGTATCGTCGTTGATCGCGATTCCCCTCGGCGTGCTGCTCGGGTGCCTCGGCGGCTATTTCGGCGGAAAGACGGACGACGCCGTGATCTGGCTGTCGACGACGTTCGCGTCGATTCCGGGCCTGTTGTTCGTGCTGGCGATCGCGATGGTGGTGGGCAAGGGACTGCTGGGGGTCTTCCTGGCCATCGGCCTGACGACGTGGGTGGGCACGTGCCGCCTGATCCGCGCGGAAACGCTGCGGCAGAAGGAGCGGGGCTACGTGCGGGCGGCGCGCGCGCTGGGGTTTTCGCACGGGCGGATTCTGTTCCGGCACATCCTGCCGAACGTGGTCCACGTGGCGGTGGTGTCGTTCACGCTGCGTTTTCCGGCCGCCATCGGCACGGAGGTGTTCCTGAGCTTCCTGGGCATCGGCGCGCAGGGGCAACCGAGCTGGGGCACGATGATTTCGTCGGCCCGCCTGCGCCTGTGGCAGGGCATGTGGTGGGAACTGGCGGCCGTGACGGCGGCGATCTTCGCCGTGGTGCTGGCGTTCAACCTGCTGGGCGACGCCCTGCGGGACGCGCTGGACCCCCGCCTGCGCGCCGCGCGGGACTGAACGGCGGATTTTCCGGCCGCGCCCTTGACAGGCCCGCGGGGGAATGGTTTATTTCCCGCGTCATGAAGATTCCGTCCATCCAAGACCTGCTTTCTCTCGCGTTGCGCGGCGACACCCGTGCCACGGCGGGCGGCGGGTGTTGCGTTTGATGGAGTCCCCGGAACCGTCTTGTTCCCCGGAAAGCCCGCCAAAACGGAAGTTTGGCGGGCGTTTTGTCGCCCGCGCCAAGGGATGAGCAGAGTCGATCAAGGAAACCAAGGATATGAAGAAGCCGGATCACGTGATTATTTTCGATACGACGCTGCGCGACGGGGAGCAATGCCCCGGAGCGAGCATGGGGCTGCACGAGAAGCTGCAGGTGGCGCGCCAGCTGGAGAAGCTGAACGTCGACATCATCGAGGCGGGTTTCCCGGCGGCGTCGCCGGGCGACTTCGAGGCCGTGAAGCGGGTCGCCACCGAAATCAAGAAGTGCCGCATCGCGGGACTGGCCCGCTGCGTCAAGAACGACATCGAGAAATGCGCCGAGGCGCTGAAGCCGGCGGGCGACCGCGCGCGGATCCACGTGTTCCTGGCGACGAGCGCGATCCACCGCGAATTCAAGCTGAAGAAGGCGAAGGACGAGATCATCCGGCAGGCGGTCGAGGGCGTGACCTACGCCCGGAAGTTCTGCAAGGACGTGCAGTTCAGTCCCGAGGACGCCTCGCGCACCGAGCCGGAATTCCTGGCGGAGGTGGTCCGCGCGGTGATTGCGGCGGGCGCCTCGACGGTCAACATTCCCGACACGGTCGGGTTCACGGTCCCGCAGGAGTTCCGCAAGCTGCTGACGACCCTGCACGAGCACGTGCCGGAGCTGAAGGACGTGGTGGTGCACGTGCATTGCCACAACGACCTGGGCCTGGCGGTGGCCAACTCGCTGGCGGCGGTCGAAAGCGGAGCGCGCGGCGTGGAAGTGACGATCAACGGCATCGGCGAGCGCGCGGGCAACTGCTCGCTGGAGGAGCTGGTGATGGCGCTGAAGGTGCGCAACGACCACTACGGCATCCAGTCGCGCGTGCGCACGCAGGAGCTGTTCCCGGCGAGCCGCCTGGTGAGCCAGCTGACGGGCATGATGGTGCAGCGCAACAAGGCCATCGTGGGCGCCAACGCCTTCGCCCACGAATCCGGCATCCACCAGGACGGCATGCTCAAGCACCGCGAGACCTACGAGATCATGCGCCCCGAAGACGTGGGCGTGGTGACGGGCACGGATCTGGTGCTGGGCAAGCACAGCGGCCGCGCCGGCTTCTCGGCGCACCTGAACCGCATGGGCATCAAGGTCAGCGCGGAGCAGCTGCAGGGCGTGTACGACGCGTTCATCGCGCTGGCGGACAAGAAGAAGGTCGTGTACGACGACGACATCATCGAGCTGCTGCGCGAATTCATCTCGGACATCCCGAAGGTCTACGCCATCAAGTGCCTGCAGGTGTCGGCGGGCAACCGCTCGATCCCGACGGCGACGGTGCAGATCGAAAAGGCCGGCCAGGTGACGCAGGATTCCGCGACGGGGTCCGGCCCGGTGGAAGCCGCGCTGAAGGCCATCGACCGCATCACCGGCGTCAAGGGCGAGCTGAAATCGTTCGCGATGCAGGCGGTGACGCACGGGGAAGACGCCCTGGGCGAGGCCTCCGTGCAGGTGAAGTACGGCGACGACCTGGTGGCCGCGAAGGGTTCGGACATCGACATCGTGATGGCGTCGGCGAAGGCCTACGTCAACGCGCTGAACCGGCATCTGTTCATCGAGAAGGGCGCCGGCAAGGCCTAAGCGGCGTTTCCGGACGTACAATCTCCCGGCCTGCGCGCAAGCGGGCCGGGAGTTTTTTTATGGCGCCTAGAAAATCGCCCGCATTCCAAGGCGCGGACGTTCGACTCCGCGCAGTTTTCCGCCGGGCGGAAAATTCGGATGAAACGTTATCCGGCAACGGTTTGGCGGCTGCCCTGCCGGGCCGGACCCGGATTGGCCGCGTCTGCACCTGGCGGCGTAGCGGGCGCGAAAAAGGGTTTTCCTGCGGGAGGAGACGTGGCACGATGTCCGACGTAGGCGTCGCGCGCAAGCGGCGCTTCAAGGAGGATCCGCCATGGACGAGCAAGAATTCATTCCGCCGCCGATCTCGCCGAATAGCCACCGACGGAAGCCTGAACGTCTCGCGCCGGGCTGGGGCCTGCTGGGGTTGCCCGTGGCCGGTTTTCTGGTCGTGCTGTTCTTCCCGCTCTGGTTTTGGGTCTTTTGCCGCATCGAACCGGGGCCGGGCGAAATCGCGGTCTTGATCCGCAAGACGGGAACCGATTTGCCGTCGGGGCAGATTCTCGCGATGGAAGAAGGCCAGAAGGGCATCCAGCTGGACGTGCTGGCGGAAGGGCGCTGGTTCAAGAATCCGTACACGTGGGACTGGGAGATCCGGAAAATCACGGACATTCCGGCGGGCAAGCTGGGGGTGCTGACGCGGCTGTACGGGAACGACCTGCCGGGCGGCCAGATCCTGGCGCCGGAAGGCTACAAGGGCATCGTGGCGAAGGTGCTGGGCCCCGGCAAACACCGCGTCAATCCGTACGCGTACGGCGTGCAGCTTTTCGATGCGATCACGATTCGACCGGGCTTCGGCGGGGTGATGACCTCGCTGGTGGGCCAGGACGTGCTGGCCGACGCGCTGCCGGAAGAAGACCGCAACACCTTCCTGGTGAAAGACGGGATGAAAGGCGTGCTGCCCGGCATCCTGGACGCGGGCACGTACTACCTGAATCCGTACATGGTGGTGGTGACGGAAGTGAACCTGCAGAGCCAGCGCTTCGAGCTGAGCGGCGAGGACGCCATCAGCTTCCTGACGCTGGACGGATTCACGGTGAACGTGGAAGGCACGATCGAATACGCCCTGATGCGCGACAGGGCCGCGCTGCTGACCCACCAGGTGGGCGACATGGACGACATCCTCAAGAAGATCGTGTTGCCGAAAGCGCGCGGATTCAGCCGCATCGAGGGCAGCAAGAATCCGGCGAAGAACTACATCGCGGGAACGACGCGGCAGAAATTCCAGGACAACCTGGAAACGCACCTGATCGCGCAGTGCAAGAACTGGGGGGTGGAGATCAAGTCGGTGCTGATCCGCAACATCACGCCGCCGGACGCCATCGCGAGCATCATCCGCGACCGCGAGGTGGCGGTGCAGGATGCGGTGAAGTACGGCCAGCAGATCGAACAGGCGAAGTCCGAGGCCGAGCTGGTGAAGCAGGAAATGCTGGCGCTGCAGAACAAGGAGAAAGTGGAGGCCGACACGGCGCGGATCCGCGCGGTGATCGCGGCGGAGCAGGGCCGGGAGGTGCGCCTGACGCGGGCCAACCGCGATCTCGAAGTGGCCAAACTGGAAAACGCCGCCGCCAAGGCGCAGGCGGAGGCCAAGCTGCTGCGGGCGCAGGCGGAGGGCGACGTGATCCGCATGAAGAACGAGGCCGAGGCGTCGGTGATCGAAAACCAGGTGAAGGCGTTCGGCACGGGCGCGGAACTGGCGCGGTACGCGTTCTACGGGAAAATCGCGCCGCAGATCCGCTCGATCCTGAGCGGCGACCAGGCGGACGGCATCGGAGGGTTGCTGAAATGGATGGCGCCCGCGTCGCGGAAAGGGGGTGCCCAATGAAAAGCCCTCTGAAAATCGTCGTGTTGGTCGTGGTGGTGCTCGGGCTGCCGTGGTTCATCTGGCAATGGGGCTTCTGCCGCTTCTACGTGGAGCCGGACGAGATGGCGGTCATCACCGCCAAGATGGGCGACGAGCTGCCGGCGGGTCAGATTCTGGCGAAGCAGGGCCAGCGCGGCATCCAGGAGGACGTGCTGGGCGAAGGCCGGCATTTCCTGAACCCGTGGCTGTATGAACGGGACATCCGGCCGGTGGTGGTCATTCCGCCGGGCAAGGTGGGCATCGTGACGTCGAAGGTGGGCGACGACCTGCCGGAAGGCGAGTTCCTGGCGGAGCCGGGACAGAAGGGCATCTGGCGGAACGTGCTGGGACCCGGAAAATACCGCCTGAATCCGGCGGGCTACCAGATCGACGTCGTGGACGCCATCAGCATTCCGATCGGCTACGACGGCGTGGTGACGTCGCTGTCGGGCACGCAGACGAAACCCAGCGAGTTCGCGCAGGCGGGCGAGAAGGGCGTGCGCAGCGACGTGCTGCAGCCCGGCCTGTATTTCGTGAATCCGCGCGAATACAAGGTGGACGTGCTGGAGATCGGCGTGAACCAGGTGTCGTTGCTCGGCAAGGGCGGCGGCGCGGTGATCACCAAGGCGCTGATGACTTCGCAAAACGTGGCGATGGATGCGCTGCAGCAGAACGTGCTGCAGGAGCAGCAGGCCAAGCGCGAGAGCTACATGCGCTCCGAATCCAGCTCCGGCATGCGCCTGGGCGGGCGGCTCGCGCCCGCACCCGCCGCCGCGCCGGCAAAGCCGGTCGCCTACGGCCGCGAGAAGAAGAGGGTTGAGGCAGAAAAATGGGACGAGTCGGATTTGGCGCGCGCCTTGGGCGGCGCCGCGCCCGCCCAGTCGGTCACGTTCGTGCTGGAGCAGTTCGTGGAATTCCCGTCGCGCGACGGGTTCGAGATCAGCCTCGACATGACGGTGGAATTCGAGCTGTTGCCGAAGGACGTGGCCTGGATCTTCCGGACCTACGGCGACCTGCCGGCGGCGGTGGACAAAGTGATCATGCCGCAGATCCTGTCCGTGTCGCGCCTGAAGGGTTCGGCGTACGGCGCAAAGGACTTCATCGTGGGCGAAGGCCGCGAGAAATTCCAGAACGAGCTGACGGACGCGCTGGCGGCGACGCTGGCGGAGAAGCGGATCCGGATCCACGCCGCGCTGATCCGGCACGTGAACGTGCCGGGGCAAATCCTCGATCCGATCCAGCAGGCCAGCTTGGCCCAGGAACAAGACCTGACGAACCAGGAAAAACAGAACACGGCCAAGAAGCAGGCCGAGCTGAACACGGAACTGAGCTTGATCGGCCAGCGCCGCGAACAGGTCGCCCAGGAGACCGAGAAGATCAAGGCGCTGATCAAGGCGGACGAAGAAAAGCAGGTCGCCGAAATCCAGGGCGATACGATCCGGCAAACGGCGGAGATCGACAAGCAGACCGCCGGCGTGAACGCCGAGCGGATCACGACGCTGGGAACGGCCGACGCCCAGGTGGTACGGCTCGTGGAAGGCGAGAAGGCCAAGGGCCAGCAGCTGAAGGTCAAGGCCTTCGGCGACGCGGAAGCCTACAACCTGTGGACGTTCGCGTCGGGGTTGGCGGACGACCTGAGCATCAACGTGATCCATGCCGGTCCCGGCACGCTGTGGACCGACCTCGAAAAGGCGGGGCTTTCCGATCTCGGCGCGGGCCACGTGCTGCAGGCGCCCAAGAAGTAATCCCGAACGAAGAATGGCCGTGGATGCCTCCCATGCGCGGTTGCTGAAGGAAATCGAGGCGGAGGCGCTGGCCACCGCCGCCTACACGGGGATCGCCGCGTTCGCGCCGCGGACGATGGCGGCCATGGCGGCGGTGCCCCGGCATGAATTCGTCCCGGAAGAGGAGCGCGTCTCGGCCTATCTGGACGTTCCGTTGCCCATCGGCCACGGGCAGACGATTTCGCAACCCTACGTCGTGGCGTTGATGACGGACCTGCTGGAGATCGGCGCGGGCGCCAAAGTGCTGGAAGTCGGGGCGGGATCGGGCTACCAGGCGGCGGTGCTGGCGAAACTGGCGCGAGACGTGCACACGATCGAAATCGTGCCCGCGCTGGCGCGAACGTGCCGCGAGCGGTTGGCGCGCCTGGGATTCGCGAACGTGGCCGTGCACGAAGGGGATGGCGGCGCGGGGCTGGAGAAGGAAGCGCCGTTCGACGCGATTCTGGTGGCGGCGGCGGCGCGGCGGGTGCCGCCGGCCTTGGTGGCGCAGCTCAAGCCGGGCGGCCGCCTGGCGATTCCGCTGGGCGCAGCGGGCGGTGCGCAGGATTTGGTGCTGGTGCGGAAAGACGCGCGCGGCGAGATGTCAGCCCGTTCGGTGCTGCCGGTGCGCTTCGTGCCGTTGACGGGGAAGATCCAATAGGGGCGCCGCAGATCAGGGCGTTTCGTAGTCGATCAGCCGGCGTTCGGAGACGATTTGCGAGGCGAAGGCGACGACGGTCCGATGGGCGGGATGGATCTGGTAGGCGGCGAGATCTTCTTTCGTGGCGAAGGAAGACACGAGGACGACGTCGGCGCTGTTCTCCGTGCCGGAGAAGTCCAAACCGACTTCCAGGCGCCGGAGGCCCGGGATTTGGCCGGGCAAGGCTTCGAGCTTTTCCTTCAACAGGCGCGCATTGGTCGATTTGTCGTTCCCGAGGGCGGAATCTTTCAGGCGCCAGGCGACGACGTGTTGGATCATGGTCGGACCTCAAAAAGAAAAGATCATGCCGGCGGCGACGGCGAAACCGCTGAAGTCCAGTTCCTGCGCGACCCAATCGATGCCGATGTCGTTCCGGACCTCGACCGCCTTTTCGATCGAGGTCTCGATCCAGGTGTAGCGTCCCTCGACGAACAGGTCGAAGCTGCGGGAAATTTTGGCGCGCAGGCCCGCGAGGAGATAGCACCCCCCCTTGTCGTCGACTTCGATGTCGTAGACGATTTTTTCGGTGCCGAGATCGCTGTTGCTTTGGCCGTCGAACAGGTAGTAGCCGATGCCGGGACCGCCATAGGCGCACAGGTGCTCGCCGATCGGGAAACGGACCAGGGCATCGGCTTCCAGGGGCATGGCGACGATGGTCACGTCGTTTTTCACGTGCCGTCCGTCCTCGGTCTCGATTTCCCGGGTTTCGCTGGCGGCGAAACCGGAAAGGCGCAGTTCCAGCGCGTAGAAATCGTGGAGGCGGAAATGCCCGACGATGCCGCCGCCGCCGGCCTGATGGAGATCGATCCCGTCCAGACGGGAAAGATCCCAATAGAAGACGTCGGCGCCGAGATGGAAATGGGAGGGCTCGGGCGGCGGGGCGGCGTTCTGGGCCTGCGCGAGACCCAGGGCCGACGCGAGGATGGCGCACCAGCAGGCGAACGTTTTCATCGAATGCTCCTTCGGGAGGCGTCCACAGACGGTTTCACGGAGCGATCCTAGGCCAAAGGCGCGGACGGGAAAAGGGAAAACGCGGCTTTGTTTTCGGCTTTTCCCGGTCGGGCGCGCCATGCTATTTTAGGCGTCCAATGAAACGCGAAATTCAGCTGCATTCTTCGGGTTCCCGGCCCTGCCGCCACGGGCCTTTTTGGGCCGTCATCGTCGCGCTGGCCATCGTTCTCGGCGTGAGCCTGATGATCAATCTGACGGCCGTCGGTCTGCTGTCCGGGTCCGCGAAGCCCATGGCCGACGAGGTCGGCGAGGACGAATTCCCCGCATTCTCCGAAGCGCATTCCTACGGGTCGGGCACGACCAAGGTCGTCCGCATCTGGTATGCGGGGATTCTCACGCGCGAATTGGACGGCGGCTGGCTGGGCAACTTCGATCCGGTCGAGGATTGTCTGCGCCAGATCCGCGCGGCGCGCCAGGACGACGAGGTGGCCGCGATCCTGTTCGAAGTGGATTCGCCGGGCGGGGAAGTCACGGCGGCCGACGAGATCCACCGCGAGCTGACGCTGTTCAAGGAAAGCCGGGAGGATCGCCGGATCGTGGTGCTGGTCCACGACATGGCGGCCTCGGGCGGCTACTACGTGTCGGTGCCGGCCGACCGGATCCTGGCGCAGCCCACGGCGCTGGTGGGGTCCATCGGGGTGATCCTGCAGACGCTGAACGTGCAGGGGCTCAGCGAGAAGATCGGCGTGACGGACACGACGATCAAATCCGGCAAGAACAAGGACATGCTCAATCCGTTCCATCCCGTGGATCCCGAGCAGCTCGCCTTGCTGCAGGCGTCCATCGACGCCATGTACGACCGGTTCGTGGATCTGGTGGCCGCGGGCCGGCGCCTGAAGAAGAGCGAAGTCCGGCCGCTGGCGGACGGGCGCCTGTTCACCGCCGAGGAGGCATTGAAGCACGGACTGATCGACGGCATCGGCTACTGGGACGAGGCCTTCGACGAGACCGCCGCCTTGCTCGGCGTGGACGACCTCTACGTGGTGACCTACCAGATCGAGCGCACCTTTTTCGAGCAGTTGCTGGGTCTGAGGTCTCCGCTGCCGGGCTTGCGGGCGATGTTTTCCGCCGCGACCACGCCGCGCCGCCTGTACCTCTGGAAGCCGTAAAAAAAACGGCCCGCCGGGAAGGCGGGCCGCAGCCGGAGCCGGAAGCGGCGCCTACTTCTTTTTCCCCGCGCGGATTTCGGCGACGAAATCGCCCATGCGCGCCATCGCTTCGCGGATGTTGTCCATGCCGGTGGCGTAGGCGCAGCGCAGGAAGCCCGCGCCGCATTGGCCGAAGGCGTCGCCCGGGACCACGGCGACGCTCTTCTCCTCGAGGAAGCGCATGGCGAAATCCTCGGAAGAAATGCCTAGATCGCCGACGTAGGGGAACGCATAGAACGCGCCGGCGGGGGTGTGGCAGGAAACGCCCATGTCGGCGAAGGCGGCGATCAGGTAGTTGCGCCGCCGGTTGTATTCGGCGACCATTTCGGTCACCGCGGCGTCGCCGCGCTCGAGGGCTTCGGCGGCGGCTTTTTGGCCGGTGGTGGGGGCGCTCATGATGGCGTATTGGTGCAGTTTCATCATGTTTTCGGAAATCTCGGCGGGGGCGCAGGCATAGCCGATGCGGAACCCGGTCATGGCCCAGGCCTTCGACATGCCGTGCAGGAAGATCGTGCGTTCCTTCATGCCGGGCACCGACACGAAGCTCACGTGTTTCGAGTCGTAGGTCAGCTCCGCATAGATTTCGTCCGTCAGCAGCAGCAGGTCGTGCCGGATGCAGAAGTCGGCGATGTCCTCGACGTCCTTCTGGCCGAGCACCGCGCCGGTCGGGTTGCAGGGGAAGTTGAGCATCAGCACGCGCGTCTTTTTCGTGACGGCCTTTTCGAGCATGGCGCGCGTGAGGCGGAACTGGTCTTCGCGGCGCGTTTCCACGCAGACGGGGACGCCGCCGGCGAGGATGATGCTGGGCCGGTAGCTCACGAAGCAGGGCTCGTGGTAGAGGACTTCGTCGCCGGGATTGACGATCGTGCGCAGGGCGACGTCGATGGCCTCGCTGACGCCGACGGTGACGAGCGTTTCCTTGTCCCAGTCGTATTCGGCGCCGAACTGGCGGGCGACGTAGCGGCAGATGGACTTGCGCAGCTCCGGGTCGCCGCGGTTCGAGGTGTAATGGGTGGCTCCGCGTTCCAGCGAGAAAACGGCGGCCTCGCGCACGGTCCAGGGCGTGTCGAAGTCCGGCTCGCCCACGCCGAGGGAGATCACGTCCTTGCGGGACGCGACGATGTCGAAGAACTTGCGGATGCCCGAAAAGGGGAGGACCCTGACGTGCTCCGCCACTCTGCTTTTGGGGTTCATGGGGCTGGTTTCCTTTTACCGCGCGCTATGGACTGACCTGGAGGCGATCGTCGATCTTCTCGCCGTCCATGAGCACGCCGTCTTCTTTGTAGGTCTTGAGCATGAAATGCGTGCCGGTGGAGAGCACGCCGTCGAGGGTGGCCAGGCGTTCGCTGACGAACGAGGCGACTTCGCGGAGGTTTTTGCCTTCGACGAACAGCAGCAGGTCGAACTTGCCCGACATCAGGTACATGTTGGTCACTTCGGGAAAGCCGCTGATGCGCCGGGCGATGCGGTCGAAGCCGCCTTCGCGTTCCGGCTGCACCTTGACTTCGATGACGGCCGTGACGCTCTCTTCGGTCAGGTGATTTTCGTGGATCAGCGTCCGATAGCCGCGAATGGCCCCGGTTCTCTCGTATTCGGCGATGCGCGCGGCGATTTCTTCGGGTTTCGCGCGGGTCATCTTGGCGATGTCCTCCACGCTGGTCCGGGCGTTTTTCTTCAAAATGTTCAATACTTCGTCCATGGCGGTCCTCCAGTCGGATGCGATCGAAACGGGAATCCTACCAGCCCTTTCGGGCGGAAGGCCACCCAAATTGCGGAAAATCTCCGGGTTCGCTTGGTCTTGGCGGCCGGTGCGGTTCCGGCACCCGGGGCCGGAAGCGCCGGGGCGGAACCGCGGGCAAACGGGGGTTTACCAGCCGATTTCGAGGAGGGACGGTTCGTCGACGTTGCTGCCGGTGGAACCGAGCTGGGTATAGACGTGGTGGGTGGTTCCGTCGGAGATCGCGACGACGGCGCCGTCGGTATCGGTGGCGGCGACCAGGGCGCCGGGGAGGGCGTCCTCCGCGGCGCGGCGGGTGGCGCCGTGGATCTTGACGGCTTCCTTGTACTTCAGGTCCACGACGGGGCGGGGATTGCCGAATTCGAAGATGACGGCTTCGGCCCCGGTGGCTTTCAGCAGGGCGCCGGTGGTGTCGGCGAGCCGCTGGTCGAGGTTGTCGGGAATGCCGACGGTGATGGTTTCGAGTCCGGCGGTGCCGTGGTGGGGGGCGACGACGACCTGGGCTTTCAGTTTTTCGGGCGGGACGGCGGCGAGGAAATTCTTCTGCTGCTCGAGGGTGAGATCGGAAGGAATCAGCATGGCGAATTCGCCGTAGGAGACGCGGAGGGACAGGGGGGCTTCGGCGTCGCCGGGGGCGGGGCCGAGGACTTCGACGAGGATGGGTTTTCCATCGTATTCGGACCGATAGACGACGTCGCCGGCGGCGAGGATTTTGGGTTCGACGGCGGTGCCGGAGAGGAGGTGCTTGAGGTGCGCGGGGGAACGCTCGGCGAGCAAGGCGGCGAGGGGCTCCTGCGCGAGGATGCCGGCGGCCGAGGCCGGGAGGTAGAAGTGTTCGGCGTCGATGTGCTGGAGCACGGTGAAGAGACCGGCGCTGTGCTCGGGGGCGGGGGAAGTGAGGACGAGGGCTTCGAGGCTCTTGATTTTCTTGGAGAAGATCTGGGGCAGGACGGTGCGCTCGGCGACGTTGCGGCGGCCGCGATCGGTCTGCACGAAAGCGGTATCGACCAGGATGGCCCGGTTGTCGGGCGTGTCGATGAGGATGGCGGAGCCGTATTCGACGGCGATGACGGAAACCTCGAGGGAGCCTTCGCTGCGCATGGCCTTCTTCTCGCTGATGCCGGAGAGGGCGACGCCGGCGAGCAGGAGGCCGACGAGGCCGACGGCGACGATGCGGAGCGAAACGGAGGCCCGGCGCCAACCGGGACGGACGAGGCGGAACCAGAGGGGCCGCCACCAGGCGAAGATCGCGACGGCGGCGTAGTAGACGAAGAGTTCGCGGAGGGTGGGGCGGGAAACGAAGGGATAGAGGAACCACTGGGAGAAATAATGGCCGAGGAGCAGGAACAAGGTCGAGAAGACCCAGTTGGCCGCGCTCAGCAGCAGGGCGAGATAAATGCCGATGCCGGGGATGAGGCCGAGGAGGCCGGCGAGCATCGAGAGCTGCAGGACGACGCCGACGAGCGGGATGGCGATGAGATTGGCGTAGGCGCCGGCCACCGGCCAGCGGAAGAAGTAGTAGGCGGAGAGGGGAATCATCATGCCGATCTGCATGCCGAACTGGGCGGCGATGAATCCGGCGACGCCGGGATTCAGGTTGGCGAAACCGTAGTCGCGGATGGGCGTGAAACCGATGCGGGTGAGGAAGCGCGCCAGAGCGAAGAGCCCGACGGCGAGCAGGGCGTAGCCGATCCAGAACCGGAGCGTGAGGGTCAGCAGCCAGTGCGCCGCATAGGCGTAGGTGAGCACGGACACCATGAGGACGAGGGCGATGAAATCGTTGCCCTTGAATTTCTTGAAGATGTCGAAGAACGGCTGCGTGAGGATGGCCAGCGAGAGGATTGCGCCGAAGGACAGGGTGAAAGAGGGATCGACGGCCATGGCGGGGTTCTGCAGCAGGATCATGAAGGCGGCGACGGGCACGCCGAGCAAGGCGGAGGCGCGCACGCCTTCGGACATGTAGCCCCACGTGAGCAGGAACAGCGAGTTCATGATGACCGCGCGGAGCGTGGACGGGCGCGCGCCGGTGATGATGCCGAAGACGACGAGGGCGAAGATGATGAAGGGGACGTAGACCTTCTTGGAGACCTTCAGCATCACGAAAATGCCGATGAACATGATGGTGATGATCGTGACGTGGAGGCCGGAGACGGCCAGCACGTGGTTGATGCCCGAGGAGCGGAACTCGTCGGCGATGAGCCGATCGGTGTTTTTGCCGAGGGCGATGAGGGGCGGGACGATGGTGTTGTCGTGGATGGAGGAGGCGAGCGAGACGGTGTTCTGCATGCCGTAACGGAGGCCGAGCGTGAGGGCGCCGTGGAAGGCGGAGTTGGGCTGGGGCGTCGTTTGCTTGATGACGCGCACCATTTCGTCGCGCAGATAGAGGGAGAACTCGACGAGCGGGTTGCCCTGGCGGGGTTCGGCGGCGCCCCGCGGCTGGATGATGTGGATGGGGGCGGGTCCGGCCAGCGGGACGCGCAGGCGCATCTGGCCGCCGATGTTGTAGTTCCGCAGGTAGTTGGCTTGGTCGAACGACCCTTGGTTGGCGGCGTGGGAGGCGCTCTGGAGTTCGCCGTTCAGGGCGATGTCGTAGCCGTAGGCGTCGGAGCGCGCGAGGCGGGCGTAGCCGGGCGTGACCGGATCGAGGGTCAGGCGGATGTTCTGGCGGTCGACGGGGAGGTAGGGCCCGCCCGGCTGATATTGGATGTAATCGGGGGTGATCGACAGGACCGTCTTGAAGGAATAGACCCACGGATCGGCGGTGATGCGGCCGAGCACGCCGACGGGGACGACGTTGCGGCCGGAGCGGGCGAAGAGGCTGACGTTGTTTTCCGGCTGGTAGACGCCGATCTTCGCGGCGGCCGCCGGCTGGCCGACCAGTTCGACCTTGTCGAGATGCGTGAACGGCTGTTCGATCAGGGTTTCCCACCGGGCGGCCGTGCCGGCGGGAATGACGATTTCCTGGCTTTCCTGCGGCAGGTTGTACTGCGTGAAGACCCAGCGGCCCTTTTCGTCGAGCGTGGGGTTGCCGTCGGCGTCCGGGACGGGTTGCAGGGCTTCGAGGCGGCCGATCAGGCGGAGGCGGATTTCTTCCGTGGTCGCCGCGAGGGTTTTGACTTTCAGGAAAGACGTCTGCGAAATGGGCTGGCCGGGCGACCAGGCGCCGCCTTCCGCCGAGACGGAGAGCGTGCCGATCAGCTGGTCGGGCGACTGGACCATCGCGATATAGCGCGTGTAGCCGAAGAGGAGCGCAGTGAGCAACAGGAGAATCCAGAGTCCCGTCTGCGTGCGATCGATCGGCGCGGCGACGCCGTAGGCGGCGAGTTCGTCGTCGACGGGCTTGCGCAGGCGGTGGGCGGCCATGAGGCCGGCGATGGTTAGCAAGCCGAGGAGGGCCGTGGCGCCCCAGAGGGCGCCGAGCGCTTCCGGCCCGGCCGGAAAGGCCATGGCGCAAGCGATGCCGACGATGAACAGATAGCAGAAAGCGATGAGTTTGTTGCGGGTCATGTCGTGCGCCGGGGGTTAGGGGGTTTCGAGATCGTCCGCGGAGGCGGGCGCGTCGGAAGCCGGGGTCGGTTGGCCCGGCAGGGCGATGTCGGGATAGTACTCGAGATTGGATTTCCAGATCGGGGATTCCTCGGGCTGGCCCCGGGCGATGGCGAGAAACGCCTGCCGATAGGCGGGGTTGAAGGCCGTGACGGCGATGCCGAGCAGGAGGGCAAAAGCGAGGATTTTGGCGAGTTTAGCGGCACCTTGTTCCATGGAAACCTCTCTCGTTCTTCATGCGAAACTGACGAAAATGTAATTATCCAGAATACGGTTCCAGATGGAGGTTGGCAATCGTTTCTTTTCCGAAGCGTTGTCGCAGGGCGCTTTCGAGGGCGGTCGCGAGATCGTGGGCTTCGCGCAAGGGCAACTCGGCGCGCAGGCGGATGTGCAAGTCGATCACCGGGATGCGTCCGACCATGCGGGTGCGCAGATTGTGGGGTTCGGCGATGCCGGGAATGCCGCGGGCCATGGCCAGGATTTCCTCGCAGACCTCCGGAGCGAGGCTTTGGTCCGTCAGGTCGCCCACTTGCTCGCGAATGATGCGCCAGGCGATCTTGAGCAGGAAAATGCTGACGAACAAGGCGGCGATGGGATCGAGGATGAGCCAGTCGTGCCCGAGAAACGCGGCGGCGCCGACGCCCGCCGCCGTGGCGATGGAGGAAAAGGCGTCCGAACGGTGGTGCCAGGCGTTGGCGACCAGCGAGGCGCTGCCGGTGGCGCGGGCCACCTTCATCGTGGCCCGGAACAGCCACTCCTTCGTGGCGATGGAAAGCACGGCGGCCCAGAACGCCCAAACGGACGGCATGGTCAGTTTTTCGCCGTGCAGGGCGTCGAAAACGCGGTGGATGGCCGATCCGGCGATCCGGATGCCGACGTAGGCCAGGGCCATGCCGATGATGGCGGCGACGATCGTTTCGTATTTGCCGTGGCCGTAGGCATGGTCTTTGTCCACCGGCTTGGCGGTGAACCGCAGGCCGATGAGCACGGCGACGTCGGTGGCGAAGTCGGAGAGCGAGTGGATGGCGTCGGCCAGCATGGCTTGAGAACGGCCGAAGATGCCGGCGGCCAGCTTCAAGCCGGTCAAGACGACGTTGACCCAGATGGACAGATGGGTGACTTTGCGTTCGGGGATCATGGCGGGACGAGTCTCAGGGTTTTGTGGGCGGGGCGTCCGGCGCGGCTGCGGCATCGTTCCGTTTGTCGGGCGGCTCGCGGGTGCGATCCTTGTCGTTTCGAAATGCCCACCACCAAGCTCCTTGGCGCAGGAGGGAGCCGCGGAGCTTCGCGTGGGCGTAGTCCTGGTCGTTCTGCTTTTCAAGCTGCTGCTCGCGGGCGTAGTCCTCGTCGCTCTGCCACCAGGGTTTGCCTTTGGGGGCGGGCTTGGGGTTGATCAGAAGCATGTAGACGAACAAAAAGGGCACGCAGGGCAGATAGAAGATGATGCCGTCCTGCGAACGCAGCGTCGCGCGAGCGTCGAGCGTCGACAGCCAGACCAGATAGAAGATGAAGCCGAGAGTGTTGAGGATCCACACGGCGCGCCTGATTCCCGGATTCATGCGGGGACTCTACCCCGCGCGCGCGCCGGTTGGCAACAGGCTTCTGGCGGATTCCTAATCGAGCCGACGGGTGCGGTAGAAATTGACCGACATGGCGTTCGTGGCGATCACGCTTACGACGGGGCCGGTCGCCAGCGTGCTGCCGCCGGCGTCGGTCCAGACCTGGGGCCCGGCCAGATTGGTCGCGACCTGCAGGACGTAGGTGTGGCCCACGGATCCCAGCCAGCGGAACGTCGCGGCGTCGTTTTCGCCCGCCTCGGGTGCCAGCAGCGCGCGGGCGGACGGATAGGGGTTGGCCGCGGCGAAGAACTGGTCGCCGGGGCTGTAGAATTCGGCGAAGTTGAACAGGCGCGGATCGCCGAGATTGCCGTAGCCGCCGGAGGTCTGGCCCATGGGGCCGAGCACCTGGTTGGACATGCTGCGGTGGTAGATGTCGTTCACGAAAGCGACGATGCGGATGGTGTCGTTGAGCGCGCCGGCGTCGTCGGCGAAGAGTTCGATCGGAAGCGCCAGTTCAAGGCCGTTCGTCACGCTGGCGGCGAGGGAAGTGTCCGCCTCGTTGGCGTCGCCGGTGCCCCAGACGCCCCCGGTATTGGCGTTGTTGAAGCCCATTTTCACCCCGTTGGTGAAGATAAAGGTGGTGACGAAGGAGGTATGGGTGGGATCTTGGGCGGTCCCCAGCGTCCGGGCGGTTCCACCGCCGCCGGTGGGGAGCGTGGCGTAGTACAGAAAGCCCCGCCAGGCTTCGACCTGCGGCGGATCGTAATAGGGCACCACATCCGTGCGGTTGTAGAATGTCAGGTAGAAGTCGGCCTCGAAGCCGGTGTCGAAGCGCAAGCCGATGTTGTTGGTATCCCAATGACCCATGTTGCCCAAGGCGCCGTCATCGACGAAGACATTGTCGCCGCGCAGGCTGTTCTGGCCGCCGGGAATGGCATCGACGAAGATGTCGAGTTTGTTCATGTTGCCGACCGACCACTGGACGCCGTTGCCGGCGGTTTCGAGGTTGCCGGCGATGAAGAGGAACAGATAGCCGTCGGAGACGCGCGCATACGCGGCGTCCAGTTCGGAGCCCTGCACGGCGAAACGGCGATGGCCGTTGGTGGCGTTGCCGAAGGCCGTCGGCGTGTCCTGCACGGCCAGAGGCGCGCCATAGAAGTCGGCGTCGAGCAGGCCGTCGATGGTCGGCGATTGCGCCGCGGCCGGCCGGAAGAATCCGGCGGTCAGCAGGAACAAGAAGGCCACGGGCAAACAGGCGACGCATTTCGACTTCATGGGTTTTCCTTTTTGGACGGGAGGCGCGACTTCGCCACCGTGCCTTTCCCGGCGATTCGACAACATGTAACCCATGCTATAACGTTTTTCCGGATTCGTATATCATTATTTGAATCCTTGGCTCCCGGAAGGGGTTGTGATAGGGAAGCAACATGGATCCGGACAGGCGCATGCGGGATTGGATTCGCGGCAACGCGGGATCGCTGGGGTTTTATCTCTATGCGATCTTGGCCGCTCCGCCGCTGGCGCGCGCGCTGAAAGCCGGTCTGGCCGATTCGGAACCGGTCTGGTGGCCGGGACTGCTGTTGCTGGCGGTGCTGTTGCTGGAGCCGTTCGGCCTTCGCTGGAAAACCCAGTTTCTGCGTCGGCGCAACGTGGAAGAGGGCGTGGAACCCCAAGGCTCGATGTTGGCGGTTTTTTCGGCGGCGGCGATCGGACACATGATCGTCACCCTGTTTCTCGGCATGACGATGCTCGATTGCTGGGGGGCGGTGGGAGTGGGCTCGGAGGCGTCCTCGCCGTGGTGGGGCGCGGTCATCGTGGCCTTGATCCTGAAAGATTTCGCCGGATTGATGGCGACGAGCGGCCAGAGCGTGGCGCGCGAAGCGCCGGGGCACGGCAAGGAGCGTGTGGCGGATTTTTTCCTGCTGGCATATGGTTGCGTGGCCTATACGGCGTGGTGGAGCGCCATCGTCGACTTGGAAGAGATCTCGGGTTCGGGAATTTGGGAAAGGGTGGCTCTGTTGCCCGTGTTGGCTGCGCTTTTCGCGTTTTTCTATTTGCCGATGCGGGTTCCTTTTTTGCTCGAGGAATATTTTCTCCAACCGGCGCGGGGCCGGAAGGGCCGCCTCCTCTCGGAACTGGCCATCGGCGTTTTGCTGGGTCTTTATCCCGTTTTCGCGTGATTTTAGCGCATCCGGGGGTAGAGCGCTTCGATTTCCGGGGCGTTTTTTGGTTGGGTCGAAGGGGCGAAAATAGTAATCAATCAAAAATAGGGTCTGATCCAAAATATCGCTGGGAGAGGAGGCATGGAGTCAGCGCGTTGGAAGGCATCGCCGCAGGGGGGGGACAAAGGGGCGTCGAAGGCGATGAAGCGAAGCGCGGATTTCATGTGTCGGACACCGGATGAGCCGGTCAGTTCCATGGTTAACGTCATGCAAACAAGGTGAGGTGCCGGATGAATAAAACGCTGTTTCGTGGTCTTGTTGCCGGTCTGATGGTGTCGTGGCTGGCGGTTGCCAGCTATGCCATTCCCAATCCCGCCGCCGCCTATGCGGAAAAGCTGGGTTACGCCTATTCCGCCGCGGACGGGGCGGAAACCGTCACGGTCGCTCCCGGCGTGGTTTTCGACGCCTGGGATTTCTATCGCGGCAAGGTGGGCAGCGACTACGCCTATGGCGCGCAATACGGCTACGACACGGTCAACCGGACCGTGGAAAGCAACGGCTGCGTGCGGAGCTTCGCCGTCTGCGTGCCGCGCAAAGCGACGCGTTCCGGGACGACGGAAATTTCGCTGTTGGACCTGATGTTGCAGAACGGCGAGCCGCTGTGGGTGGATCCCGATCGGCAGTTGCCGGAAGCCATCGAGGAAATCTACGAGCAATCGTCGCTGAAAACCTTCGACAAGCAGGCGCTGCCCACGTCGTGGGACTGGCGCAACGTGAGCGGATCGAGCTACATCGGCGCCGTCCGCAACCAAGGCTCCTGCGGGAGCTGTTATGCCTTCGGCGCGGCCGCCGCCGCGGAAGGAACGTTCAACTATGCCATGGCGCGCACGGGCGCCAATTGCGTGGATTTCTCGGAGGCCTACATCGCGTGGTGCCTCGGCAAGTACGGCGATTATTCCGCCCATTTCAGCGGATGCGACGGCGCGGACTACGACTACCAGGAACTCGAAGCGCTGACGGTCGAAGGCATTTGCGGGGAAAGCCAGATGCCCTACAACAGCGGATCCGATCCGGGATCCTGCACCTACACGGGCACGACGACGGTCTTCCAATCCTGGGCGCGCGTGGACTACGGCGACATCGACGCCATCAAGACGGCCATCATGACCTACGGCGTCGTGGATGCGGCGGTCTACGTCGACACCGCTTTCGACGGCTACGACAGCGGCGTGCACGACGACAGCAACAACACCTGCGACAGCGGCTGGTACACCGAATCCAACCACGCCATTTCGCTGGTGGGCTGGGACGACAATCCGCCCGAGGGCGGCGGCGGCTGCTGGATTTTGCGCAACAGCTGGGGCACCAGCTGGGGCGAAAGCGGCTACATGCGCATCCGCTACGATGCGGCGGTCGTCCATTGCGCGGTGTGCTACATGGTCTACGGCGAGGCCGCCGAAACGGCGCCGACGTTCACCAGCGGAACGACCTTCGGGGCGACCACCGGCGTGGCGCGGACCCATACGGTGACCGCCAGCGGCAACCCGACGCCCGCGCTCAAGCTCCAGTCTTCGACGGCTTCGGCGGGCTACTATTCCTTCGTTACCAACACGGGCGTGCTGACCTACCAGCCGCCGACCAACGACGTCGGCTCGCGGACGTTCACCTTCACCGCCAGCAACACGCTGGGCGTCGCCACGCAGGTGGTCACCGCCACCGTTGCCTTGGCTCCCCCGGCCGCTCCGGCCGCGATTTGGGCCAGCGCGACCAATACGACGGACTTCACCGCGGCGTGGAGCACGGCTTCGAACGCAACCAGCTACCGGCTGGACGTCGGCACGAACAGCAGCTTCACGACCGGCGGGGGCGCCGGCGCGACCAATCTGATTTCGGAAGGTTTTGCTTCGACCAGCCCCGCCGGCTGGACCTTCTCCGGCGTCGGTTCGTATTCGAGCGCGCCCTACGTGGGCACGCTGCTGAGCGGCACCTATTCCATCAAGTTCGACACGGTGGGAGACTACGGCACGACCCCGACGTTCTCCACGGGCGCGACGAACCTCCAGTTCTGGGCCTACGGCAACGGCGGTTCCGGCAGCACGTTCGCGATTTCCGGCCTGGTCAACAGCGTCTGGACGCTGGTGGACACGGTAGTCATCGCCGCGAACGGCGCGACCTACAACGTGGCACTGGATCCGTCCACGACCCAGCTCGGCTTCTATTTCACCAAGACCTACAACGTGGCGCTGGACGACGTGCTCGTGCAGGCCAGCCTGGGCGATCCCGACTACGTGGCGGGCTACTCGAACCGGACCGTGGCCGGCACGAGCCAGAGCGTGACGGGGCTGACGGCGGGCGCGACCTACTACTTCCGCGCCCGGGCGGTGAACGCCGCCGGGGCCAGCGCGAATTCCTCCGTGGCGAGCGTCACGACGCTGGCGACCCTGTCGGCGCCGGTCTTCGGCGCCAACCCCGGTCCCGTTGCGGCGACGGCGGGCGTGCAGAAGGTCTTCGCGGTCAGCGCCTCGGGCGTGCCGACGCCGACGCTGGCGCTCGCGGGCCAGACGGCATCGAGCGGCTACAGCTTTAACGCCGGGACGGGCGAATTGACCTATACGCCGCCGCAGGCGGATGCCGGCGCCCGGACCTTCACGTTCTCCGCCACCAACAGCCAAGGCACGGCCTCCCAAGTGGTGACCGTCAACGTGACGGGAGCGACGGCTCCGGCCTTCACCGGCGGCGCCGGACCCTACAGCACCACCGCGGGCGTGGAAGTGGCGTTCACCGTGACGGCTTCGGGCACCGCGCCGACGCTGGCGCTGCAGAGCCAGACCGCGTCGAGCGGCTACAGCTTCACGCCGGCGACGGGCGCTTTCACCTACGTGCCGCCGACGGGGGACGTGGGCGCGCAGACCTTCACGTTCACCGCCGCCAACGCCGCGGGCACCGTCACCCAGGTCACCAGCGTGTCCGTCGCCGCCGTGCCCACCGCGCCGGACGCTCCGGCCTCGGTCTGGGCCAGCGCGACGAACGCGACGGACTTCACCGCGGCGTGGAGTTCTTCGGCCGGCGCCACGAGCTACCGGTTGGACGTCGGTACCAACGCGACGTTCTCCGCCGGCGGCGGTTCGGGCGGCCCGGCGACCAATTGCTTCCACGACGGCACCTTGGGCAACGGCACGGGCGGCACGTGGATCGAAACCGGCCTGACGCAGGGCTCCGGTTATCTGGTTTCGCTGTCCGGCGACTCCCTGACCACGCCGGCGATGGACTTCACGGCCAGTTCGTCCGAAACGCTGACCTTCAAGGCGCGGACCTACGGCGGCGTCAACGCGGCGAACAACGTCATCACCGTGTCGCTCTCGACCGACAACGGCTCGAGCTGGACGAACTTGGGCACGCGGACGCCGTTGAACACGACGCTGACGGCGATGACGCCGTTCGACCTCAGCGGCTACGACGGCAGCCAGGTGCTCGTGAAGCTGGAAACGCTGGGCGCGTCCTCCTCCGTGGGCGCGGGCATCGACGAAGTGAGCGTCACCAACGTGGCCAGCAGCTCGATGCCCGCTTTCGTGGCCGGTTACTCGAACCGGACCGTGGCGGTCACGAGCCAGAGCGTGACCGGCCTGACCGAGAACACGACCTACTACTTCCGGGTGCGGGCGGTGAACGCCGTCGGCTCCAGCGCCGACTCGGCGACGGCCAGCGCGACGACGACGAGCAACGCGCCCGCCGGCACGCCGCCGACGATGGACGCCATCGCCGCGCAGAACGCGACGGTCGGCGTGGATTTCGAAATCACGGTGACGGCGACTCCGACGGAAGGCGACCCCATCCTGTCCTTCGCCTGCACGAGCGCGGTGGACACGAACACGTGGCTGCTCGATGAAAACACGGGCGACTTCCTGTTCGTCCCGACGGTGGCCGAACTCGGCACGAATTGGTTCTCCTTCACGGCCACGGACAAAGACGGCGAAAGCGCGGCGGTGGACATGAGCGTGAAGGTGTACTCCGCGGCGGCGACCAACGAGTTCACGATGTGGGTGGAAGACCAGGAAGAAGACCCGCAAGATCCCGACTTCGGCGAAGACGCGGACGTCGACGGCGACGGCCAGACGACCTACGAGGAATATCTGGCGGACACGGATCCGGCGGCATCCAACAGCGTGCTGCGCCTGGAAGGCCAGGCCTCCGACCTGTCCGAATTCACGTTCCCGGCCAGCCCGGCGCGGTACTACCAGTTGGAATATTGCACCGACATCACCGACCAGGCGGGGACGCTCGTAATCACGAATCTGGGCTGGGGCGTGCCGGGCATGGTGATCACCAACAACCTGCCGGATAGCTGGTTCGGGACGATCCGCGTCCTGCTGAACGAGCCGTAAGCGGAACATCCGGTTCCGGCGGACCCGTTCCGCCGGTCTCGAGGCACGCGACGAACGTCGCGTGCCTTTTTTCGCGTCCGGCGGACATCTGGGGTTGTACCGGCCAGAGCCGGGCGATATCCTGCTTGCGGTCGACCGGAAGCAATGAACGGCATGAGAGAAGCCCTTGGAATTTGCCTGGCGGGGTTGTGCGCGGGTTCCGCCTGGGGGGCGACGGTGCAATTCGGGGCCGCCAAGGTCTACGGAGCGGAAGGGGACGCGTCCGTATATTTGCCGGTGGTTCTTTCCGCCGCGGTGGACGCGACGGTGCAGGTCGCCATCGCCGGCACGGCCACGAACGGGATCGATTTCACCTGCGCCACGACGCTGGTTTTCACGGCGGCGGGCTCCGTCACCAACCCGCTGTCGTTTTCCGTCGTGGACGACAGCCTGCCGGAAGGCCCGGAATCGGCGCGGTTGAGGCTGAACCCAGTGGCGGGCGCGACGCTGGGAACCACGACGCAGGCGGTTTTGTTTGTCCGCGACAACGATGCTTTTTCCGTTGCATCGGCGAATCTCACCAGCGGCACGAACGAGGTCAACCTGACCACGACCTACGACGATCCCGGCGGACGCATCCTCGAAGCGCTGTGTCCGGACGTGGTCTTGATCCAGGAGTGGGTGCTCAAATCCGGGACGACCTATCGCGGGTTCGTGGACGAATATTTCGGAACCGATTTTTCCTATTACGTCGAGCCTCAGTCCGGCACCTATGCGCAACCCAACGGCATCATCAGCCGCTGGCCGATCGTCGCTTCCAACGAATGGACGGACGCGGAGCTCAGCAACCGCGATTTCGCGACGGCCACGATCGACCTGCCGGGCAGCCGCGATTTGCATGCCGTCAGCATGCACCTCAAGGCGAGCAGTCTCGAGACGCCGGACGACGATGCCGCGACGCGGCTCGCCGAAGCCCGGACGCTGACCAATTACGTTGCCCAGGCCGGGTGGCCCGGGACCAACTACCTCGTGGTCGGCGGGGATCTGAACCTGACCAACCGGTCGGAAGCCACGCTGGCGGTGTTGACCAACCGGGTGTCGGACGTCCATCAACCGGCGGATCAGGACGGCGACAAGGATACCAACAGCGGCCGCTACCGTCCGTACGATTTGGTTTTGCCGAGCACCAACCTGGATGCGCGGCATTGTTCCATCGCCTGCTACGGGGAAGTTTTTCCCAACGGGATGGTGTTCGATACCCGGAAGACGTGGAACGGCGGCGTGCCGCCGCCGGCGCTCGCGATCGATTCCGACGCGACGAACATGCAGCACATGGCGGTGCTGAAGGTGTTCGAACTGGAATTGACGGTGCCGGATCCGCCGGCCGCGGTCTGGGCGAGCGCGACGAACACGACGGATTTCACGGCGGCCTGGAGTCCGGTGCCGGATGCCGCGAGCTATCGGCTGGACGTCGGCACGAACGAAACCTTCCTGGGCGGCGCCGGCGGCGGCGCGACGCTGATCGCCGAGGATTTCGACGATTTCTCCGACTGGACGGATGGCGGCACGTCCAGCGACACGTCGCATTTCGGCGATTCCAGCCCCTGCCGGGCGCTGGGCGTCGACGACTCCCTGATCTCGCCGGCGGTGAATTATCCCACCCAGCTGACGTTCTACGTGGACGCCAGCAGCTCCGGAAACGGATACGTCACCACCAACTACTACAGTTTGGACGGCGGCGCCTCCTGGACGCCGCTGGGCACCTTCATGGTGGGCACGAACGGCGCCACCGAAACCCAGGCGCTGACGTCTGCGCCGAATCTCTCCGGTTCCACCGGCGTGACGTTCCGCTTCGTGTCGGCCTTCTCCACTTGGTACGTGGACGACGTCGTGGTCACGGGCATCGGCACCGGCGAACCCAGCTACGTGCCCGGCTATTCGAACTGGACCGTCGTCGGTACCAGCCAGAGCGTGACGGGGCTGACGCCGGGCTGCACGTATTTCTTCCGGGTGCGCGCGGTTACCGGCGGCGGCACCAGTTCGAATTCGGCGACGGCGGACGTCACTCTCGACGAAGTGATTCCGGAGGCCCCGGCCGCCATCTGGGCCAGCGCGACGAACGCCGCGGACTTTACCGCGGCATGGAGCGCTGCGGCCGGCGCCGCGAGCTACCGGCTGGACGTGGCGACCAACGCCGCCTTCTCCGGAGGCGGGGGCGCCTCCGAGCTGTTCATTTCCGAATATATCGAAGCCGATTCCGGCAACGAAAAGTACGTCGAAATCTTTAACGGCACCGGCCATGCGGTGGATATGACCAACTACAGCCTGCTGTTGTTCGCGAACGGCTCGTCGGTGCCCACCGCCATTGCCTTGGCGGGCACGCTGGCGGACAACGACGTGTTCGTGGTCGCGAATTCCTCGGCCACCAATGTCGCGGTCATCGACCAGACGTCTGGCTCGCTGACCTTCAACGGCAACGACGCGGTCGCCCTGAGCAACAAGACGGCGGGGGTCTACGTGGACGTCATCGGCCAGATCGGCTACGACCCCGGCACGGGCTGGGGGACGGACCCGACGACCACCGTCAACAGCACCCTGGTGCGGAAGAGCGGCATTTCCGCCGGCGATCCCGACGGGACGGACGCCTTCGATCCGGCCGCGGAATGGGATGGCTACGCGGGCATCAACGTCGAGGACGATCTGGGTTCGCACGTCTTCGGCGGCGGGGGCGCCCCGAGCTACGTGCCGGGGTATTCGAACCGGACCGTGGTCGGCACCAGCCAGGGCGTGACGGGCCTGATGGCGAATTCGACGTACTATTTCCGCGTGCGGGCCGTAAACGGCGCGGGCACCAGTCCGGATTCCGCGACGGCCGGCGTGACGACGGCCAACGCCGGCACGCCGCCGACGATGGCCGCGATTCCGTCGCAAACGACCTATGTGGGCGGAGATTTCGAAATCGCGGTGTCGGCGACCGCGACGGACGGCGATCCCATCTTGGCATATGCCTGTTCGAGCGCGGTGGACACGAACACGTGGGTGCTCGACGAAAACACGGGCGACTTCCTGTTCATCCCGACCACGAACGAGATGGGCACCAAGTTGTTCAACTTCACGGCCACGGACAAGGACGGCGAAAGCGCGCCGGTGCAGATGAGCGTCAAGGTGTACTCGGCGGCCGCGACCAACGAATTCACGATGTGGGTGGAAGACCGGGGCGAGGATCCGGGCGATCCGGACTTCGCCGAAGACGCGGACGTCGACGGCGACGGCCAGACGACCTATGCGGAATATCTGGCGGACACCGATCCGACCTCGTCCAACAGCGTCTTGGCATTGTCGGGAACCTATTTCACTGCCGCGCAGCTCGGTGGTGGAACGGGCCAACTTCGGTTTACTTTCCCGGCCAGTCCGGCGCGCTACTACCAGCTGGAATATTGCACCGATATCACCAACCAGACGGAAACGCTCGTGGTAACGAATCTGGGGTGGGGCGTGCCGGACATGGTCATCACGAGTGCTGTGCCGGCCAGTTGGTACGGCGTGATCCGCGTCCGGCTAGATTCGCCGTAAATCAATTCAACCAATTCCAGGGCAATTGGATGTGTTTTCGCATGTCGCGAACTCCGTTTTTCGGGTACCACATCTTCCTCTTGCCCGATAGAAATTCGCTCCTCGAAAAATCGCGTTCAAAGTAGAGCGTTTCAGTCCGCGCGACGTTTTTCGTTTGGTTCTGCGGGGGATTAAAAGAGTATGTTATTCCAATTAGAGTCTGATCAAAAACTCGGTTGGAGCGAAGCATGAAAAAAGTCGCGTGGTTGGGTCTGATGCTGGGTTGGGCGGGAATCGCCGGGGCGGCGGAATTGAGCGTGGATTTCACGTTCTCCGCGGACGACGTGGAATTGACGCCGGCGGGCGAGTACGTGGTTGTCGGGCTGGCGGACGGCTCGCGCGTCGTGGATGAGGCGGGGGCGCCGGCGATTCCGGCGAAATTCGCGAACATCCTGCTGCCGTCGGGCGCGCAGAACGTCCAGATTTCGGCGAGCGGCGCTTGGACGCTGCTGGCGGAGGGGATTGCCCCGTATCCGGCGCAGCCGCGCAGTCCGAAGAGCTTGCCGCGGCCGGCGTTCGTGCCCGCGAACGACCGCTACGCGAGCGCGGAAGCCTGGCCGGCGGAAACGGCGACCTACCAGGGCGACCAGGACATGCAGGGCTATCGTTTCGTGTCCGTGCGCGTGAATCCGCTGGCCTACGTGGGCGCGGAAAAGAAGCTGTATCTGCGCGAAAAGGTGACCGTGACGGTGACCTACGACGCCGCGGCGACGATCAAATCCATCCTGCCGAAGCAGGCCAGCTTGTTCGGCCCTCTCGTGGACAGCCTGGTGGTGAATCCGGAGGCGGAAACGGAATTCGCGCCGGCCGTCAAGACCACGGCGCCCCGGGCCGCCCTGGATTACCTGATCATCACGTCGTCGTCGCTCAGCAACGCGTTCCAGCAGATCGCGGACTACCGGTCGTCGGCGCTCGGCGGCGGCTACACGACGCGGGTGCTGACCACCAATACGATCGCGTCGGATTATTCCGGTGCGGACCTGCAGGCCAAGATCCGCGCCTGCATCAGCAATTCCGTGGCCACGCTGGGCACGACGATGGTCCTGCTGGGCGGCGACGACACGATCGTGCCGACGCGCTACTGCTACGGCAACGTGGACGGCACGATCGAGACCAACATGCCCACCGACCTGTATTATTCGGGCCTGAGCGGCAGTTGGAACAGCGACGGCGACGGCCAATTCGGCGAGACTTCCGACGGCGTGGACATGGCGTGGGACGTGATCGTCGGCCGCCTGCCGATGCGCACGACCGCGAACGTGACGACCTATCTGGCCAAGGTGGTGGCCTTTGAATCCGGCTCGCCCGTGACGAACAAAATCATTTTGGGCGGCCCCTACGCCTGGGACACCTATTCCGGAACGGATCGGCCGAGCGACGACGTGACGATCGACGGACACGCGGGCTTCCGCGACACCAGTCCGATCAACCACACGACCGTGAGCGATTCGGAAGCGTGGCTGCGCCGGCTCTATCGCGACGGCATCCGGTCTTATTGGCCGGCCCAGGTCAGCATCATGTGCGACACGCTCACCTCGTGGGATTCTTCCACCGGCGGCGATTATTCGGAGAGCGCGGCGAACACCCTGACGGCGTTCAACAAGAACTACACGCACCTGATGTTCTCCGGCCACGGCGCGCCGCAGGAATGGGGGCTGGAATCGGGCTCGTTCGACAGCACCGATGCTTCGAGCATGACGGGCCTGGTGGCATTCATTTATACGGACGCCTGCCTGACCGGACATTTCGACAAGAACAGCAACAAGATCGACGGCTACACCTACACGACCGAACCGTGTCTGGGCGAGGGCTTCCTGCGCAATGCGCGTCCGCTGGGCGGCGCGCTGGCGCACATGGGCTGCGCGCGCTACGGCTGGGGCGAACCCGACGCGGCGCCGGCCAGCAACACCTCCGACGGCGGGCCCTCGACGGTCTATGCCTACAAGTTCTACAAGCGGATCTACGAGACCACGAACCGCACGCTGGGCTTGGCGTTCGCCATGCACAAGGCCGACATGGTCAGCTTGTCCGGCAGCGACGGCTGCGAGCGGTGGATCCAGTTCGGCATGAACCTGCTGGGCGATCCCGCGCTCAAGATGCCCACGGGCAGCACGATTCCGACGGCCCCGGCCTTCGGCGCCAATCCCGGTCCCGTCAGCGCGACCACCGGCGTGGCCAAAACCTTAACCGTGACGGCCAGCGGCTATCCCACGCCCGTGCTGTCTCTGCTGAGCCAAACGGCTTCTTCCGGCTACAGCTTCGTGCCGGCGACGGGCGTGTTGACCTACACCCCGCCGACCGCCGACGTGGGCACGCAGACCTTCACCTTCCGGGCGACGAACACCGAAGGCATCGCGACGCAGACCGTCAGCGTGACCGTGACCTTGGCCCCGCCGGCGGCGCCGGCTTCGGTCTGGGCGAGCGCGACGAACACGACGAGCTATACCGCGGCATGGAGCGCTTCGGCCGCCGCCACGGGCTACCAGCTCGACGTCGCCACGAACAGCAGCTTCGGCGGCAGCGGCGGCAGCGGTTCCGGCACCAATTGCTACCACAACGGCACGTTGGGCGCCGGCACGGGCGGCACTTGGACGGAAACCGGACTGACGCAGGGCTCCGGCTACCTGATTTCGCTGACCGGCGACGTGCTGATCACCCCGGCGATGGATTTCACCGCCAGTTCGTCGGAAACCCTGACCTTCAACGCGCGGACCTACGGCGGGGCCGTCTCGAACAACAACACGATCACCGTGTCGATCTCGACCGACAATGGCGGCAATTGGACGACGCTGGGCACGCGGACCCCGCTCAACACGACGCTGACGGCGATGTCGCCGTTCAACCTGAGCGGCTACGACGGCAGCCAGGTGCTGGTCAAGCTGGAGACGTTGGGCGCCACCGCTTCGGTCGGCGCGGGTCTCGATGAAATCCTGATCACCAACACGGCCGGGCCTTCCGTGTCGTCCTACGTGCCGGGCTACTCGAACCGGACCGTGGCGACCACGAGCCAAAGCGTGACGGGCCTGACGGCCGGCGCGACCTACTACTTCCGGGTTCGCGCCACCAACGCCGGCGGCGCCAGCGCGAATTCGTCCATCGCGAACGTGACGACCCTGACGGCGCTCGTCGCGCCGGCCTTCAACGCCAACCCCGGTCCCGTCGCGACGACGGCGGGCGTGGAACGGACCTTCACCGTCAGCGCGACGGGCAGCCCCGGACCGACGCTGGCGCTGCAGAGCCAGACCGCGTCGAGCGGCTACAGCTTCGTGCCGGCGACGGGCGCGCTGACCTACGTGCCGCCGCAGGCGGACGCGGGCACGCGCACGTTCACCTTCTCGGCCAGCAACAGTTCGGGCGTGGCGGTCCAGACCGTGACCGTGGCGGTGACTGCGGCGACCGCGCCGGCCTTCACCGGCGCATCCTCGTTCGGCGCCACGACGACCGTGCAGCGCACCTTCACGGTGACGGCGTCCGGCACGCCGGCGCCGACGCTGGCGCTGGTCGGCGAGACGGTGTCCGGCGACTACAACTTCGTGCCGGCGACGGGCGTCCTGACCTATACCCCGGTCAACGACGACATCGGCACCCGGACGTTCTCCTTCACGGCCGCCAACGCGGCCGGCACGGCGACGCAGACCGTCAGCGTGGTCGTGAGCGATCTGCCGGCGACGCTGCCGGTCTTCGGCGCGAATCCGGGTCCGGTCGACGCCACCACGGGCGTGTCGGCGGACTTCACGGTGACGGTGGCCAGCGGCTATCCGACGCCGACCTTGGCCCTGCAGGGGGCGACGGCGAACGCCAGCAACTATCTCTTCGACGCGGAAACGGGCTATTGCGTGTACGTGCCCGCCGAGGATGAAGTGGGCGCGCAGTCGTTCACCTTCACGGCCGCCAACGCGGCCGGCACGGCGACGCAGGTCGTCAGCGTGAGCGTCGCGGCGGGCATCCCCGGCGTGACGGCGGCGATCTGGGCCAGCGCGACGAATGCCGCGGGCTTTACTGCGGCCTGGAGCGCGGTGGCGAACGCGACCGGCTACCGGCTCGACGTCGGCACCAACGCCTCCTTCTCCGGCGGCGGCGCCAGCGCGCAGTCGGTGCTGGCCACCAACGCGGCGAACAGCACGACGCCGCCGGCGGATTGGACCTACAATATTTCCGCCTCGAGCAGCAGCTATCTGATCCTGGGCTACGCCACCAACTACGTCGTTTCGGAGGCGTTCTCCACCGAAGGGTTCACGAACCTGACGGTGGATTTCAGCGCGCGCAGCTACGGCACCGTTTCGGGCACGACCCGGACGAACGTCACGGTTTCGATTTCCGGCGACGACGGCGAAACCTGGACGACGATCGGCGTGGTTTCGCCGGCGAACAACGTCATGAACGCGATGCCGACCCTGACGGATACGGCGAACCTCGGCAACGCCCAAACCCGGATCCGCTGGCAGGCGCCGAACGCCGCCGCCAATTCCGGCGTGGGCATCCAGGCGCTGACGGTGAAGGGCTGGAGCGCGGGCGGGGGGGCCGCCTACGTCGCCGGCTACTCGAACCTGACCGTTTCCGGCACGAGCCAAAGCGTGACGGGCTTGGCCGCGAGCGCCACGTATTACTTCCGCGTCCGCGCGGTCAACGGTGCCGGCACCGGCGCGAATTCCGCCGTGGCCAGCGTGACGACGACGACGGAGTCGGCGCCGGGCACGCCGCCGACGATGGACGCCATCGCCGCGCAGAGCGCGACCGCCGGCGGTTCGTTCGACATTACGGTGACGGCGACCCCGACCGACGGCGATCCCATCCTGTCGTACGCCTGTTCCAGCGCGGTGAGTTCAAACCTCTGGGATTTCGACGTGGACACGGGCTACTTCCTGTTCTATCCCACGGCGTCCGAAATCGGCACGAACCTGTTCAACTTCACCGCCACGGACAAGGACGGCGCCAGCGCGCCGGTGCAGATGAGCGTGAAGGTCTACACCGCGGCCGCGACCAACGAGTTCACGATGTGGGTGGAAGACCAGGGCGAAGATCCCGTCGATCCCGACTTCGATGAAAGCGCGGACGTCGACGGCGACGGCCAGACGACCTACGAGGAATATCTGGCGGATACCGATCCGGCCTCGTCGAACGAAGTCTACGAGTTGACGGGCGACTACGTGAACGCCGCGCAGGTCGGCGCCGCCACCGGCGAAATCCGGTTCAGCTTCCCCGCCAGTCCCCGGCGTTATTACCGGTTGGTGTATTCCACCGATCTTTCCGGGTCGACTACGGTGAGCAACCTCGGCTGGGGTTCGTCCGGAACGATGACCATGACCAACAAGACGGCGGGCGCTTGGTACGGAACCATCCAAGTCCTGCTGGACGAGCCGTAAGGTCAATTCCATTGCAACAATATGCGCGGCAAGCGATTGCCGCGCATATATTTTGCGAAAGATGCCGCCAATCCATGGGGTTTCGCTGGTTTCGGAAAGCACGGAAAATTCATTTTAACTTCATTTTAATGAATAGGGTTGCATTTTAAGGCGGATGGCATAACATCTTTCTAATAATTCGGCAGGATCTTTTCCGCAGAACGGTGTGAAAAAACGTCTGGAATGGTGGTTGGCGTTTGGTGCCTTGGTAGCTTCGACGGCCAGAGGCGAGAGCCAACCGATTTTTCTGGAAGGAAGAACGATCGAGACGTCGAGCGGGGTGCAGCAGGCGATGGTCCGCCTGCTGAAATCGTCTGCGCATCTGCCCACGGTGCAGCGGCCGACGTCGCGGGGAACGACGCCGTGGGTCGTGCAATTCGACGGCGCGATCCGCGAGAAGTGGAAGACGGCGGTGGAAGCCGAAGGGGCGGTCATCCATGGATACGTTCCGGCGGATGCGCTGCTGGTCGAGGCTTCTCCGGAAATTCTCGCGCGGATCGCTTCGATGGATTCGGTGAAGTGGGCGGCGGAATATCTGCCCGCCTACAAGAAATCGGTGGACGCGCAGGACGGATGGGCGGACGATCGGGAATACGTCGTGGCGTTGTTTCAGGCGGACGACAAGCCGCGCATCGCCCGCGAATTCGGCGAAATGAACGTTTTCGTTTCGCGCGAGGAACTGACGGCCGACAACGAGTGGTTCCACGTGAAGCTGTCGCCGGAACAGGTGGACGAAGTCGCGAACTGGGGCGAAGTGGAGTGGATCGAGCTGGATCGGAAGCCGCAGTTCTGGGGCGCGACGGTTCCGGAGACGGCGGGCGCGGCCGTTGCCCGCGACCCGGTTGCGGCGCTCCGCCAGGCGTTCGACGCAGGCGTCCGGATCCAGCCGATCAACCAAGGCTGCGCCGATGCCGGGAACTATGGCGTGGCGGCGCGCGCCGTCGATCGGTTCGTCTGGGCGCATCCGGAGATGCTCGTCGTGGCGGCGGCGGGCAACGCCGCCGTGGATCTGGCTCCGGCGGATGGCGTGGTGGATGCGGGCTCGATCGGTTCGCCCGCGACGGCGAAAAACGTCTTGTCCGTGGGTGCGGCGGAAGGCCGCCGCGACGTCGCCCGCGTCTGGCGCGATTCGTGGCCGGAGGATTTCGCGGTGGAACCGATCGCGCTGGACCCCATGGCGCAGGCGGACGGGCCGCAGGGCCTGGCGGCGTTTTCGGGCCGCGGTCCCTGCGCCGATGGACGCATCAAACCCGATCTCGTCGCGCCGGGCACGTTCGTCGTCGTTCCGCGGCCGCCGGATTCGGACGACGTCGGCTGGGGCGCGGCGGAAAACGACGGCGAAATCTACGTGGGCGGCACGGGCGTGGCGGCGGAACAAACGGCGGCCGCGGCCCGGCAGGTGCGGCAGTGGCTGGCGGCGGAGCGGGGGATCGCGGCGCCGAGCGCGGCCTTGGTGAAAGCGCTGCTCATCCTGAGCAGCCGGGATCTGGCGCCGGGCCAGTACGGGTCAGGGGCCGACCAGGAGATTCCGGGATATCGTCCGAACAACGTTCAGGGATTCGGATTGCTGCAAGAGCGCTTCCCGATGGACGGGATCGAACCGTACGATGAAGAGGGATTGGCGACAGGGCAGGTGAAGGAATATCCGCTGCATGTGCCGGCCGGCGGCCGCGTGGGGGCCGTGCTGGCATATTCGGATTCTCCCGCTGCACTGGCGGCGGGAACCAAGCTGGTCAACGATCTCGACCTGACGGTGCAGTCGCCGGGCGGCAGGATTATGCATGCCGACGGCAAGGCCGGGACGGACGATTTGAACAACGCGGAAATGATCGAATTCGAAGCGGAAAAGAATGGAATCCACACGATACGGATTGAAGCCCGCAACGTGCCGATGGGTGGGGTGCAGCCCTTTGCCCTGGCGATATGCCATCCGATAGCGGAGGCCGGGATGCCGGCGGAGACGGAGGAACCATGAAGGTGCGCAACACAGCGGCGTGGACCGTTCTGACGGCGGTTCTGGCGATTCCCGGCTTGGCACGCGCCGCGGTGCAACTGGGCGAGTCGATGGACAGCGGGTTGGCTCTTGCCTACACCACCGGCGACCAGACGCTGACCAGCGGCGTTTGGAATACCGTCTCCGTCTACAGGGAAGCCGCCTCGGCCTCTTATGGCGGCACCGGCGCCGCCGCGCGCATCAATGACGACACTGCCGGCGCCTGCATCCGCACGCCGGCGCTGAATACGGCCGGGTCCATCACGTTCTGGTACCGCGAACTGAACTCGGGCGGCGGCACCTTCAAACTGCAAAAGTCCTATGATGCCTCCGCCTGGGTGGATGTGGCGTCCCAGGCTTTCTCCGGCACGAACTTCGTCCTGTATTCCAACCAGGTGAACGATGCCGCCTCCACCATTTACCTGCGGGTGCTGAACGACAACATGGCCGGGCATTTGGTCGTGGATCAATTCGAGATCACCGCTTTCGATTCCGCGGTGGCGCCCGTATTCGGCAGCAATCCGGGACCGCTGACGGCGACCTCGCTGGTGGCGACGGCCTTTTCGATTTCGGCATTGGGCAGCCCGACGCCGACCCTGGCGATGGATTCTACCACGGCGTCGGGCGGGTACGGTTTCACGGCGGGCACGGGGCAACTGGATTACACTCCTCCCTTGGCGGACGGCGGCGCGACGCAGACGTTCACGTTCACGGCGAGCAACAGCGTGGGCGTGGCGACGCAAACCGTCAGCGTGGCGGTGACGGCCGCCGCGGCGCCGAGTTTCACCAGCGGCACGGCCTACGGCGCGACGACGGGCGTGGCGATGGCCTTTACCGTCTTGGCTTCCGGCGTGCCCGCGCCGACTCTGGCCTTGCAAAGCGAAACCGCGGCGGGCAGCGTGGCTTTCACGCCGGCGACGGGCGTGTTGGACTATACGCCGGCCACGAACGACGTCGGGGTCCAAACGTTCACGTTCACGGCCGACAACGTCGCGGGCACGGCGACGCAGACCGTCAGCGTGACGGTGGCCAACGTCGCCGTTGCTCCGAGCTTCACCAGCGGCACGGGGCCGTACGGCGCGACCGCCTCGGTCGCCATGGCGTTCACCGTGACCGCCAACGGCAATCCCGCGCCGACCTTGGCGCTGCAGAGCGAAGATGCCGCGGGCAGCGTCGTTTTCACGCCGGCGACGGGCGTGTTGGACTATACGCCGGCCACGAACGACGTCGGCGACCGCGGTTTCGTCTTCACGGCCGCCAACGCCGCCGGCACGGCGACCCAGACGGTGATCGTAGCCGTCGCCGCCGCGCCGACCGACATTCCGACGGTCAGCGTGACCAATCTCGCGACCAATTCCTTCACGATCAACTGGACGACCTGTACCGGCGCCACGAACTACCAGGTCCAGGTGGCGACGGACACCAATTTCACGGCCGGCAGTTCCAGCGAAGCCTTGACCGAGGATTTCGCGACGCAGACGGATACCGCCGTGCCTTCCGGCTGGTCCACCGACAAATCCTCCGATCTGGACTACACCGGTGAACCCTACGTCGGCGCGGCGCCGCCGGCCTACAAGTTTGGCACTTCCGGCCAATGGCTGTTGAGCCCGACCTTCGCGACGGGCGCGACGAACCTGCAGTTCTGGGCTTACGGCAACGGCGGTTCCGGCAGCACGATCGCGGTCTCGGCTCTGGTCGCCAGCGTTTGGACGCTGGTGGATACGGTGACCATCGCCGCCAACGACGGCACCTACAACGTGGCGCTCGATCCGCAGACGACGCAATTGAAGTTTTCGTTCACCAAAATCTACAATTGCGGTTTCGACGACGTGGCGGTGCAGGCGGTTTCGGCGTCGGCCACGCTCGTGCTGGACCAGACGCTGGCGGCGCTGACGACCGACGCGGCGGGGCTGGACATGTCGACGACCTACTACGTCCGCGCACGCAAGGAAGGCGGCGAGTGGTCGGAGATCGTTTCCGCCGCGACGGCCGATCCGGAGCCGTCCGTGCCGGTCTTCGGCGCGAATCCGGGCCCCATCGCCGCGACGGCGACCTTGGCCCGGGCCTTCGCGGTGTCGGCGACGGGTTTTCCGACGCCGGCCTTGTCGTTGCAAGGCACGACGGCTTCGGGCGGCTACGGGTTCACGGCCGATACGGGCACGCTGGATTACACTCCGCCGGAAGCGGACGTCGGCACGCAGACCTTCACGTTCGCCGCCACCAACGTCGCGGGCGTGGCGCTGCAAACCGTCACCGTGACCGTGGCTTCCGCGCCGGTCTACGTGCCCACGGTGACCGTGACGAACGTCGGGCCCACCCTGTTCACGGCCAACTGGAACGAAGTGACCGATGCCACGACCTACCAGATCCAGATCGGCACCGCCACCAACTTCTCCACCGGCGCCGTCGGGTCGAACCTGCTGAACGAAACCTTTGCCACGCTGACCGACACGACTCCCCCGAGCGGGTGGAGCAGCAGCGCGTCCAGCGACCTGGATTCCACCGTGTATTACGGCGTCGCGCCGCCGTCGTTCAAGTTCAACTTGACCGGCCAAACGCTGACCAGCCCGGTTTTCGCGCCGGGCGCGACGAATCTCCAATTCTGGGCCTACGGCCGCAACGGTTCGGGCAGCATGTTTGCGATTTCCGGTCTGGTTTCCGGGGTGTGGACCGCGATCGACACCGTGTCGATCGCGCGCAACGGCGCGACCTACAACGTGGCCTTGGATCCGCAGACGACCCAGATCAAATTCCGCTTTACGCGGATCGTCACGGTGTATTTGGACGACGTGATCGTCCAAAGCGGCACGGCCGCGGGGACGCTGACCGTGGACGAAACGGTCGCGGCGCTGACCTACGCCGCGACGGGATTGTCGAATTCGACGCCGTACTACGTCCGCGTGCGCGCCGCGCCGACCGGCACCTGGTCGGCGGTCGTTTCGGCCACCACTCTCGGCAACGATCCGCTGGCGCCGTGGTTCACCGGCGACACCGGTCCGTACAGCACGACCGCCGGCGTGGCGACGGCCTTCACCGTCGCGGCGATGGGCGTGCCCGATCCGACGCTGGCGCTGGCCGGCGCGACGGCGGCGGCGGGCAGCTACGCCTTCACGCCCGAGACGGGCTATCTGCTCTACACCCCGCCGCTTGGCGATGCGGGCACGCAGTCGTTCACCTTCACGGCCAGCAACGCCACGGGCGTGGCTACGCAGACGATCGACGTGGCGGTGGCGGCGGCGACGGCCCCGGCCTTCACCGGCGGAACGACCTATGGCGCGACGACGCTCGTGACCCGCGTGATCATCGTGGAGGCGACGGGCGCCCCGGCGCCGGTCTTGGCGCTGACCGGCACCACGACGTCGACGAACGACTACTCCTTCTCGCCCGAGCTGGGTCGCTTGAGCTACACGCCGCCCACGAACGACGTCGGCACGCAGACGTTCACCTTCACGGCCAGCAATCTGGCGGGCGTGGCGACGCAGACCGTGAGCGTCGTAGTCACCAACATGCCCGCCGTCGCCCCGACGATCGCCGCGCTCGCGCAGCAGACGACGATGGTGGGGCTGGAATTCGACTACACCGTGACGGCGACGGATCCGGACACCGCCGCATCCAATCTCACGTTCGCCTGCACCAGCGCGGTGGCCTCGGCCACGTGGGCGTTCGACACGAACAGCGGATACTTCCTGTTCATTCCCACGACGAACCAGATCGGCACGAACGTCTTCTCGTTCCAGGCCACCGACCACCCGACGTCGCTGACGAGCCCGTGGTCCAACATGGTCGTCGTGGTGAGCGCGGCCGGCGATCCGGTTTCGATCTCCTTCGGCAGTGCCCGGATCGTGGGCGAAGAAGATGCCGGCACGTTGCTGATTCCCGTGAACCTGGCCTATTCCGGTTCGGCCTCGATGCAGTTCCGGTTCACCGGGCCGACGAACGGCACCGCGCTGCGCGGCACGGACTTCAACTGTTCCACCACGCTGACGATTTCCGGATCGTCTTCCGGCAATCTGGTGCTGGATCTCGTGAACGACGGCCTGCCGGAAGGGGCGGAGTCGGTGAAGATCACGCTGGTGCCGGTGTCGCCCGCCACGGCCGGTTCCATCACGCAGACGGTCGTGCACCTGCTGGACGACGATACGGTGGCCATCATGGCGGCCAACATCACCAGCGGTTCGTACCAGGAATACGAAGCGCCCGGCAGCCGCATCTTCCAGGCGCTGTGCCCCGACGTGGCGCTCGTCCAGGAATTCAACATGACCAACGGCACCGCCGAAACCGCCTACCGCACCTGGGTGGACCAGACCTTCGGCACGAACTTCTCGTACTGCCACGAGCCGCTGGCCAGCGCGAACATCCCCAACGGCATCGTCAGCCGCTGGCCCATCGTCGAATACGGCGAATGGGACGATACGACCCTGACCGACCGCGATTTCGTCTGGGCGAAGATCGATCTGCCGGGCGACAAGTACCTGTATGCCGTCAGCCTGCACATCAAGGCCAGTTCGGGTTATGAATCCCAGCGGACCACCGAAGCTCGCCTGCTGACGAACTACATCGCCCAGGCCGGCTGGAGCACCAACGACTACATCGCGATCGGCGGCGATTTCAACCTCCAGGTGCGGACGGAAACCGCGTTGTCGGTCCTCACGGCCAAGGTGGTCTCGGACGCCCACCAGTCCGCCGACCAGGTCGGCAACAAGAACACCAACAGCGGGCGCGACAATCCTTACGATCTGGTGCTGCCCAGCACGAACCTGGATCTGCGCAACCGCACGTACTATTTCGGCGGCTACGCCTACGCCAACGGCGTCGTCTTCGACACGCGCATCGCCTGGGCCAGCGGATTGCCGTCGCCGGCGCTGACCACCGATTCGGCCGCGGTCAACATGCAGCACATGGGGTCGATGAAGATCTTCGAACTCGAGAAGGACGACGCGGTCGGGGCGCCAGCGGCGTTTTCGGCCGCGCCGGTCGGCCCGGCCCAGAACGATCTCTCCGCCACGGCCAACGCGCTGGGCGACGACGTGATCGTGGTGTGGGACGGCGACGACACCTTCACGACGCCTTCCGGGACGGCGCCGGCGGTCGGCGCGGCGTTCGCGGGCGGCACCGTGCTCTACAAGGGGGTTGCCGGCGCGTTCAGCCACACGGGCCTGACGGCGTGCACGCCGTACTACTACAAGTGCTGGTCGTACGCCGGCACCGTGTTTTCCACGAACGGCCTGACGGCCAGCGCGACGACGACGGGTCTGGACGCGCCGGCCTCGGCCTGGGCCAGCGGCGTCACCAACGAAACCTTCGCGGCGAATTGGAGCGCGGTCGCGGGCGCCGCCGGCTACCAGCTCGACGTGTGCGGAGCCCCCAGCTTCTCCGGCGCCGGTTCCGGCTGGGGACCGGTCTTCCGCGAAACCATGGGTGCGCCCACCGCCGGCACGACGACGCTGGCCGAACACGAGGCGAACGACGGCTTCGACAACGACGGCTATGAAATGTGGTCCGGCGGCGCGGACAATCCGGCGGACGTCCGCACGAGCACCGTTTCGACCAACTACGTCGATCCGGCGGGCAATCCGGCCTCCGGCGGCGCGAACGTCTATTTCCCCACGAACGGCCTGATCGGCACCGCCGGGTTCGCCATCTCGGGCATCGACACCCGCGGCTACCAGGCGCTCGCGCTCCACTTCGGCTATTACAAGGAGTCCGCGACGGAAAACATGCAGTTCGGCGTGGACTGGTCCGCGGACGGCGGCGAAACCTGGAACGCCGTCGCCGTTTCCAACGCCCTGCCGGCGGCCAATGCGGCGCAATACACCTGGTATGCCGTTTCGAACGTGGCGCTCGATGCGGCCGCGCTCAATGCGACGAACCTGAGCCTGCGGTGGGTCCGGGCCGACGGTTCCGTGCCGGGCCGCATCGACGACGTCCTGCTGCAAGGCTATTCGGATTCGGCGGAATTCGTCGCCGGCTATTCGAACCGCCTGGTTTCCGGCGCGACGAGCCAATCCGTGACCGGATTGACCGGCGGCGTGACCTATTTCTTCCGCGTGCGCGCGGTCGGCGGCTGCGAGGGCGCCTGGTCCGCGACGGCCAGCGCGACGCCCACCGGCACGCCGACGCCGCCGTCCTTCACCAGCGCCGCCTCCTTCGGCGCAACGACGGGCGTGGCCCGGACCTTTGCCGTGACGGCCGCCGGCTATCCGAAACCGACCTTGGCGCTGCAAAGCGCGACGGCCTCGAGCGGCTACAGCTTCGCGGCGGACACGGGCGAACTGATCTACACGCCGCCGGAAGCGGACGTCGGCACGCGGACCTTCACCTTCACGGCCGCCAACGCCTCGGGCGCGGCGACCCAGACCGTGACGGCCACGGTGGCGGCCGGCGTGCCGTCCGCCGTCGCCTCGCTCTGGGCCAGCGCGACGAACGCGGCGGGCTTCACGGCCAGTTGGAGCGCCTCGGCGCTGGCGACGGGCTACCGCCTCGACGTCAGCGTCGAACCGACGTTCCAGGTCCTGAGCGGCGGCAGCGTCCAGACGGTCCTGGCCAGCAACGAGGCCACGGACGTCTCCTTGATCGCGGGAACCTGGTCCGGCACCGATCTGGCCGGCACCAACGGCTACGTCCAGATGTTGCTGGCGTCTTCGGAAATCGTCTCCCCGGCGTTTTCGACGGTGGGCTATACCAACCTGACGGTCGATTTCTGGGCGCGAACCTATGGCGGGGCGACGAACGGCAGTTCCAACGTCACGGTATCCGTTTCCACCAACGACGGCGCAACCTGGACCACGCTGGGAGTCGTCGCGCCGACCAACGGTTCGGCTTGGCTGGCCATGCCGACCTTGAACGATGCGACTTCTCTCGGCCATGCCCAAACCCGCATCCGCTGGCAGACCTTGTCCGCCGGCAACAACGTCGGCGTCGGCATCAAGACGCTCGTCGTTCAGGGGGCCGGGCCCGCCTATGCGCCATCCTACGTGGCCGGTTGGTCCAACGTCGCCGTGGCCGGCACGAGCCAAGCGGTGGCGGGGCTGGCCGAACTGACGACCTACTACTTCCGCGTGCGGGCGGAAAACGCCGCGGGCGCGAGCGGGAATTCGCCGACGGCCAGCGCGACGACCCTCGAAGCGCTGCCGGAAGACCAGACGATCGATTTCCCGGCGCTCGCCGACCAGATCGCGACCAACGCGCTGACGCTGTCCGCGACGGCTTCCAGCGGCCTGCCGGTGAGTTTCGCGGTGGCTTCGGGACCGGCGACGATCTCGGGCGGCACCGCGCTCTCGTTCACGGGCGCCGGCACGGTGAGCATCGTGGCGAGCCAGGCGGGCGACGCGGATTGGAACCCGGCGCCGGACGTGACGAACGTCTTCGCCGTCTCCAAGGCGACGGCCGGCGTGACGCTGGGCGCTCTGGCCCAGACCTACGACGGCACGCCCAAGAGCGCGACGGCCGCCACGGAACCGGTCGGCTTGACCGTGGAATTCACTTACGACGGCAGCGCGACCGCGCCCACGGAGGTCGGCAGCTACGCGGTGACCGGTACCGTAAACGAGGCGTTGTATGCGGGCGAGGCCGTCGGCACGCTGGTCATTTCTTCCGAATCGCTCACCGAATTCCAGCTGTGGGTGCGCGATGAACAGGGACAGAGCCTCTCCGACAGCAACTTCGTGGAGAACGCGGATTACGACGGCGACGGGTCGACGACCTATGAGGAATATCTGGCCGATACCGATCCGAGCAGCGCCGGCAGCGTGCTGGCTCTCACCGGCCAGTATTTCATCGTCAGCGCCAGCAACTCCTCCGGCAAGATGCGGATGACCTTCCCGGCCAGCACGAACCGGTATTACCAGCTGATCTATTCCACCAACCTCGCCAGTCCGACCATCGTGAGCAATCTGGGGCAGGGCGTTTCCGGCATGGCCATCACGAACAACAGCTCCGGGACGTGGTTCGGCCGCATCCGTTCCTTGCTGGCGGCGCCATAGGCCGATGAGTCGGAGGCCCCCGCGGAAAACCGCGGGGGCTTTTCTTTGGGCCGGGTCCTCGGCTCGACAAGCGGCGCGGGATGGAGCAAGATTCCCCCATGCGTTCGGCTGCGCTGGACATGCTGTTTTCCCGTTCCTGCGAAGGGTGCGGCCTCGCCATGCTGGAAGAACCGGGTTCGCTGTGCTGGGATTGCCGCGCCACCGTGAAACCGGTCGCGGTGCCGTTTTGCGAGCGCTGCGGGGATCCGATCGCGGGCCTGGTGAGCGGGCCGTTTGAATGCGCCGGCTGCCGCAAGATGCAGCCCGCCTTCGACTGGGCCCGGTCGGCGGTCCGCTACGACGGCGCCGCCAAAACCTGTATCCGCCGGTTCAAATACAAGGCCGGGTTCTGGGTGCAGGAGGAATTGGTCGACTGGCTGGTCGCCCTGTGGCGGACCTGTCCCGCTTCCTCTCGCGCCGCGGATTTTGTGGCCGGCGTTCCGCTTTATCCGAAGCGGGAGCGGGAACGCGGCTACAATCAAGCCGTTCTGCTGGGGGAGGGGCTCGGGCGTCGCATCGGCATTCCCTTCCAGCGCCGGGTGTTGTGGAGAAACCGGGCCACGGCGACCCAAACGCATTTGACAGCCGCCCAGCGGGTCCATAATGTGAGGGGTGTTTTCTCGGTCCCTTGGCCCCGCCGAGTGCGCGGAGCGAGAATCGTGCTCGTGGACGACGTGATGACGACCGGCGCGACGGTCAACGAATGCGCGCGGGCGCTGAAATCCGCCGGCGCGGCTGCGGTAATGGTTTTGACGGTGGCGCGCGGCGGCTAGAGGTCCGCCAAGGCCCAGAAAGAAATGGATTTGTAGACATGACGCTTTTCGGAAAAAAGAAGACGGTCCTCAAAAAGGCCCGCAAACGGGACATGCCCGACGGCCTGTGGCTGAAATGTCCCACCTGCAACGAGATGATTTTCGGCGAAGAGCAGGAAAAAGCCCTGCGCGTCTGCCCCTTGTGCGGGCACCACTTTTCCATGAGCCGGGCCGAACGCCTCGCCATGCTGGCCGATCCCGGCTCTTTCGTCGAATGGGACAAGGATCTCTACAGCATCGATTTCCTCGGGTTCGTGGGGGCGGCCTCGTATCAGGAAAAACTGGAATCCAACCGGCGCAAGACGGGCCAGGTCGATGCGGTGACCTGCGGCCGCGCCCGCCTGGAAGGGCGGGCCATCGCGCTCGGCGTCATGGATTTCGAATTCCTCGGCGCCAGCATGGGGTCCGTGGTGGGCGAGAAGATCACCCGCTTGATCGAACGCGGCACGGCGGAAAAATTGCCCGTGATCGTGGTGTGCGCCTCGGGGGGCGCCCGCATGTACGAGGGCATGATGAGCCTCATGCAGATGGCCAAGACCAGCGGCGCGCTGGCCCGCCATGCCGATGCGGGCTTGCCCTATATCCCCGTGCTGACGCATCCGACCACCGCCGGCGTCATGGCCAGCTTCGCCACCTTGGGCGACGTGATCCTCGCCGAACCCGGCGCCTTGATCGGATTCGCCGGCGCCCGCGTGATCAAGGAGACCATCCAGCAGGATCTGCCGGCCGGTTTCCAGCGGCCCGATTTCCTGCTCAAGCACGGCCTGCTCGACCAGATCGTCTCCCGCGGCGAACTCAAGGCGACGCTGGCCCGGTTGCTGGACGCCTTCTGCGGCCCGCTGTCGCCTTCCGAACCTCCCGAAGTCCCCGCTTGAGCGCGGACGTTCGCTCCACCCTTTTTTCGACGGGATTGCCATGAGCAAAGCCGCCTCCATCTTGGACGCCAAACTGACCTATCTCTACAGCCGGACGGGCGGCAGCACCGTCAAACTCGGCTTGGAAACCACGCTGGCCTTGATGCGCGCGATGGACGTCGACCCGCTTCGGCTTCCCTGCGTCCACGTGGCCGGCACCAACGGCAAAGGCTCCGTTTCGGCCATGCTGGAATCGGTCCTGCGCGAAGCGGGCCTGCGCACCGGTCTCTATACGAGCCCCCATTTGATCCGCTTCTGCGAACGGATCCGGATCTCCGGCGAGCCCATTCCCGACGAGGAACTGATCCGCCTGCTGGACGCCGTCGAGCATGCCGATCAACTCCAGGCGGCCGAACCCAAAGGGCGTCTGGGCACCTTTTTCGAATTGACCACCGCCGTCGCGCTGAAATGGTTTCTGGAGCAACAAGTGCAGATGGCCGTACTTGAAACCGGATTGGGCGGACGCCTCGACAGCACCAACGTCGTCCAGCCCCTGCTGTCGGTCATCACCGAAATCGGCATGGAGCACAAATCGTTTTTAGGCGATACGCTGGAGCAGATCGCGGCGGAAAAAGCCGGCATCATCAAGCCCGGCCGGCCCGTCGTCGTCGGCCGGCAACGGCCGGCCGCGATGAAAACCATCGAAGAAAAGGCCCGCGAGATCGGGGCGCCTCTCCTGCGGGCGAACGAACGCGTTTCGGTCCGGCGTCTCTCGCAGGACTGGGACGGCCAGACGTTGTCGGTGGAGACCGCCGACGGCGCGTGGAAGCCCTTCCGCCTGCCGTTGCTGGGCGATTTCCAGCTCGCCAATTGCGCCCTCGCCATCACCGCCTTGGAATGGATGCGCGAGGAACTGCAGCTGCCGCTTTCGCCGGACGTCGTCCGGTCGGGCCTGGAAAAAACGAGTTGGCCGGGGCGATGCCAGGTCGTTTCGCGCGACCCCATCTTCCTGGTGGACGTCGCGCACAATCCCGACGCCGCGCAGGCCTTGGCGGCATTCCTGAAAAAGGCCCGCGGCGACAAGCCCGTGGCGCTCATCTGCGGCATGCTGTCGGACAAAGACGCCGAAGGGTTTTTCCGCCTTCTGCGTCCCGTGGTGGATGCCTGCGTCCTCGTGCCGCTCGACAGCGAGCGGAGCATGCCGATGGAGCGCCTGATGGCCGCCGCCAAGGCCGCCAAGATGCCGGCGGCCGAAGGCTCGATGCCCGCGGCGGTGCAGAACGCCAAGAAATGGGCGAAGAAAAACGACGGGATCGTGGTGGCGGCCGGCTCGCTCTATCTCGCCTCCGCCGTCCTCTACGAACTGGGCGTGCAAGTCTAGGTTCGGCGGCGGGGCGGGGGCGTCAAAGCGTCCGCAGCTGCCGCGCCAGCGCCTCGGCCAATGGATGGTCCGGCGTCGCAAAGCGCCGAATCCGGCCGTCGCGCCGGATCCACCCGCCGTCTTGCAGGATTTTCGCGTGGCTTTGGACGGCGAACGACGACAGTTTCAGCGTGCTGCTCAAATCCAGTTCCGTTTGGGCGGCCGCTTGGAGCGCCCGGGCAATGGCGATCCGGCGCGGATAGGCCAATCCGAACGCCAGCTGGCGCAACTCGTTGTCCCGTTCCGGCGGGAAATTCGAAAAGGCCGATTTCAGCGCCTTCAGCAACGGCGCCGCCGTCGGCACTTGGGGATCCGCTTCCAGCCGATACACGACTCGAATCCCGTCCCGGGACGATTTCAGCAAACCCCGCGATTGGATCCGCCTCAATTCCTGGCTGGCGTCGGACGTTCCGACGCCGAGGGCCCGGGCCAGTTCGGTGACGGATTGCCCCGGCTTTTCCGCCATCGCGCGCAGCAATCGAATCCGGTTCGCGCCGGCCAGCATCCGGCACGTACGCCACAGCGTGGGATTCAGAGTCTTCATGCCAACCTCCCATTTATGATATTTATAAATAACATATATGATATTTATAAATAGCATAATCGGCGGTCAATCGGATTCGCCGGGGGCGGCCGCCGCCGGACCGGAAAAGAAGGCTTGTTGAACCCCGCAAAACTTCTCAAAGTGCGGCCATGAAATCCCATCGCCAGGAATTGTGGATGCAGGTGCCCGCGCGCCGCGGCTACGTCAATCTGACGCCCGACGTCGAAAAAGCCGTGCGCGCCAGCGGCATCCGCGAGGGCTTGTGCCTCGTCAACGCCATGCACATCACCGCCAGCGTGTTCATCAACGACAACGAAAGCGGCTTGCATCGCGACTTCGAACGCTGGCTCGAAAAGCTTGCGCCGGAAAAACCCCATGCGCAGTACGACCACAATCGCACCGGCGAAGACAACGGCGACGCCCACCTCAAGCGCTCCGTCATGGGCCGCGAAGTCGTCGTCTCCGTTACGAACGGCGCCCTCGACCTCGGCCCGTGGGAACAGATCTTCTACGGCGAATTCGACGGCCTGCGCCGCAAGCGCGTCCTGATCAAGATCATCGGAGAATGATGAAAAACAACCGCAAGGAAATCGAGATTCTGGCGCGCGGCGCCTGCGTGCAGGACGGGAAGATCCTGGTCTGCCGGAACCGCAAGCACGGCAACGTCTATCTGCCCGGCGGCCACGTCGATTGGGGCGAGGATTCCAAGCAGGCCCTGGCCCGCGAATGGCGCGAGGAACTCGGCGTGCCCGGCAAGCCCGGCCGTTTTCTCGGCGTCGTCGAGCAGATCTACAAAGCCCGCAGCGGCCGCACCTGCGAAATCTCGCTCGTTTTCGAAGTCCGCTGCCCGAAACTGTCCGCCGCAAAGCATCCGCCTTCCGCCGAGGACCACCTCGAATTCGAATGGGTGCCGCTGAAGAAGCTCAAGGCGTCCGGCCTCCTGCCGGTCGCGATGGCCGAACAGCTGCCCGCCTGGTGCGCGAAACCCGCCGCCGCGGCCAAGCGCTGGTGCGGTTTCTCCCACTGATCCCGCCGCTCCTTTGCGTTTGATCGCGGCTCGTTGCCGAAGCGGGCGATCTCGAGTGAATGGGATTGCCAAACGGCCGGCCGCCGCGGAAACTGGTGTCGAAGCGTAACCCCGGAGGATCCCATGAATGCCCGCGCGGTTTGGATCAAGCTCGGTTTCCTTGCGTCGCTCGTTTGCCTTGCGGGTTGCGCCACGCCGCCGCCGGCGACCAAGCCGGAGCTGCGACTCCAGACCGGCCGCTACGGCCATGCGGTCGTCGCCGCGGACCACAAGCTCTACGTCGTCGGCGGCAGCGGACCGGAAGGCTTCCTGGGCGACATCGAGGTTCTCGATCCTCGCACCGGGCGGACGGAAACCCTCGCCGTCGGCTTAATCCCGCGCCGCTACCATTCCGCCGTGCTCGTCGGCAACCGCATCTACGTCGTGGGCGGGGAAAGCGCCCACGGACCCGAACCGGCCGTCGAGATCTTCGACCTGAAGACGAAAACGGCCAGAAGAGGCATGCCGATGCCGATCCCGCGGCGGCTTTCCAAGGCCGCGTATCTGGATGGCCGGATCTACGTGGTCGGCGGGCAGGACCCGCGCAACCGCTGCGAAGAAACCGGCACCGGCATCGTCGAGGCCTACGACGTCGCGAAAAACAAGTGGCGGCCCGTTCCCGACCTGCCCACGCCGCGCGAATGCGCCGTCGTCGCCGCGCGGGGCAAGCTCTGGGCCATCGGCGGATTCGATGGCGACGAAGCCGCCTTGGCGGTCGTCGAAACCTACGATCCGCGGACGGACCGCTGGACGCGCGAGCCGGACATGCCCTTCCGCACGAGCGCCCATTCCGCGCTGGCGACCCGCGGCGCGATCTATACCTTCGGCGACTATCGGATGCTGGACCGGGTGGCCCGGCTCGATCTGCGGAGCGGCGTCTGGACGGAAGTGTCCGTGCCCTACGTCGCCAGCCGCCACAACGCCTGCGCGGAACTGGATGGAGATGTTTTCGTCGTCGGGGGCAACGTCGCTTCGTCGGGTTCGCATCTCGACCTCGTCCAGCGCTTTTCCGCGCGCGAATTGCAGGCGGCCTCGCCGCGGACGCGCACGGGCACGGAATGGCGCGGATTCGGCGAGCCAACGGCGTTCGCCGGCATGCTCAAGGCCAATCCACAGACGATCAAGGCCGCCGACCGGTCGGCCGCCGTGCAGACGATCGTGCTGCGGCGGGCCGGAACGGAGATCGTACGCGATTCTTCCGCCACGTTTGATCTGCCGCTCGAACGGATGCCGCTGCTCGTGCGCCTGACCGCCGAAGTCTGGCACCAAGGCACGGGTCGGACGCCCCAGATCATCGTCAACGGCAGCGCGGTCGCCGACGTGCAGTTCGCTTGGCCCAGCCTGCGCGAGCGCAACTACGTCGCGTTCCTTTGGGATGCCGACGAAAAGTTCAGCACCGCCTTCGACTACCAGGGCTGGCTGCCGGCCACGGCCTTCATCGAGGGCGACCGCCTGCGGATCGGGGACAACGAGGTGGCCTTCGAAATCGGTTCGGACCAGATCAAGGTGCGCAACGTGAAGGCGGAAGTGCTGTACGATTTCGACGGCGCCGACACGATCTACGACCTGCGCCGGGAAACGCGCGATCAGCCGATCCCGCGGCTGCCCGCCGGAAAATAACGACAACATTTCCAGCCCCCGACGGGGTCGTCGGGGGCTCCAACAACAAAGATCCAGTGGCTGTTTGGAGCCGGCACGACCTCGTGCCGGTTGTTAAGTCTTGGTTCGCGCCCGTCCGCAGCGCAGGCATTCCTTCCGGTGCACGCAGAGCGTCGCGCCGCATTCCGGGCAGGCCCATTTCTTCTTTTCTTGCGCGACGAATTTCCGGATGCCGAACGTCCGGATCGCTTCGAGGTTTTCCAGCATGCTCATGCCGTATTTCGTCCGGTAGCGGTGGTCCAGCTGCCGCAGCCGGCGGCAGGGGAAGGCGGGGCACTCGCCGCAGAACCGGTTCGGCTGGCCTTGTTCCGTGCATTCCTTGATGCGGCAGTGCCGGCAGTGCGCGGACCGGAGCTCGCCGCGCCGATCGTTGCAGCCCGGACACCGGTTCTTCTCCCGCAAATGCCCGATGCACAGCGCGCAGTTCATCCCGCACGGCGCGATCATGCCGGCTTGGATCGGCTTCGGGGCGACGGCGAGTTTCGGGCGGGGGGCGCGTTTCATGCGGTCACCGTTTGGCTTTCTTGGGCTTCGGCGCGGGCAATTCCCGCACCGTGATCCGGATCAATTCGCAAATCCATTCGCGGTCTTCGAAAGCGTCTTCGATCAGAAAGGACTTTTTCGCCCCGGGATACGCCGGAGCTTCGACCGGCTCGCCGATGAACGCGCGACCCGCCGCCGTCGGTTTCACGAAGAGCTGGTTGTCGCACACCAGCGCGACGACCTTTTCACCGCGATAGAGCGCGTACTCCCCGAACATCTTTCGGAACGAGACGTCTCCTGCGCCCGCCATCTGGTCCACCAGGAAATCCACGAACTCTTGATCCGTCGCCATGGTCCGGATCCTAGCCGAACCGGGCCGAAACCAACAGCCGATTTTCGACAGGATTACAGGATTAACAAGAGGGCGGGCGGAAAATCATTTCGGGGCGGTCTGATCGAACAGATCGACGCGGAAAAGGTCGCGGTAGCGGTTTCCGAGGGAACGAACGAATGCGCGAAGGGCATGTTTGAACAGGCAATGGCGTTGGATCTTTCCCGAAGCATCCCGCCAAACCAGATTGAGCTGATAACCATTGAGTTTCGACGTGCTGGACACGACTTGGCGGCATATCTGGAGCCCCAGGACGTCGTTCCAGGGAACGACCCGTTCGGACGAACGACGGCGGATCGTCCACATGCGTTTGACGGGATCGACGATGATTTTTTGGCCGAACGCATTGCGAACCCAATAGGGCGCGAAGCCGCAGAGCCCGGCCCAGACCATGCCGCCGGCGATCACGTATTTCAGCGGCCAAGCCCCGGACGCCGAGCGGGCGTCCCATGGCGACAGCGCCAGCGCGCCGGCGGCAACCAACATGAACGCGAAGAATCCGAAATGCGAATACGAGGATTCCTGGACATACAAATGTCCGTGCGCATGCAGTCCGATGGACGGCAAAAATCCCCGGCTGTTGGTTTGAAGATCCAGCGGCTCACATGGAAGGTCGGCGGGGACCGGAATTCGTTCGGAGAAGACCATGCCGGGAATTCTAGTGAACGTTCTGCAAAACCAACAACTTTTTCGAGAAAATCGGCCTGAAAACGGCATTTTCAGGCCATTATGAGCCCATTTTTAGGATTTTACGAGTTTTAGCCGCGATTTTTCGATGAATTTGGGCTCCAAAACGGAAATTCGGACCGATTTTTAGCGATTTCGGCGAATTCTGCTGTTTATCTCCCTTCCGGAGTGACGGTTAAGGCGCAACTTGCCTGAAAACTTGACAGGATCCGGGTCGGCGGCTAGGCTCCGCCCGCAAGTTAAGCGTTTTTGTCGGCTGATTGTTCCGCACGTACCGGGAGGATGACAGGATGCGCATAGTTCAGAAATCGCTCACGTTCGACGACGTGTTGCTGTTGCCGGCCCATTCGACGGTGCTCCCGCGGGAGGTCGCCCTCGAAGCGCGGCTGACGCGAAACGTCTCGCTGAAGATCCCCGTGGCGTCGTCGGCGATGGATACGGTGACGGAAGCGCGGCTGGCGATCGCGCTGGCGCAGGAGGGCGGCATCGGGATCATTCACAAGAACCTGAGCGTCGAGCGCCAGGCGGCGGAAGTCGGCCGCGTGAAGCGGTTCGAATCGGGCGTGCTGAAGGATCCGCTGAGCGTGCCGCCGACGATGCCGCTGGGCGAAGTCGTCGCGCTGGTGAAGCGGCGCGGGTTTTCGAGTTTGCCGGTGGTGGAGAACGGTCGCGTGGTCGGCATCGTCACCAATCGCGACATCCGTTTCGAGACGGATCTGGAGCAGGCGGTTTCGGCGGTAATGACGCCGCGGTCGCGTCTGGTGACGGTGCGCGAAGGCGCGGGACTGGACGTGGCGCGCGAGTTGATGCGGCGCCACCGCATCAGCCGCGTGGTGGTGCTGGGACCGCACGACGAACTGAAGGGGCTCATCACCGTGACGGACATGATGAAGTCCACCGAGCATCCGCTTTCCGCGAAGGACGGCCACGGCAGCCTGCGCGTCGGCGCGGCGGTGGGCGTGGGGGAAGGCACGGAAGCGCGCATCGAAGCGTTGGTGGCGGCGGGCGCGGACGTGGTGGTGGTGGATACGGCGCACGGGCATTCGCAGGGGGTGCTCGACCGCGTGGCGTGGGTCAAAAAGCATTGTCCGCAGGTGGACGTCGTCGGCGGGAACGTCGCCACGGCGGCCGCGGCGAAGGCGTTGGCGGACGCCGGCGCGGACGCGGTCAAGGTCGGCATCGGCCCGGGCTCGATCTGCACGACGCGGATCGTGGCGGGCGTGGGCGTGCCGCAGATCACGGCGATCGACGACGTGGCGCGGGCGCTGGAGCCCTTCGGGATTCCGCTGATCGCCGACGGCGGGATCCGGTTCGCGGGCGACATCGCCAAGGCGATCGCCGCGGGCGCGAACACGGTGATGCTCGGCGGGCTGTTCGCCGGCACCGAGGAAGCGCCGGGCGAAACGGTGCTGTTCCAGGGGCGGTCGTACAAGTCGTATCGCGGCATGGGGTCGCTGGGAGCGATGCAGCAGGGCTCGGCGGACCGCTATTTCCAGGAAACGAACGGCGGCGTCGGGTCGGAAAAACTGGTGCCGGAAGGCATCGAGGGCCGCGTGCCGTACAAGGGGCCGGTGGCGGGCGTGGTGCACCAGTTGATGGGCGGATTGCGGGCGGCGATGGGTTATACCGGCTGCGCCAGCATCGAGGAAATGCGCCAAAAAGCGGAATTCGTCCAAATCACGGTGGCGGGCATCCGGGAGTCGCACGTGCACGACGTGCAGATCACCAAGGAAGCGCCGAACTACCAATTGAGCTGACGGGACAACGAGTTAGGACGGGGATAAATATATTTTCGGCGAACGGGGCTTGACGGATGGAAAAGAGATCGATAGTTTGGCGCCCCGGTAAAGCGTTTTATCTTCCGGTGCCGAAAACAGGCGGCCGGCGGATGAGGCAAACTCACGTTTCCGAAGCGATGGCAAGGAGCGCATGATGGCAGCGGCACCGACAGGCGTGGATTTGGGTCTCGGGGATCGATGTTCCCGACGGGCCTTCCGTTGGGCGGAGCGCAGCTTCGCGGCCCGTCGGGATCAAACGGGGTTCCCGCTGTTCGGCGGCGCCGGCTCGTTCTCCAACTGGATGGATTACGGCCCGCTCCAGATCGCGATGACCTGCGACGGCATCGGCACCAAGGCCGAAATCGCGGAACGCACGGGGATCTATTCCACGCTGGGCTACGACCTCGTCGCCATGGTGGCGGACGATCTCGTCGCCAACGGCATCGAGCCGATCAATCTCGTCAACGTCCTCGACGTGGACAAGCCCGACGAGGAAATCGTCGACCAGCTCATGCAAGGCCTGCACGCGGCGGCGACCGAATGCGGAATCGCCGTCGTGGGCGGCGAGATCGCCGAACTGGGCGGCCGCGTCGGCGGCTTTGGATCCCGGATGCATTTCAACTGGTGCGCGACCGCCATCGGTGTGCCGCGCCGCGGCTGCGCGCCCATCGACGGCGGCCAGATCCGCGCCGGCGACGCCGTCGTCGCGCTCCGCGGCGCCGGTTTCCGCAGCAACGGCTTCTCGCTCGTGCGAGCGATCCTGGAGGAGGCCTACGGGCCTTCTTGGCACGAGGTGCCCTCCGTCGACGGACGGAGTTGGGGCGTAGCCGCCCTGACTCCGTCTTTTTTATTCACGCCGTCGATCCTCGCGCTGATCGATGCCGGCATCCCGTTGCGCGGGGTGGGGCACATCACCGGCGGCGGCATTCCGAGCAAGTTCGGGCGCGTACTGAAGAAGTCCGGCCTCGGCGCGCGGCTGGACCGCTTGTTCCCGCCGGAAGAGATCGTCCGCCAACTGATGGAACTGGGCCGGGTGGAATTCGAAACCGCCTATCGCCAGTGGAACATGAACAATCCCATGCTGCTGGTGGTTCCGCCGGAAGCCGTCGATTCCACCCTTTCGATTCTCCAGGCGCGCGGCGTGGCCGCGCAAACGGCCGGCGAAATCGCGCCGGGTCCCATCGTGATCCAAGGAGTGCCGTTCAACCCATGATTTCGCTGCACCATATCGCCTGCACCTGGAACCCGGAACTGCCCGACGCGCGCTGCGCGTCGCTGCGGCGCCGGGCGGAGCGCCATCTGGGCCTCCGCCTCAAAGGACTCAAGCACGTTTCCGTCTACACCGTCCGCGCGGCGCTCGACGCCGCCCAGCTCGCGCGCTTGGCCCGCGAAGGCCTGAGCGACGCCGTGGCGCAACGGGTCGGCATCGACCGCCTGCCGGACGGCTGCGACGGTTTTGCGTCGTTCGTCCTCGTGGGCAAGCTACCCGGCACGACGGACGACGAAGGCCTGTCCGCGCAGCGCACGCTGCACGATCTGCTGGGCGTGCCGTTCGCGCCCGCGCCGCAGGAAATCTTTTCCGCCGATCTCTATTTGTTCGCGGACGCCCTGGACGCCGCGACGCTGCGGCGCCTGGCGGAAGAAGAGCTGGGCAATCCGCTGGTGAACCAGTTCGCGTTCGGCCCGTTCGCGGATTTCGCCTGGCCGGTGCCCGAAGCGGAACCGGAAGGCGCGCCGGTCGTCGAGACGGTCGCGCTCGACATCGCCGACGAAGCGCTGGACGCGCTGTCGCGGGCGCGCCTGCTTTCGCTGGATCGGGCGGAGATGAAGGCGGTGCAGGCGTATTTCCGCGATCCTCAAGTCCAGGCGCGACGCCGCGCGGCCGGCTTGCCGGCGGAACCAACGGACGGCGAGCTGGAAATCGTGGCGCAGACCTGGTCCGAGCACTGCAAGCACAAGGAATTCAACGCCCTCATCCATTTCACGGATCGGGAAACCGGTCGCGAGGAAACGATCGATTCGCTGTTCAAGACCTACATCCGGGCCAGCACGGAGGAAATCGCGCGGCGCCTGGAAGCGGCCGGCAACAACTGGCTGGTGAAGGTGTTCAACGACAACGCGGGCGTGGTGCGGGTGGATCGCGACCGCCTGTTCGTCTTCAAGGTGGAAACGCACAACTCGCCGTCGGCGCTGGATCCGTTCGGCGGCGCCATCACGGGCATCCTGGGCAACAACCGCGATCCGCTCGGCACGGGCCGGGGCGGCGCGACGCTGCTGTTCAACACCGACGTGCTGTGCTTCGGTTCGCCGGATTCCACCGAGCCGCTGCTGCCGGGCCAGCTGCATCCACGCCGCGTGTTCGCGGGCGTGCGGCAGGGCATCGAAGAGGGCGGCAACAAGTCGGGCGTGCCGACGATCAACGGCGCCATCGCGTTCGATCCGCGCTACGCGGGCAAGCCGCTGGTCTATTGCGGCACCGGCGGCATCCTGGCGGACAACTACGGCGGCAAGCCGGCGTGGGAAAAGGAAATCGCGCCGGGCGATCTCGTGGTGCTGGCCGGCGGGCGCACGGGCAAGGACGGCATCCACGGCGCCACGTTCTCCTCGCTGGGCCTCGACAAGCATTCGCCGCGCAGCGCGGTGCAGATCGGCAGCCCCATCACGCAGAAGATGCTTTCCGATTTCCTCGAAGTCGCCTGCCGGCGCGGCTTGGTCAAGTGCGCGACCGACGACGGCGCCGGCGGGCTGTCGTCGTCCATCGGCGAGCTCGCGCCGCTGGCGGGCGGGGCCGAAATCTGGCTGGAAAAGGTGCCGCTCAAGTATCCCGGCCTGCAGCCGTGGGAAATCTTCCTGTCCGAGTCGCAGGAGCGCATGACGCTGGTGGCGACGGAAGAAGCGGCGCCGGCGCTGGCCAAACTGGCTCAGCTCTACGAAGTGGAAGCCACGATCATCGGTCGCTTCACCGACACGGGCCTTTTGGAGGTGTCCCATGCCGGGCGGCCGCTGGCGCAGCTCGATCTCGATTTCTTGCACGACGGCGTGCCGCGCAAGCGACTGGAGGCCGAGTGGGCGCGGCCGGCCGCGCCGGGACCGGCGAGTACGGAAACCCTCGATTTCACCGACGTCTTGAAGCGCCTGCTGGCGAGCGACGATATTTGCTCGCGCGAGGCGGTGATCCGCCAGTACGACCACGAGGTCAAAGGCCGCACGGTGATCAAGCCGCTGATGGGCCCCGGGGGCCTCGCGCCGCAGGACGCGGGCGTGATCCGGCTGGGCTTCGACGATTGGCGCGGCATCGCGGTGGCCTGCGGCCTTGCGCCGCGCGTCGGCGATCTCGACGCCTACGCGTCCTCCGCGTGCGCCTTCGACGAGGCGGTGCGGCAGATCGTTTCGGTGGGCGGCCAGCTGCCGGAACCGGACAAGCTGGGCGCGTCGACGTTCTGGTGCGCCAACGACAACTTCTGCGTGCCGGATTCGGTCTACGACGCCGAAAACAACCCCGACGGCCGATACAAGCTGGCGCAGCTCGTGCGCATGTGCCAGGCGCTGGCCGACCTGGCGCGGGCCTATCACGTGCCGATGACGTCCGGCAAGGACAGCATGAAGAACGATTTCCGCGCCGCCGGGAAGAAGATCTCCGTGCCGCCGACGGTGCTCTATTCCGTGGCCGCGGCGATTCCCGACGTCCGGAAAACGGTCACGAGCGAAATCAAGGAAGCGGGCGACGGAATCTATCTGCTCGGACGCACCCGCGACGAATTCGGCGCCTCCTCGTTCCAGCGCCTGTTCGGCGCGCCGGGCGGCCGCGCGCCGGCCGTGCGGCCGGAAGAGGCCCTGCCGCTGTACTACCGGACGATGGCCGCGCACCGCGCAGGATGGATCCGATCGAGCCACGACCTGTCCGACGGCGGCCTCGCGGTCGCGCTGGCCGAAATCGCGTTCGGCACCGGGCTGGGGCTGGATGTCGACGTCGGCTCCGTCGCCGCGTCCGTCGAGGGCGGCGGCGCGTCGGACGCGCCGCGCCGGCGGCTGGCGGCGCTGTTCGCCGAATCGCCGTCGCGGTTCGTCGTTTCGGTGAAACCGGAACATCGCGCGCGGTTCGAGGACTGGATGGGCGGCCAGGCGCTGCGGATCGGCGCCACGACCGCGGAACCGCGGTTGCGGATTTCCGCCGAGGGCCGCCGGCTGGTGGGTGGCCCCGTCGCCGAACTGGAACGGGCGTGGGGGAAGGAGCTATTGGCGTGAAAGCGGTGCGCGCGTTGGTTCTGACGGGTTTCGGCATCAACTGCCAGGACGAGCTGGCGGCGGCGTACCGCCTTGCCGGGGCGGAAGCCGATATCGTCCATTTCAACGAATGGCTGGCCGGGACGGTTTCGCTGCGCGGCTACGACGTGCTCAACTTTCCGGGCGGATTTTCCTTCGGCGACGATCTGGGCGCGGGCAAGGCGCTGGCGAACAAGATGCGTTTCTGCCGGCTTGCCGGCGGCCGGACGCTGCTGGACGAGATCGCGGCGCACCTGGCCGGCGGCGGATTCGTGTTGGGCGTCTGCAACGGATTCCAAATCCTCGTGAAGACCGGCCTGCTGCCGAACGTCGGCGGGAACTTCGACCAGGAGGTTTCGCTGATCGTGAACGACAGCGGTAAATTCGAAGACCGCTGGTGCCGTTGCTGGGCCGAACAACCGGCCTTGTCGCCGTTCCTGAACGGCATCGACGTGCTCGCGCTGCCGGTGCGCCACAAGGAAGGCAAGCTGGTGATCCGCGACGCCGCGATCCGCGCCGCGATCCGGGAGCGAGGCCTCTGCGCGCTGCGCTACTGCGATGCGGCGGGCCAGATCGCGACGGATTATCCCGCGCTGCCCAACGGCGCCGAAATGTCCTGCGCCGCGCTGACCGATCCGACCGGCCGCGTGCTGGGCATGATGCCGCATCCCGAGGCCTTTCTGTCGATCTACAACCATCCCGACTGGGCCCGGCGCCGCGAGGCGGCGGGCGGAAACGAGGAAGGGGAGGGCCTGCGCCTCTTCCTCAATGTCGTCGACCACATCCGGAGGAACCGCCCATGAACGTGCTTCGAACCGCGTCCACGCCCCAGCTCCAGACGATCCACCGCGGCAAGGTCCGCGACAGCCTGCGCGTGGACGCGAAAACCCGCCTGCTGGTCGTCAGCGACCGCCTGTCGGCGTTCGATCGCGTGCTGGATACGCCGATCCCGCTGAAAGGCGAAGTGCTCAGCCGCCTGGCGAACTGGTGGTTTGAAAAAACGACCGACGTCGTGCCCAACCACGTGCTGCACGCCGTCGATCCCGTGGCGACGCTGGTGCGCGAAGTCGAACCGATCCGCATCGAAATGGTGGTGCGGGGCTACCTGACCGGTTCGATGGGCCGGGCCTACGCCGCGGGCGCGCGCACGTTTTGCGGCGCGGCCGTGCCGGACGGGCTCGCCCCCAACGCGCGCTTTCCACAGCCGCTGGTCACGCCGACGACCAAGGAAAAGAACGACCGCGAAATCAGCCCCGCCGAAATCGTGTCCGAAGGCTGGACGACGGCCGAACGCTACGAACAAATGCGGGACGTCGCCTTGCGCCTGTTCGAGCGCGGCACGCGCCTCCTGGCCGAGAAGGGCCTGATCCTGGTCGATACCAAGTACGAGTTCGGCCTGCTGGACGGCCAACTGGTCCTGATCGACGAGATCCACACGCCCGATTCCTCGCGCATGTGGGACCAGGCCGCCTACGACCGCGATCCGGTGCGGGTCGAGGCGCACGACAAGGAATACGTGCGCGCCTGGCTGCGGCAGAACCGGAAGAACGGCGAATATCCGGCCGCGCTGCCGGACGATGTCGTCCGCGAGACCACGCGGCGCTACGTCGACATCTTCGAGCGGATCACGGGCGAACAGCTGGCCGCGACGGACGAAGATCCGCGCGCGCGGCTGGCGCGCAACCTCGCGCGGGCCGACCTGATCCGGGACGGTTTCGTGGCCATCGTGATGGGCTCGAAGGCCGATCTCGAGCACGCGAACAAGATGAAGGCCGTGATCGAAGCCCACGGGATCTTCGCGGATCTGCGCGTGGCGTCCGCGCACAAGAACGGCGAGGATCTGCCCGCGCTGGTGGCCGAGTACGATGCGGCCGTCGAACCGGGCGCGCTCATCGCCGTGGCGGGCCTCTCCAACGGCCTGGGCGGCGCCCTGGCGGCCAATTCCGCGTTGCCGGTCATCAGTTGTCCGCCGTTCAAGGACGGGATGGACCTGCTGCTCAACCTGAATTCGTCGCTGATGATGCCCTCGCAGGTGCCGGCGATGACCGTGGTGCGGCCGCAGGAGGCGGCGCTGGCCGCGCTGCGTGCGCTGAACTTGCCGCGGCTCAAGGACCGCTTCCGCGCCGAAATCGCCGACCTGAAGGCGGGCCTGCGCCGCGCCGACGCCGAAGTCCGGGAGGCCGCCCGTGCGTAAAGAAATTTCGCCTCTCGACGGCCGCTACGCCGACAAGCTCGGCGAGCTCGCGGAGCTGTTCTGCGAGCAGGCGCTGATGCGCCGCCGCTGCTTCGTCGAACTGGCCTATCTGGAGGCGCTGGCGGACACGGGCCGGTTCTTCGCGCTCGACGCCGCGGAACGCGCGGCGATCCGGAAGGAGCGGGAGTCCTTCGGCGACCGCGACTACGAAAACGTCAAGCGCCACGAGGCGCGGACGGCCCACGACGTCATGGCGTGCGTGGAGCACCTGCGCGAGCGCTTCCCGGCGCGCGCGGAGTGGGTCCACTTCGCCCTGACGTCCGAAGACGTCAACAACCTGGCCTACAGCCTGATCTTCCGGGAGTACGCCGAAAGGCTCCAGCGGCCCCTGCTGGAAAGCGTGATCCGCAAGCTGCTGGAACTGGCCGAACGCTGGGAGGCCGCGCCGTTTCCCGCCAAGACCCACGGCCAGCCGGCGTCGCCGTCGACGGCGGGCAAAGAACTGGCGGTCTTCGCGGCGCGCCTCGCGCGGCAATACGGCCAGCTGAAGGCCTTCCGCTTCCGCGGCAAGCTGAACGGCGCGACCGGCAACTGGTCGGCGTTCGCCGCGGCGGACCCGGATTTCGATTGGATCGCGTTTTCGCGGCGGTTCGTCGAATCGCTCGGCCTGGAATTCAATCCGACCACCACGCAGATCGAAGACCACGACGCGTGGAGCGAATGGTTTTCCATCGTGCGGCGGGCCAACGTGATCCTGCTCGATCTCGACGTGGACGTCTGGGAATATGTTTCGCGCGGCTACTTCGGGCAGCGGAAGAAGGCGGGCGAGGTGGGGTCGTCCACGATGCCGCACAAGATCAATCCGATTAAGTTCGAAAACAGCGAGGGCAACCTCGTGCTGGCCGACAGCCTGCTGTCCACCCTGTCCGAACGGCTTTGCCATTCGCGCATGCAGCGCGATTTGTCCGACAGCACGGTGGTGCGGAACGTGGGCGTGGCGCTGGCGCATTCGCATCTGGCCTGGCAGGAGACCCTGGCCGGGCTGGGGCGCATCGAACTCGACGCGGCGGCCTGCCGCGCCGAACTGGAACGCGAGCCGCAGCTGCTGGCCGAGCCCTACCAGATCGTGCTGCGCCGCGCGGGCCGCAAGGACGCCTACGACCAGCTGAAAGAACTGACCCGCGGCCGCGCGGTGGCGCTGGACGATTTCCACCGGTTGTTGGATGCGTGCGGTATCGACGAGTCCCTGAAAGCGCGCCTGCGGGCGCTGGACGTGCCCGGTTACGTCGGGCTAGCGCCGCGCGTCTGCCGCGCGGCGCTGACCGCCGCGGAAAAGGAGCTGGAGTCGTGAAGATCGCCGTCATCGGTCGCGGCGGCCGCGAGCACGCCTTGGCCTGGAAGCTGGCGCAGGACGCCGGCGCGGAAAACGTCTTTTGCCTGCCCGGCAACGGCGGGACGGCGAACAACCGGCCGATCGCGGAGCACGATTTCGCGGGCATCCGGAGCTTCTGCGAAACCGAAGGCATCGAACTCGTCGTGGTCGGGCCCGAGGCGCCGCTGGCGCGGGGCCTCGTGGATCTTCTGTCTTCGGGGAAATTCCGCGTGTTCGGGCCGACGCGCGCGGCGGCGCGGCTGGAAAGCTCCAAGACCTGGGCCAAGCAGTTCATGCAGCGCCACGGCATCGCCACCGCGGACGGCGCGTTTTTCGAGTCCGTGCGCGCGGCGACGGAACACGTGCGGACGCGGCGCGACGGCCTCGTGGTGAAGTACAGCGGCCTGGCCGCGGGCAAGGGCGTGTTCGTGTGCCCCGACCCGGCGGAAGCGCTGGCGGCCTTGAAGGAAATCGGGCGCCGCCACGGGCCGAACGCGCCCATCGTGGTCGAAGAACTGCTGGAGGGTCCCGAAGTGTCCGTGATGGGCGTGGTTTCCGGGGCGTCGATCCAGTTGTTCCCGACTTCGCGCGACCACAAGCGCCTGCTGGACGGCGATCGCGGCCCGAACACGGGCGGCATGGGCGCCTACGCGCCGGTGCCGGACGTCGATGCGGCGCTGCTGGGTGAAATCCGGCGGACGATCGTGGAGCCGACACTGCAAGGCCTGGCCGCGGAAGGCCTCGCCTATCGCGGCTTCCTCTACTTCGGCCTGATGCTGACCGCCGCCGGTCCGAAACTGCTGGAATACAACGCGCGCCTGGGCGATCCGGAAACGGAAGTGCTGCTGCCCGCGCTGGACGGCCCCTTGCTGCCGACGCTGTTGGCCAGCTTCGACGGCACGCTGGACCGGCACCCCTTCGCGTTCAAGACGGGCACGGTCGTCGACGTCGTGCTGGCGGCGGGGGGCTATCCCGGCGACGCGCGCACGGGCGTGCCGATTTCCGGCGCCGATGCCGCCGACGCGCTGGTGTTCCATGCGGGCACCGAAATCCGCAACGGCGCGCTGACGGTGGCCGGCGGCCGCGTGCTGAACGTGGTGGCGCACGGCGCGGATCTGGCCGCCGCGCGGAAAAAAGCCTACGCCGCGTGCGAGAAAATCCATTTCGACGGAATGCAATACCGCACCGACATCGGCGGGAGGACGCCGGCATGATCCCGCGCGTGGCCATCCTGATTTCCGGGCGCGGCAGCAACATGGTCGCGCTGGTCCAGGCGGCGCAAAACGGCGTTCTGGCCGGGCGCTGCGAAATCGCCGCCGTGATCTCCAGCCGGCCCGCCGCGCCGGGGCTGGAACGGGCGCGCGAGCTGGGGATCGAGACCTTCGCGCTGGATGCTCGTCGATTGACCAAAGACGCCTACGACGCCGCTCTGCTGGCGGTGCTGGAAAACTGCCGCGCCGACGCCGTCGCGCTGGCCGGCTATCTGCGCCTGCTTTCGCCGCGCGTCGTGGCGCGCTACCGCGGGCGCATCCTGAACGTGCACCCGGCCGACACGGCGCGACACCAAGGGCTTCACGGCTACGAATGGGCGTTCGACCAGCGCCTGCCGGCGACGAAGATCACGGTGCATCTCGTGGACGAAGGCCTCGACACGGGTCGGGTGCTCGCGCAGCGGGAAGTGAATCTGCGCGGCGCGGAAACGCTCGCGGAAGTCGAGCGGCGCGGCCTCGCCGTCGAACACGCATTGTACCCCGAAACGCTGAAGGCGTTTCTGGACGAGAACGGACGGAAAACATGTGCGGCATCCTAGGAATCATCGGGCACGACGACATCGCCGGGACGCTGCTGGAAGGCATGACCGCCATCCAGCACCGCGGCCAGGACGCCGCCGGCATCGTCACCTTCAACCACCGCTTCCACCTGCACAAGGCGGACGGCCTAGTGGGGCAGGCCTTCAAGAAAGTCGATCTGGCGCGCTTTTCGGGCAAAATCGGTCTGGGGCACGTGCGCTACGCCACGCAAGGCTCGACCGACGTGCTGGATGCCCAGCCGACGGTGGTGATGTATCCCTTCGGCCTGGCGATGGTCCACAACGGCAACGTCGTCAATTTCCGGCAGCTCAAGCAGTCGTTGTGCGAGGATCGCCACCGCCTGCTGGACACCTCCAACGACGTGGCCCTGATCCTGTACGCGCTGGCGGCGGCGCTGGAGACCAAGAACCTGCAGAACCTGACGCCCGACGACATCTTCGATTCGGTGCGGACGGTTCAGGAGCAGGTGCAGGGCGCGTATTCGGCGCTGACGATCATCGCCGGACACGGCCTGCTGGCCTTCGCGGATCCGCACGGCATCCGGCCGCTGGTGCTGGGGCGCAAGTACACCGACCGCGGCATGGTCTACGCGTTCGCGTCGGAAACCGATTGCTTCGACTACCTCGGCTTCGAGACCGTGCGCGACCTCCAGCCCGGCGAGGCCGTGCTGATCGACGGCGACGGCCAGGTGCACAGCCGAATCTGCCGCGCGGAAAAGCAGGCGTTCTGCATTTTCGAATACATCTATTTCGCGCGCGAGGATTCGGTGATCCAGGGCCGGCTGGTGGCGACCGAGCGCGTGCGCATCGGCCGGCAACTGGCGGAACAAGTGAAAAAGGCGGGGCTGCAACCGGACCTCGTGATCGACGTGCCGTCGTCGGCCTATTTCTTCGCGTCGGGCATGGCCGAAGCGCTGGGCGTGCCCTACCGGCGCGGGCTGGCGAAGAACAACCACGTGGGCCGCAGCTTCATCGTGCCGACCCAGGCGCGGCGCGAGCAGATCGTGCGCCAGAAGCTCAACCCCCTGAAAGACGTCGTGCGCGGCAAGAAGGTGGCGGTGGTAGACGACTCCATCGTGCGCGGCACGACGTCGAAGCACATCGTGAAGCTGCTGCGCGAGAGCGGCGCCGTCGAAATCTACTTCGTCTCCGCCGCGCCGCCGATCGTCTGTCCCTGCATCTACGGCATCGACATGTCGGTCAAGCGCGAGATCATCGCCGCGCACTACGATCCCAAGCAGATCGCGCATTATCTCGAGGCCGACGCGGTGATCTACCAGTCGCTCGCCGACCTCCGCGCGCTCTACCGGGACCTGCCGTGCTGCTACGCGTGCTTCTCGGGCGAATATCCCACCGGCGCGTCGGAGGAACTGCTGAAGCAGATCGAACAGGAGAAGGAATGCTCGACCCGAAACTAGATACCATCGCCGTTCTCGATTTCGGCGGCCAGTACGCGCACCTGATCGCGAACCGCGTGCGCGCGCTCGGCGTCTATTGCGTCGTGCAGGCGCCCGAAGATTTCCGGGCGGGGGCGGGCGCGCCGGCGGGCCTGATCCTCTCCGGCGGGCCGCAGTCGGTCACCGACGAGCACGTGCGCTTGATGCGCGCGCGGCTGGCGGGTTACGGCAATCCGATCCTCGGCATCTGTTTCGGGCACCAATTGCTGGCGAAACTATACGGCGGCCGCTTGGCGCACGGGAGCGAACGGCAATACGGGCCCACGCCGATCCATTGCGATCCGTCCGCGGAACTTTTCTTGGGGCTGCCGACCGAACAGACGGTTTGGATGAGCCACGGCGACCACGTCGCGGAACTGCCGCCGCGCTTCCGCGCGACGGCCGCGGCGGAAAACTGCGCCGTTGCGGCCTACGAGGCGGACCTGCGGCCCATCTACGGCGTGCAATTCCATCCCGAAGTCGTGCACACGCCGCACGGCAACGCGATCCTGCGGAATTTTCTGACGACGTGCCGCATCCGCACGCCATGGGTGGCGGAAGGCATGCGGCGCCGGGTCGTCGAACAGACCCGGGCCGCCGCCGGCGACGCTGCGCTCTTCCTGCTGGTGTCCGGCGGCGTCGATTCGCTGGTGACCCTGCAGGTCTGCATCGAAGCCGTCGGCCCGGAACGCGTGCGATCGCTGCACGTGGACACGGGCCTGATGCGCCTGGGCGAATCCGACGACATTCTGAAGTTCCTGGCCGCCGAAGGCTTCCAAAACATCGAGATCGAACGCGCCGAGGCGCGGTTCCTGCGCGAATTGGCCGGCGTCGCCGATCCCGAGCAAAAGCGCGCGATCATCGGCCGCCTGTTCGTCGAGGTCCTGCGCGAGAAGCTGCAAAAACTCGATCTGGGCGAAAACTGGAAGCTGGTACAGGGCACAATCTATCCCGACACCATCGAAAGCGGCGGCACGAAAAACGCGGCGAAGATCAAGACCCACCACAACCGCGTGCCGGAAATCCAGGCCATGATCGACCGGGGCCTCGTCGTCGAGCCCCTGCGCGACCTCTACAAGGACGAAGTGCGCCTCTTGGGCCGCGAGCTGGGCCTGCCGCAGCCGCTGCTCGACCGCCATCCGTTTCCCGGGCCCGGCCTCGGCATCCGGTTGCTGTGCCACGACGGTTCCGCCGCTGCGCCGGCCGCGTTCGCCGATGCGCCGCGGCTCGAGACGGAACTGGCCAAAGTCGGTTTGCGTGGCCGCATCCTGCCGGTGAAGAGCGTCGGCGTGCAGGGCGACGAACGGTCCTACCGCCATCCCGCCGTCGTCTGGAGCCCGGACGGCCGCTGGCCGGCCTGGCCAGAGCTGAACGCGCTGGCCAACCGGCTCGTCAACGAACTGGCCGACATCAACCGCGTCGTGATCGCCCTCGACGACCTGTCGCGGACGGAATTCGCGCTGCGCGAAACCTTCGTCGACCGCGCCGGCCTCGACCGGCTGCGGGAGGTGGACGCGCGTCTCCAGCGCCGCCTGGCGCGCTTCCCGGAAATCTGGCAGGCGCCGGTCATCGCGCTGCCGCTGTTCGACGCGGCCGGCAATCAGGCCTTCGTGCTCCGGCCGGTCTGCTCGCGGGACGCCATGACGGCCGACGTCTATCCGATCGATTTCGGCCTGCTGGCGAAACTGGCCCGCGAGACGCGCGCCGTGCCCGGCGCCGGCGCGCTCTTCTACGACGTCACCACCAAACCCCCGGGGACCATCGAATGGGAATGAAGTTCCAGATCGACGACGCCTGCTGGCTGGGCGACGACGGGTGGTTCCACCGCGGAACGATCCGGATCGCCAACGACCGCATCGCGAAGCTGGAAAGCGATTATGCTTCCGACGCGCCCAGCGGCGACGAGATCGTCGTGCCGGGGCTGATCGACGCGCACGTGCATCTGCGCGAGCCGGGCCAGGCCTACAAGGAAGGCATCGCCAACGGCACGGTTGCGGCGCTGAAGGGCGGCGCAACCACGGTGCTGGACATGCCCAACAACCGGCCGCCCATCGCGACTCGCGCGCTGTTCGAGCAAAAGCGCGCGCTGTTCGCGCGCAAATCGCGGGTCAACTACGGCCTCTTCTGGCAGACGACGGACGGCGGCGCGCCGGCGCCGGAAACCGCCGCGGGCGCGAAAATCTACATGGCGCAGTCGTCGAGCCTGCCCGCGATCGGCAACGCCGACGCGCTGGCGCGGATTTTCCGCGTCCAGGATCTCGTCGTGGTCCACGCCGAGGACGAGCGGGAATTTTTCCACGGTGTGGAAAAAAGTTTTCCACACCGTGGAAAACTTTCGCATCACCTGCGCCGGCCGCGGGCGGCGGTCTCGGCGGCGCTGAAGAGCATCGAGACGGCGTTGCGGAAAACGCCGGCGAAGGCGCGGCCGCGGCTGGTCGTCGCCCATTGCGGCACCGTGGACGAGATCGAGTGGGTCCGGAAGATGAAGCGTGCCGGCTACGACGTGTGGGCGGAGACTTGCCCGCATTATTTCCTGCTGACCGAGGAGGATTATCTCCGGCGGGGCGCCGCGTTGCAGGTGAATCCGCCGCTGCGCACTGAGGAAGATCGAGCCGCGATATTCGAAGCCGTGAAGAATGGCGGCATCGATTTCGTCTCGACCGACCATGCGCCGCACGCGCCGGCGGAGAAGGCGGGGGAAAACCCGCCGTCGGGCATCGCGGGCCTCGAATGGCTGGGACCGATCCTGTTGACGCTCGCGAAGCGCGGCGAAATTTCGTGGAAGCGCTATCTGGAGATTTCCGGCCAAAACGCCGCGCGGTGTTTCGGAATCGAAGCGCGCGGCGGCATCCGGGCGGGCGATTGGGCGGATCTGGCTTTCGTCGCGTTCGGCAAGGCGGCGAAGGGCGTGCGGGAAAAAATCGCGACGCGCGCGAAATTCCGCCCGTACGAGGAGTTCGATTTCGCCGCGCGCGTGCGGGCGACGATGGTCAACGGGCAAATCGCTTGGAGCAATGGCCGCGCGCGTTCCGGCGTGCGCGGCCGGGAGGTGTTCGCATGAAGGAAGAGAAAAATCAATTCATCCGGTTCTTGGTGGACAGCGGGTGCCTGAAGTTCGGCGATTTCCAGCTCAAGTCGGGCGACCGTTCGCCGTTCTTCGTGAATCTGGGCCAGGCGGACAGCGGCGCGAAGCTGGACATCGTGGGCCGCGCGCTGGCGGCAGCGTCCCTCGCGGCGTTTCCGCAGGCCGAACTGCTGTTCGGGCCGGCGTACAAAGGCATCGGGCTGGCGGTGGCCGCGGCGGCCGCGGGGTGGTACCGGCATGGCAAGGACCTGCGGTTCTTCTACGATCGCAAGGAAGCCAAAGCGCACGGCGAGCGCGGGCGATTCATCGGGCATCTGCCGGAACCCGGCGAGGCGGTGGTGATGATCGACGATGTGCTCAGCGACGGCGGCACCAAGGTTGCCGCCGTCGAAGCGATCGCGGCGACGTTCCGGACCCGGCCGGTAGGCGTCGTGGTGGCCGTGGACCGGCGCCGGCGCGCGACGCCGCTGCCGGCGGGCCTGCCGCCCGTCGAGGCCGTCGTCGCCCTGTCCGATCTCTGCGATTACCTGGCCGAAACCGGCGCGGATGAACATTGCCAAGCGCTGCGGCGCTTCTACGAAGGAGCATGAAATGAAAGAATACCGGATCATCCCCGCGCTGGACGTGGCGGATCTCGAAACGGCGTTGCGGCTGGTGTGCCGCACCGCGGGCCGCGCGTCCGTCTACGGCTACAAACTGGGCTTTGCGCTCGGTCTGGCCCACGGCCTGCCCGAGACCGTGCGGCGCATCCGCGAATGGACCGACAAGCCGCTGATCTACGACCATCAGAAAGCCGCGACCGACATCCCGGACACGGGGGCCTTGTTCGCGGACGTGCTGAAGCGGGCGGGGATCGACGAAGCCATCCTGTTCCCGCACACGGGACCGCACGTGCTCGCCGCGTGGACACACGCGCTGCAGGAGCGGAAGATAAAGCCGATCGTCGGCGCGGCGATGACGCATCCGGCCTATTTGGTGTCCGAAGGCGGGTTCATCGCCGATTCCGCCGCGACGGCGATTTGCCGGCAGGCGGCGGTGCTGGGGGTCTCGGCCTTCGTGGTGCCGCTGACCAAGCCGGAGCTGGTCGCGAAACTGGCCGTGGGCGTGCCTTTCACGGCGCAACAGGAATTCTATTCGCCGGGCTTCGGCGCGCAAAAGGGCGATCCGGCGCAATTTCCGATGCTGGCGCGGCATTACCTGATCATGGGGCGGTCGCTGCTGGCCGCCGCGGATCCGGCGAAGGAACTGGAGCGGGTCGAACAACAACTGGGCATGGAAGGCTGACGTGAAAAAAGACCTGATCTCGATCGACGACCTGATGCTGGAGCAGATCCTGGACTATCTGGATCTGGCGGCGCGGGTAGAGGCGCTGCCGGCGGAGAAAAAGGCGGGCCTGCTGCCGGGGAATATCCTGGCGACGCTGTTCTTCGAGCCCAGCACGCGCACGCGGCTGAGCTTCGAGTCCGCGATGTGCCGGCTGGGCGGGCGCGTGATCGGTTTTTCCGAGGCGGCGAATTCCTCGACGGCCAAGGGCGAGTCGTTTTCCGACACGATCCGCACGGTGGAGCAGTACGCCGACGTCATCGCGGTGCGGCATCCGAAGGAAGGCACGGCGCGGCTGGCGGCCGAGATCGCGGGCATCCCGATCCTCAACGCGGGCGACGGCGCGAACCAGCATCCGACGCAGACGCTGCTGGATCTCTACACGCTGCGGAAATTCTTCGGCAAGGTGGACGGGCTGAAGATCGCGCTGGTGGGCGACCTGAAGTATTCGCGCACGATCCACTCCCTGTGCCGGGCACTGCTGGCGTTCGACGGCGTGGCGATGACGCTGGTCTCGCCGGAAAGCCTGCGCCTGCCGGGCTACCTGACGAAGGCGGCGGCCGGCACGACGGCGACGTTCCGGGAAAGCGAGAGCCTGGCCGACGCGCTGCGCGACACGGACGTGGTGTACATGACGCGCATCCAGAAGGAGCGCTTTCCGGACCTCGTGGAATACGAAAAGGTGAAGGATTGCTACCGGCTGGAGGCGGAAATGTTCGAAGGCGCGCCGGCGCACCTGAAAGTGCTGCATCCGCTGCCGCGCGTGAACGAGATTTCGCCCGACGTGGATGCCACGCCGCACGCCGGCTACTTCGAACAGGCCCGCAACGGCGTGATCATGCGCCAAGCCCTGATTCTCGACCTGCTGGACGCCCGGCCGTAGAAAGGAGCGCGACGTGACCCCCCAGAACATCCTGCTGATTCCGAAGATCGAGCGCGGCATCGTGATCGACCACATTCCCGCGGGCCTCGGCATCCGGGTCATGGCGCTGATCGGGCGCTGGCCGGAGCTGGAGGACGCCGTGGTCACGCTGGGCCTGAACTACAAAAGCACGCGCATGGGCCGCAAGGACATGATCAAGCTGCAGACCGGGCCGCTGCCGCCGCGGCTGCTGCAGATGCTCGCGCTGGTGTGCCCGGGCGTGACCATCAAGCGCATCGATCGCTTCGAGGTGGTGGAAAAAGTGGTGGTGCAGGTGCCGGAGCTGTTCGACAACCTGGCGCGCTGCATCAATCCCA
>CALMNW010000076.1 GCA_937872095.1 uncultured Verrucomicrobiota bacterium
CCGCCGGACTGCTTCTTGTGCTTGTAGTGGCCTTCGCCCTTGGCCGTCACGGTTTCCTTGTAGGCCACCTTCGGCGTGCTGAGGGTCACTTCCACCTTGCTGCGCGCCTTCATGCGCTCCATCGCCGCGTCGATCTGCACGTCGCCGACGCCGGTGATGATCAGCTCGTGGGTCTCGTCGTTGCGCTGCACGTGGAGCGTCGGATCGTCTTCCGCCACGCGGTGCAGGCCCTGGCCCAGCTTGTCTTCGTCGCCCTGGGTTTTGGGATGGACCGCGAACGAAACCACCGGATTCGGAAACGCGATCGGAACCATCTGGACGGGCTTGCCGGGCGCGCAGAGCACGTCGTTGAGGCCGGTGGCCTTCAGCTTCGCCAGCGCGACCACGTCGCCCGCTTGCGCTTCGGGCACCGTTTCCTGCTTTTTGCCGTTGAGGAAATAGATCGTGCCGACGGTTTCCTTCTGCTCCTTCGTCGCGTTGAAGACTTCGCTCTTTTCCCGGAGCGTGCCGCCCCAGATGCGGGCCAGCGTCAATTGGCCCACGAACGGGTCGTTGATCGAGCGCCAGACCTGCGCCACGAGCGGCGCATCCGCCGCGGGATTGACCGCGTTGCCGGCGGCGTCTTTCGCGGGCCGGTCGGCGGGACTCGGCAGCAGCCGCGCGAACCCGGCCAGCAGTTCGTCCAGCCCGACCGACTGCCGCGCCATGACGGCGAAAATCGGGATGAATTTCGCCTGCGCCACGGAAGCGCGCAGGCCGCTGGACAGTTCGTCGGCCGTCAGCGTTTCGCCGCCGAGCACCTTTTCGATCAATTCGTCGCTGGATTCCGCCGCCACGTCGGTCAGCTTCGCGCGGATCTCGTCCGCCGGACCGCCCGTCGCCGACAGCGCATCCACCACGCCCTTCTTGTCGTCCGTCGGGAACGTGACCGCTTCGCAGCGGGCGCCCCAGACGTCCTGCAGGGCCGCCACCGTGCCGGCGAAGTCGGCGTTTTCCTTGTCGAGGCCGGTCACGACGATCGCCCGCGGGAGGTTGAGCGCCTCGCAGCGCTTCCAGGTCCGGACGGTGCCGACCTGCACGCCGGCCGTCGCATCCACCAGAACCACGGCGGCGTCGGCGACGCTCGTGGCGGCCACCACCTGGCCGTAGAAATCGGCATAGCCCGGCGTATCCAGCATGGCCAACCGGAGCGGATTGCCGCCTTTCGGCCGCCAGACGGCATCGAACGGCTTCGCCCAGACCGTGATCTTGCGGTTCTTTTCTTCGTCGGTCCAATCCGCCGCGCTCGTGCCGTCGCCGGGATTTCCCAGGCGATCGTTGACGCCCAGCTTGTAGAGCAGCGCATCCACCAAGGTCGTTTTGCCGCTGCCGGTGTGGCCCACCAACACGAAATTCCGCACGTCCGCGATCGGGATGTCCTTCATAGCCGCTCTTTGCCTTTCCTTGCCGTTCGTTCCGAACCGACCGGACGGGAAGCCCGGCCACAGAAATGCGCACCCTATACAAAAGAGGGCTGCGCCGCAACCGCGAAATGAAACCCCCGTTGCCCCCGGAAAAAGTGGGGTGGATAACGGGATTTGAACCCGCAACAGCCAGAACCACAATCTGGTGCTCTACCAAGTTGAGCTATATCCACCGACCAAACAGAGCGCGTGTTCTACCCCATCCCGCCGGAAAAAGCAACCCCCCTCCCGCTTATTTCGCGGGCCGATCCATCGCCTCCAGCAATTCGCGGGCTTCCGCCCCCGGGCGTTTCGGTTCCGGCGCGCCGCCCCAATCCGCCGCGTCGAGCCCCACCAGAAACCGCTTGCCGTCCGCCTCCAGCAGTTCCAGATGGGCGTCCAGGATCCGCGGGCCGTTCACGACCTTGATTTCCGCCGCCCGGCACTCCAGATGCGATACCCGCCGGCCTTTCGGTGTCTCCATCGAGGTCCACGCCACGTCCAGGCCTGTCACGGTCGCCTTCAAGTTGCCTTGGGCATCCTGCCAGCGCACCGACATGTCCCGGAAAACCAGCGGACCGCGGATCCAGGTTTCCGGGGAACGGCCGACCGCGCCTTTTTCTTCCTGCGCCGGGGCCGGGTTTCCGTCTCCCGCCCAGTCCGAAGGCAGCGGCAGGCCCGTCCAGGCGAAGACGTTTTGCGGCAACCGCCCCAGAAAAGCCGGTTGGATCGCGCCGGTTTCGTCCGGCGCGATGGTCAGCGACAGGCCGTCCACGCGTACCGATTCGAGCATCGGTTCGCCGCGCGGCCGGAACAGGCTCCAGCGGATGCGCGCCAGCCGCACTTCGATCCCGGCCACGTCCGACACGCCGATCGCATCGCGGATGCGCAGATTGAGAGATTCCGTCGCCCGGATGCGGCCCACGCGCATGTCCATGCCCGCCAGCCGGGACAGTTCCTTTTCCACCTGCGCGCGGAACAAGTCCGTCCGCACCAGCACTTGCAACGCCCCGTAGAGCAGCGCGGCGACCAGCAAAAGCTTCCACGCAAACGCGCAGAGAACGTGCCCGGCGGAAACGAGACGGGCGGCCGGCTCCGGTTTCTCCTTTTCCATGCCGCTACCCCGCCAATTCCGCGGCGCGGTCCCGCGCCGCCCGCATGCCCGCCGCCACCGCTTCCGCAAATCCTCCGGCCGCCATCGCCGCGAGGCCGGCCAACGTGGTACCGCCTTTCGAGCTGACCCGCCGCCGCAGTTCCGCGGGATCCTCGCCGGTCTGCGCGGCCAGTTCCGCCGCGCCCCGCACCGTTTCCACCGCCATTTTCCGCGCCGTGGCGGCTTCGATGCCCATGTGGACGGCGGTGGCTTCCAGCGCTTCGATGAACGCGAACACGTAGCCCGGGCCGCTGCCGCTGAGCGCCGTGACCTCGTTCATCCGGGATTCCGGCAGCCGCACCACCGCGCCCACCGCCGCGAAAAGCTGCTCGGCCAGATCCAGATCCGCCGCCGTCGAGCGCGCGCCGCCGCAAATGGCCGAAACGCCCTGCCGGATCAGCGCCGGCAGATTCGGCATGACCCGCACCACCCGCGCCGGCACCTGCTGTTCCAGCGCGGCGGTCGGCAACCCCGCGCAAATCGACACCAGCAGCTGCTGGTCCGTGAACGCGCTCTTCGCCGCCGCGAGGGCCTCCGGCACCTGCTGCGGCTTCACCGCCAGCACCACGACGTCCGCGCCCCGCACCGCCTCCGCGCCGGCATCCGTCGCGCGAATGCCGTACTTCTCTTCCAGCAGCGCGCGGCGTTCCGGCGCCACGTCCGCCGCCACGACGTTGCGCTCCATCGAGACGCCGCCCGCCAGCAGTCCGCCGAGAATCGCCTCCGCCATGTTTCCGCCGCCCAAAAACGCGATGCGCTTGTTTTTCACGTCTCCTCCGCTCCTTCCGCGGGCCGCGCCCGCGTTCCGAAAATTCCCGTGCCCACGCGCACGAACGTCGCGCCTTCCGCGATCGCCACGTCCAGATCGTGCGTCATGCCCATCGACAGCTCCGTCAAATCCAATCCCGTTTCGGCCGCCCACGCGTCGCGCAGTTCGCGCAGCTTCCGGAAATGCGGCCGCGCCGTTTCCGGATCCTCCGCCAGCGGCGGAATCGTCATCAGCCCGCAGATTTGCACGTTCCGCAGCCGGTCGGCGAGCGCCAACACCTCCAAAACCGCCTCGGGCGCCAGGCCCGATTTCGACCGTTCGCCCGAGACGTTCACCTGCACCCGCGCGCGCAGGTGGCGCCCGGCGTCGGCCGCCTGGCGGTCCAGCGCCTCCAGCCGTTTCGCGGAATCCACCGAATGCACCCAGTCGAACAGCCGCGCCGCCTGCGCCGCCTTGTTGCTTTGCAGGGGCCCGATCAGATGCCACTCCAGTTGCCCCGGACACTCCGGAATCTTGGCCGCCGCTTCTTGGACGCGGTTTTCGCCGAACAGCCGCTGGCCGGCGGCCGCCGCCGCGCGCACCGCTTCGGGCCCGTGGGTTTTGGATACCGCGAGCAGGCGCACCGATTCCGGCGCGCGGCCCGCGCGCGCGCACGCCGCCGCGATCCGCGCCCGGACCGTTTCCAGATTTTCCGCGATGCCGCCCATTCCGTCCATCCTACCCGCCGCCGGCCGCCCGGCGCAAGACCGCCGCCACGTACGGCATGGCGTCGTTCGGAATCGTCATCGCCCCGAATTTCAGCCGGTTTTCGCCGCTCGTCACCACGATTTCCGGCTGCGTCACGTCGTTCGACTGGAAGTTCGATTTCTCGATGGACACCATGGTGCCCGGCCGGCATTCCATTTCCCGCGTCCGGCCCAGCCCGCACGCGCCCGTAAACACCCGCACGCGCCCTTTCGACAGCGTCACCTCCGTTCGGCCGAACAACAGATAGCAGACGATCGCCAGCAACACGAGCGTACCCAGCAGGAACGGAATCCCGAACAGCCCTTCTTGCCATTCGAAGGTGCCCTTGACGAGCGGCACGACGTAGATGGCCGTCATCGAAATGCCCGACCACAACGCCACGAACGGAATCAAGAACAACAGCGCCGTCCGCCCGGGCCGGCACGTGATGGTCAGGGCGTCGCCGAATTCGCGCCGCAGGCTCACGCGTTTCGGCGGACGGGCCAGCTCTTCGTCGGTCAGCCGCGGCACCGTCGACGCGGCCAGGAAAGACCCCGCGTAGCCGCAAGCGCGGCACAGCGCCACGTCTTGCGCGACGTTGACGTCGGCCAGCGGCAGTTCCTTCCCGCAGTTCGGGCACAGGAACGTTTTCGCCGACAGAATCTTGTCCGCCAAGCTCATCGCGCTTCCTTTCCGGTCAATTCCAGCGTGCCGCGCCGCGCCATGATCAGTTCCGCCAGGATCGACACGGCGATTTCCGCCGGTTCGATGCCGCCGAGGCGCTTCAGTCCGATCGGCCCGCGGATGCGGGCGATCGCTTCGGGCGCGAATCCGGCCTGTTTCAGCGCCTCGTGGCGGACTTCCCGCGTGTGGGTGCTGCCCAGCAAGCCCACGTAGCGGCAGTTCGCGCGCAACGCGGCTTCCAGCGCGGGCACGTCCAGCTTCTCGTCGTGCGCCACCACGGCCACGAAGCTATGCGCATCCAGCCCCGCCTCCGCCAGCCCTTCCCCGGGCCAGCGATGCACCACCCGTTCCGCCGCGGGAAACAGCTCCGCCCGCGCGAAATCCCGCCGCGGATCCACGATGGCCACGCGGAAGCCCGTCCGCGCCGCCATGGCGCACAGGTCGACCGCGATGGGCGACGCCCCTACGATCAACAGCAGCGGATCCGGCGCGAGCGCTTCCGCGAACCAGTTTTCCCCGCGCCACGCGAGTTTCCGCGTTCCGCCCCGGACGTTCAGTTCCGCCAGCGCCGCCGCCAGGTCCGGCGCGGGCGGCGCGTCGTCCGGCCGCAGCAGGATCTGCTCCGATTCCTCCGCGAGCCGCGTCAGCAAGATCGCATGCGCATGGGGATCCAGCGTCCGCAAGGCCTGCCATGCGGCGCTTTCCGGATCGTGCGGCCGGATCCACACGTCGATTTCGCCGCCGCACGACAACCCCACTTCCAGCACGGCATCGAACGCGGCGCCGTAGTGCAGCATCCGCGCGCCGCCGGCCCCCCGCAGCAGCCGCAGCATGTGCTCCCGCAAGTCGTTCTCCACGCAACCCATCGAGACCGCGCCCGCGACTTCCCCCTTCTCGTTCACCGCCAGCCGCGCGCCCGGCTGCCGCGGCGACGAATGTTGCGCGCCGACGAGCACCGCCTCCGCGCTCCGCAGCCCCGCCGCATCCCAAGCCTTCAAACTATCCATCACGTCTTTCATGCCGGCCATGATAGCCGCACCCCCGCCCGCCTCAAAGCGCAAATCTCCCCGGACCAGGTCGAAGGCGCGGCGGCGGCGTTTTGGTCTTTTGTTGGCGACCGGCGCGCGCTAGACTGCGGACATGAATGCAACGAAGACCTGGCTGCTGGTTTTCGCACTCGCCTTGATCCGCGCCTCCGCCGCGCAGATTCCGCCGCGTCCGCGGCCCATTCCGCCGGCGGAACGGCCGCGCGAACGCCCCGAGCGCGCCGGCTGGCAACAACTGCCCCGCATCGAAGTGGCCGACGCATTCCGGGCGCGAAGCGGCCCCCAGATCGGCCTCAATTTCGTGCGGTTCTTCTGGGTCGCCCCCGGCGGACCCGGCCGCGCGCCCGACGAAATTTTCGGCGACCTCGCCTGGCTGGGCGCCGCGGCCTACCGGCAATTCGTTAAAGCCGATCTGTTCTGGGATCTCGTCGAACCCGCGGCCGGCCGCTGGTCGTTCGCGAACGCCGACGCCGTCGTGTCGCAGGCCGGTTTCATGCCCCTGCCCACGCTTTTCGCCATGCAATACGCATCGCCCACGCCGCCGTGGGAAACCGATCCGGCGAACTTCCGGAAAACCATCGGTCCCGAAGCGCGCCGCTATCTCGAAACCGTCGTCCGCCGCTACGCCCCGCACGTGAAATACTGGGAACTCGGCAACGAAATGGAACATTGGCGCATCGCCGATCCCGGCGACGGCGGGCTGGCCCGCGCGCGCCAATCCGACCGCGTGCCGGACGCCCGTCCCGCGGACGGCTTTTCGCCCAGCGAACAGGGCCGGTTCCTCGCAGAAGCCGCCGCGATCGTCCGCGCCAACGATCCCGACGCGGTGATCGTCCTGCCCGGCATGGCCGGCCTCGACGGCTATTCGCTCGACGTCTGGCTCGCCGGCGTCGTCGCGGGCGGCGGCACCGACTGGTTCGACGTCGTCAATTATCACGACTATGCCGGCTGGGAGTCCTTCATCATCCGCCGGCCGCGGCTGACCGCAGCCCTGCAGCGGTTGGGCATCGCCGACAAGCCCGTCTGGCTGACCGAAACGGGTTCCAGTTCAGACCCGACGTTGACGCTTCGCACCGATTACCCCAACCGTCCCGAAACGCAGGCCGCCGACGTGTTCCGGCGCATCGTGCAAGGTTTCGGCTTCGGCGACGACCTCGTCGTCTGGCACAGCCACTCGGGAGCGCCGGGCGCGGCGCAGAATTCGTGGCGCGGCTACGGCCTCTGCGACTCCGCCGGGCGTCCGAACCTCGCCGGCCATGCCTTCCGGTTGCTGACGAGCGAACTCGTGCCGTGGGCGAAGATCGAACGCCTCGAAGCCGATCCGCGCGGAGCGAACGTCTACCGCTTCATGCTGCCCGACGGCACCGTCAAGACCGTCGCGTGGGGTTCCGGCACGTGCGTCGCGCCGGACGGCGCGACGCAGTTCGTTTCCGTAGTGCCTGCCGCCGACGGCACCTTCACCTGGCAACCCGTCGCCCCCGGCGCGAGGCTACCGCTGGCCCCGCATCCGATCCTGGTGAAGTGACGAATCCGCTTCTCACCCCGGAGCCTTCTCCGCTACATTGCCCCCCATGAGTCTCCGCATCCTCCATTTCAGCGACGTCCACCTGCCGTTTCCGCCCGGCGCCTTCCGCACGCCCGGAATCCTGCACCCCAAGCGTCTCGTCGCGCTCGTCAATTTCTATCTCCGCCGCGGTTCCAAGTACGCCGAGGCCGTCCAAAAACTCAACGGCCTGAACGAATTTCTCCGCCGCGAGCCGGTCGACTACGTGCTGTTCACGGGCGACTCGCTCAATTTCGGCCTGGAGCGCGAATTCGTCGCGGCCGCCCCGCGGATCGCCGAAACTCTCGCCCTGGCCCGGCGCGGTTCCCTGGCGGTGCCCGGCAACCACGATCTGTACGCCGGGAATTCCCCCGCCTGCCACCGCCGGCATTTCGCCGCCCTGCTCCATTCCGATCTCCCCGAAGCCGCCGCCCCCACCGGCTATCCGCTCGTCCGCTGGCTGGGCGACGACGCCGTGGCCATCGCCTTCAACACCTCCCGCCCGAACTTCAACTTCTGGAACTCCAGCGGGCGCGTCCCCGCCCTCGAACTCGACGCCCTCGGCCGGCTGCTCGACGCGCCGGAAATCGCGGCCCGCCGCCGCGTTTTCCTGATGACCCACTATCCGTTCGACGAAAACGGCTATTTCCACGGCCTGCGCAATTCGCGCGCGCTGATCAAGCTCCTGCGCGGGCGCGAAAACCTCGTGCTCCTGCACGGCCACAACCACCGCGCCTACACCCATTTCGTCGCCGGCACCACCACGCCCCTCTACTGCGCCGGCAGCCTGTCCAAGGCCGGCGCCGAATCGTTTTGGCTGTTCGATCTCTTCGGCGACGCCCTCAATCCGCGCCGCGGCGCCTGGAAAAACGCCCGCTTCGTCCTGCTCGATTGAGGCGCGGCCGCGCGGCCGCGCTCAGTCGGCCGAACGCGCCGACATGGGCACGTAGGCGCGCCGGGAGGCCACGCTCTTGTACGCGGGCCGGATGATCTTCCCGCCGTTGGCGAGTTCCTCGATGCGGTGCGCGCTCCAGCCGGCGATGCGCGCCATCGCGAAGATCGGCGTGAACAGCTCCGGCGGAATCTCCAGCAGGCGGTACAGGAACCCCGAATAGAAGTCCACGTTGGCGCTCACGCCCTTGTACATCTTGCGCTCGTGGCCGATGATCTCCGGCGCGAGGCGCTCGACGCGCTCGTAGAGCGCCATTTCTTCCGCCAGCCCCTTTTCGGCCGCCAGCTTCTCGACCTGTCCGCGCAGGATGGTCGTGCGGGGATCGGAGGTGGAATAGACCGCGTGGCCGATGCCGTAGATCAGCCCCGCGCGGTCGAAGGCCTGCTTCTTCAGCAGGCGCGACAGATAGTCCTCCAGCTGTTTTTCGTTGGACCAGTCCTTCACCTCTCGCTTGAGCTCCTCGAACATCGCCACGACCTTGGCGTTGGCCCCGCCGTGGCGCGGCCCCTTCAGCGAACCCATCGCGGCGGCGATGGCCGAATAGGTGTCCGTCAGGCTCGACGTGACCACGTGGGTGGTGAACGACGAGTTGTTGCCGCCGCCGTGCTCCGCGTGCAGCACCAGCGCCAAATCCAGCAGCTGCGCCTCCAGCGGCGTGTAGCGGCTGTCGTTGCGCAGCATGTGCAGGAAATTCTCCGCCGCGGACAGTTCCGGCTTCGGCGCGTGAATCACGAGGCTGCCCTTGCCGTAATGGTAGACGTAGGCCTGGTAGCTGTAGGCCGCCAGCAGCGGAAAGGTCGCGACCAGCCGCAGGCACTGCCGCAGCACGTTCGGCAGCGAGACGTCGTCCGCGCGGTCGTCGAACACGTAGAGGGCCAGGATGCTTTGCGCCATCGCGTTCATCATGTCGCGGCTGGACAGCTTCAAGAGCGAATCGTGCACGAAATCGTTCGGCAAGACGCGGTACGAGCCCAGCAACTCGCGGAAGTCCGCCAGCTCCGCGCGGTTCGGCAGCTCGCCGGCCAGCAGCAGGTAGACGGTCTCTTCGAATCCCGGCCGCCCCTCCGCGAGGAACCCGGCCACGATGTCTTCGATGTCCATGCCGCGGTAGATCAGATGCCCCGGCCCCGTCTCGTCGCCTTCGGGATGCGCCTGCACGTCGCCGATCTGCGTCAGGCCCGCCAGCACGCCCTTGCCGTTGACGTCGCGCAAGCCGCGCTTCACGTCGTATTTCGCGTAGAGGGAGGAATCCACCTGGCTGCTGGCCACGGCCATTCCGCTCAACCGCTCGATCCACTGGTTTTCATTCTGTCTCATGTGCGTTCTCCGGTTCCCCGCCATTTTCCGCCGCGCAGTCTAGACGGCCAAGCGGCCAAGAGCAAATCCCGAAATGCCGTCCCCCGTAGATCGTTTTAAGGAACCGTCCGGATGCGGTAGAACCGGCGGGCCGCGTCATTCGGCGCCGGCAGCGAATTCGTCCCGCGGCCGGCCGGCAGCAGCGCCGCGCGGTTGGTCCACGTCGCCCCGTCGAACAGGTTGGTCGTGTGGACCAGCTCGTACGCGTTCGCGTACGGCAGCCAATACGCGAGCCGCGATTCCCCGGCGACGGCGCCGGGACCCAGCGCGCACCACGGCACCGTCCCGTCCGTCATCGCGTTGAATTGCGCGACGAAGGCCCGCGCCAGGCCCGGATGCGGCAGGAACTGCACGTTCTCGTCGTTCGAATTCGTCGACGACAGCGCCGAGTCCGTCCAGTTGGCGGAACCCTGGATCACCAGCGGATTCGCGCCGTCCGGATCGATCACCAGGTATTTCGCGTGCGTCAGGTCGGTCTCCCCCGCGTCGTAGTCCGTCCGCCACTCCGTGGAGTAGGCGTCGTACAGGAACGCGCGGTTGGCCGTCGCGTAGTTCGTCGGCTCGGCGAGCGTTTGGTAGATCGCGTAGCTGTCGTCGAACGCATCCGCCCGGTCGCTTTTCGGGATCGTGCCGTTCACGACCACGCCGCGGTCGCACGCGCGGATCAGCGCCGCCGCCACCTCCGGTCGCGTCAGCTTGTTCAGCGCGAACACGATCGCGTTCGTCGCGGCGTCGATCGCCGCGACGACGTCCGTCAAGGCGTTGGATCCGCCGGCCGAACCGTCGGGATAGGGTCCGAAGCGCACCCACCCGTTGGTCCACATGTCCACGTCCGCGAGCCGGAAGCGCGCGCCGTCGTGCGCGTGCGACTTGGCCGGGTTCGCGTGGAACCGCCCCGAGAGCATCTCGCGCATTTCGTTCGAGTAGGCGGCCGCCAGCGCGTTGTCCTGGATCTCCGTCAGGACGTTCCATTGGTACGTGCTGGCCCCGCCCGTGAAGTTCCACGAACCCGCCAGCACCCACGCCTGCGTGCTGGCGCGGTACCAGAACACGCCCACCTTGTCGTGCATGATGCCCCAGTCCGACGGCGCCCGCGACAGTTCCAGCTTGTTCCCCGCGCGCGTCGCCAGCCCCGTCAGCGAAATCCCGGGCCAGTAGTTCGAGGCCACGTTCACGCCGTAGTCCGCCACGAAGCCCAGCTTCGCGCCGCGGACCAGCGCGTTCGACATCGCCGCCAGGATCGGGCCCGCCGCGCCCAGTTCGGCCGTGTTGCCCGAAAACGTGTAGGTCGCCAGGCAGGCCCAGTCGTTGCTGGCCAGCGCGTCGATGCGCGCGAGGAGCGCCTCGCGCAACACGTATTCCTCGGCGCCGATGCGCGAGTAGTACGCCGCCTGGTCGGGCCGGTTGAAGCGAACGATCCACCCCTCGCCGACGTAGGAGTCCGCCCAGGCCGCGCCGGCCAGAGCCGCGCAAGCCGCCGCCAGCGCCAAGATGTTCGGAAACCGCATGCCCGACAGCCTAGGCCCCCCGCCCGCCGCCGGCAAACCCAATCTGCGCCGCCTGCCGCGGCCTAGCCCTTCAGCTCCCACAGGTGCGTGCGGGTCTCGGCAACCAGCACCGGCGCCAGCGCGATCAGCGAGATCAGGTTCGGCACCGCCATCAGCGCGTTGGCGATGTCCGCGAAATTCCAGACCGACTGCAGCGAGACCACCGACCCCACCAGCACGCCGAGCACCCACAGGTAGCGGTACGGCCCGATCGCCTTGCGCCCAAACAGGTATTCCACTGCCTTTTCGCCGTAGTACGACCAGCCCAGGATCGTCGAGAACACGAACGTCAGCATGCCGACGAACAGGAAGATCGGCCCGGCCACGTGCAGATCGGCGAACGCCGCCTTCGTCAGCGCGGCCTTGCCCAGCCCTTCCTGCCAGTGCCCGGAACTCACGAGCACCAGGCCCGTCAGCGCGCAGATCACCACCGTGTCCCAGAACGTGCCTGTGGCGGACACCAGCGCCTGGCGCACCGGCGTCGAGGTCTTCGCCGCGGCCGCCACGATCGGCGCGCTGCCCATGCCCGATTCGTTCGAGAACAACCCGCGCGCCACGCCGTAGCGGATCGCTTCCTTCAGTCCCGCGCCGGCAAAGCCGCCGACCGCGGCCTGCCCCGTGAACGCGCTCGAGAAGATCGTCGCCAGCGCGGCCGGCAGCGCGTGCCAGTTCATGACGAGGATCGCCACGCACCCCAGCACGTAGAGGCCCGCCATGAACGGCACCAGCAGCGCGCACCAGCGCGCGATCGACCGGATGCCGCCCAGGATCACGAGCGCCGTCACCCCCGCCATCGCCAGCCCGAGGCCCCATTGCAGCCAGGCCGCCGGCACCGCCGGGAACGTCTCGCAGACCAGCGAGGTCACCGCGTTCGCCTGCACCATGTTGCCGATGCCGAACGCCGCGATGGCCGTCATCGCCGCGAAGAACGTCGCCAGCGGCTTGCTGTTCATGCCCCGTTCCAGCACGTACATCGGCCCGCCCGCCATCGTGCCGTCCGGCAGCTTGACGCGGTACTTCACCGACAGCAGCGCCTCGGCGTATTTCGTCGCGATGCCGAACACGCCCGTCAGCCACATCCACAGCACCGCGCCGGGACCGCCCAGCGAGATCGCCGTCGCCACGCCCACGATGTTGCCCGTGCCCACCGTCGCCGCCAGCGCCGTCGTCAGCGCCCCGAAATGGCTCACGTCCCCCTCGCCCTCTTGCCCGCGCTGCAGCGAAATCCGGATCGCGTGCCCCAGATAGCGCTGGATGAAGCGCAGGCGCACCGTCAGGTACAGATGCGTGCCCACCAGCAAAAACAACATCGGCGGGCCCCACGCCCAGCCGGCCACGGTTTCGAGGATTTGGTTGATGCCCATCGCGGTCCTTTCGATTGGAAAGGCCCGACTCTAGCCTTTCCCCCGTCCCCACGTCATCCGGGATTTGCGGAATTCCGTTCTATCCAAGCCACAAATCGCGCTGTGCGGAAACATCGGCAACCGCTCACGGCCGAAAGCGTGGCCCAAGCCCAACGGGCAAAGGCCCGTGAAAAGGGGGTGCCGGGGAAAACCAAGGTGGGGAACAGCCGAGTGCCGCTTGCCACGCCAACGGCGTGGAGCCCGAGCCGCAGGCGAAGGACGGACGCGAGGTCTATATCGAAGCGCGCAGCGTGGCGAGCGAGTGAGCAAAGCGAACAGAGCGGCAAAACCGCAGCCCCGCAGGGAACATGACCAGGCTGAGCTTGTTGAAGCCTGGCGCGGTCCATGGGCGCGCCCCATTCCCCGCGAAGCCCACCCACGCGGGCGAGCGGCCCTCTTCTCGCCTCGGCTTCATAATCGCCTAAAACTGCCCGGAAAACAGCAATTTTAAACCCAAGCGTTTCAGTCATTTTCTTGCCCCCAAAACTCAAAGCGCCGCATTTGTATTCTGTTCCATAGGAAATGGATAAGTTGGTCTTAAAATTATAGGGCCGGCCCCTTTTCGGCCTCTTTGCGCATCATGGCACAGGAACTGGACCGGGCAACTCTCCCGCGAGACAGAGCAATGCATACCAGTAGAGCTTATCCTTGTTCGCGGGCTTCCGGTCGTCACTAGGAGGGGCAGCAAGTCGGTAGCTGTTTCTCAACGACTCAAGTGACTGATCGTCGCCGATAGCCGCAAGATATGAAACGAGCATGTCCGCCGGATAGACATTTTGAGCTAGAGCAAGATTGCAAAGTTCCATCTTCTGCAATGGCGTAAAGTTGGCCGCTTCGATCTGGTTCTGACACACATAAACCGACGGGTAAATCCGGATAGTCCTGTTCGTTGGCCAAGGCCATGATGCAGAGACGAGCATCTCTTGAACATAAGCATCCAAGCTTCGGTCATGCCAGCGGATCGCAAGCGGCAGTGCATCCCAACGGCCGGACCGAACGAGATCAGCGACCCATCCTATGTCATCCGCGGAGGCATTGGATTTTTTTAACAGCGCAACGACAGCACGATCACGCAATGCGGTATGGGGATCCTGTTGGTAGACCTGCTTAAGACAACTCGCTAATGTTGAATCCGATAAGGACTGCTCCGCCGCGTTTGTCCAGATCGTCGCATCCACAACAACATTAAGCAGCGCAAGACGATCTTCGAAATTGGTGACAACAAGAGTCTGTTGCGCTAAGGATAGGCGGAGCGCTTTACGATTCTCAGGATCGAGCGAACGAACAGCCTCTTTCGTAGCGGAGGCAAGTTCGATGGGTTTGTTCACCAGAAGCCGAATGCATTCCTGGGCGGGTTGCAGATCGCCAGAAGACAGAGATTCAGAATGAACCGAAGATGGCAGGGCAACAAATGCCCCAGCCAAGATAACGACGAACAGAGCATTGAAATACTCAGCTTGCGTCTTCATCGTTCGACCTCCCGCCAACTCCACAAGGGAATGAAGTTTGCAATTCCCGAAATGCTTGGATACATCAGGTTGCCTCCCGTTAAGGGGTCGTTGACGTGGCTGCAGCCGACTGCGTGTCCCCATTCATGAGCCTCGATTTGTGATACGAGCTGAACGCTACGGCTCCCCGATGCAATGAAACAACTGTTTAACGAGGGGCTATAAAAGCCTCCGATGGCCTGATCTTGATTATATTGAATGAAATGGATGTCTTCGACAAAGAAGACCCAGATCGCATTCTGTTCTACACTTCGATTTGCCAGCCCTATCGCCTGCGCGGCTTCCTCAACCAAGACGTACAACTCGATTCCGGTGTTGTCGAGCATCCCGTCACCATCACCGCCTTCGCTCGGCGTGTCGTATGGGATCTGCAGGGTGTGAACCGAAGCCAAGACATTGGGTGTAATAGCGGCCTGAAGCCAACGAGAGGATATTTCTGAATTGGGATCAGGCGGGACAGGATTTGGGATTGTCGCGGAGTTGTTTGGATCAGATACCACAAAATACCGGGTCTGCGGCCGCACATCCTCACCAATGAACACACCCATCTCTTCACTAGCCGTACAGGATGACGTGGCACAGCCCACACGAGCGTAAAATGTCCCTTCTGCCCACGACCAACCGATCGGTTCGCTGCCAGGTCCCACTATGGTGATACTCTGAGGTGATGTAATCGGCTGTGAAGGCGAGAAGTCGAACTTATCGCCGTCAGTTTCTCCTTTGGCAAAGTAAACTTGGTCAATTTCCAATGTCGGATCAATTGTGGCCTTGATCTTCGTGTTGTCGAATTTCTCAACGCAGACCCAAGGCTTGGATGGTGAGGTCTTGTCGTCGAAGCCAAATTTCGTATTTGCCCCGTCGTCATTCAAGTCCACCTTAACGACATACAAGATCATTTCGTTATAGCAAGTGTTGGGATCGGGCGAGGTGGCCATGATTCGGTATTTTCCGCTGCCGGTGCCGAACGAGACCACCCCGTTCGTTATGCTCGCTTCGGCCCCTTCCAGAGTTTCAATGTCCCAGGTCACGAGCGCATTCGGGCCAGCCAGCATTTTGGGCCGCGCGTCGTACGTGCCGCCAGCGCACCAACAGGCCCAATCCTCCCTCTCGGTCTCGGAAAGCGGACGGAACGTCGCGGAAATATACTGGATCCTGCAGGTCGCGGTAATCGAGACGCTGTTGTTGCAATAGTTGCTTTCCACGTAATCATACAATATGAGATCGAAATTTCCCGATTTCTTGTTCGTCACGGAAGCCGTGATGTTGGTGGTGAAACTCTTGGCCCCCATCGTCTCGTCGGCGTAGAATTTTCCCTCGATCGAGAAGCAATCGTCTACGAAACCGGACAAGATCATGTTGGTGATCAGCAGCACCGGGGCCAAGTAGTTCGTCGGACGGGCTTGGATGGTCGCATATTCCACCTTTTGGCCGGTTCCGCGACTGATCGATTGACTGAAATGGGGCAACACGTATACCAGTTCATAGTGATCATGGCAGTTGTTCATCGCGGGGAACAAGTCGATTGAGTCGGACACGTCATCCCCATCGGTGTCCCAATTGACGGGACTCGTGCCCCAGATGTTTACTTCTTCTCCGTCCGTCCACCCGTCGTCGTCGGTGTCCGCATCGGTGGGAATCGAGCCTGCCGCGTATTCCATGCCATTTGCCAGACCATCCTCGTCCAGATCGTCCACGGCGTCGTACATGGCGGCGATGCCATTTGTCCCGATGGCCGACCGGTAGATGCGCACGTCGTCGAGCCGTCCCTTCCAGTGCTCGCTGAACCCCGCGTCTTGGCCGTTCCCGATGGAAAAATAGCCGTTGGTCGCGGGGGTGAAAACGGCCGCAACCGGATCTCCGACCAACGCGCCGTTCCGGTACAGGCGCATGTTCGTCCCGTCGAATTCCAGCGCCAGCCAGACCCATTGATCGACAAACGCGTTCGTATCCTGTGCCCATCCGGAGAACCCGACCATGGCATAGGCAACGCCGTTGGAGCCGAAGCCCAGGCAATATCCGTCGTACGTGGCCGCCATGAGATCGCTGATCACTTCGGGCCAATCCGAGGTGCAGCTTCCGTCCAGATGCGCCCAGGCGCTCACGGTGAAGGCCCCGCCGGTCAACACCGAGACGTCTTCCGCGATCCGCACCCAGTCGTCGTTTCCATCGAAAGCCAACGCGCCGCCGAATGCGCCCGCTTCCGTCCAGCCGCTATTGGTTGCCCCCGAGAAGCCCCGCAACTCCCCGTAATAGCCATCCATGGCGGAATTCAGGGCGTTGGTTCCTTCGCCATCGTCGAATTTCCACCAACAGACCAGGGAAGAATCCAGGCCGGATCTCGGCTCCAGCCCGTATTCCACCTCCCAGCCGTCGGGCATGCCGTCCCCGTCGGTGTCCGCCAAGCCGGGATCGGTGCGGTGCAGGAGGATTTCCGCGCCGTCGCGCAGGCCGTCTTCGTCCGCATCCACGGGCTGCGCGGCGGCATAGAAGCGCACCAGGGCGTTGCTGGGCACGTCCGCGTCTTCCCAGACCGCCACGCCGTTGGTGAAGAGCAGATTGGTCGTCCGGCACTCCCAGCCGCTTTCGATGCCGTCGTACGGCGGGGAAATCGGCGTCCAAACGACGTTCGTGTCCACGACGACTTCGTTCTCGTCGTTCGTCCAGGTTGCGACCACCAGCGAGGAGGTATGCAGAACGGTATAGGAGTAGATTTCGGCCCCGTCCATCCCGTTCGACACCGTAATCCGCATCGATCCGTTCGTGTTCTGGATGCCGGCGAACCCAAACTGGCCGGCGCCTAGGCTTTTCAAAGCGATTTCGCCGGTTCTCGGCGGTTTCGCCGACTTGGCAGCGCGGGTCGCGACGGCCTCCTCGATCCGATCCTCCGCATACAGGTACGGCTCGACGTCCTCCGCCGGGAGCAGGTCGAGCCGCAAGACCACGCGCGCGGGATCGGCATCCGCCGCCCAGACGCGGGAAACGGTCTCGGCGGGCAGGGTCGCGATGAGCTTGCCCTCGGCGTTGCGGACGAGGGTTTCGCGGGTCGCCGGATCCAGCGCCAGCGAAAGCGGATAAATCGCCACGGTGTTCTTGTCTTCGCCCAGCAGATCCGCCAGAAACGCTTCATCGAAATTCGCGGCGTCGAACGGCGCCACCGCCGGGAACATTGGTTGGACCAGGGCCGTGCCCGGCGGCGTGATGCGGTTGAAAAAGCGGCGCTGGATTTCCGCGCCCTCGGCCAGATCCCGGGCGTCCAAAACCTCGTGGACCATGAAATCGGCGTATTCCGCGGCATCCACCGCGGCCGGTTCCGGCGCGGCAACGCGATCAGCGGCAAAAGCCAACGCGCACAAGGCCAAAATCGCCGCGCCGATGTAGATTCTTTTCCACCCCCAAGCCGGTCCGTTCGAAAAGCGCCCGTTCATGGCTCCATAAAATGACATAGGTTTGCCTTCTCGTCAATCCATGTGTTTTTCCGGCTTTTCTACCCGGCGTGGCCTCTGCCACAAGCCGCATTCGACGGCGCGTCGGCGCTTGCTTTTCGCCGCCGGAGAATGCTAGGGTGCTTCTCGCGTCGTCCACGGTGGACGGCACATCCGGCGACTACGGAAGCGGGTGCAAATCCCGCGCGGTCGCGCCGCTGTAAACGGTTCCGAAATTCCGGCAAGCCATTCCGCGTTTGATCGCGGGAGAAGGCGGAAGAGTAGCAAGCCGCGAGCCAGAAGACGGGAAGCCGGAGCGATCCTCATCTCGAAGCCCTCGCAGTCTGGGGCGGAAAGGATGCCGTCATGCGGCGTTGTTGCTGGTTCCTGCTCGTTCCGTTTCTCGTCCTCCCCGTTTTCGCGGCGCAAACGACCGTCTCGTTCGACGCCCACTTCACCGGTCCGGACGAATACCTCGAAAACGTTTCCCTCGCCGACGAAGCGGCGACCTTCCTCAACACGTATTACGAATCCTGGGGCTCCTGGTATTGGGCCGGCTTCGCGTTTTCCACGGTCAGCAACCTCGTCGCCAATTCCTACACGAACCAGTACGCCGCGGCGCAAGGCTTCCCGCGCGCATACGCCGTGGGCTATCACGACTATTACCAGAACATCGCTCCCGAAATCGCCTTCGCCCTGCCCGCGGCGCCGAAGTCGGTCCGGATCAACAACACGACCTACACCGCGCTCACGATCCGCGACGGCGACGAATACGGCTTTTCCCAGCCCTTCGGCAGCAACGACACCTACATCCTGACCCTGACCGCCTACGACGTCGAAGGCACCGTCGTCGCGACCACCAACCACTATCTGGCCGATTTCCGCGACGGGAAGACCTTCATCCAGACCAACTGGTCCACGCTCGATCTGTCGTGGATGCCGGCGGACGTCGTCTCGCTCGTCGGCGCGCTGACCACGTCCGACGTGGGCATCTACGGCCCCAACACGCCGACGTATTTCGCCTTGGCCGACTTCACCTATGCCTACGCCGACAGTTCCGGCGGAATCGCCTCCACCAATTCCGCCATCCTGTGCTGGGCGGACGGCTGGGCCGACTACGCGCCGGGCACCAACGTCGAGGCTCAATGGCAGGTGCCTGCGAACGCCACCGGCGCCGCCGAAGGTTCCCTCGACGGCCTCGGCGCCACCAACGGCATAGTGCCCCTCGGCGACGACGGCTCGATCGTCCTGACCTTCCCCGCGCCGATCGCCGACGGCCCCGGCGCCGATTTCGCCGTTTTCGAAAACGCGTTCTCGGAGGATTTCCTCGAACTGGCATATGTCGAGGTCTCGTCCGACGGCACGAACTACTTCCGTTTCCCGACCCACTGTCTGGAGACGAACTGGATCGACACCTACGGCGCGACGAACGTCACCGATCCGACGGCCTTCGGCGGCTTCGCCGGCAAGCACCTGCAGGGCTTCGGCACGCCGTTCGATCTGCGCGCGCTCGCCGGCGAGGACGGCCTCGACGTCCGCCGCGTCACCCACGTGCGCATCGTGGACGTGAAGGGCGACGGCTCGAATCTCGACGACTACGGCAACCCCGTTTTCGACCCGATGCCGACCTACGGTTCCGGAGGCTTCGACCTCGACGCCGTGGGCGTGCTGAACGCCTGCCTCGACATCTCGGCCGATCCGGCCGCGGCGGCCCCCGCCCTGCCGGGCTATGAAACCGTGCTCGAATACACCCCCACGCTGGCCCCGCCCGCCTGGCGCACGAACGACGTGCCCGCGCAAGGCGCGCCCGGCTTCTTCCGCTGGAAGCTGGTGAAATGATCCGGAAGCCCCAATCGGCTTTCCAAGGTAGGGCCGCCGCGGCGCGCCGTCCCTACCCCCCTGGATTTTTCCACGCTATGGAAAAAAATTCGGCGGTTTTTCCACGCTACGTAAAAACTTTCGGCGGTTTTTACGTAGAACGTAAAAACTTTGGGCAATTTTTCCACACTGTGGAAAAAAGTTTTCCACAGTGTGGAAAACTTCGAATCGCGATTCCCCGCGCGCGGGCGGCAGGGTTCACGCTGATCGAGCTGTTGGTGACGATGGCGGCGATCGGCCTGCTGGCGGCGATCCTGACCGCCGCGATGCCGGCGGCGAAGGCCGCGGCGGACGCGGCGGCCTGCCGCTCGAACCTGCGGCAGCTGGCGACGGCGAACCTGGCCTACGCGGCGGACCACGGGCGGTACGTGGCGGCGGCGGCGGACATCGACGGCGCCAATTCGATCCGCTGGCACGGGGTGCGCGTCGGCAAGGTTTTCGACGGCTCGCAGGGCCCGCTGGCGGAGTATCTGGGCGGCGGCGGCGCCAGCACGTGGGTGCGCCGCTGCCCGGGGTTCCAGCCCGACGCGGCCGGGTTCGAGGCGTCCTGCGGGGGTTACGGCTACAACGCGCTGGGGGTCGGCTCGGAACTCTGCCTGCCGGACGGCGGCGGCACGGCGGTCGGCATGCGGCCCGGTGCCCTTGCCCAGCCGGCGGCAACGGTCATGTTCGCGGATGCGGCCTACCTGAAAGGCAGCGGCGCGAAGGCGAAAATGATCGAATATTCGTTCGCCGAACCGCCCCAGTTCGCCGGCGGCGGCACGCCGTGGCCCACCATCCATTTCCGCCACCGGGGCAAGGCGAACGTGGCGTGGTGCGACGGCCACGTGACGTCCGAGACGCTGGCCCGCAGCGACGGCAAGTTCCGGACCCACCAATTGGGCTGGTTCGGGCCGGACGACAACTCGCTGTTCGACCCGTTTTGAGGGGAAATTCCCGATATTTGCCTATATTTGAGAGTTGACGGGGGGGGGCTCATGGGCTAGTCTTCCCGCGTTGATACAACTCTGGCTGTCTGTGAGAGTGGGTTTTTCCCACTCTTTTGCATATCGGGAGTTGTCGGTTTGTCGTGCTTTTCCCCCGTTTGGGGAGGAGGTTTGAAATATGAACAACGAATTGCTGGCCGTTTTTGAATATATGGAACGCGAACGCAAGCTGGACCGCGAAACCCTCGCGCAGCTCGTGGAGTCCTCGCTGCAGGTGGCCGGGCGCAAGAGCATCGGCCGCGTGCGGGATCTGCGCGTCGAAATCAATCGCAAGACGTTGGAAATCAAGGCTTTCGCGAGCATCCAGGTCGTGGATTTCGTCCGCAATCGCGACGAGGAAATCTCCCTGGACGACGCCCAGGTGAAATATCCGGGCAAAAACTACAAGCTCGGCGACCTGATCGAGGTCGAAGTCACTCCCCGGAATTTCGGGCGCATCGCGGCGCAGACGGCCAAGCAGGCCATCATCCAGAAGCTGCGCATGGCGGAAAAGGACAAGGTCTACGCCATCTACAAGGACCACGTCGGGTCCATCGTCACCGGCACCGTCCGGCGGTTCGACCGCAGCGACGTGTTCATCGACCTCGGCGACGCCGAGGGCGTCATGCCCGGCAAGGAACGCGTCCCGAGCGAGGAATACCAGATCGGCGACCGCATCCGGTTCCTGCTGCTGGACCTCGATGCGCAGGCCCAGGGCACCCAGCTCACGCTGTCGCGCGCCAATCCCGATTTCATCAAGAAGCTCTTCGAGCTCGAAGTTTCCGAGATCGCCGACGGCACCGTCGAGATCAAGGGCATCGCGCGCGAAGCGGGCTTCCGCACCAAGATCGCCGTGCATTCGAACGACGAAAAGGTGGATCCCGTCGGCGCCTGCGTCGGCCTGCGCGGCCAACGCGTCAAGAACATCGTCCGCGAGCTGTCGGGCGAGAAGGTCGACATCGTCAAGTGGAGCACGGACATCAAGACGTTCGTGACCAACTCGCTGGCGCCGGCCAAGCTGCTGCGCCTGGAAGTGGACGAGGCCGAAAACGCCGTGAAGGTCGTCGTGGAATCCGACCAGCTCTCGCTGGCGATCGGCAAGAAGGGCCAGAACGCCCGCCTGACCGCCAAGCTCACCGGCTGGAAGGTCGACATCCAGAAGGACGAAGGCGACATCACCTTCGAAGAAAAGATCGTGCGCGCCACCGACCAGCTGGCCGCCGTCGAAGGCATCGGGCGCGACCACGCCGAGAAGCTCGTCGCCTCCGGATTCCTCACGCTGGAAGGCATTTTGGCGGCGGACATCCAAGATCTGGTGGACGTGGAGGGCTTCGACGCCGACGTCGCCCAGCAGGTACGGACCGCGGCCGAAGCCGCGTTCGAGCGCGAAAACGGAAAGGCGACGGAGTGACCATGAGAATCTGCGACCTAGCCAAAGAGTTGATGACCACGGGCAAGGAGCTCCTCGCGCTCCTGCAGACCCGCGGTTGCACCGCGCGCAGCACGCAGGCGAACCTGACGCCCGATCTGGAACAATATCTGCGCGACGAAATCCGGCGCATCTACTACGGCGGCGCCGAAGCGGCCGCCCCCGCCGAGACGGCGGCCCCGACGGCCCCCGCCGAAGCGGCCCCCGCCGAAGCGGCCACCGAAACGGCGCCCGCGGCGGAAGAAGCGCCCGCGGCCGCGCCGGTGCCCGTCCCCGAACCCGCCGCCCCCGAGGCGGAACCGGAACCCAAGACCGTCGCCATCAAGGGCCACGTGGTCGTCAAGGATTTCGCCGAACTGCTCGGCATCAAGCCCAACGTGCTGATCGCCAAGCTCATGAAGCAGGGCATCTTCGCGTCCATCGGCATGAAGATCGATTTCAAGGCGGCCGAACCCATCGCGAAGGAGCTCGGGTTCGTCCTCGAACACGAAAAGAAAGCCCCGCCGCCGCCGCCGCCGGTCAAGGCGGAACCCAAACCCGAAAGCACGGGCGAAGACGCCAAGGACGATCTCCAGCCGCGGCCGCCCGTCGTCACGTTCATGGGCCACGTCGACCACGGCAAAACCTCCCTGCTCGACTACATCCGCAAGGCGCACGTCGCCGCGGGCGAAGACGGCGGCATCACGCAGCACATCGGCGCCTACCAGGTCGAACACCAGGGCCGCCTGATCACCTTCCTCGACACCCCCGGCCACGAGGCCTTCACCGCCATGCGCGCGCGCGGCGCCAACCTGACGGACATCGCCGTCATCGTCATCGCCGCCGACGACGGCATCATGCCGCAGACCAAGGAGGCCATCCAGCACGCGCAGGCCGCCAAGGTCGCCATGATCATCGCCATCAACAAGTGCGATCTGCGCACCGCCAACCCCGACCGCGTGAAGCGCCAGCTGCAGCAAATGGGCCTCGCCCCCGAAGACTGGGGCGGCGACCTCATCTGCTGCCCCGTCAGCGCCGCCAAGGGCGACGGCATGGACCACCTGCTCGAAATGATCCTGCTGCAGGCCGACGTCCTCGAGCTCCGGGCGAATCCCCGCCGCAAGGCGCAGGGCTACGTGATCGAATCGCGCCTCGAAGCCGGCATGGGCCCGACCGCCAACGTGCTCGTCACCAACGGCACCCTCCAGCTCAACGACGCCATCGTCTCCGGCTCCACCTGGGGACGCGTCAAGGCCATGATCAACGACCAAGGCAACAAGGTCCGCACCGCCGGCCCCTCCGCCGCCGTCAAGATCCTTGGCCTGACCAGCGTGCCGTCGCCCGGCAACGAATTCCACGTCTACAAGAACGACCGCGAAGCCCGCCAGATCGCCGAAGAGCGCGCCGCGGCCGAGCGGCTGAAGGAACTCGGCGGCAACGCCGAAACCAAGCCGCCGATGACCCTCGAGGAATTGCTGCAGGAAAAGGCCGGCAGCGACAAACGCACCCTCAACGTCATCCTCAAAACCGACGTGCTCGGCTCGCTCGAAGCCATCCGCGGCTCGCTCGAAGGCATCCACAGCGAAAAGGTCGACTTGGCCATCATCGGCACCGGCGCCGGCAACGTCACCGTCAACGACGTGCTGCTCGCCTCCGCCTCCCGGGCCGTCATCCTCGGCTTCCACGTCGCGAAAGACGCCGGCGCGGGCGCCGAAGCCAAGCGCAAGGGCGTCGAGATCCGGCTGTACTCCATCATCTACGAGATGCTCGACGACGTGAAGAACCTGTTGACGGGCCTGTTGGAACCCATCCTCAAGGAACACGTCAACGGCCAGGCCGCCATCCGCCAGATCTTCGACATGGGCAAGCGCGGCAAGGTCGCCGGCTGCATGTGCCTGAAGGGCAAGGTCACGCTCAAGGGCCGCGCGCGCGTCCGGCGCAAAGACGAAATCCTCTACGAAGGCAAGATCCAGACCCTCCGCCGCTTCCAGAACGAGGCGAACGAAGTCCGCGAAGGCCAGGAATGCGGCATCGTGCTCGACCGCTTCACGAACTTCGCCGAAGGCGACGTCATCGAATCCTACGAAATCGAAAAGGTCGCCCAGGAGCTGTAGCCGCTCCGGGGGCGGCCCGGACGGGCCCCGCCATGAAAGCCGATCGAATCACGCGCGTCAACGAACTCATCCGCCGCGAACTGGGCGTCCAGCTCTACCGCGTCGTGAACCGGCCCGATTTCGATTCCGCCGCCGTCACGTTCACGCACGCGATCACGTCGGTGGATCTGCGCAGCTGCCGCGTGCTCGTCTCGATCCGCGGCGAGCCCGCCGACCAGGAGCGCATGCTCTCCATCCTCCGCCGGGCCCACGCCGATTTCCAGGAAGCCATCCACCGGAACGTCGTCCTGCGCTACACCCCGCAGCTCCATTTCGTCCTCGACCATTCCGTCGAACAGGGCGACCACGTCCTCCAGATCCTCCACCAAATGGAGGAAACCGGCGAAATCGAACCGGAACCCGACGAAGACGCGCCGGATTCCGGCGCGGACGCCCTCGGCAGCGAGGACGCCGGCGACTCCGACATCCCGCCCGTCTGATCCCCTTATGGCCAACGCCCCTTTCACCTCCCCCGGTCTCGACGGCCTGCTGCTCGTCGACAAGCCCTCCGGCCCCACGTCGCACGACGTCGTCGCCCAGATCCGCCGCCGGTTCCGCATCCCCAAGGTCGGTCACGGCGGCACGCTCGACCCCATGGCCACCGGCCTGCTCGTCATCCTCCTCGGCAAGGGCACCAAGATTTCCGACCGCGTCATGGGCCACGACAAAACCTACGAAGGCGTCCTCCGCCTCGGCATCGAAACCGATTCCCAGGACGCCGACGGCCAGGTCGTCGCCGAACGCGACGCCGCCGGCATCTCCGCGGAGCAGGTCGTCGCGCAAATGAAAGCGCGCCTCGGCGACCAGATGCAGATGCCCCCGATGGTTTCCGCCATCAAGATCAAGGGCGTGCCGCTCTACAAGCTCGCGCGCAAGGGCGAAACCGTCGAGCGCCCCCCCAAGCTGATCCACGTCTACCGGTTCGATCTTCTCGATTTCGCCCCGCCCGACGTCCGCTTCTCCGTCGCATGCACCAAGGGCACCTACGTCCGCACCCTCGCGCACGACGTCGGCCAATCCCTCGGCGTCGGGGCCCACCTCGTGCAGCTTCGCCGCACGAAAATCGGCCAGCTCGACGTCGCCCGCGCCGCGACCCTCGACGAACTCCTCGAATGCCCGTCCCTCGAGGGCCGGATCATTCCGCTGGCCGCCGCCCTGCCTTTGCTGGCCTGAAAGTTGCGGACCGTCGGTTGGCTACGGCGGATCGTACTTGAATATTGGATATTGGACATTGAATATTGGATATTGAGATTCCGATGTCTCTCACCACCGTCAACGTGGCGCCGCTCGTCCTGGCCATCGGCCAGTTCGACGGCGTGCACCGCGGCCACCAGGCCGTCTTCCGCACCGCCGTCGAATCGGCGCGGGCCCGCGGCGGCGTTTCCGGCTGCCTCACCTTCTCCCCCCACGTCGCGCAGCTCCTCAATCCCGCCCGCGCGCCGCTGTTGCTGGCGACCCCCGAACAGAACCAAGCCCTCGTCTGCGCCTGCGGCATCGAGCAGATCCACGTCTTTCCCTTCACCCGCGAATTCGCCGCCATGGGCCCGGACGAATTCCTTTCCCTGCTCAAGATCGAATTCCCGGCCCTCGCCGAAATCGTCGTCGGGGAAAACTTCACGTTCGGCAAGGACCGCGCCGGAAACCGCGCAACGCTGCCGGGCCTCGCGGAGGCCCTGGGCCTGGGCGCGCGGATCGTCCCGCACGTCGCGCTCGCGGGCGCGCCCATTTCCAGCACCCGCGTCCGCGCGGCGGTCCAGGCGGGCGACCTGCCGCTGGCCAAGGCCCTGCTGGGCCGCGCGTTCGCGCTCGCCGGCACGGTCGTCCACGGCCGCGCCGTCGGCCGTTCCCTCGGCTTCCCCACCGCGAACGTCCGCCCCGTCCTGCCCATCCGGCCCGCGCCCGGCATCTACGCCGCGCGCCTGCACCTCCACGACGGCCCGCATGCCGGCGCGGCCTTCGTTCCCGACCCGGCCGATCCCGCGCAGGCCCACTTCGGCAAAGTCGTCGAAATCCACGTGCCCGGCCTGTCCCGCAACCTGTACGACGTCGACGTGGAGGTCTCCTTCACCCGCCGCTTGCGCGGCCACGCGCATTTCCCCGATGCCGCCGCCGCATCCGCCCAGATCGCCCGCGACGTCGAACATGCCCTAGCCACCGACGCCGAGGAACATCCGTGAGCAAAACCGCGCCCGCCACCGAGCTCCTCGCGCCCGCGGGCGAAAAGGCCGCAGCCTACGCCGCGTTCGCGTTTGGCGCCGACGCCGTCTATACCGGCCTGCCGCGATTTTCCGCCCGCGCCGAAGCCGTCAACCTGTCCCCGCGCGAACTCGAAGAAATCGCCGCCTACGCCCATGCCCTCCCCCGGCCGCGCCGCGTCTACGTCACGCTCAACACCTTGATCCGCGAAGCCGAATTGCCCGATCTGATCCGTTCGCTTGCGCTCTGCGCGGAATCCGGCGCGGACGCGGTCATCGTGCAGGATTTCGGCGTGGCCCGGCTCGCGCGCAAGCACTTCCCCGCGCTCCGGCTGCACGCCTCCACGCAGATGGCGATCCACAACCTCGAAGGCGTTCGCGCCGCCGCGCGCCTCGGGTTCAAGCGCGTCACGCTCGCCCGCGAACTGACCCTCGACGAGATCCGCTCCATCGCGAAGCAGGCGCCCGCCGAACTCGAGACCTTCCTGCACGGCGCGTTGTGCTACTCCTATTCCGGCCTGTGCCTTTATTCCGCCCTCCTGCGCGACCGCTCCGGCAACCGCGGTTCGTGCGCCTATCCCTGCCGCGATGCGTTCTGCGCCGTCCGCGATCCCGGCGCGGCGCCCGTCCGACCCGGACTCGTGTTCTCGATGAAGGATCTTGCCGCCGGCGCGTCCATCCACGACCTGGTCCAGGCCGGCGTGGCCTCGCTCAAGATCGAAGGCCGCAAGAAGTCCCCCCTCTACGTCGCCGCCGCCGTTCACTACCACCGCAAGCTCCTCGACCGCTCCTTCCAGGCCGGCGAACAGGAACAATGCGCCGACGACCTGCGCACCATCTTCTCGCGCCCGTGGACCGGCCTCTATCTGAAATCCAAGGCCAACCGCGACGTCATCGACCCCGACGCCACCGGCCACCGCGGCACGCCCGTCGGCCGCGTCGAAAACGCCGGCCGCGATTTCCTCCAGTTCCGCACGGCCCTTCCGCTCGAAGTCCACGACGGCCTCCAGATCGAGCTGCCCGGCGAAACGCGGCCGTTCGGGTTCGCCGTCGAGGAAATCGTCCTCTCCAACGGACGGCGCGTCTTCGAAGCCCCGGCGAACAGCCTGCTGCAGGTGCCGCTGCCGGCCGAAGCCCCGCGCATCCCCAAGGGCACCGAGCTGTTCCTCGCTTCCTCGCAGGCCGTCAAGCGCCGCTACCGCTTCGACGTCCCCAACCCGCGCGACCTGCGCCGCCGCTTCCCCATGGACGTGCGGCTCGTGCTTTCCGAAGACCGCGCCGAAGCCTTCGCCGTCGCCGCCGCCGACGGAACCGCCCTCGCCGCAACCGCCGTCCTCGAAGGGCCGTTCGCCGCCGCCAAGAATCCGGAAGCCCTGCCGGCCGCGCTTCGGACCGCGTTTTCCAAGCTGGGCGACACGCCTTTCGAATTGCGCCAGCTTTCCCGCGAAGGTCCCGCCCTCTTCATTCCGGTTTCGCAGCTCAACGCCTGGCGCCGCGACCTGACCGCCGCTCTCGAACAATCCCTCCGCGATGCCCGCGAAAAACATGTCGAGCAGGCCGTTTCTTCCCTCTCCCTCCCGACCTCCGACCTCTGCACTCCGACCTCTCCAGCAAAAACGCCCGCGTTTTTGCTGAAGACCGACCAGCCGTCCGTTCTTCTCAACGCGTTTCCCGGCGGCGACGTGCCGCGCGTCACCGAGCTCATCGTCGAACTCGGTCGCGAAAGCGTCGAACAAATCGAAGCCGCGCTGGCGCGGCTTCCGGACCGGATCGCCGTGCGGCTCGCCCTGCCGGCGATCGCGCGCGCGTGGGACCGCGAAGAGCTGCGGGCCCAGATCCGGCATTTCTTCGACCGGGGCCACCGCCGGTGGGAAGCCGCCAACCTTTCCGCGCTGGAATTCCTCCCCCGCGCGGACGATCTCGACCTTTCCGCCGACTGGCCGCTCTACGTCCTCAATTCCGCGGCCCTCGCCGAATTGAACGAGCGCGGCATTTCGCGCTTCGCCGTCTCGCCCGAAGACACCGCCGAGAACGTCGCCCTCCTCGCCGCGCGCCATCCGTTCGCGCTCGTCTGGCCCGTGCACCGCGATCCGCCCCTGTTCATTTCCGAATCCTGCCCGCATGCCGCGCAGCTCGGCCGCTGCCCGGGCCCGGCCCGTTGCGATTTCACCGAGCAATCCTTCGTCTCCAAAGCCGGCGAAGCGGTCAAGACCGTCAACCGCCGCTGCCGGTTCTACACCCTGCTCGAAAAGCCCGTCGTCCTGCCCGTCCCGCCCGGCCTGCCGGTAATCCCCCGGGCCGACTTCCTCTATCGCGCCTGGACCCCCGACGCCTTGCGACCCGCCCTCGTCCACCTTCTCTAACCTCCGCCCTTGCCAAGCGCCGCCGGACGCGCCATCATGATGGCGTCATCCAAAGCGAGGTGCGCCCATGATCAAAAACATCCTCTTCGGCGTCGACGGCTCTCCCGGCAGCGAAGCTGCCCGCGATGCCGCCATCGATCTGGCTCTGCGTCTCGATGCCCGTCTCGAAGTCATTCACGTCGTCGATTCGCGCATGCTTGAATTCCCGCTCGTCGCCCCGCAGGCAGGCGTGATCGGCTGGAATCCGGGCGCGGTCAACGGCCTCCAGCAGGCTCTGCGCCAGCGCGGCGAAACCCTCCTGGCCGAAACCGCCGCGGTCGCCGAAAAGGCCGGCGTGCCGCTCGTGACCTCCCTCGAGTTCGGCCATCCCGCGCAGATCCTGTCGGATGTCCAATCCCGCACGGAACTCGTCGTCCTCGGCCGCCAGGGCGAACACTCGAAGACCGCGCCCGACATCACCGGCTCGACCATGGAGCGGTTCATCCGGCGCGCCGACCGCCCCTGCCTCGTGACGCCCGGCGCCTACCGGCCCATCAGCAAGATCCTCGTCGGCGTCGACGGCTCCCCTTCCGCCGGCCGCGCCCTGCGCGAAGCCGTCGATCTGGCCAACGCCCTGAAGCTGCCGCTGGTCATCCTGACCGTGGCCGAAAAGGAAAGCGACCGGGACCGCGCCCAGCAGATCAACATCGAGGCCCATTGCATCGCGCGGGCCCACGATTGCGCGGCGGCGGCCTGCGTCGCCGTCGGCGTCCCCGCGCCGACCGTCATGGAGAAATGCGCCGAAACCGGCTGCGATCTCGTCGTGCTGGGGTCCCACGGCCACGGCTGGATCTACGACCGGCTCATCGGCAGCGTGGCCGCCCACGTCGTGTCCAGCGGCCAGGCGCCCGTCCTGCTCGTTCGCTGAACCTCCCCATTTCCATGATCTCGCGCTCCCCTCCTCAAGAATCCCGGGGATTGTTTTATAAAACAGTATCCATTTCTCCTAACCATAATTCCCATAGATTTTCGGATATTGTTTTATAAAACAGTTCCCGAATGGCCATGGGAGCGGAACTCCCCCTGCCGCCCATCCACACGCTGGATGAAGTCGCACCCCAGGGTCTTGCGGATTGAAATCCATCCTCGCCGGGAATCGACCGGGAATCCGGCACGAAAAAGGTTTGCGCGGGGCCGTTGGCCGCTATAATGCCCCCGACCATTTACCGAGAGGATCCGAGCATGCCCACACCCATCATCGCCATCGCCAACCAGAAGGGCGGCGTCGGCAAGACGACCACTTCCGTCAATCTCGCCGCGTGCCTCGCCGAGCGGCGCAAGAAGGTGCTGCTGATCGACCTCGATCCCCAGGCCAACGCCACCAGCGGCCTCGGCCTCGCCAAGACCGAAGGCGCCAGCATCTACGACATCCTCCTCAGCGACAAGCCGATCATCGACATCGTCCAGAAAACCGCCGATCCCCGCCTCGATTTGGTCGCGTCCGAAGTGGACCTCGCCGGCGCCGAAATCGACGTCGCGCGCGCCGAGCACTACCTGCAGCGCCTGACGATGACCCTCGAGCCGCTGGCCGCACGGGAGACCTACGATTTCATCCTGGTCGATTGCCCGCCGTCCCTCGGCATCCTCACCATGAACGCCTTGTGCGCCGCCGACGGGCTGCTGATCCCGATGCAGTGCGAATACTACGCGCTCGAGGGCATCAGCGTGATCCTCAATCTCGCGGCCAAGCTGCACGATTCCGGCGCGGCCCCGCGCCTGGCCGTCGAGGGCATCGTCATGACGATGTACGACCTGCGCACGAACCTGTCCCAGCAAGTCGTCGGCGAAATCCGCAGCCACTTCCCGGACAAGATCTACGAATCGCTCATTCCCCGTTCCGTGCGCCTGGCGGAAGCGCCGTCGCACGGGCTGCCGATCATTGCCTACGACGCCAACTGCACCGGCGCCGCCGCCTACCGGCAGCTCGCGCGCGAATTCCTCAAGCGCCGCAAGGCCGGCGAAGCGTCGGCGGAATCCCCCCTCGAAGCCGCGGAAAGGGACGAAGCCGCCCCCGAAGGCGCCCCGTCCTGAGTTCTCCTTGAACATTGGACATTGAATATCGGATATTGAATATTCAGTCCGGAACGCCCTCATGTCTTTCTCTTCCCAGCTCCGCGTTTGCGTGCTCGCCTCCGGCAGCAGCGGCAATTGCATCCACGTCGAAAGCCCCGCCACGGCGCTGCTGATCGACGCGGGGCTCTCCGCACGCGAAACCCTGCGCCGCATGGCGGCCGCCGGGCTCGATCCCGCCAAGCTCCGCGCCATCTGCGTCTCGCACGAGCATACGGACCACGTCGCCGGGATCGCCCAGCTCCACAAGCAGCTCGGCGTGGCGCTCTACGCCAACGGCGACACCGCGCGCGGCGTCAAGGGCGGCGAACGGCTGCCGTGGAATCTCTTCACCGACGGCTGCCCGTTCGCCGTCGGCGACGTCGAGATCCTGCCGTTTCCGCTGCCGCACGACGCCTACGCGCCCGTCGGCTTCGTCCTGGCCCGCGGCGCGGCGCGCCTGGGCGTCGCCACCGATCTCGGCATGCCCACGCAGCTCGCGCGCGAACGCTTGCGCGGCTGCCAGGTCGTCGTGCTCGAAGCCAACCACGACGAAACGCTCGTCCACAGTTCCTTCCGCCCGTGGTCGCTCAAGCAGCGCATCCTCGGGCGCCAGGGACACCTTTCCAACGAGACCGCCGCGGCCCTCCTCGCCGACATCGCCGGCGAGACCCTCCAGCAGGTGTTCCTCGCCCACCTGAGCAAGGAATGCAACCAGCTCGACCTGGCGCTCCACGTCGTCCGCAAGCATCTTGAATCCGCGGGTCTTGCCCGCATCCGCGTCCTGCCCACCCACCCCGACAAGCCCAGCGAATTCGCCGAGTGGTGAACAAACCGGTAAACCAACTACGAATTTAACGAATGACCCGAATAAAAGCCGAAATCCTGTTCAAAGAGGAGAGTTTCAAGATCGTCGGGGCGTGTTTTGAAGTCTACAACGGCATGGGTCATGGATTTCTGGAAGCGGTCTATCAGGAATGCCTGACGCTGGAGTTTTCCGAACAAGGCATCCCATTCGTCGAACAGCCGCATTTGAAGCTGAAATACAAAGCGAAACCGCTGAAACAAGGCTATCAGCCGGATTTCCTGTGTTTCGATGAAATCATCGTGGAAATCAAGTCGGCCAAATCCCTGACCGACGACCATCGGGCCCAGACGATCAATTACCTGAAGGCCACCGGCAAGAAGCTCGCCTTGCTTGTGAATTTCGGACATTATCCTAAATTGGAATACGAGCGCTTTCTGGCTCCGCTCCATTCGTGCCATTCGAATCATTCGTAGTTAAGGTTCCAAGGCTGTTATGCAGACTCTGAAAGAAATCCTGTCCGCCCAGATCCGCGCCGCGTTCGCCGCGGCGTTCCCCGACGCCGATTTGTCCGCGCTGTCCCTCGACGCCCTGCCGGCCGCCGACGAATCGTTCGGCGACTACCAATGCAACGGCGCCATGGCCGCCGCCAAGATCCTGCGCCGGCCGCCCCGCGCCGTCGCCGAAGCGGTCGTCGCGCAACTGCCGACGGACGACCTGATCGCCAAGGTCGAAATCGCCGGTCCCGGCTTCATCAACCTGACGCTGGCCGACGGCGCTCTCGCGCGGCACCTCGAAGCCATCCAGGCCGACGCCCACCTCGGCGTGCCCCAGCCCGGCGCCGGCAAGCGGCTAATCATCGACTACTCCTCTCCCAACGTCGCCAAGCCGATGCACGTCGCCCACATCCGTTCGACCGTCATCGGCGACGCCCTCAAGCGCATCCACCGCGCGCTGGGCTACGAAGTCCTCGGCGACAACCATCTCGGCGACTGGGGCACGCAATTCGGCATCCTGATCATGGGCTACCGGAACTTCCTCGATTCCGCCGCGCTCGCCGCCGCGCCCGTCGACGAACTCCAGCGCGTCTACGTGCTCTCGCACCAAAAGTGCGAGGAAGATCCCGCCTGGAAGGACCAGGCCCGCGCCGAACTCGTCAAATTGCAGGCGGGCGATCCGGACAACCGCGCCCTGTGGCAGAATTTCATCGACCTGTCGCTGGCCGAATTCAACCGCATCTACGGCCGCCTCGGCGTCTCGTTTGAGCTCGTTCGCGGCGAATCCTTCTACAACGACGCCCTGCCCGGCGTCGTGGAAAAGCTCCTGAGCCTCGGCCTCGTCCGCGAAAGCGAAGGCGCGCTCGTCGCGTTCCTCGAGGAGGAAAAGTTGCCGCCCTGCATCGTGCGCAAGTCCGACGGCGGCTTCAATTACGCCACGACCGATCTCGCCACCGTGTTCTCGCGCGAGGCGGAATTCCGTCCCGACGGCATCGTGTACGTCACCGACGAGCGCCAGCAGCTGCACTTCCGCCAGTTCTTTGCCCTCGCGAAGAAAGCCGGCGCGCAGACGCCCCTGCGCCACATCTGGTTCGGCCTGATGCGCCTGCCCGAAGGCCTGCTCTCCACCCGCAAGGGCACCGCCATCAAGCTCGACCTCCTTCTCGACGAAGCCGAAAAGCGCGCCCTCGAGCTCGTGAAGCAGGCCTCCCCCGAGATGCCCGCCGACCAGCAGCAGGCCGTCGCCCGCGCCGTCGGCATCGGCGCCGTCAAGTACGCCGACCTTTCGCAGAATCCGCAATCGGCCGTGACCTTCACCTGGGAAAAGGCGCTCGCGATGGACGGCAATTCCGCGCCGTATCTCCAGTACGCCTACGCCCGCATCGCGTCGGTCATCGACAAGCACGCGGAACGGTTCCCGGACTGCGACTGGCGGCGCGAACCCATCGCGCTCGACGCCCCGCAGTCCCGGCGCCTCGCCGTGCGCCTCGCGCGTTTCGCCGACGCCGTCCTCGACGCCGCGGAACAGGAGAAGCCCTCGCTGCTCGCCGACGCGCTCTACGACCTGTCGCAGGCCTATTCCAGCTTCTACCAGAACGTGCCCTTCCTCAAAGCCGACGCCGGCATCCGCGAAAGCCGCGTGCGCCTCTGCGACCTCGTCGCGCAGGTGCTTCGCCGCGGTCTCGCCCTGCTCGGCATCGACACGCCCGACCGCATCTGAGAGGATCCCCGCCATGAAGACTCAATCCGCCGTTGCCGCGCTGATCGCCCTCCTGCTTCTCAGCCCCGGCCTCGGTTTCGCCGCGACGCCCGCGGCGGACGCCGCGGCAGCCCCCTCCCCCGCGCCTTTCTTCGTGGCCAACTGGAACGTCGAAAACCTCTACGACTGCGTGGACGATCCGGACAACGACGGCGACGACGAATTCCTGCCCAACAACCCCACCACCCGCTGGACCCAGGTCCGTTACGAGACCAAACTCGACAACCTGGCGCAGGTGATTTCGGGCATGAACGGCGGCGAAGGTCCGGACGTGCTCGGCCTCGAGGAAGTCGAAAACGAAGACGTCGTGCGCGACCTGGTCGAGCGTCTGCCGGGCAAGCGCTACGGCATCGTCCACGCGGATTCGCCCGATCCCCGCGGCATCGACACCGCCATGCTGTTCAACCGCCGCCGCTTCACCCTGCTCGAATCCCACGCCTACAAGATTCCCCTGAAGTGGGGCGAAACCCGCGACATCCTCCACGCCGTGCTCGAAGATCGCGACGACGAGAAGCTCCACGTGCTGGTCAACCACTGGCCTTCGCGCGGCGGCGGCGTCGAAGCGTCCGAAATGAAGCGCGTGGTCGCCGCCCGGACGCTCGCCAAGGCCATCGAACGCATCTACCGGCGCGAACCCGCAGGTCGCATCGTCGTCCTCGGCGATTTCAACGACACGCCTTCCGACCGCTCCATCCGCGACGTGCTCGACGTGGAATTCTATCCGGCGGCGTCCGGCGAATACGATTCGGCCAAGATCTACAACCTCGCCTCCGGCAAGGCCAAGGAAGGCCAGGGCTCTTTCTACCACGCCTACGACGGCAAAGTGGAATGGCGCATGTACGACCAGATCATGGCCTCGGGCGCCCTCCTGCAGAACGCCGGCGGCCGCCGCAGCGAAATCTCGCTGTGGGTGGACAAGCCGGCGTTCATGGTGGAGGAACACGGCTGGGACAAGGGTTCCCCCGTGCCGACCTTCGAGAACCAGGAAGACTACGAAGGCGGCTACAGCGACCACTTCCCCGTCGGCGTCCGCTTCGCCTATCTCGACGCGCCGGCGAAGGCCAAACCCGCGCCGGAGAAGCCCGCCCCGGCCCCCGCGGCCGCAATCAAACCCGCCCCGGCGCCGGTCAAGGTCCGCCCCTCGGTTCCGGACGAAGCGCCGCGCCGCGCGACGACTCCGGCCAAGCCGAAACCGGCCCCGGCGAAACCGACGCGTCCCGCCGCCGCGAAGACAACCGACGCCGACGAACCGGTCGTCTGGTAGCCGGCCGGCGCGCGCCTCAGAACTTCCAGACCAGCGCCGTCTTCGTCGTCACGTCGTTGGCGACCTTGTCTTCCGCCGGCTGGTTGTCGTAGGCGTCTTCAACGGAAAACCGCAGGTCGAGATTGCCCGTCAGCACGGCTTCCAGCCCGACCTCGGCGTTGACGAAATAGACGGCCGAATCTTCGACGTTCTGGACCCACTCCGCCGATTGCCAGAGCTGCAGGTTGTCCGCGACCAGGATTTCCAGATACTCGGCGACGCGACCGGCCATGAACCCCTCTTTTTCGCCGCCTTTCTTTTCGGCGACGTAGCCGGGACCCGCTTCCGCGCTCAGCACGATCCATTCCGACCAGACGAAATGGCGACCGAGCGACAAGCTGCCCCGGACGCGATAGGACAAATCGGCGATCTCGTCGTGGCGCGCGTTGCCGTCCAGCGCGGCGTAGTTCCGTTCCGTCAGCTTGTGCTGATATTTAGCTTCGGCGGTGGCGTTGGCGGCATCGGTTTCGCCGTCGCTTTCGCCGTAGCGTCCGCCGATTTCCATGAACAAGTAGTTTTCCTCGGTCTCTTTGGCGGCGCCGACCGAGCCGTCGTACCGCAGGATGTCGCGGTTGCCGCTCGCCGTGCTCAAGCCCGCCTCGATGCTCCGCTTCCAGGCCCCCTTTTCCTTTTTCGCGGACTTCTTCGCCGGCATTTTGTTCACGCGCCCCGCCATGCCGAACCGCGAGCTGCCCGCCCCCTGAAAGGCCTCCTTCATGTCGGAACCGCGATAGACCGGTTTCGGTTTCGCCGGCTCCTCGGGCTCGGGCTCGACGACCGGAGCGACTTCGACGGGAGCCGCCGCCGGTTCTTCCGCCGGTGCCGCCGGGGTTTCCGCCGCGACGGGCTCGCTGTTCGTAGCCGCGGCCTCGTCGGCCCATGCCGCGGCGCCCCAGCCGACGATCCCCATGCAAACCAGCCCGATCCAGTCCTTCTTCGCAAACCATGATTTCATAGGCCGCGCAAGGTACGCGGAAAAGAGGAACGGCGTCAATCCGAACCGGCGTTCCCGCCGCTATTGCACCGGCGAACCGGATTCCGGACCGGAGACGACGAACACGTCGTCCATGGAATTGGTGTGGCCCCGGGAAGGATCGAAGCGGTTGTGCCAGATCAACCGATCCCCCTCGATCCGCACGCCGCATTCGGCGTCGTGCAAGACCCGGATTCCGGCGTTCTTTTGCCCGGCGGCCAATTGCGCCATGCCGATGAAGGTAAAGCCGCGCGCCAGCTGGGCATTACCGTTGCGGGCATAGGCATCCAAGCCGACGGCCGTCGGCGCGGGGAGAGATCGGCGCCACGACGTCGTGTCGATCAGCAGGATTTTCTTGCCGCTCCAGGTCTCCGCGGTTTGCCGGAGTTGCGCGTAAATGGCTTGGTTCCATTCGCCGGCCTGCCGGAAGCTTTCGGCGGTGCCTTGGTTGGACGCCATGGCCAGCACGGCCGGCACCAGCAGCAGCGGAGCCCAGGCCCGGAAGGGCAGACGCCCCAAGGTCCAAGCCGCCAGCAAGCTGATGCCGATGGCCGGCAGCACGTTCAGCCGCGGAGCCGTATACGATGCAACGCAGATCGCCGCCGCCGCCGCCGCCCAAGCCAAACCGAATCCCGCCACCTGCATTTCGGCGAAGGGTTCCGGCGCGGTCTTTTTCCCGTCCGCCGCGGCCAGCCGTCGAATTCCCCAGCCCACCCCCAGCACGGCGAGCACGTCGCCGACGGCCAGCAGGCGGAACGTCCAGGGCGAAAGCGCGGCGAAACTCCGGAGACCGGACCGCATGGCCCCGAACAAATGATCGCCCGCCCACCAGCGAATGATTTCGCGCAGATTCCAGCCCACGCCCCACAGCGTCACGCCCGCCTGCATGTGCGGCGGATAATGCCAGACGTGGTTCAGGCCAAATGCGTTCGTGGTCCGCCACGCCGCGTAGAACAGGCAAACGGCGCCGAACGGCGCCAGGCGCAGCAAGCCCTTGAGCGGCGCGCGACGCCACGCGATCAAGGCCAGAAAGGCTCCCGGCAGCAGGATGCCGGCTTCATACGAAAACAGCCCTGCGCCGTACGCCAGCGCGGACAGCGCCAGCCGCCAAGCGCCGCCCCGGCGAAAATAGGCCACGCCCAGCCACCCGCTCAGCGCATAGGGCACCAGACCGCAGGCCACTTCGTTCAACACCTGCGTGGACCAATGGTAGGTTTCCGTCAAATTCGGCAACAAGGCGAAAACGGCGCCGGCCGCGAAGGCCATACCGCGGCGGCCGGTCAATTCCAGCGCCATTTTCATCAACGCCAGCAACAGCAGCGAATTGGCAGCCAACGACACCAGCGTCCAGATCCAGGCCCGCTCCCCGAACAGCCGATAGCCGACTTCCACCGCCAGCATGCTCAGCGGGCGGTTGGGATCTTGCAGGCCGATTTTCGCGGCGGCCGGCGTCGACGCATGGAACGAACTCCGCGCGGCGTTGGCCCAGTCGTCGGCCACCCAAACCGCCGACGGCGACGGCAGATAGCGGGACCCGAACTGCAGGAGCAGGGCGAACAGAACCACCCCCCACCCCAGGCGGAAAACGCCGGCAGCCGCCGGTCGGCAAGCATCCGATTCCGCGCGCCCGTCGGTCACGGCCCGTCCCTGGTTTCGGGAACCCGGGCAGCGACCTCCGACTTCAAGCCGCGCAAGGAGATGCCTTCGCGGGCGAGGAAGTAGGAACCCAAACCGGCGTTGGCGATCATGTTCAGCGCGTGGGTGCCGAGGGCATACGCCAATGCGGCATTTCGATCCGGAATCCACGGCGAAAGCGCAAGAACCGCCAGATAATGGTAAACGCCGACGTAGCCCGGCGAAGACGGAATCGCGGACCCGAGATTGACGACGACCAAAACGAAAAACGCTCCGTGCCAGGGAACGGCCAAATGGAAAGCGCGGGTCCAGACCCAAACCGTCGTTCCGGCCAAACTGCCGCCCAACGCGCACAGGGCGGCCACCAGCAACAGGCGAGCAGGCCGGCGCAACACGCTTGCGCCGGCGGAAAAGCCCTGGACCAGCGCCATGATCTTTTCCGCCAAGCGGTGCGGCATGATGCGGGTCAGCACCGCGGTAAACCGAGGCAGCCGTTCCTGGTGAAAAGCCAAAAACACGAGAAACAACAACGCGCCGATCCCGCCGACGGCCACGGAAGCCAAGGCCGTCTGGATGACCGGCGGAATGTCCATCGCCAGCGCCACGATGAGGATGATGCTGATCAAGGTCAGGAGATCGAACACGCGGCCCATCGCGATGCTTCCCAGCGCACGGCTGATCCCGAGACCTTTTTTCCGTCCGATCAGCGTGGCCCGAGCCAATTCCCCCAACCGGAAAGGCAACACGGTATTGGCCAGAAATCCGATGCAGATATACGCGAAGGTGTCCCGCACCCGCAGGCCGGGAGCCGGCGAGAGCAGCACGCGCCAGCCCGTCGCGCTCACGCCCCAGCCCGCCACCAGAAGCACGACGCCCAGCAGCAACAAATCCGGCCGGGCGGCCCGCCAGGCGGCCCACACGTCCGGCCAATGGATGTTGCGCACGGCCAAGAACAAAAAGGCCACGCTGATGAGGAGGCCGATCCACACCTGCCAATACGTTGAAAAGCGCCGTTTCACGTTTTAGGCTAATTCGAATCGGCCGGACGCGCCGGAACCGCGCCGGAACCGAACCTTCCGAACATTTTCGCGCGGAACAATCTCAGGCGGAGCAGCAGCGTCTCCAGGATGACTTTCAAGATCGAACGCCACGTGGCCATCTTCGACTGGCCGCTCAACCGGGGCAAGACGTGCATTTGCCCGCGCGCGATGCGACAGCCGCGCGCCACGCATTGCATGATGATTTCCAGATTCAGCAGCGGCGTGTTGGACGTCATCGCCAGATCCTTCAGCACGTCGCGCCGCACGACGTAGATGCCTTCCATCCCGGAAAGATCGAACCCCACCAGCAGATTGGTCAGGCAATGATAGGCCTTGGAAAACAACTGCCGTTTTCCGCTGCCGGGCTGGCGTTGCCGGGCGCTGACGACCAGATCCATGCCGGGGGTCAATTTCAACAATTCGATCACGTCGGAAACCGGCACCTCGCCGTCGGCGCAGGTGGCCACCACCCACTGGCCTCGCGCCGCCGCGTACCCCGTCCGGAGCGCCGCGCCGATGCCGCGGTTCTCGGGATGGCGCAATACGCGCACGTTGGGATATCGGGCCCCATAGACCTCGGCCCGGGCACCGGTCTCGTCCCGGCTGCCGTCGTCCACCACGACGATCTCAAAAGGCCCGATCGCCGCTTCGGCGGACAAGACCCGCAATGTGTCTTCCAAAACCGGCCCGACATTGCCTTCTTCGTTGAAGGCGGGGATGACCACGCTCAGATGGATTTCGCTGGAAACGTTCATGGGTTGGATAGGGTTTTTACACCTTGCCCCTCCCTCATCCAATACTAATTTCAGCCGCCGCAAGCGGCAGCCCGCGGAAAAACCGGGCCGGACCGCAACCAGGGGGGCCTGCGGCGCGCCGACGTTCAGCCCGCATCCCCGCGGGACAGCGCCGAACGCAGGCCGATTTCATAATCCGCAAACAGGGCCTTGATCCCTTCGGCCCCGATATTGAACAGCGCATCCAAGGAAGACAATCCATTGATGAATTCACCCTGGGGCTGGGCATATGGATGTTCCCCGAGATAGGCGAAAATCCGGCTGTACAACAGCGCCACTCCGGCCGCCCGGTATTCCTCTTCGCTCTGGTAACCGGCCGCCACCGTGCCGCTGTAATAGACTTGCCCCCCGAAATGCCGGACCAGATTGAGGTTGTATTCCGACTTCTGCCCTTGGACCGGCAAGGCGCTGGAGCGCACCACCTGGGTTGGGCACTCCAGCAATTCCATGAACAAGCGGATCCCTTTTTCGATCACGTCGGTCAACGATTCCATGCCGACCACTTCTCCGAACATCCGTTCGACGGCGGGGAAATAGCGGCTGAAATACGGCGCCCCCCGGTAGGCCTCGGTCATCTTGACCAAATGCTTCCGGCGCCAGTCCTGCGAATGGTCTACGCGGATGTCCTTGATGAGCTCGAAATCGCTGTGCTTCTTCAGCGGCATGATGAGGTAGTCGGATTCGCCGGGAGCATGCGGCTTGCGGATCAGCACCCGCTTGATGAAACTCTTTTTGGTGAACTGCACGTTGTCGTGGAGGATGAACACGTCGCTGAACCAGATTTTGTGCAGATAGCCCAGCCAGGGCAGGTAGCACGGCTGGTGAATCGCAACGATTTTGGGTTTGGGATCCATCTCAAAGATCTCCCCCGGTCAGCCCGCCGGCTGCCGCCAGCGATTCCTTCAGCCCGGACGCCAGCCACCGGACTTCGTCGTCGGTCAATGCGGGATACGCGGGAATCGTCAAAATGCGCGCCATCAAGTGTTGGGCATTCGGAAAGGAAGCCGGATTTTCCGCCACCCAGTGGAACTCCGTCGAGCACGGCACGTCCCGGATGCGCGCCTCCTCCAGCACGCGGTCGCGGACGGCCGGCGGCAACAGAAGCGCCAATTTGAAATACACGGCCCCCTCGATCGGGTGCAGGGCCCGGAAAGAGCGCTCCCCCGCCTCACTGAAAACATCCAGAAGTTGACGGGCGATCGTTCGCCGGCGCGCGAGAAACCGCGGCAATTTCTTCAACTGGGACCGCCCCACGGCGGCGTTCAGGTTCTGCATCTTGTAGTTGAACCGCATCTGCTGGTCGTTGCGATGGCGATAATAGCGCAGTTCCCTGGCGCGATCCGCGAGGGCGGGATCGGCCGAGCAGACCGCGCCGCCATCCACCGACGTCATCAGCTTCGTGGCATAGAAGGAAAAAATGGCGGCGGTGCCGAGCGATCCCACCGGCCGGCCGGCCCACGCCGCCCCGATCGCCTGGGCGCAATCTTCGACAACGGGAATTCCCAAAGCGCCCAATGCCGGGATGTCGGCCGGGATTCCGGTATGGTGCGGCGCGACGATCGCCTTGGTGCGCGACGTCGCGGCCGCCCGGACGGCATCCGCGGAAAGATTGGCATCCTCGCGATTGACGTCGGCAAAAACCGGACGGGCGCCCACGGCCCAAACGGCATTTCGCATCGCCGGACAAGTGGATAGGCAGGGCAGGATCACCTCGTCGCCCTTCCCGACGCCCAGTGCCGCCAAGGCGAGATGCAACGCCGCAAACCCCGAACTGACCGCCACGGCATTCGCAACCCCGACGGTCGAAGCCAATTCCTCTTCGAAGCAGGCAATCTCGTCCCCATCCGCGATCTGGCCGGAATCGAACACCCGGTTCATCGCCTGGCGATCGTCTTCCTCCAGGCAGGGCTTGGCGCTTGCAATAGTCACGGCTTACCCCCTGCGATTTCCGGCTGGCCGCTTTTTCGATTTCCGACTTTCCGAAACATATTCATGACGTGCCGATGACAAACCTTGATGATGCCGTTGTTGGATCCTATCGCATTCAGTGCAGGACCATTCCTGGGGCCATGGAAACTCCTTGGCCGTCATAATCGGTTATTTCCAAGCACCGGCCATCGCCGCACACGACATACAACCGATCGTCCATGTTGACGACGGCACCGGGCAGCGAACCGCTCGTCTGAGAACTGAGCATGGCGCGTTTGATTCTATATTGCACGCCATTGTAATGGCTGTAGGCATAAATGGGTTCACGAGAAAGGGCACGAATAAACAAAAAGGTTTTCCGGGCAGGGACATGCCAGTTGATGCGACTGTCGTGAATGGTGCGGGCACGCCAAAAAATACTTTCTGAACCGATCACCGGGCGCGGGAGTTTGAACACCTCCCCCGACAACAAGAAATTTACCAGCTTCGGCACGGAACGATCTAGAAGCCCCTGGATTTCCTGCAGGGACATGCCATCGTTGATTTCGTGGATATCGATATGGAGGATTTCTCCCGCGTCGAATTTTTCGCTTATGCGGTGCATTGTCATGCCAACGCGCTTTTCATCGTTGATCAGCGCCCAGACACCGGCGTTTTTTCCCTTGTATTTCGGCAGGATGGCGCCATGCAGATTCACGGCAGCCAGGCGCGCCGCGTTGCATTCGGCGGCAAGAATGCGATAGGGGAACGAACTGCTGACCAGGTAATCATAGGATCCGGCGGTCAAGGCGACCGGCTGGTCCTTCAGACGTTCCATGCACGCGATGGCGCGTTCCCGACACATGCGTTCGATCAACGAGTTGTCTGCCCCTGCGGGGACGACGACGGCGAGGGATTCGGGATCGGGAAACGATCTCAACGCTAGCTCGCCCTGAGGGCCATTCAAAAATAGGATCGCTTTCATTGGATCAATGCCGATGAGAATGGAATGGTTCCATGTCGCTTCCTGAATCGCATGCCGCTTTGCTAGCCCAATAAATCGTTGTTTGCCAAGTGTTGCAGGAAAAGGTGATGGATCCTGTGTCCGGCCCGGACCGCGACGTACCGCCCGGTGAGCCGCCGCCCCAGCACCATCATGTCACCGATGAAATCGACGATCTTGTGCCGGGCAGCTTCTTGTGCCAGCTCCGGCGCACAGCCGGGCCGCAACAGCATGACCTGCTCTTGCACCGGCCCCAACAGGCTCCGCACCTGCTCCTTTTCCGATTCCACCAAGTAACTGCGGGCGCCAAGCAAATCCCGGCCGGGATCGGCTGCGTCTGCTTCGTATTCCCCGATCCCGATCGGCAGCCCGGGCAGATGCGGCCAGTGGAACATGGTAGAAACGGAAAACACATCGGCGGGAATTCCCAATATGTACCGCCCATCCGCCAAGGATGGAGTTGCCGTTTCTTCGCCCCGGGTGTTTTCCCGGTCCAGAAAAAAGACTGGTTTCCGCAAGGCGAATGGCCGCAACGGAACATCCTGCGGAGCCAAGCCGGCCCGCCGAAGGGCCTCAACGAAAGCACCGCACGTTCCGTGGCCGGTCATCGGCAGGCGGTCAGCCGCCATTTCGACGCGGACGTTGTCTACCCCGCACAGTGCCAGCGCCGCCAGTACATGTTCGGTATGGTGCACCCAGACGCCGCCGGCCTCCAGCGCCGTCCAACGCGGCATGCTGCGGAGATTCTCCGGCCGGCAACGCACCTCTGGCTGGCCCGGCAGATCGGTGCGGACGAACACGATCCCGATTCCCGCGGCGACAGGATGGAATCGCACACGCGCGTGGACGTTTTGGTCCAGCGACAAGCCTTCCACCCATCCCGTTGAACCCCTCAGGGTTGTTTGCAGGGTTTTCGCCACTATTCAAACCCGATGCTACTGTTTCCGGTAAAAATCGGCCGTGCGCCGGATGCCCTCGTCCAGATCCACCTCGGACTCGAAGCCGATCAGGTCCCGCGCCTTGGCGACGTTCGGAATCCGCAGTTCCACGTCGGCGTAATCCTTGTAGACGAATTCGATCTTGGACTTCGAGTTCAGCACTCGGATCACCGTGTTGGCCAGGCCGTAGATGGTCGTGATCGCGCGCTGGTTGCCGATGTTGAACGACTCGCCGATCGCTTTCGGGTGCTCCATGCAAAGCAGGGTGCCGCGCACCATGTCGTCCACGAAACACCACGCCCGGATTTGCGTGCCGTCGCCGTTGATCGTGATCGTCTCGTTTTTCAGGGCCCGTTGGATGAACGTGCGCAGCGCGCCTTCGCCCACCTGGCCGGGGCCATAGACGTTGAACGGGCGGACCACCGCGACCGGCAGCCACTGGTGCTGGAAATACGCGATGGCCAGATGTTCCTCGGCCAGCTTGCTCACGGCGTAGGTCCAGCGCGCCTCGCCGACTTGGCCAATCGAGGTCTTGTCGAGTTCCGACGAACGGAACGCCGTGGTGCCGAACACTTCGCTCGTGGAGAAGCACACCACGCGATCGCAATGTTCGAGCTTGGAAGCCGCTTCCAGCACGTTGGCCGATCCCACCATGTTCACGCGCATGGTGGCCACCGGGTTCTTCACCACCGTGTCGATGCCGGCGATGGCCGCGCAATGCACCACGATGTCGGCGTCCGCCATCGCCTGCGCCAGCTTGTCGTAATCCAGCACGTCGCCCACCACCAACTGGAGGTTCGCGTGGTCCTTCCACGCCTTGCTCTGCAAGGCGTTGCGCGCGAGGTTGTCGTAGGCCACGATCTGGTTGTGTTCGATCAGCTTGCCGATCAGCGTGGACCCGATGAAACCGGCGCCGCCCGTGATGAATATCTTTTTGTTCTGAATCATGATTCGACCTTTTCTCCGGACCGTCCCGACGAAAAATCGGAAGGCCAAAACCAAAAGGGAAGTATGCGCCGAAAGAACCCCGCTCAGCAATTCTTTTATTGGCGCGGGCCGTCCGCCGGTTCGACGTTTTTCGCCATCCGCCAGTCGTCCATGACGAAGCCGCCGCCGATGTCGGTCACGAGCGTCCCCGTCTTGCGGAAGCCCCGTCGCTCGTAGAAGGCGATGGACCCCGCATTGTTCCGGTTCACCGTCAGCCACAGCTCGCCGCCGCCCAGCGCCGCGCATCGGGCTTCCGCGAACGCCGCCATTTCCCGGCCCAGACCCGTCCCGCGCCGTTCCGCCCGCACGTAGATCTTGCTGAGAAACAGACTTTTCTTCGCCGGGTCCGGCACCAGCGCCAGATAACCCGCGTCGCGCGCCAGGTAGTATTCGTAGCCCTCCGCCGCGATTTGCCGCGCGATCGCCTCCGGACTCTGGAACTTATCCAGCATGTAGGCGACCTGGGCTGGTCCGATGATCGGAACGTAGTGCTCCGTCCAGGTTTCCCGCGCCAAGGCCGCGACCGCCGCGATCTGCTCCGGACTCTCCACCCGCTTCAGTTCCATGCCTCGCCTATAATCCCGCCGCATCCCGGAGGCAATCCCAAATCCCTGTTGCCATCCCCCGGCCCTCCGATTATCTTGCCGCCATGTTGCGCATCTTTTCCATCGCCGGTTTGTCCCTTTTCCTCGCCATCCTTCCCGCGCGCGCCGAGAACGGAGCCAAACCCGTCGTTCTCGCCACGCTTTTCCCCATCGTCGATTTCGCGCGGGACGTCGCCGGCGATTTCGCCGAAATCGTTTCTTTTCTCCCGCCCGGCGCCGAGGCGCATTCCTACGCGCCCACGCCCGCGGACATGATGCGGCTGTCTTCCGCCCGCCTGTTCCTGTATCTGTCCGACGACATGGAGATCTGGGTGCCCGGCCTCGTCGCCGAGGCTCCGGCCGCGCTGCTCGTCCGCGCCGTCGCGCCGGAAACCTCCGCCGCTTTCGGCGCCGGATCCGCGGAGTCCGGACACGCTGCCGAAGAACACGTCCACATCGACGGCCACGCACATCTCGGACGCGATCCGCACGTCTGGCTCGACCCGCTCCGGGCGCAGGCCATGGTCGATCGCATCGCCGACGCCCTCGCCGAAGCGGATCCGCCCCATGCCGACGCCTACCGCGCCAACGCCGTCGCCTTGCAAAACCGGCTCATGGACCTGCACAACGAAATCTTCGCCGCCTTGGCGGATTGCCAGACCCGCGTCGTCGTTTGCGGCGGCCATTTCGCCTTCGGCCACTTCGCCGAACGCTACGGCCTGCGCCACCTCTCCCCCTACGCCGGTTTCTCCCCCAACGCCCAGCCTTCTCCCCGCGCCCTCGCCGAACTCGTCCGCACCATGCGCGCGCTGGACGTTTCCGCCCTCTTCTACGAGGAAATCCTCGACCCCAAGCTCGCCCGCGTCCTCGCCGACGAAACCGGCGCGCAGCTGCTGCCCCTCCATTCCATGCACAACGTGACGAAAGAAGACGTCGCCGCCGGCGCCACCTACTTCACCCTCATGCGCCGCAATCTCGACAATCTCCGGAAGGGACTCGGCTGCGGCCCATGACGATCCTCCGCGCAACCCGGCTTTCCGCCGGCTATGGCGCCCTCCCCGCCATCGACGCCGTCGATTTCGCCGTCGAGCCCGGCGACTACGTCGGCATCGTCGGCCCCAACGGCAGCGGCAAAACCACGCTCCTGCGCGCGCTGCTCGGCTTGCTCCCCGCGCAGGCCGGCGCGGTCGAGCTCTGGGGAACCCCGCTCGCCGCCTTCCGCGACTGGCGCAAAATCGGCTATCTGCCCCAGTCCGCCCAGCTGCCCTTCCGCCGCTTCCCCGCCGACGTCCGCGAAGTCGTCGCCTCCGGCCGCCTGGCCCATCTGCGCTTTCCCAAACGCCTCGCCGCCGGCGATCGCGCCGCCGTCGAACGCGCCCTCGACCTGCTCGAGCTCGGGCCCCTCGCCCACCGCATGATCGGCGAATTGTCCGGCGGCCAGTTCCAGCGCGTTTGCCTCGCCCGCGCCCTCGCCGCCGAACCCGAGCTGCTGATCCTCGACGAACCGACCTCCGCGCTCGACCCCGCCTTTCGCGAGCGGTTCTACGAGCTCCTCGCGCGCCTCAACCGCGAACGGAAAACCGCCGTCCTGCTCGTCACCCACGACAGCGCCACCGTCGGCGCCTACGCCTCGCGCCTCGTCTACATCGACCAGAAGATCGTCTTCGACGGCACGTTCGACGACTTTTGCCATTCCCCGCGCATGACCGCCTACTTCGGCGCCGCCGCGCAGCACGTCCTCTGCGGCCGGCACGTCCATGCCCACGTCCAGGAGGCGGCGCCATGAGCCTTTTCCTCGACGCCCTCCGGATGGGGTTCCTGCAGCGCGCGCTGCTGGCCGGCACCTGCATCGCCGTCGGCTGCGCGTGCCTCGGCGTATTCATGGTCCTGCGCCGGCAGGCGATGATCGGCGACGGCCTCGCGCACTTTACTTTCGCCGCCGTCGGGCTCGGGCTCTTCCTCGGCGCGGCCCCCCTCGCCGTGGCCGCGCCGCTCGTCGTCGCCGCGTCGCTTCTGATCCTGCGCCTGCCCGAAAAAACGGCGCTCCTCGGCGATGCCGCCATCGGGATGATTTCCGCCCTCGGTCTCGCCGGCGGCATCCTGCTGGCCAGCCTCGGACACGGCTTCAACGTCGACCTCTTTTCCTACCTGTTCGGCGACATCCTCGCCGTCTCGCGGGCCGAAGCCGTTTGCGCCGTCCTCGCCTCGCTCGGCATCGTCGTTCTCGTCGCGCTGAACTACCACGATCTCTTCGCCCTTACCTTCGATCCCGCGCACGCCCGCGTTTCCGGGGTGCGGCCCGAGCGCCTCACGCGGCTGATGGCCGTTCTCGTCGCCCTCGTCGTCGTGCTGGGCGTGCGCGTCGTCGGCACGTTGCTCATTTCGGGTCTCCTCGTCTTCCCGGCCGCCACGGCCTTGCAGATTGCCCGCCGCTTCCGCTCCGCCCTGTGGATCGCCGCCCTCGTCGCCGCCGCCAGCGTCGGGCTCGGCATCGCGCTCGCCTTCGTCTTCGATCTTCCCGCCGGCGCCTCGATCATTCTCCTCAACGCCCTCTTCTTCGCCGCCGCCCTCCTGCGTCCTCGACGCTAAGTCCCCGCGCTTTAACGCTTTCTTCATTTCCCTTCGCCGGCCGCTTGGGCTACTCTCCCCCGTACCGGTCGCGAGCACCCCTCATAGGAGATTCGATGAAAACAACTGGACTTATTCTCTGCCTGGCCTTCGCCGCCGTTTCCGCCGCTTCCGCCGCCGAACTCCTCTGGGACGATTTCGATGCCGCGCCGACCGGTTCCGTCGCCAACCTCCCCGGCTGGACCCGCGCCGACTGGCTCGGTACGACGACCGGCAACATCGTTTCCGCCGGGGCTTATTTTTCCCCTTCCAACACCATCGAACTGCCCTGGAATGCCAACGGCTCCGCCGCCGTCTACACCAATTTCTCCGCCACCTACGGCACCGCCCAACACCCGGTCGTCCGCTTTTCCGCCAAGCTCGAAACGGGCAACACCAACATCTTTTTCCGGATCGGATTGCGCAATTCCGGCACCGGCAGCACCCTTTCCCTGCAAGGCAGCAACGGCTACGCCTCCCTTGGCTTCCAATACCATGACGGCGCGTTCGTTCCGCTCGTCCTCTCCCGCTTCGCCGACGCGACGTTCTTCTACAACCGCAGCAACGGCCAGTACCGCCTCGATTACAACACCACCAATATCCTCCCCTGGTCCGATTCCGACGTCTACCCCTTCGTCCAAACCCAGTTCAATCAGTTCGTCGCCATGCGCCTGCTCAACACGGCCCAAACCACCGGGCGATTGTTCATCGACGACGTCTCCGTCGAAACCTTCCCGCCCCACGTCTGGGCCTGGTGGCGCTGCACCGCGGAATCCTACGGCCATTTCGTCGAACAAGTCGGCGCCTTCAAGCCCACCCTCCGCGTCGGCTACGCGGACTCCGTCCGCGCCGGATCCGCCGATACCGTTTGGGACGGCACCGGCGATTTCCGCAATGCCGGCGCCACCCGCCAGCTCGTCGCCGGCCCCGGCGACGCCGCGCGGGCCCTGCCCGCCGTCACCAACTGGACTCTCGAAGCCGTCGTCCGCATGGATCCCGCCGCCGGCAACACGGCCTTGTTCGATTGGGGCACCGATCTCGGCTTCAACGCCACCGGCGCCTGGATCCAAATCGGCTACAGTACCAACGGCTACGTCTTCGCCAACCTCCGCGACACCCAGCAGGGCGACGTCACGTACGCCACCGTCGCCTTCCGCTACTTCGTCCCCAACGGTCGCTGGCAGCACCTCGCCCTCGTCAAAAGCAACGCCGCCGTCGCCCTCTACGTCGACTACCAGCTCGTCACCAACCGCATCCTGGTCGGCACGGCCGACGGCGCGTACGCCTTCCCCGTCGCCGCCCATGCCGCGATCGGCCGCACTCTCAACGGCGGCAATACCAGCGAAGCAAACACCCGGTTCGACGAAGTCCGCTTCTCGACCAAGAATCTGGCCCTCTCCGAATTCCTCCAGCCCGGACCGCCCCTGATCGTGGCGGCCACCAACTCGGCCCTGCCGAATCCGTGGGAACTGACGATGAAGGGCATCCTCGGCAAGACCTACCACGTGGAAACCAGCGCTTCCTGCGGCGCCGACGCCGCCTGGCAGCCCGTGCCCGGCAGCGCGTTCGTCGCGAACTACACCTTCAATTTCGTCGACGTCTCCTCCCTCCCCCGGACCAACTTCGTCCGCCTCGTCCGCGAAGATTAGCATCCGCGCCGGGGAACCACGGCGTTTTGCTTGCTTCGCGGCCCCGCCCTGCCCTATTTTCCCCCCGTGAACCGGCTTTTCGCCCCATCCCGCTTCGGTTTTGCCGGCGGCCTGCTGCTGGCCGGCCTGCTGCTGTGGGCCGTGGCCGCGTGGCCGCTGCCGCGCCTGTTCGGCCAGGCGATCCCCTACACGAATCTGCGCACGGAACCGCAGGACGTCCGGCCCATCGCGTCGGGCGACCACCTGCAGCTGCTCTACCATTTCTGGCTCGGGCTCGACGCGCTGGCCGGCCATTCGCCGGCGGGCTACAACGTCTACGAGTTCAATCTGGGCGACGACGGCGAGCGCCTGCAGCCCGATCTGTACTACCTGCCGTTTTCGCTGGTCTACGCGGCGGTCGCGCCGCTCGCCGGCCACGCGGCGGGCTGGAACGCGGCGGGGCTGGCGTCGGTGCTGCTCGGCGTGCTGGCGCTCGGTTTGCTCGCGCGGCGGTTCGCGGGCTCGTGGCCGGCGGCGGCGCTGGCGACTTTGGTCGCGGCGACGTTTCCGTACCGCTGGATCACGCTGTTCACGGGGTCGCCCACCGGCTTCGCCATGGCGTTTCCGCCGCTGCTGTTCTACGGCATCGACCGCGCCATCCGCGACCGGTCGATCGCCGGCGGAGGACTGGCGGGCCTCGCGTTGTTTTTCTCCTACACGACGGATCTGCACGTGTTCTATTTCTCGGCGCTGGCATCGCCGTTCTTCGCGCTGCTGTCCTTCGCCCTCGCCGCGCGGCCGCCGCGCGAATGGCCCGGCGAAGTCCGCCGGCTCGTCGTTCCGCTCCTGCCGTTCGTCCTGCTCGCCCTCGCCGCCGTCGGCGTCAGCCGGCTGATGAGCCGGCATTTGGCGGACTCCGTCATGGCCGGCGGACGGACGCTTTCCGAGGTCTGCCAGTATTCCCCGCCCGCCATCGGGCTCGTTTCTTCCGAAAACCTCGGCATGGCCAACCACGTCTTTTTCGGGACGGCGCTGTTCGCGCTGCTCGGTACGGCGCTCGTCGCGTGGACGGCGTCTCTCTTCCGACGCGGTGCGGGCGAACGACCGAGACGGACTGAAATCGCCGTCGTAGCCGCGCTGGCGGCCGCGGTGGCGGGCGTCATCCTGCTCGCGCTGGGCGCCCATGCGCCCTGGAGCGGGCTACCCATCCGCGCCGCGCGCCGGCTGGTGCCGCAGTACACGATGATCCGGCAGACGGTGAAGATCTACTGCCTCATGCCCGCGTTGCTGGCGCCGCTGCTGGCTTTGCTCTTCGGCGAAATCATCCGCGCCGACGGACGATCCGCGTTCCGCCGCGGGGCGGCGGGCCTGCTTGCCGCGCTGGTTTCGTGGACGCTCTTCCAGGCCCTCGCCCAGACGCTGCCGGGTTTCTGCCGCCTGCCGCGCGCCAATGCCGCCTATGCGGCCGTCGCCGCGGACGACAAGGCCAACGCGGGCCGGCCGGCCCACGCGCTGGCGCTGCCGCTCTGGCCGGGCTCCTCCCATTGGACCAGCATCTACGAATACGACGTCATGCTGTCGCGGGTCCGCCTCGTCAACGGCTATGCCCCCGCCGTTCCCGCCGGCTACTTCGAGAACGTCTTCCAGAAGTACGAGTCGCTCAACCAAGGCTACGCCACCGACGAGCAGCTCGACGCGCTGCTGGCGCTGGGCGTGCGCCATCTGATCCTGCACGCGAACGCGTTTCCCGAACAGGTTTCCCCGTTCCCGCCGGCCGCCGCGCTGCGCGCCCTGACCGGGCATCCGCGCCTCGCGCTCTTGGCCGACGACGGCCAGACGTTCGCGTTCCGCATCCTGCCCAAGCATCCCGTCGAGCACGTGCCCCACGCCAACTGGGACGTCGGCCTTTATGCCGCCGCGCGCCAATGGAGCTGGGATCCGCCGCTCGAAGTGCCCAACGGGCAAACCGCGCGCCTCCTGCTGCGCGCGCCCGTCTTCCCGGCCCCCGGCCTCCGGTATCTGCTGCGCCTGGGCGAGACGTCCACGCAGCCGCTGCTGATTCCTCCGGGCGACGGGGAAATCGCCAGCGTCACGCATCCCGTCGCGGGCTTGCCGGATTGGCTGCAGGCCGATCTGCCCGGCAAACTGGGCGGAAACGTGTCCGCCATTTCCGGCCCGGTGGTTCTCGAACACGCCTTGCTGACCGCCGGCGAACTGCCGGCGCCCGGCGCGGACGGCGCCCTGCGCGTCGCGCCGGCGCTCTTGTTCCATCTCGGCCATTCCGCGCCCGGCCAAGATGCCGTCTCGTTCGATCCCGAAACCGTTCCGGGCGGGCGCGTGCTCTACGGCCCCGACCTGCCGTTCCCGCCCGGCATCTACGACGTGGCGGTGGCCTATTCCGCCGCCGATTCCGAATCGCCCGGCATTTTCCGCGTGCTCGCCCTGCCCGGCGACCAGGTCCTCGCCGAAGCCCAGTTGCCGCCCGGGCAGACCGAATACGTCTTTCCCGCCCTGGCGGTCGGCGACGCGCCGCTGCGCTTCGAATTCCATTACGCCGCGCAGGCGCCCGCCGCGTTGCGCGGCATCCGCCTGGCGCCGGCGACCCTCCGCCTCGCGCCCGTCCGCTGACCGGCCGCGATTCGGTTTGCCCTCCCGCGCCCCCCGCCGTACACTTTTTCCATGATCACGAAAATCTACTGGATCGCCCGGATCGCCGCCTACGTCGCCTGCCTCGCCGGCATCTTCACGTATCTGTACCACCAGCCCGACGCCGATCCTGCCGTCCGCAACGTCGGCCGGGGATTCGTCGGCGCCGGATTCGTCGCCTTTTTCATTTCCTACGCCATCCGCGCCTGGCTGCGGTTCGGCGGCGGACGCAAAACCGACGGGGAGGAAACGCCATGAATCCCGCCGCGCTCAAAACGCCGGACCAGATCCTGGCGGCCGCCCTCGAAAAGGAAAACGCCGCCCGCAGCTTCTACGCCGAACTCGCCGACCAGTGCCGCGTCGATTTCGTGAAAGAACTTCTCCTGCATCTCCAGGTCGAAGAAGAAAAGCACGCCGCCCTGATCCGCAAGATGATCGCCCGCCTCGGGACATGAACCGATCGCTTGCCATGCTGCTCGCCCTGCCGCTCGCGACCGCTGCCGCCTTCGCCCAAACGCCCGTCCGGGTGGCTTGCGTCGGCGACAGCATCACCTACGGCGACAAGCTGGACGATCGCGAGAACCAATGCTATCCCGCCGTGCTGGCGCGCCTGGCGAACGGCCGGCTGGCCGTCGGCAATTTCGGCGTCAACGGCGCCACCGCCTTGGCGACGCCCTTCCGGACCTGGACCGACACCTTGGCTTGCCGCGCCGCGCTGGAATTCAAACCCGACGTCGCCGTGATCCTGCTCGGCATCAACGATTTTCTCGGTTTTTACGACCAGATCGACGGCTATCCCGGCGCCTTGCGAGGCGTCGTCGGCCGTTTCCAGACCTTGCCATCCGCGCCGCGGTTATTTCTGTGCACCCTGATCCCGCTCGCGCCCGAGGCCCAGGCGGCGGATGCCAACCGCCGCATCCGCGACACCATGAATACCGCCATCCGCGCCGTCGCCGCGAAAACGGGCGCGACCGTCATCGACCTCGCTGCCGTTTTTCCCGCCCAATTGGAATGGCTGCCGGACGGCCTGCATCCCAGTCCCGCGGGCGCCGAACTCATCGCCCGCACGGTGCTGGCCGCCCTGGACGCCCCGGCGGCGCCGCGCATCCAGGCCGCCCCCGTCGCCGGGCCGGTCGATCTTTCCATCCGCAACGAAGCGTTCGCCGCGCGCGCGCGCGCCGAACAGTGGCTGAAAACCCAGCCGGCGGCGACGAATCTCCTGGATCCGCGCGACGCCCCGGCCGCCGCCGATCTCCTCCCGCTCCTGTCCGAAAGCGGGGCCGGCGGCGGAACCAACCTGTTCTATTCGTATGCGGCGCTGGCCGCCGCCCTCGCGCGCGCCGGTCAGGAAACCGTCTTCCTGGCCGCGGACCGTCCCGTCGCCTGGCGCGCCGCGCTCCTCCATCGGCTTGTCCGGCTCCAGCGGATCGATGCCCGGGGCGGCGGGTACTGGACCGATCCGGAAGCGGACGGCAACGCCGTTCCGTCCACCGCCTACGCCTTGCAGGCCCTCGCCGCCGCCTTGGGCGATTGACCCCTTTTTTGCTGGTTTCCGCCGGTCCCCTGCGGCAGAGTTGAGGCAACATGCGTCCAGACCATTTGAAAATCTCCGCGTGCGTCACCGCCGGAAACGAAGAAGACAAGATCGCGGCGTGCCTTTCCAGCCTGGTCTGGTGCGACGAGGTCATTGTCGTGGACTCCTTCAGCCAGGACAAGACCTTCGAGATTTCGAAGCAATACACGCCCCACGTCTACCAGCACGTCTGGGAAGGCTACATCGCCCAGAAGAACTACATCCGGTCCCTCGCCCAGCATCCCTGGATCCTGTTCGTCGATGCGGACGAAGTGGTGTCCGAAGAACTCCGCGACGAGATCGAAGCCGAGTTCGCCCGCGACCCCGGAGAGGTCGCCGGGTATCGTTTTCCCCGCATGGTCCACTATCTCGGCAAATGGATCCGCCACGGCGAATGGTATCCCGACATCAAGCTCCGCCTGTTCCGGAAAGACCGCGGCCACAGCGAAGGCCAGGAACCCCACGACCGCGTCGTCGTGGACGGGCCCGTCAAGACCCTCCATTCCCCCCTCTACCACTTCACCTACGACGATCTGGCCGACCACATCCATACCCTCAACCGGTTTTCCTCCATCTCCGCCGGGGAAAAATTCTCCCGCGGCGAAAAATTCCGCTGGAGCGATCTGTTCTTCCGCCCGCCTTTCCGGTTCTTCAAGTCCTACATCCTGAAGTTCGGCCTGCTCGACGGCCGGCAAGGCTTCATCGTGGCCCTCATGTCCTCGTTCGGCGTGTTCGTCAAATACGCCAAGCTGATGGAACTCTGGATCCAGCACCAAAAGCCCAAGCCGGCGGCCGCCGCCCATGACTGAGCCGGCCTGGCAGTCGCGCGGCCCCTGGCGATATCTCGTCGCCCCCGGCCGGGATCCCGCATCGTTCGACGAGCCCCTCGGCCAGCTTGCCTTCCACATCCAAAAAAACGCCATGCCGCTCGTGCCGCCCGGACGCCACCGGGTCGATCGCCTGGCGCTGCCCTGCGGCGCGGAAACCCTCGACGTCGTCGTCAAAACCTACGGCGTCCAATCCGCCTGGCGCGACCGCCACGCGCTCCGCATCGGCAGCAAGGCCGAACGGGCATTCCGCAACGCGCTCGTCCTGCGGGATGCCGGCATCGGCACGCCCGCGCCCATCGCCGTCGCCGAACGGTGGGAAGGCCGCCGCCTCCGCGAATCCCGGTTCGTCGCCGCCTACGTGCCTGAACTCACCGACTTGCGCGAGGAACTCAATCGCATCTACGCCCAAGCACCCTTCTGCGCCCCCTTGATGGGCCTGCTCCAATGCGTCGCCGACGCCGTCCGCGCCATGCACGACGCCGGCATCCTCCACCGCGATCTCGGGAACCAGAACATCGGCCTGCAGCGCGATCCCGACCGGTTTTCCGCGCCGTGGAAAGTCTATTTCCTCGATCTCAATCGCGCCCGGCGCGTCGACCGTCCGGCGCCCGCCCAGCGCGGCGCAGACTTGGCGCGCCTCGATTTGCCCTCCGATTTCCGGCGCGTGTTCCACGCGATGTATTTCCACGGCCATTCCCCGCCGCCGGATTTCGCGGAAGCCGAGCGCAAGACCCGGGAAGCCTTCGACCGCCACACCGCGCTGCGGCCGTTCCGCCATCCTTTTCGGGAAGCCCGGATCCGCCGCGCCGAGCGCCAGCGGCCCGCGCCGCTCCGCGGCCGCGAGATCTGGATCTGGGACGACCGCTCCGCGCAGGCGATTCCGGCCTACGCCGCCAAGGATCGCCGACGCCTCCTACCCGCCGCCAACGTCGCCGCGTCCATCCGGCATGCCGCGAAAAACGGTCTGGCCATCCGGCGCGAATACCGCGCGCTGCTGGCGCAGAGTTTCCAGGCTCCCGTTCCGTTCGCGAACGCCGTCGGCCTGGCGCTCGATGCGGAGCCCGCCACCTGGACCCGCCAGCTCGAATGGCTGGATCGCCTGCAGGGCTCGAGAAAAATCCCGCTGCTCCTGCGCCTGTGCCACCACCAAGGACCCGAGGCGTGGCAATGGACCCTCGACCAGGCCTTGAATCTCCACCGCAAAGGCCATGCCGTCGCCCTCGCCCTCGTGCAGGACCGCCGCGCCGTCCGCGAAGGCAAAGGTTGGCGCCAGATGGTCACGCTCGCGTTCGATCGCGCCCACACCTTCGCGGATTTCTTCGAGATCGGCCATGCCGTCAATCGCAGCAAGTGGGGCGTTTGGGATTTCCGCGAATACGCCCGCCTGCTCGACCCCGTCCGCGCCAGCCTCATCCAGTATCCCGACGCCAAGATCACCGGCCCCGCCTGCATCGATTTCGAGCCGCACGCCCTCGCGGCCTTGCTGGAACTCCTCCCCGAAGACGTCCGTTTCCACGCCCTTTCCCAGCATCTCTACGTCGACCGCCGCGGCGCGCCCGAGAACCGCCAGGGGCCGTTCGATCTCGTCGGCAAATGCGCGCTGCTGCGCGCCTACGCCCGCACTCGCGGCTTTGCCGACGATCGGCTCGTCGTCAGCGAAACCAACTGGCCGCTGCAGGGCACCGGCGTCTGGTCGCCGGTCACGTCGCCCTACGAAACCCTCGATCCGCGGCAAAACGATCCGTCGGTGTCCGAAGAGGATTACGCCGCCTATCTGGCGCGCTATCTGCTTCTCGCCCTCGCGTCGGGCCACGTATCGCGCGTCTATTGGTGGCGGCTCGCCGCCCGCGGCTTCGGGCTGATCGACGACACCGATCCCGCCGCCTGGCGCCCGCGTCCCGCCTTCCACGCCCTGCACGTCCTGCTTGAAAAACTGGGCGCGGCCACCTTCGAGAAAAAACTCGAAACGCCTCCGGGCGAATTCGCCTTGGAATTCGCCCGGCCCGGCGCCGCCCCCCTCGTCGCCCGCTGGACGCTGGCTTCCGCCCCCGACTATTCCTAGGCCAAGCTTTCCGTCGCGGCCATCGCCGCCGCCACGGTGTTTTCCACCGGCAGGGGATCGCCCGCCACCTTGCGCGCGCTGGCCACGTCCTTCAAGCCGTTGCCGGTGCACATGCAAACCACGGTTTCGTCCGGCTTCACGAGGCCCTGTTGCGCCGCCTGCTTCAGCCCCGCCCACGCGCACGACGCCGCCGGTTCCGCGAACACGCCCGCGCCGCGCGCGATTTCCGGAATCGCCGCCAGAATCGCCGCATCCGGCACGGCCACGGCCGCGCCGCCCGATTCGATCACCGCCCGCACCGCCGCCAGGCCGTCCCGCGGGATATCCACCGAGATCGAATCCGCCACGGTCGTCGCCGCCACCGGCGCGATCGCGACGGTCTTCCAGTCCGGCGACCGGTTCCCGGTCTTTTGCAGCGCCCAGACCGCTGCGCTGATCGCGCGGCTGTCTTCCGACTGCGCGCAGAGCATCTTCGGCGTCTTGTCCGCGATGCCGGCTTCCTTCAAATCGCGAAAGCCCTTCCAGATGCCGGCGATGATGTTGCCGTCGCCCGTCGGCACGGCCACCCAATCCGGAATCTTCCCGAGCTGCTCGAAGATCTCGAACGCGGCCGTTTTCTTGCCTTCGCGCGTGAAGGGATTGTGCCCCGTGTTGCGGTTGAACCAGCCCCGCTCCGCGCAGACCTGCATGCACAGGTCGAACGCGTCGTCGTAGGTTCCCTTCACCGCCAGCACCTTCGCGCCGAACACCAGCAATTGGGCGATCTTCGCCGCCGGGGCCTTCTCCGGCACGAAAATCGCGCAGGGCATCCCCACGCTCGCCGCCAGGCACGCCATCGAACTGCCCGCGTTGCCGGTGCTGGCTCCGCACAGCACCTGCGCGCCGATTTCCCGCGCCCGCACCAGCGCGACCGCGCCGGCGCGATCCTTGAACGACGCGCTCGGGTTCTGGCCGTCGTCCTTCAAATACAGTTTCCGCAGCCCCGCCGCCGCGCCCAGCCGCGGCGCTTCGTAGAGCGGCGTCAGGCCCACGCGCAGCGGCGACGCCAGCTCCAGCTTCGAAACCGGCAAGAGCGCCCGGTAGCGGAAGACGTCCCGGCGGCTTTCGTCGCGCCACCAGCCCGCCGGCGCGCCCTGCGGCCACGCGTAGCGCACCTCCAGGTTCCCGCCGCACGCCGGGCACACGTACCCGCCGAAATCCGCCCCTTGCTCCGCACCGCACCGGAAGCACCGAAATCCGCTCATCGAAGTTTTCATAGACCGCCCACTATGCCCCATCGCCCGCCGGCGCGCAATCTCCCGTTGCCTCCCGCACCCGATTGGGCTATCTTTCCATCCACAGGAGCATTCCATGATCGACCTCAAAACCAAGCGCATCGTGGTCACCGGCGGAGCCGGTTTTCTGGGTGGATTCGTCGTCGCCGCCCTGCGGAAGCGCGGCTGCGCGGACGTTTTCATCCCCCTCGTGGAGGACTACGACCTGACGCGGCCCGAAAACGTCCGGCGCATGTACGACGATTTCCGGCCCGACCTCGTCATCCATCTGGCCGCGGTCGTCGGCGGCATCGGCGCCAACCGCGAACACCCCGGCGAATTCTACTTCAAGAACATGGCCATGGGCTTGTTTCTGCTCGAGGAAGCCCGCGTGCGCCGGATCGAGAAATTCGTCGCTCTCGGCACGATCTGCGCCTATCCCAAATTCACGCCGGTCCCCTTCCGCGAAGAAGACCTTTGGAACGGCTATCCCGAGGAGACCAACGCCCCCTACGGCCTCGCCAAGAAGATGATGCTCGTCCAGTCCCAGGCCTACCGCCAGGAATACGGCTTCAACTCCATCTTCCTGCTGCCCGTCAACCTCTACGGGCCCCGCGACAATTTCGATCCGGCTTCTTCCCACGTCATTCCCGCCCTCATCAAGAAATGCGTCGAGGCCCGCGACGCCGGCGCGCCCGAAATCGTCGTCTGGGGCACCGGCAACGCCTCGCGCGAATTCCTCTACGTGGCCGACGCCGCCGAAGCCATCGTGCTCGCCGCCGAGCGCTACGACGGGGCCGAACCCGTCAACGTCGGCGCCGGCTTCGAAATCAAGATCAAGGAGCTGGTGCCCCTCATCGCCAAGCTGACCGGGTTCCAGGGGAAGATCGTCTGGGACGCCACCAAGCCCGACGGCCAGCCCCGCCGCATGCTGGACACCTCTCGCGCGGAGCGGTTTTTCGGGTTCAAGGCCAAGGTCGGCTTCGAAGAAGGCCTCCGGGAAGCCATCGCCTGGTACGAGCAGAACCGCTGAGGTCCGGCTCGCGGATTTTCCGTTTCTTTGGGCTTGCCGCCGCGCGGCGCCTCGGGCATCCTGTGTTTCTACGAACAGGAACAAACCCCAGGAGAATCCCATGACCGCTCGTGCCCGCCTCGGATGGATCCCGGCCCTCGCCGCCCTGCTGCTCGCCTCCACGGCTCTCGCCTACGACCAACCTGCCGTCAATCTCGGCTTCACCAGCTTCCTGGACGGCATTCCGCCCGCCGGGCCCGGCTGGTATTTCGCGCAATACGTCCAGTACTACACCGCCGACAAGCTGCCCGACCTGCCCTTCCCCGGCGATCCCGAACTCGAAGCCTGGATCAGCCTGTCGCAGCTCATCTACCAACATCCCAAAGTTCTGCCCACCGGCGCCAACGTCGGCCTCGACCTGATCCTGCCTGCCGCCGCCTTCGATCTGGAAGCCGACGGCACGCCGCTGACGGCCCAGGACGGCCTCGGCGATCTGCTCGTCGGCCCCTATCTCCAATGGACCCCGATCATGGGCGCGAACGGCCCCGTCTTCGTGCACCGCTTCGAGCTCCAGGTCATCCTGCCGACCGGCGACTACGACGAGACGTGCAGCATCAACCCCGGCAACAACGTCGTCAGCCTGAATCCCTATTGGGCCGCCACCTGGTTCATCACCCCGAAGTGGACGCTCTCCGGCCGCTTCCACTACCTGTGGAACGACACCAACGACGAGCCCAACGTCCCGCCCGATTCCGGCATCGCGGACACCCAGGCCGGGCAAGCCGTCCATGCCAACTTCGCCACCGAATACGAAGTCATCGCCAAGCAGCTGCGCGTCGGCCTCAACGGCTATGCCTTCCGGCAGATCTCGGACAGCAAGGCCAACGGCGACTGCATCGACGGCAAGAAGGAACAGGTCGTCGGCATCGGTCCCGGCGCGCTCTGGAGCTTCAATCCGAACAACCACCTGTTCGTGAACCTCTACTTCGAAATGGAAGCCCAGAGTCGGCCCGAAGGCGAACGCGTCAACGTCCGCTACGTCCATCATTTCTGATCCCCCGCGGATTTGAAAAGCCGCAGGCGGCGCCGTCCGGCGCCGCCTTTTTTTTCATCAGCTCGGCGGGAGGTCCGCCGCCGGCGCGGCCGGCGCTTTCGCCTCCGGCGGCGGCGGCGCTTCTTCCGCGATCGGCGCCAGCACCAGCCGGAAGCCGTTCACCGCGCCGCGCGCGTTGCCAATGAACCCATAGGTCATCTCGCAGCCCAGCCGCGAAGTCGCATGGTCGTCCCAGCCCCCGCCCTGCCAGCCGCCGAATTCGGGACCGCCGGCGACCTTCGAGGTCGTCTCCCACACGTTGCCGCCCGCGCCGAACAGGCCCCACGCGTTTTCGCCGCTGGCCTCGACCGGGGCCGTCACCGCGAAGCCGTCCTGATAGCCGGAAATGGTCTGCAGGTCCCGAAAAGTCGCGCCGAGCGTTTCATCTCCGTAGTTGCCGCGATTGGGGGGCCAAACTTCTCCCCACGGAAAGACGGAAGACATGCCCGCGCGCGTGTAGGCGATCGCTTCGGCGCGCGAGGGCAACCGATAACGCCAGCCCTCCGGCAGCTTGCCCGCCGCGCGCTCCTGCTCGGTCAGCCAGGCGGCATAGGCCACCGCATCGTCGAAATTCACGCGCACGACCGGTTGCCGCGGCTCCCGCAGGCTCAGCTCGCGGAATTCTCCGCTGTCGTGTTCCGGATCCATGTGCGCAAATTCCTCGTTGGTGACCTCGAAGCGCCCGATCCACATGCCCAGCGGCGGCACCCAGATGAATTCCATTTGGCCGGTCTGGGTCACCCACGGCTGCCCCTCGACCGGCAGCGGCGTGGTCGCCACCAGTTTTTCCACCACGGGCCGTTCTTCCTTCTTCTCCGGCAGGGGCGGTTCCGGCCGCGTCGGCTGCCGTTTTTCGGGCGCGGCGACGGTGCGCGGATGTTCGAACGCCTTCACCGCCATGTAGCCGCCGGCGCCCAGCGCGGCCCCCAGAGCCAGCATCGAGACCGCCATGCCCACGCAGACGCGGATGCGCTTCCATTCGGAGGCGCTGCGCCCGCGGCGGCGCAACACGCGCTCGCCGCCCAGCGCCTTCGCGAAATCCTCGCACGAGGCGAACCGCCGCCGCGGTTTCCGGGAAGTCGCCCGCCGCAACGCGGCGCGCGCGCTGGCCGGCAAGTCGGCGGGCGGATCGTCCTCCGGCTGGGGCGGCGCGCCGGCCAGCAGATCCCACGCGAGGATCGCCAGCGCGTATTGGTCGCTGCCCGAATCCGGTTCATCCTCTTCGTTGAAAATTTCCGGCGCCAAATAGGCGCCGGTCACGCCCATGCGCACCGCCTTGCCGCGGACGAAATCCACGTGGCCCCGCGTCATCAACCCGAAATCCGTCACGCGCACCACGCCGTCCGGCCCCAGAAACACGTTCGAGGGCGTCAGGTTGCCGTGCGCGATCCGCAGCGCGTGGGCGAAATCGAGTCCGGCCGCGATTTGCCGCAGCACCGGGAGCAGTTCTTCCAGAGAGCGCCGGCCGCCCGCGCCGGCCCGGGCCCACGTTTCGACGTCCATGCCCGGCGCGTAATCCCCCACCACGTAGGTTTGTTCGCCCGCATGCACCAATTGCCGGATGATCGCGATGTTCGGGTGCCGCTTGTCCGAAATCCGCCGGATGCCGGAATGCAGCAGGTTCATCAGCCGCTTCGAGCGCCGCAGATCCGGCGGCAACCAGCGGATCGCCACGTCCTGCGACGTCTGCCGATCGAAGCAGTGCCAGACTTCGCCCATTTGGCTCGTGCCCAAGATGGCCACGACTTCGTAGCGGTCCAGCAAAACCGTCCCCACCCGCAATTCCCGGGGTCGATGATCTTCGACCAGACGCACTTCCTCCCCGCGGGAAATTTTGGTCGTCTGAGTCGTCATAATCGGGATTAGCTTGCCAGTTTTCCTCTTGCAGGGCAATAGGCTCCGGCAGGAAAACGCAATATTAACGCGGAGGGGGCGTGGCTTGCACCCACACGTCGGGCCATTGGTCGTTGCCCGCATGGAAGGATACGCGCGCCGCGCGGTCCGGCGAATCGCCGATGCGCCACAGGAAAATCTCGTAATCGGCGATATCGTGCTCGTGCCCCCCGCGCGAAGCGCCGAAGATCAGCAGCGACCCGTCGTTCGCAACCCGCGGAAAATACTCGTGGCTCCATTCGCCAGGCATATCCAGCAACGTCTTCAGGTCCAGGCCGTTCCGATCTACGCGGCAAATGCGATTTTTCATCCGCCCGCCGTCCTCCACCAGCACCAGCCAGCGTCCGTCGGGAACGAACGCCAACTGGCACCCCCCCGCCACCCGCGTTTCCGGACCGTCCGGCACGGCAAACAGCGACGTGCTGCGCCGCCCGCCGCGCACCGTCACCGCCACCCGGGCACCGAGCGGATCCAGCGACGGTCCCGTCCAGATTCGGCTCTCCCGGTGCCCCAGCAGCACGGTTTCCGCGCCCGTTTCCATGTCGACTTGCACCACCTCGCGTCCGCCGCGCTGGAACGCCACGGCCCGGCCATCCCCCGACCAGCAGGGTTCCGCCCCCCGTTCCGCCAACCGCCGTTCCTGGCCGTTTTCCAAATCCAACACCCACACGTCCCACTCGTCGTTGTCGCGGAACGACACCCATTCCGCCCGCGACCGCGCAAACGCCACCCTCGTTCCATCCGGAGAAATCTTGGGGGACCGGTCCACGTTCGGATGCGTCGTCAGCCGGACCAGGCGGCCCGACGGCCAATCCATCCGGACCAGATCGTGCTGTCCATACATCGTCGAACTCCAGACCATGAATCCGCGCCGGTCCCGCCAAACCGCGGCCAAAGCGGCGCGATCCGCCGCCCCCATCTCGAAGACTTCGCCGGCCCCCGGCGCCTCCGCCGCACCGGCCTTCCGTTGCGCCCGCCAACCGAATATTCCGCCCAGAACGGCCAGAAACAACACCAGCCCGAGCCCGATCCGGCGGCCCATGTTTGCCCCCCCCGCGCGCGATACCGGCGAAGCCGGTCGCCGGCCCCACAGCAATCCCAGCAATCCCAGTCCGCCCAGCGAATAGTCGACCATCTGGCTCGCCACGTGCGTTCCCAACAGCACGATCGCCGCGTCCGCGCCGGCCACGCCGGCCAAGCGCATCGCGCCGGCCCCGGCCGCCTCGTAGCTGCCGAGGCTCAGGAACGTCGGCAACGGCAGCGCCGCCCCGCCTTCGCCGCTGATCAACCCCACCAGCGTCTGCCAGACGGGCAAATCCGCCAGCGCCGGCCGCAATGCCCGCGCCACGCCGTAAAACGCCGCCGCCAAACCTAAATATTTCACTGCGCGGATGCCGACCGACAGTGCCGCCGCTTGACCCAGCACCCCCCCGCCGCGCACTTGGTCGAATGAAACCGACAGTTTTTCCATGAAGCCCTCCAGTCCCGCCACCCAGCGCGTTCGGCGCACGCGAACCGGCAGAAAGCGGGCTCCCCGCGACGCCCAGCGCGGGCCGCGAAACAAAGCCACCCCGCCTGCCACAACGACCGCCAATACGAGCGCCGCGCCCCACGCCAGCGCCATCCGGCCGCCGGCTTCGGCCACCGGCGCCGCCAGCGCGAAAATCAGCACGCCCGCCAGCGCCAGAAAGTCGAACAGGACGCTGATCGTCATCGACGACACGCAATCCACGCTCTGGACCCCTTCGCCGCGGTTCAGCAACGCCCAGTACGCCAGTTCCCCCGCCCGGGCCGGCAGCATGTCCACGAACATGTTCCGGGCCAGCGTCACGCCGAACATCCGGGCGCGGCCGGGCAGAGGGCTCGCGCCCGCCCCCGCCAGCAAGAGCCGATAGCGCACCGCGCGCAGCCAGCCCTGCAGCAGCTGCGCCGCCGCATAGGCCGCCCACGTGCCCAGGCCCATGGTCCAAAGCGCGCGGACCACTTCGGTCGCCGGAGATCCCGCGGCCCGGAAAATCAGCCCCAGGATTCCCGCCGAAATCGCCAGCGAAAGCCCGAATCGAAGCACCTGTTTCATGCCCCCGTTTTATCCGCGCCGCCCCCGAAAAGAAACTCTTTTCCCGACGACGCCGCTCCGCTACCTTGTCCGCCGATGAAAGCCGTCTTCCGCTGGACGTTTCGCCTGCTCCGCGCGCTGCTGCTTCTGGTCGGCCTCGCGACCCTGCTGTTTGCGGCCGCGCAATTCACGAATTTGCCTTGGCGCGCGTACAAAAACCTCTCCCGCGTCCCGGAGCCCGATGCCGCCGCCCCCACCCACGTGCTCGTCATGGGCGGCAGCGGCATTCCGGGGGAATCCGGCCTGTCCCGGACGTTTTTCGGCGCGCAGGCCGCTCGGCGCTTTCCCGAAGCCGACGTGCTCATCGCCATGCCGCTGGGTACCAACGAATCGTTCGCCTCCCGCGCCTATTTCGACGAACTCCGTCTCCGCGGCGTGCCCGCCAAACGCATCCGCGTCCTCGCCGGCGGGCGCAACACCCGCGAACAAGCCCTCCGTCTCGCCGACACCTTGGCCGAATGCGCTCCGCCCGTCCGCATCCTCATCGTCACCGACCCCTATCACGTCCGACGCACCGCGGCCTGCATCCGCAAGGCCTTTGCCGATCGAAAGCTGGACATCCATCTCGACGGACTTCCCGTCTTCGCCCTTTCCATCGAGGACCCGCTCGACATCGCCGCCGGCGATCTCGACGTCCCCGCGGCCACCGCCCCTGCCGCCGTTCCCGACGCCGGTTTTTCCCTGCGTTTCCGCTACGATCTCTGGAACAATCTCGGCTATACCCAAACCGTTCTCCGCGAGCAAACCGCTCTTCTTTACTATCGACTCCGCGGTTGGCTCTGACTACTCTGCTTTCCTCATTTAAGCAACCCGACGACGAAGGAACCATCCATGCCGACATTCCGCCGCTTCTTCTGGACCGCGATCTGGACCCTGCTGCTTCCCCTTGCCTTGGCCGGCTGCGGCGGCGGCGGTCCTCCCGACGACTCCGCCGACAACGACAACGAAAACGCCGAAACCGAAACCGTCGCCGGCGACAACTCCGCGTTCGTCGGAACGTGGGCCCTCCGCCAAGGCACCGGCGCCGTCGAGTGGTACATCCTCTTCAAAGCGGACAATTCCTGGCTGATCTCCGACACGCCCGACGGGTCCGCCCAGCGCGTGTACGGCACCTATACCGTCGAAGGCAACCGGGCGGCGGGGCCGATGGTCAATCCCGGCACCGGCGAAGGTGAAATCGTCGCCACCCTCTCCGGCGAAACCCTCGCGCTCGATTTCGTCGAATACTGGCACAATCCCTACAAGCACGTCCTCTACAACGGCACCAAGATCTGACTCACCTCGACCGTAGAGGTGCAAAAAGAAGGCCGCCCGATCGGGCGGCCTTCGTTTATTGCGCGCAGGAAAACCAATGAATCAGGCACGGGCCCGCGCGAACCGCGGAGGCCGCGCGCGCATCACGCAACACTTTCCGGTCCCGTGGAAAATCAGATTCATGCGCTCGACGGGGCCATACGCCTTTTCGATCTTGCGACGCAGGAATCCGATATCTCCCACCTCCACGTTTTCGATCCGGCCGCACTTCTCGCACAGGAAATGCGCGGGACCATCGCCGCCGGCCCCGTAGCGCGCATGGCTCTTCCAGGTCGTGACCCGCCAGACCAACCCCGCCGCTTCCAACACGTTCATCGTGCGGTACACCGTGAACAGCGAAATCTTCGGCACGGTCCGCTTGACCGCCCGGAACAGATAATCCACGTCCGGATGGTCGTCGCACGATTCCAGCTCCTGATAGATCGTCAGGCGCTGTTTCGTCAAGCGCAGGCCCGCCGCATGGAAGACACCGCGCAATTCACGAATTTTAGCCCGATCCAATGCGGGCATTTCTTTTTTAGTTTTTTGCTTTTTCACCATGGTTAGACTGGAATGTATTTTATTAATCGAAACTTAACAATCTTTTTTTTGAGATTTTTTCCCTCTTCCCTCGTCCGGACAGATACGGCCATCTAAACGAAAAATCAAACGCTTTAGCAAAATACTTATAAGTCGTTGTATATCAATGCGTATCATCTGAATTTAAAACGAACAATCAGGGGGAAGGGCCATCCCGATCCAACAAAATTGTTTGACGACATCCAGTATTTCGACGGATGGACTCCATTTTCTCTGCGCAAATATTCAACCGCTTGTTTTTGTGATAATGTCCCGATTCGCAACCGGGACATTGCAATATTGTCGGCGAAAATTTCGCCGGGACGCGCCAGCGGGCGACAAAGAACCGGCGTCCATCGCATTGGCAAGAGCTTGCCGACTCCTTCCATACTCTCCCCGCCCCGTCATTGCCCGATTGATTCCCCTGCTTATCGCCGCAACAATCCCGGAATCCGCCTGTCCGCTTCCCGTCACGTGATTTTTCGGAATACTCGTTTCGTCTCCCCAGCGAAAAGACCGTTGCGCATTTTCATCCCCGGTCATCCCCCCTTGCGGGTCCGGCGCCGGCGTTCCAATTCCATTTGCCCCTCCTCTTCCACTTTTCGCTTTCTTCCCGCCACCGGGCATCCTACTCTTCCCCGCACAGGAGAACCGCGTACATGTCCAGCACCTTCGGAACCCTTTTCCGCGTCACCACCTTCGGCGAATCCCATGGTCGCGCCATCGGCTGCATTGTCGATGGCTGCCCCGCACGCATTCCCCTGTCCGCCGACGACATCCAGCCCCAGCTCGACCGGCGGCGCCCCGGGGCCTCCGCTTTGACCACCCCCCGCAACGAATCGGACGTCGTCTCCATCCTGTCCGGCACCGACCGCGGCCAGACCCTCGGGACCCCCATCGGCCTCACCATCCCCAACGCCGACACCCAACCCGGCGACTACGCCGAGATGGAAACCGTCCCTCGCCCGTCGCACGCCGACTTCACCTACGCCGAAAAATACTGCCTGCGCGCCCGTTCCGGGGGCGGACGGGCTTCCGCCCGCGAAACCGCCGCCCGCGTCGCCGCCGGTGCCGTCGCCGAAAAAATGCTTTCCGTCTTCCAGCCCGTGCAAATCGTCGCGTGGGTCGAATCCGTCGGGTCGATCGCGGCCCGGCGCCCGGACCTCGCGACCATCGCCCGCGCCGACGTGGACGCCACCTTGGTCCGCTGTCCCGATCCCGACGCCGCGCCCCGCATGATCGCCGCCATCGAAGCCGCGCGCGATGCCGGCGACTCCCTGGGCGGCATCGTCGCCTGCGCCTGCCGCGGCGTCCCCGCCGGCTGGGGCGAACCCGTTTTCGATAAGCTCACCGCCGAACTCGCCCACGCCATGCTGTCGATCCCCGCCACGCGCGGCTTCGAAATCGGCGAAGGCTTCGGCGCCACTCTTCTGCGCGGCTCCCAGCACAACGACCCGTTCGCCGCCAAGCCCGGCGGCGGCATCCGGCCCGCCACGAACCATTGCGGCGGCATCCAAGGCGGCATTTCCAACGGCGAAATCCTCTTTTTCCGCGTCGCCTTCAAGCCGGTGTCCACCATCTCCCTGCCCCAAAAGACCGCGGCGTTCGACGGCGCTCCCGTCGTCTTCGCAGCCAAGGGCCGCCACGATCCCTGCGTCTTGCCCCGCGCGGTGCCCGTCGTCGAATCCATGGCCGCCCTCGTCCTCGCCGACGCCTTCCTCCAGCAGCAAGTCCAGCGCATCCCGCACCCATGAGGCCCGCCATGAAACACGTCCTTCGGATTTTCCTCTTTCTCCTGCTCCCCGGGATCGCGTCCGCGGCCCAACCGCGCTCCGTCGCGCTCGTCATCCAGGAAAACGGCCACGCCCAGATTTCCGAAACCCACGACGTCGAGCCATCCGGCCCCGACGGCCTCGTCCGCATCGGGCCGCTGCCCGAGACCCTGCTGCCGGCATCCGTCAATGCGGTCCCCGTCGAGCGCGGCGAAACCCTCGACATCGTGGCCCAGCGCTTCGTCTACGATCTGCTCGACGACGAAGCCCTGTTCCGCGCCTATCGCGGCAACGCCCTCGTCTGCCGCAAGGGCGACGCCACCTTCGCCGGCCGGCTCGCGGTCCTGCCCGATTTTTCCAGATCCGCCCCCTCCCTGACTCTCGAAAACGAAGGCCAGCCGATCCGCGTCATTCCCGATCTCTACGCTCTCGATTCCATCGAGTTCCCCGCCCGCGCGAATCTCGCCCGCCAGCCCACGCTCGCCTGGCAAATCGCCGCCGGCCAGACGCCGCCCGTCGCCGTCCAGCTCAATTACGCCGCCGCCGGCCTCTCCTGGTCCGCCTCCCACGAAGCCATTCTGTCTGACGACGCCCGATCCATCGCCCTGTCCACCCGCGTCCAGCTGCGGAACCAGACCCGGCGCGATTTCGCCAACGCCCGCATTCGCCTCGCCTTGTCCGAAAAGGGCCTGTTCGCCCCGCTCGTGCCCGCTCCCGGCGATCCCCGCGCCGCCCGGCCCCCCGCGCTGCGCTATGCCGCCGACGGGACTTCCTGGACCCCCGAACGCGCCGAAGCCTCCGCCGCCATCGTCGCCACCTACGATCTGCCCCAGCCCCTGACTCTTCCCGCCGATTCCGACGTCCACGCCGGCCTTTCGTCCGCCGCCGCCATTCCCGTCGAAACCCGCTACATCTACGACGGCGTCCGCTTCGATCGCTACCAGCGCAACCGCCGCACCGATTGGAACCTCGGCACCGAATCCGCCACCGTCGTCCAAACCCGCCTCGCCTTCAAAAACGACCGTTCCGCCGCGCTGCCGCCCGGCGAATTCCGGGTCCTGCGCGGGTCCGCCGACCAGACCTTGGAATGGATCGGTTCCGATTGGCTTCCCGCCCTCCGGCCGGGCGAATCCGCGGTCATCGAACTCGGTCCTTCCGCCGGACTTTCCGGACGCCGCCTCCGCACCGCCTATGCCGACGTCGTCCCCCTCGAATCCGCCGACGAATCCTTCGAAATCACCTTGGAAAACCAGACGCCTTCCGACCAGACCATCACGGTCGTCGAGCACTTCTATCGCGGCGAACGCCATGAAATCACCGCCGCCAGCGCCGAATACGTTCCGGGCGCCGACCCCCATTCCATCCAGTTTTCCATTCCCGTCAAGGCCGGCGCCAGCCAATCCTTCACCTATACCGTCCGCTATACCTGGTGACCGCCAGCCGCTCCATCCTGGTCTGCGGCGTCAACTGGCTCGGCGACGCCATCATGTCCATGCCCGCGCTCCAGGCGCTCCGCAAACACCAAGCCGACGCCGAATTGACGCTTCTCGTCAAGCCGGCCCTCGCCCCGCTCTGGGCCATGAGTTCCATTCCCGACCGCGTTCTTTCCCTTCCGCCCGCCGGCGGCCGCCTCCGGCCCACCATCCAAGCGCTCCGCGACCTGAAATTTGAGGTTTCATACATCCTGCCCCACTCCTTTCGGTCCGCCATCCCCCCGTTTCTCGCCCGCATCCCCCGCCGGATCGGATTTCCCGGCCATTTTCCCCGCGATTTCATGCTCACCGAGACCCGCCCTCCCGCCGCCGGGCCGGGCCGCACCCACCAAGCCTTCGAATATTTCGACTTGTTCTTCCCCGGCGAAGCCCGCCAGGCGTTCCCCCCGCCCCGGCTCACCGCGCCTCCGGCCACGCGCGATAAAATGCTCGCGCGGCTGGTCGAACTGCCCCGGCCATGGATTTCCGTCATTCCCGGCGCCGCCCGCGGTACCTCCAAGCAATGGCCCGTCGAACGCTATGCCGAAACCGCCGCCGCTCTCGTCGCCCAGACCGGCGGATCCATCGTCGCCCTCGGCACGAAAGCCGAACAGGCCACCTGCCAGCAGGTCGCCGCCGCCGCCGCCCCCAACGGACTCAATCTGGCCGGCGAAACCTCGTTGGCGGAGCTTGCCGCCGTCCTCGCCTTGTCGGCCGCCGCGGTATGCAACGACAGCGGCGGCATGCACCTCGCCGCCGCCATGGGCACCCGCCTCGTCGCCCTCTACGGCATCACCAACCCCGCCCAAACCGGCCCGCTGGGCGATTCCATCCGCATTCTCCAGCATTCCGAACGCCGCACCCGCGACGTGCCCCGGCGATCCTCGGAGGCCCAAGCCGCCCTCCGCGCCATTTCGTCTGCCGAAGCCATCCAGGCGGTTCTCGATCTCCTGCGCGACGTCTGAAGTCAAGTCGCCGGATCGCTGTTGGAAACCACCTGCAACGGCCATGCGCCGATCGGCACGTAGCGCCCCGAGGCGCTCTCGTACAGGATCAGCTCGCGGACGGCCTGTTCTTCCGCGAATCGGCCGCGCTGGGTTTCCAGCGCCGCGGCGAAGGCCGCCGGATCGTTCAGCCGATCGATCCGCCCCAGCGTCAGATGCGGCGCGAAGGCCCGCGCCTCCGGCGACCGGCCGGCCGCCCGCAGCGCGTCCGCCGCGCGAGCATGCAGAGCCGCCAATCCCGGCGAGTCCACGCCGATCCACAGCACGCGCGGATGCCGCGCGCCGCCGAACGTGCCCAACCCCGCGAGCCGCAGCGCGAACGCCGGGGACGCCCCGGCGGCGGCGGCCAAGGCATTCGCCAATGTCGGAATCGTCTCTTCCGCCGTCGCCCCGAAAAACTCCACCGTCAAATGCAGGTTCTCCGGCCGCGTCCAGCGGATCCGCTCGCTTTGCAGCTCCCGCCGCAGGTCCGTCCACGCGCGGCGCAGGTCTTCCGTCGCCGCCACCGCCACTCCCGCGAACAGCCGTCTCGCCTTCATGTCCGGATATTCTGCCACAAAACATCGCTCCTGCCAAATGCCGGCGGCGCCGCCCGGCGCTTGACTTGCGTTCGGAATTTTTGATACCACAGGCGGCCTTATGGGACAGCAATTGAGAAAAGTAGTGAAGCGCAAAGCCCGCGATCGCCGCGTCAAACGGCTCAAGGAACGCGCCAAGCTCGCCAAGAAGGCCACGGCCTGATTTCCGGACCGGGCTACGTCCGCCACGTCGGACAACCGCATGGACCCGCCGGCGCCTTTCGGTCGCGGCGGGTTTCTGCGTGGATGGATGCAACCGCGCTGAATCGAGGCGAATCATGATCGTTTTTCTGGATGGCGTGCTGGAAGAAAAAGAGCCCACCCGCGTGGTCGTGAACGTCGGCGGCGTCGGCTACGAAGCGTCCATTCCCCTGAGCAGCTACGACCGCCTGCCCGAAATCGGCCAGCGCCTGCGCCTCCTGACCGTCCCCGTCGTCCGCGAAGACGCCCATCTGCTGTTCGGCTTCATGACCGCGGAGGAGCGCACCACGTTCCTCCGGCTCACGTCCGTGAACGGCGTCGGGCCCAAGCTCGGGCTCGCCGTCCTCAGCGGGCTGTCCGTCCGCGATCTGAAGGCGGCCGTGGCCGCCGGCGACGCCAAGCGGCTCGGCGGCATTTCGGGCGTGGGCAAGAAGACGGCCGAACGCCTGATCCTGGAATTGCGCGACAAGCTCGGCAAGGGCGACCTGATGGAAGCCCTCGCGGGCGGCGCGCCCGGCCCCGCCGACGCCAAGTTGCGCGACGCGCTGCTCGCGCTGATTTCGCTCGGCCACAAGCCGGCCGACGCGCAGCGCATGGTCAAGGACGTCGCCGGCCAGATCGCGCCCGATTCCACCCTCGAAGAGATTCTCCGCAAGGTCCTGTCGGGCCGGAAATAGGAGGTCGCCATGCTGGAACTCGCCGTCTTGAGCGCCGCCTTCGCGATGGGCGCCGCGATTCCCGACCGCTACGCCTGCGGACCGTGTTCCCCGCCCCTCTCCTGGAGCGAAGCGCCCGCCGGCACCCAGAGCATCGCGATCCTGTGCGACGATCCCGACGCGCCGGTCGGCGACTGGGTGCATTGGGTCGTCTTCAACCTCGCGCCCGACGTCCGCTCCCTGCCCGAGAACGTCGCGCGCGACGCCGCGCTGCCCGGCGGCGCGATCCAGGGCGTGAACGACTACGACCGCAACGACTACGACGGCCCCTGCCCGCCGCCCGGACGCCCGCACCGCTACCATTTCAAGGTGTTCGCGCTCGATGCGCGCCTGGCCCTCGACGCCGGCGCCCGCAAAGCGGACGTGGTCCGCGCCATGCGCGGGCATGTCCTCGCCCAAGGCGAACTCGTCGGCTCCTACGCCCGCAAGGCCCGATGACCTCTTCCTTCGATGCCCGCGCCCAGACCTGGGACGACGATCCGCGCCGCCGGTATCTGGCCGCGGGCATTTTCGCCGCGCTGGAACAAACGGTGCCGTTGCGCGCCGACATGGCCGCGCTCGACTACGGCGCCGGCACCGGCCTGCTCACCCTCGCGCTCGCCGCGCGCGTGCGCCGCGTGCTGGCCGTCGATTCGTCCGCCGGCATGCTCGCCGTTCTCGCAAATAAGGCGCAGGCCGCCGGGCAGGCCCACGTCGAGACCTTGCATGCCGATTTCACCAAGGCCCCCCTGCCGGCCGGACCGTTCGATCTCGTGGCTTCCGCCATGACCCTGCACCACGTCGCCGACGTCGATGCGCTGCTGCGGAATTTCCATACCCTGCTCGCGCCCGGGGGCCGGATCGCCCTGGCCGACCTCGACGCGGAAGACGGCAGCTTCCACGGCGCGAACGCCGCCGGCGTCTACCATCTCGGGTTCGACCGCGCGGCGCTGGAACGGAAACTGCTTGATGCGGGATTCGTCGACGCCCGCTGCGCCGATGCCGTCCGCAACGAGAAAAACGGCCGAACCTACACGGTTTTCCTGGCCACTGCCCGCAAACCTTGAGGCCGGATTCCGGCGAAATGCCTAGCTCGGATCGGGCGCGGGCAACAGATCGGAGGTCTGCGGTTCCACGAGAACCGCGTCGTAGCCGTCGTCTTTGGGAATCAACCGGTACAAGAGGGCTTTGCCGGCCTTGCGGTGGTAGCGGTACAGATACGCGCTGCGCTCGGGATGGCGGCGCATCAAGTCGGCGTTTTGCTCGCGGTAATTCCGCACGTAGAGGACATCGCCCTCCAGATCGAGGCGGTTCCGCAGGAATCCGGTGGCGAAGTAGTCGTTGGTGTCGTCTTCTTCGTCTTCGATCCCGAGGCAATCCATGAACACGATGGCGTTGGCGATGCCGTAGTCCCGCACCACGCGCGGCAGCACGTCTTCCACGTCGTAGTAGCTCTGGTCGTAGCGCTGGAAATGGAACGGCGTGCTCACCGCGAGGAACAAGGTGCCCGAGACGGCCAGAAACGCGGGCACCCGCGCGAACACGCGCCGGCGGTCGCCGGCCTCCCGCAAGACCAACAGGCCGCGCGCGGCCAGGAGAACCAGATACGGCGTCGCGGCCGTGATGTAGCGCGCGGGAACGCAGATTTCGTAATACCAATAGCACGCATAGGTCGCCAGCAGCGCCGGCAGCGGCAACAGCAGCAGGGTTTCCTTCGTGCGCGCGCGGCCCAGCAGGAACGGCAGCAAAACCACGGCCAGCGCGGGCCACGGCCAGCCCAGCAAGTTGTCGTTCAGCGCCCGCAAGCGCTTGTAGGTGTGTTCGATTCCGAGTTCGGGCGTATGGGCGCGGCGCGGCGTCAATTGCACAAACCCGAATTTGCCCCAGCGGCCCATGCCGATTTCGTGGCCGGGCGTCCGCCAATCCCCCGTCGTGATTTGCTGGAAGCCCAGCAGCGCGCCGATGGCCAGCAGCGCCGCCGCCAAGCCGGCCGCGATGCCCAGCCGGCAGCGCCACAGCCGTTTTACGGGAAACAGGAAAGCCAGCGCGAAGAGCAGGCCCAGCACCGCGGCATCCAACGGCCGGCACAAAAGGGCGACGCCCCAGGCCAGGCCCGCCGCGCCGCCCCAGATCCAGCGCTCCGTGGCCCAGAGCCGGCGCAAGCTCAACAAGGCCAGGCACAGGAACAACGTGGACGGAATATGCGAAAGATGCAGCCCGGACAGCACGACCATGAACGGCGAGGGAATCGCCAGCAGCGCCGCGATCCGCCCGGTGCGATCGGCGAACAAATCGCGGCCCAGTTCCGCGATCGCCACCACCAGCAGCGCGCCGAGGAGCGGGTTGATCAGCCAAGACGCGCCCAGCCAAACGCCCGGAACCAACAGGGCCGGCCAACCGGGCGGATACATTCCGCACCAGTGTCCCAACGCCTGCCGTTTCCCCAAAATGCCGAAAATCTGGCAAAACCCGGCATCCGCGGGCAACGGCAGGGTGATCGCGCCGCTCGCGAACAGCCTGGCTTGGAACAAAGACGCCATGCCGTCGTCGAGCCGGGGAATTCCCTTGAACAAGAACCAGGCGACGCCCGCGTACGCCAGGAAGGCCACGGCGAACACGCCGAGATTGAACCGGGCGCGCGGCACGCGGCAGAGCCAATCGAAGCGCCGCCCCAGCCAGGCGCGGGAACGGCCGTGGGCCACCGCCGCGAACGCCAGCAGCAGCACCAGCGCCGTCCAGCCCGGATGCGCCAGAACGGCGGAATGCAGCGGAACGCCTTGCCCCGACAGAAACACGTACGCCAGCGCGGCGCCCAATGCCGCCACCCACCAATTTGTCTTGTTCATTCGCGATCTTCCAAAAGGGATTGAAAGAATCTCTATATCCGGAAATCCAAACCGAAGCCAACCAAATACGGCTTGACCCGAAGCGCTCCGCGCTGGCATCAAGGCGGGATGAACGATTGGTCCCGCTTGTTCCCGTCCGTCCCGGCGTTTCTGGCCCTGGCGGGATTGGCCTGCGAGGTCGCTTGGCTCGCGGCCAAGCGGCGGGGACGCCTCGTCGGCCATCCCGCCGCGACCTTCGCGGCTTGGATCTGGCGCCCGTGGACGCTCTGGGCGCTGTTCAACCTGTTCAACCGCTGGCGGTGGGACCAAGGGTTCAACGACCGCCGGACTTTCCCCTTCTACGCAAGCCTCTGGAATCCGGACGAAACGTTCGCCGAAGCTTGGATCCGGATCGCGCAGGCGCCGGGACTCGTTTGGCTGGGCGCGGTCGCGGCTCTCTTGGCGGCGATGATCCTGTTGCTGGCGTGGATCGTGCGACGCCCTCCCGTCCGGGTCGCTCCGGCGCTCGTCGGCCTGTATCTCCTGGCCATCGGCCTCCATCTGTCCCTCGCCTGCCTGCCGAACGGCGCCCGGGACCAACCGGACCGGCCCGGTTCCCTGTTGGCGGCCTGGAACAACCCCGGCTCCACCATGCTGTATGCGCAACCCTTCATCCAGGACAGCCGCGACTATTTCAGCCGCTTCCGGGAGATCCAGCCCAAGCTCCGGCGGACGATCCACGGCCTTTCCCACCCGCCCGGCGCTTCGTTGTCGCTGTATTGGATCGGCAAGGCCATGGGCGTGAAGGGGCGCGACATCCGTTCGCCCGAAAATCGCCTGCGCTATTCGATCGGGCTGGCCGCGTTCGGCGCGCTGAACGTCTTCGTTCTCTTCGGATTGGCCCGGCGGCTGTTCGACGCGCGCGCGGGATTTCTCGCGGCGACGCTCTGGGCAACGGCCCCGGCGGTCGCCGCCTATGCCACCTTTGCCCAGGATTCGACGTACGCCGTTTTCTTCAATCTCGCCCTCCTGCTCGGCTGGGAGACGGCTACCGCCTCCAAACGCGCCGGTCTCTGGGGATTCGCGCTCGGCGTGGATTTCTTCGCGCTCGTTTTGCTGAACTACAGTTGGTGCCTCGCGACCAGCATCTTTTTCCTGTTCGCCCTCGCCACCGGCGTGCGGGCCCGCTGGCGCCTCCGCGAATACGCCGGACGCCTCGTCTTTCCGCTGGCCGTCATGGCCGCGCTGGCGGGCGTCTTTCTCGCCTATCACCGGCTGGATTATTGGGCCATGTACCGCTATGCCGCCCAGTACGTGTCCCAGTGGTACCCCTTCACCGGCCCCTACCAATGGATCCTGGCGCTGCTCGGCGGACAGATCGATTTGTGGCTGATGCTGGGCGGCGTCGCCTGCTCGGCGTTCGCCGCCGCGCTCTTCCGGTTCCGGAAATCGGATTTCGGCGAGCCGCGGACGATCTACCTGTTCATCGTGCTCGGGATCTTCGCGCTGCCGTTGCTGTTCGGGCCCAACTGCCTGAAAATGGAAGCGGCCCGCTGCTGGATCTGGGTGGCCAGCCTCCCGCTGGCGTTCGCGGCGGACCGGTTGCTCCGCATGCCGTCGCGCCTCTTCGCCTACGGCGCGCCGGCGGTCTCCGCGCTGACCTATGCCGGCCTGCGCCTGTTCCTCGATTTTTCCGTGTAGGGCGTTCGCCGGCTACGGCGCGGCCAATTCCGCCGGCGGAAGGATCCAAGGCGAAATCGCCCGGCGGAACGACGGAATCCGCACGTAGAGCAGCACGGAGCAGGCCAGAAACGCCAGCGCCACCAGCACCATCAGCTTCTTTTGCCGGAAAAGACGCTCCGGATGCTGCACCGGGCTGTCGTGTTTGAAGCCCAGATGGATGTAGTACGCCATCGCCAGCGCCACCAGCGGCGTCGCCAGCACCATCTCCACGTGGTAGCGCGCCATGAAGAAGCCCGACAACATCCCGAACAGCGCCCCGTAGAAGAAAATGCTCTCCTGCAGCCGCTCTTCGGTGTAGTAGCCGAACGATTTCCGGTAGTTGGCCGCCTGGCCCGATTCCCGGATGTGCCGGAACTCCGCGAACCGCTTCATCCCCATCAGGAACGCCCCGAACATCCAGTAGGCCAGCATGATCGAAAACGGAGGCGCGAGCGTCGCGCCGGCCGCAAACCAGCCGATGCACAGCCGGATCGGATTGTTCACCGACTCGCACACCACGTCCACGTACGGCACGTCCTTCAGCCGCACGGGCGGCACGTTGTAGACCATGCCCGAAATCCAGAACGCCACCATCGTCCACCCCAGCGGCGGAAACAGGCGAAAAGCCAAGGCGAAGCCCAGCGCGGCCAACACCAGCCATTCGACGTAGGCGATCGGCACGTTGACCTCGCCGCTGGCCACCGGCCGGTTTTTCTTTTCCGGATGGAACCGGTCCTTGGGCGCGTCGAGGATCTCGTTCAGCACGTAGTTGCTTGACGCCACCAGACAGGCGCAGACGATGGCCGATGCCACCCGCAAGAGAATTTCCGGGGTCGGCCAGCCCGGCACGTAGAGAAACGCCAGCAGGATGCCGGGCGCGATGAACACGTGGTTGGCCCAGTATTCCGGGCGGGCGATGCGAATATAGGGGCTTAGCTTCATGGGGCGGCATCCTAGCACGAACGCACGGGAAAGGGGGACGTTATTTTCCGCTGGTTCCCGCCGCGCCTCCGAAGTGGACGCCCCGCCGCAAATCCGCTATCTTCCCTCTTCTATGTTCCGTCCGTTCCATTTTCTGTTTTGCCTGCTGGGAGCCGCCGTTTGCTGCGGCGCGACGCCGCCCAAATGGGCCACCTTCACCCTCGCCACCGCGAATCTGTCCGACAACGTGACCCAGGCCTACGACGCGCCCGGCATCCGCATCCTCCAGGCCCTCCAGCCCGACGTGCTCGCGATCCAGGAATACAACTACAAGCTGGGCACGTCCAAGGATCTGGCCCAGCGCCTTTTCGGGCCGGACTGGCATTTCGCGCGCGAAAAAGGCGGCGCGCGCCTGCCCAACGGCGTCATGAGCCGCTATCCCATCGTCGCGTTCGGGCAATGGGACGATCCCTACGTCGGCAACCGCCGCCTGTTCTGGGCGACCGTCCAGATTCCCGGCCCCAAGCCGCTGCACGTCGTCAGCGTCCATCTCGTGCAGAACCATTCCGAGCGGCGCGGTCCCGAAGCCCGCCATCTGCTGCAGCTCATCCGCAAGCAATTCCCCGCGGACGACTACGTCGCGCTCTGCGGCGATTTGAACGTTTCCACCCGCGAATCGACCGCGCTCGCGGAGCTGACGAAATGGTTCGACGATTCCGCGCAGCCCGCCGACCAGGAAGGCAACAAGAACACGAACGCGAAACGCAACCGGCCCTACGACTACGTCCTGCCCAATCCGGCTCTCGCGCCGTACCACGCGCCCACCGTGCTGCTCGACGAGAAGTTCCCCGACGGCCTCGTTTTCGATTCCCGTCTTTGGAACCCTCTGCCCCCGCCCGCGGAATGGGACGACACCGCCCACGACATGCAGCACCTGCCCGTCATGAAAACGTTCCGGGTCCCGTTGAAAGAGCAAAACCCATGATTTGTCGGACCCGGGGAATTTTCCGGGCGCTGCTGGTCGGCGTTGCGCTGGCCGGGCTCGGCGCCTGCTCCCGCGGCGCGCCCCGCCCCGTTCCCGTCCTGATGTACCACCACCTCGCGCCGGATCCGGGCGCCGACGTCTGGACGGTCGCGACCGAGGAATTCCGCCGGCAGATCGCCGATCTCCAGGCCGCCGGCTACCGGACCATCCTGCCCGCAGACCTCGCGAAACGCCGCGCGTGGAAATTCTGGCAGCCGCGAAAACCCGTCGTCATCACCTTCGACGACGGCCTGCTCAGCACGCGGACCGAGGCGGAGCCCATCTTGCGCGCCGCCGGATTCCGGGCCATCTGCTACCTCATCACCGGATCCGTCGCCGACGCGCCGGACGGCCGGATGAAGTACGGCACCTACGATTGCCTGAGCTGGGAGGAAGTGCGGGCGATGCAAAACCGCGGCACCTTCGTCTTCGGCATCCATTCGCATTCGCACGCCGGCCGGCCGGCCCGCCTCGCCTTGGAGGCCGCGGAATGCCGGCGCCTGTTCAAGAGCAAAACCCGGCGCACCCCGCGCGACTACTGCTATCCCTACGGCGTCGCCCCCGATTTCCTGGTCCAGGCCGTCTCCAATGCCGGCTATCGAACCGCCATGGTGTGCGCAGACCAGCTGTTTTTCCCGACGCCTTCCGCCGACTATTTCCGCATTCCGCGCGTCTCCGTCTACGGCGGACGGCACGAATTCGCGGTGGCGCCCGGCGCGCAACCGGACTCCGGCACCTTCTGCGCCGAGGTCCTGAATCGCGGCGTGCCCCTGCCCGTGCGAGGCGTCTTGCGGCATGGAGAAACCGAACGCGCGATTCTCCGCCCCCCGCCCGCCCCTCTCGGGCCGCAACCCCAAAACTGGTGCTGGCCTCTCCGGTCGCCGCCGGGAGACCCGTCCTCCCTGGCGGTCGAGATCTGGGAACAAAACGACCTGTTCCGCTACGTTCCCTGAACCGCCCGTGTTCGCGCATTTCCGCATTGCCCCTCGACCCGTTTCCGCCTACCGTCGATCCGTGAGCATGGCCAAAACACGGACGATCGTCTTCCGCTTCCTGCTGGGGGCGATCCTGCTGGCCGGATTGCTGCTGCGCTACGCCGGGCTGTGCGAGCCGCTGCAGCTCCATCCGGACGAACGGAACATCGCGCTCTGGATGGATCGGATGCATGCGCAACACTCGCTGCGCCCCCAAACCTATGCCGGCGGTTTCTTCGTGTTGGCGGATCTCGCGCGCAAAACGGCGGAATGGACGCAGCGATATGGTTCCCATCGCTGGGCCTATTTCATCCGCGCAACGGACGTCCGGATGCCGCCCCGCACGGATCCCGTCGCCTTCGGCCGCACGTTCAACGTCTGGATGGGCACGCTGGCCGTTCTCTTGGGCGCGCTGCTGGCCGGCCGCGTGGCCCGGTCGCGGGCCGCCGCCTTGACGGCCGCCGCCTTGCTGGCCTTCACGCCCTTCGCCATCGAACATGCCCATTACCTGGAAAGCGACGTCGCCATGCTCGCCACCCTCGCGCTGGCGCTGCTCGGGATGGCCCGCTTTCTCGCGACCCGCAAATGGCGCGACTGGATCCTGGCAGCCCTCGCGACGGGATTCGCCGCCGGCACCAAGTTCCCTCTGGCGCTCTTGATCCTTCCGCTGCTGGCCTCGCTTCGGCCGCCGCGCTCCGCGACCAGCCGCCCGCGCGCCGTCGCCGGAACCGTCGGCATGCTGCTGGTCGCCCTGCCGCTGGTCGCGGCCGGCTTCGCCGCCGCTTCGCCGGACGCGCTCCATTTCTCCGAGTTCATGGCCGGGATGAAGGCGGCCGGCGCCGCCGTCTATGCCGAAACCGCCGAAATCCTGGGACCGCTGGCCGACCAGCCCCATGCCCGCCAATGGATGAACGCCGCCAATCTGTTTCGTTTCGCCCGCACGCTGCGCCCGGGCTGGCTTCTGATTGCGGCCGTCGGCATCCCGCTGTGCGCGGTCCGTCGGCTCCGCCCGTTCTGGCCGATCACCCTCCTGTTTCCGGCGCTTTGGCTCGGGTACATCGTCTGGCTGGCCCCCTGGTCCCGCTCCCAGGAATTCATGGCCTTGCTTCCGATTCTCTGCCTGTGGGCGGCCCTGCCCGTCGCCGCCCTGTGGAACGCCCGCGGAGCGCCCGCAACGAGAATCGCCGCGCTGGTCCTGTGCGCCTTGGCCGTGCTCCCCGTCGCGAAGACCGGCTTGGCCCTCTCGTCCCAATTCGCCTGGGAAGACACCCGCCGCCTCGCCAACCGCCAGTTGAAAGCCTGCTTCCCGAAAGACCGGCCGCTCGTCGCCGAATTATATTCGGCGCCGGCCGAAACCGGAGTTTCTTCCCATACCATCCCCATTTCCGAATACGCCGCCGACGTGGCTTCCTTGCCGGCCGGTCCCGATTCGTCCGGATATTTCCTTCTCAATGCCGACTTCTGCGCCCGCGGGTTGCGGGACCCCCTCACCCGCGTTCTTTTTCCGCCGTACGCGCAGGAGATGAAAGACCTCCAGACCCATGGCCGGCGCATCGCGACATGGGCCTCCCTCGAATCCACTGCCCCGCAACCGTACTTCCGCGCCCCCCGCATCGAGTTGTGGTGGCGTTCCGCCGGCGACCGGCCCGCTTCCGGCGATGAACCGGTCGAATTGCCGCGGCCGGCGTGGGTCCGGGACGAAGGCCGCACCACGTTCTTCCGGAGCGATCTGCGCGCCGGGCCGCGCATCGCCGTGCCGGTCGATCGGTTCGCGCGCGAAATCGCCATCGGCGGACCCGGCCCCTTGGACGGTCCCGTCTTCCTCGTGTTCAGCACGCGCGAGCGGGCCGCCGACGTGGAGGCACAAGGCTTCGGCCGGACCCGGCGTCTGGAGCTCGATCCCTACGATGCGGGCGCGATTCCCCTCGAACGCCCGTGGTGGAATCTGCGCTGGAGCCGCTACGAACGCGTCGCCGTCCGCTCCGAAACCGGCGGAGCCACCCTCACCTATCTGCCCTGTTTCCTCCACGTGGCTTTCGATCCGGTCGAAGCCGCCACCCTGCTGCTCGACGAGGGCCATTTGGACAAAGCCGTCGATCTGCTGCGGCGGCACGGCGTCCTCGCCCAAGCCGGCCCGTTCTGGCGCGCGCTGGCCGGCGATCCCGACGCCACGCCGGATGCCGAAGCCCTGCTGGCCCAATGGGACCAATGGCTCGCCCAAGACGAAACCCGGCCGCCGCCCGTTTGTTTCGGCGGAATCCCGCTGGCCATCTGGCAGGATTTCGCCCGCATCCGGCTCGTGGAACCGGACGAGCCCGTCCTGCTCCAACTGCCCCTCGCGCCGGCGAAAAACGCCGAACGCCGGACGCTCGCCTTCGCGCAGATCCTGCCCGTCTTCGGCGCGGCGCAAACCCTCGCGATGTCGCTCGGCCGCCATCCGGATTCGGCCGGAAACACCAATTTCTTCGGAACGGTCGCGCTCGACGCGGACGACCAAACCGAAATCGGCCGTTTCGAATTCGCGGATCTGCCCGATCCCGCCGCGGGCGAAACGGAGTGGAGCCGCACCTCCGCGGAACTGCCCCGCAACGTGCTCCTGACGTTCCGGGCGCGCTCGGGCGGCGCCATTCGCGTGGAAGACGCCCAATGGACGTGGTCCTGGCGCGACATGCTGGCCCGGCGCGCCAAACAACTCCGCCGCGCCCTCTCGGATAAACCCGTTCCCGCCGCCGTCCGCTACGGCGATTGGCTCGCCGTCCGCGGCTGCCGCGTCGAAAACGGCCAAATCCTGCTCGACCTGGAGGCGCTCCAAAACGCCATCCCGCCCTTCGCCGCGCAACTCCGGATCTTCCAGCGCGGAAAATGGCGCCCGCGCGAAACCGTTCCCCTCGGCGAAGCCCCGGCCCCGTGGCGGCGCGGCGAACGGAAAACCGTCCGCCTGCCGCTCGAAAACGGCCTCGAACCCGATCGCGTCGGCATCGCCCTCCAGACCGACGTCCCCTGGCATCCCTCCGTCGTGCCGCTGGCCGACGCCCCCGCCGAACGCCCCTTCCCGACCCTCGCCGAACTCCTGCAAGCCCCGTGAACCCCTCCCCGCGCGGGGAATCGCGGCTGAAATAGAGCTTCCCTTTTTTCCACAGTGTGGAAAAATCCCCCCCGATTTTTCCACGGCGTGGAAAACTTTTTTCCATAGCGTGGAAAACCCAGGAGCCGCCCCATGATGACCTCATCCGAAATCCGCCAGTCGTTCCTCGACTTCTTCGCCTCGAAGCAGCACGAGATCGTGCCTTCGTCGCCCGTCGTCCTGCCGACCGACCCCACCCTGCTCTTCGCCAACGCCGGCATGAACCAGTTCAAGGAAATCTTCCTCGGCGCCCGCAAGTCGTCCTGGAAGCGCGTCGCCGACACCCAGAAGTGCATCCGCGTCTCCGGCAAGCACAACGACCTCGAGGAAGTCGGCCGCGACACCTATCACCACACCTTCTTCGAAATGCTCGGCAACTGGTCCTTCGGCGACTACTACAAGCGCGAAGCCATCACCTGGGCCTGGGAACTCCTGACGGAAGTCTGGAAAATGCCCAAGAACCGCCTCTGGGTCACCGTCTACACCACCGACGACGAAGCCGCCGAGATCTGGCGCACCTGCACCGACGTCGATCCCGCCCACATCCTGCGTTTCGGCGAGAAAGACAACTTCTGGGAAATGGGCGAGACCGGCCCCTGCGGCCCCTGCTCGGAAATCCACTTCGACCTGACCCCCAACGGCTGCACCGCCGACATGGTCAACGCCGGCACGCCCCAGGTCATCGAGATCTGGAACAACGTCTTCATGCAGTACAACCGCAAGTCCGACGGCACCCTCGACGAGCTGCCGGCCAAGTGCGTGGACACCGGCATGGGTTTCGAGCGCGTCGTCGCCGTCATCCAGGGCAAGACCTCCAACTACGACACCGACGTCTTCATGCCGCTCATCGACGCCGTCGCCCAGCTCTCCGGCAAACCCTACCTCCAAGACGAAACGGCCGTGGCCATGCGGGTCATCGCCGACCATCTGCGCGCGCTGTCCTTCGCCATCGCGGACGGCGTCATGCCGTCCAACGACGGCCGCGGCTACGTCCTGCGCCGCCTGCTGCGCCGCGCCGCGCGCTACGGCCGCAACATCGGCCTCGTGAAACCCTTCCTCTGCAAGCTGTTCCCCGTCCTCGAAAAGCAGATGGGGCCGTTCTTCCCCGAACTCGTCGCTCGCCGCGAAGAAATCGTCCGCGCCCTGCGCGCCGAGGAAGAATCCTTCGCCGCCACCCTCGACCGCGGCATCGCGCTCTTCGACGAAACCGTCGCCGAACTGAAGCAAGCCGACGCCTCCGTCTTCCCCGGCGAGCAGGCCTTCAAGCTCTACGATACCTACGGCTTCCCCTTCGACTTGACCGTCCTCATGGCCGCCGAAAAGGGCCTCGACGTCGACCAGCCCGCGTTCGACCGTTGCATGGACGAACAGCGCGCCCGCGCCCGCGCCGCCCGCAAGGACGGCACCGCCGCCGAAAACGACCTCGTCGCCCATTTCGTCGAACAGGGCATCCAATCCGCGTTCACGGGCTACACCTCGCTCTCCAACGGCACCGAGATCGTCGCCATCCTTTCCGGCGGCCAGCTCGTCGATTCCCTCGCCGAAGGCCAGAGCGGCGAAATCCTGCTGAAGCAAACCCCCTTCTACGCCGAGTCCGGCGGCCAGGTCGGCGATACCGGCGTCATCACCACCTGCGCCGGCGCGCGATTCGAAGTCGCCGACACCAAGAAGCCCGCGCAAGGCATCCTGCTCCACAAGGGCAAACTGGCCAAAGGCGCGCTGGCCAAAGGCGCCGCCGTGATCGCGACGGTCGACGAAGCCCGCCGCGCGGCGATCAAGCGCCACCACACCGCCACGCACCTGCTCAACGCCGCGCTGCGCAAGGTGCTCGCGACCGATTCCATCAAGCAGGCCGGCTCCTACGTCGCCCCCGACCGCCTGCGCTTCGACTTCACCTGGTTCGAGGCCCTCACCGCCGAGCAGATCGCCGCCCTCGAGCGCCTCGTCACCGAATACGTCGTCGCCAACGTCCCCGTCAAAACCTACGAAATGGCCCTCAAGGACGTGCCCGGCTCCGGCATCATCGCCGTCTTCGACGAGAAATACGGCGACACGGTCCGCGTCGTGGACACCGAAGGCATCTCGCGCGAACTGTGCGGCGGCACCCACGTCGAGCGCAGCGGCGACATCGGCCCCTTCCGCATCCTCGCCGAAACCTCCATCGCCGCCGGCGTGCGCCGCATCGAAGCCCAGACCGGTCTCGTCGCCTGCGAACACACGGTCCAGGAACATTCCATCCTGGCGGCCCTGGCCCAGCGGCTGTCCATCGGCGCCGCCGATCTGCCCGCGCGCGTCGAAGCCCTCCTCGAACAAACCCAGAAGCTCGAGAAGGAAATCGAAGCCGCCGCCGAAAAGAACGCCCTCGAAAAGGGCGCGGCCTTGGCGAACCAGTTCGCGCCCGTCGGCGGCATCCCGGTCCTGGTCGAATCCGTCGGCGAGCTCGCCGCCGATCCCCTGCGCGCGCTGGTCGAAAGCCTGCGCAAGCAGACCCCCGAGAGCGTCATCCTGCTGGCGGCCGTGGCCGACGGCAAGATCACCTTCATCCTGAACGCGGGCCCGGCGGCGCAGGCCAAAGGCGTGAACGCCGGCAAGCTCGTCGGCGCCGTCGCCAAGATCGCGGGCGGCGGCGGCGGCGGCAAGCCCGACAAGGCCCAGGCCGGCGGCAAGGATCCCGCCAAGCTGCCCGAAGCCCTCGCCGCCGCGCGCGAGATGATCGCCCAGGCCCTCGCCTGAGTTCCGGGTCATTCCCACGCAAAAGGGCGGCCGTTCGGCCGCCCTTTCGTTTTCCGGTTGCCGGAGAGGCTAGCCCTGGAAGACGAAAAACTTCCGCATGACGTAGTTGATCGCCAGCGAGCTGAGGATGTTGGCGCCGAACGCGTAGGTCGTCTGCACGCCAAACTGCTTGATCAGCACGCCCATCAGCGTCGTGCCGATGGCCATGCTGACGGCCGATACCGCCAAGAACAGGAGGAATTCGATCACGACGTGGTGCCGACCCGGCTTGAACACGAACCAACGGTTGGCGAGATAGCACACCGTGTTCGATACGAAGAACGCGATCACGTTGGAGTAGATCGCATAGCGCGCGCGGAGGTCGGCCACGACTTCCGGCGCGTCCAGTCCGAACAGCTTCACCAGCGGATCTTCCGGCGTCACGCACGGGAAGAGCAGGAAGCCGACCAGGAAGAACGCCAAGATATGCGTTGCCGTCGCCAGCCCGCCCGCCAGTCCGTACTTCACGAACTGCACGAACGGCGGCGCGTCGTGCGACAGATAATTTTCCCAGCGCGCCTTCAAGCCCATGCTACTTCACCCATTCCTTGATTTCGGCGGGCAATTCCTCGACCGACCGAAGGACGCATTCGACCTCGGCGCCGCCTTCCGTCGGCACCAGCACCTTGTCGCCGGCCTTTTTGCCGGCCAGGGCCTTGGCCATGCGGGTATTGGACGAAATGACGTGTTTCTCCGGCTGCTGGTCCCACTCGCCGAGGATGTGGAAATGTTCCGAACGGCCGTCGGGATAGTCCAGCGTCACGGTGGAGCCGATGCCGGCCACGCCCTTGGGCGCCTCGGAGAAATCCGTCGGCCGCACCTTGGACATCATCGCCTCGAGATCCGCGCGGCGCGCCATCAGCACGCGCTGCATGTCCTTCGCGGCCTTGTATTCGAAGTTTTCGCTCAGGTCGCCGTAGCTACGCGCCACCGCGATTTCCTTCGAGTTGGCGGGGATGTCGACGTTGATCAGTTTTTCGAGCTGTTCCTGGCGTTCGCGGTAGGTGCGATGCGAGGTCACCGACCCGTAGGTGGCGACGGGATGGTCGTCCGTCTCGCCGGTGATCACGCTCTGCAGGTGGGGATACAGCTTCAGGACCTTGGCTTGCAGCACCTGGCGATCCAGTCCCGGCCAGCCGGACGATTGGTTCAGGCGCTTGAAGAAATCCTTTTGCCGGCCCGGCGTCATGCCGTCGAAGACCAACCGCAGCCATTCCGAATCCTCGAACTTCTCGCGCAGCATCTTCTGCGTCTTGAGGCGGTCGCCCATGTAGTCCTGCTCGAGTTCTTCCACCACCAGCGGCGCCAGCACCGTCGGCGTCGGCAAATCCCATTCCGCGGCCAGCTTCGGGTTTTTCATCGCCCACAGCAACATTTCTTCCCGGATCAGGTGCGTGGCGCACGCCTCCGCGAAGATCTGGCGGCACTCTTCGCCCGCGCCTTTCTTCAGCAGCTGGTTCATGGCTTCCTGCAGCGCCGTGAAATGCAGATGCCGCAACTGGCCCAACAGCGCCGCGCGGGTGGCCGCCGCGTCCTGCGCCCAGCAGAATTCCAGCGTGGCTTCCAATTCGCGGGCGGGCAGATCGTGCAGCAGCGGCAGGATCGCGGCGCCCCGCAAAAATTCGCGGACGACCGCCGGCCAGTCGCAATCGGGAGCGTCGAGCCCCAACCGCGCGGCCAGCATCGCCGCCAGCATCTTGAGCCCGGGCTGCCGGCTGGTCGCTCCGAGCAGCACGAACGCCATGCGGTTCGCCAAGATCCGTTTCTGCGCCGGCTGGATCGCCGCCAGGCTCGCCGGACTTTCCGCCAGTTCGCGCGCCCGCGCCATGATGACCTTCAGATCGCGTTCGTTCGCGAGCTTGTCGAACCAGGAATCGTCGTAGCCCGACGCGCGGTCGAGCAACCGGATCGGATCCGTCCGCTTGGCGGGCACGTCCACCATGGGATCGGCCTTGAGCACCTTGCGCGCGGCATCCCAGAAGCGCTTCCAATCGGCCTCCAGCACCACGCCGGACGAAACCAGTTTCTCCTGCAGCGCGCCGGCCGGCAGCGGGCCGAAGCTCGCCAGCGCGGAACGGACGACGTCCGCCGGCGATTCCGCGACGAGCGCCTGGACGACTTCCCGATCCCGATGCAACCGGGCCAGCAAATGGTCGTCGGCCAGCATTTCGAGGGTTTCGGCCGCGACCTTCATGGCCAGCCCGTGGCCCGGGCGGCCCCGGAAATCGATTTCGATCTTCTTGTAGAGCGTGTCCGCCTTCTTCACCACGCCGAAGCCCCACGTGCGGTGCAGACACAGCGCGCCCGGCCGCAAGCCGTGGAGCAAGCGGAAGCGGCGCACGCATTCGCGCGCGGCCAACCGCTGGCCGAAGCCCGCTTCCTGCAGCAGCGCCAGCAGGTGCGGATTCGATCCCGCGACCACGTCGGCGGCCCGGAGCCAGTCCTTCGCGTTCATCTGTTCGACCGGCGTGTTTTCCGCCCGCCACTTCAGCAGATCGATCCCGCCTTCGACGTCGCCCGCCTTCGCCAGCGCGTCCTGCGCCATCCCCGCCCACTCGCGGGTGGCCGCCGGCACGCCCGCCGCTATCCCCGCCGCCAGCGCGGCAATCCAGTCCCCGGCGCCCGCCTTTTCGTTCCCCATCAACTCCAGCACGCGGTTTTCCAACTCGTTCTGCCCGACAGCCTCGCTCATGTGTCAACCTTCCTGCAAATGCGCCCGCAGGAAACCACATCGGACGCCCAAATGCAAGTCGCGGTCGTTTTTCGCTTGCGGGTTCCCGTTTCTGCGGTTAAAGTTCGCCGCCTTCCGGGAAGCCGTGCCGGACACCGAAACCACGAAGGAAAGGCTACGACATGAAGACGAAAAATCCCAAATTGATCCAGTGGGTCGAAGAGATCGCCGCCCTTTGCAAGCCCGACGCCATCCGCTGGTGCGACGGCTCGCCAGCCGAATACGACGACCTGTGCAAGAAGATGGTCGCGGCCGGCGCCGCCACGCCCCTGCCGAAGCGCCCGAACAGCTTCCTGTTCCGCAGCGATCCGAGCGACGTGGCGCGGGTCGAGGACCGCACCTACATCGCGTCGAAAACCCAGATCGAAGCCGGTCCGACCAACAACTGGATCGATCCGGTCGAACTGAAGAAGACCATGGCCGGCCTGTACGACGGCTGCATGAAAGGCCGCACCCTGTACGTGATTCCGTTCAGCATGGGTCCGGTCGGTTCCCCCATCGCGAAGATCGGCGTGGAAATCACCGACTCCCCCTACGTCGTGGTGAACATGCACATCATGACGCGCGTCGGCGACCAGGTGCTCGAGACTCTCGGAGAAGACGGCGAGTTCATCCCGTGCCTGCACTCCATCGGCGCGCCGCTGCAGCCCGGCCAGCAGGACGTGTCCTGGCCCTGCGCCCCGATCGAGAAGAAGTACATCGCCCACTTCCCGGAAGAGAATCTCATCTGGTCCTTCGGGTCGGGATACGGCGGCAACGCCTTGCTGGGCAAGAAATGCCTGGCCCTGCGCATCGCCTCGACGATGGCCCGCCGCGAGGGCTGGATGGCCGAGCACATGCTCATCCTGCGCCTGACCAATCCGCAAGGCCGGCGCTTCCACGTCGCCGCGGCCTTCCCGAGCGCCTGCGGCAAGACCAATCTCGCCATGCTCCAGCCCACCATTCCGGGCTGGAAGTGCGAGTGCATCGGCGACGACATCGCCTGGATGAAAATCCGGGAAGACGGCCGCCTGCACGCCATCAATCCGGAATCCGGCTTCTTCGGCGTCGCGCCCGGCACCAGCTACAAGTCCAATCCGATGGCCATGGAATCGATCAAGGAAAATTCCATCTTCACCAACTGCGTTCTGACCGACGACGGCGACGTCTGGTGGGAAGAGATGAACGTCGAATGCAAGCACGGCATCGACTGGAAGGGCCAGGACTGGACGCCGGACAAGAAGGACGCCAACGGCAAGCCGGTCAAGGGCGCCCATCCCAACGCGCGCTTCACCGCGCCGGCGCGCCAGTGCCCGGTCATCTGCCCGGATTGGGAAGATCCCGACGGCGTGCCGATCGACATCTTCATCTTCGGCGGCCGGCGTTCCAGTCTGGTGCCGCTGGTCAGCCAGGCGTTCGACTGGGACCACGGCGTGTACATGGGCGCCACGGCCGCGTCGGAAGCCACCGCGGCGGCGCTGGACGTCAAAAAGGCCATCCGCCGCGACCCGATGGCCATGTTGCCGTTCTGCGGTTACAACGTCGGCGACTATTGGCAGCACTGGTTCGACATGGGCGACAAGCTCGGCGCCAAGGCGCCGCAGATCTTCTACGTGAACTGGTTTCGTAAGTCCCCCGAGGGCAAGTGGCTGTGGCCGGGCTTCGGCGACAATTCCCGCGTCCTGAAATGGATGTGCGAACGCGTCGAAGGCAAAGTCGACGGCGTGGAAACGCCGGTCGGCATCCTGCCGAAAGCCTGCGACCTGGACGTCGGCGGCCTGCATCTCGGCGAGGCCGACATCGCCGAACTGCTGCGCATCGATCTGGGCGGCTGGAAGAGCGAAGTGCCGGAGATCGAGGAATTCCTGAACAAGGCCGGCGACCGGTTGCCGGCCCGCATGAAAGCGCAACTCGCCGGGCTCAAGAAGCGCGTCGGCCTTTGATCATCGGCCGGTCCGGCGACGGAATCCGCAGTCCTTCGGTGGACTGCGGATTCTTTTTGCGGTAGATTTCCCCCACCTTTCCGAAGCCATGAAGAAAAAAGTCGTCATCCGCTATTTCGCGCTCGTCGGCGCCCGGCGCGGCACGCAGTCCGAGCCCTACGAAACCGAGGCCGCTACCGCCCGCCAGCTGCTCCACGAAATCCAAGCCAACGGCCACTTCCCCCTCACCACCAACATCGTCAAGGCCGCCATCAACGACGAATTCGTCGAATGGGACGCCCCCATCCAGGACGGCGACCAGATCACGCTCCTGCCGCCCTTCTCCGGCGGTTGAGGTTCTCCGGGAGGCGTCACTCCGGACTGGCTTCCGGACGCGGATTGGCGTATAGGAACAACCCAGCATGTCCGCACCCCACCATTCGCGCCCGGCCGTCCTCGATCTCTTCGCGGGCGCCGGCGGGCTGGGCCTGGGATTGACGTGGGCCGGCTTCCGCGTGCAGGCCGCGAACGAATACGAACCCGTTTTCGCCGCGACCTACGCCCTGAATCATTCCGAAACCGCCGTCGTGGCCGGCGACGTCCTCGATCCGACCGTTCGCGCCGCATTGCTCGCGGCGGCCCAAGGCGTCGATCTGGTCGCCGGCGGCCCGCCCTGCCAGGGATTCAGCACCGTCGGGAAAAAAGACGAAGACGATCCGCGCAACAAGCTGTTCTACGCCTTCCTCGAAATCGTCGGCGCCCTGAAACCGCGCGCCGTTCTGTTCGAAAACGTCAGCGGGTTCCGCCGCATGTACGGCGGGCGCGCCTTCCAGGCCCTCTACCGGGGGCTGGAAGATCTCGGCTATCCGGCGCTGCACTGCGACATCCTCAACGCCGTGGAATACGGCGTCCCGCAATCCCGGCAGCGGACGTTCGTCGTGGCCTTCCGCGAAAACGCCGCTTTCCGTTTTCCGGCGCCCACGCACGGCGAACCCGACAAGCTGTTCCGCGCGAAACCTCCGCTGACGCTAGACGAGGCCCTGTCCGATCTGCCGGCGGTCCGTTCGGGAGAATCCAGCGACCGCTACCGCTCTCCTCCGCAAAACGACTACCAGGCGTTCATGCGCACCGGCGCCGGCGAAACGCTGACGGAACACGACGGCCCTTGGCACGGCGAACGGCTGCTGGCCGTGCTGGCGCAAGTGCCGCCGGGCGGCACGATCCTCGACGTGCCCGAGAACCTGCGGCCGCGGTCGTGCTTCGCGAACACCTACGCCCGCCTGTGGGCGGATCGGCCGTCCACGACCATCACCCGCAATTTCGGCACGCCCAGCAGCAGCCGCTGCATCCATCCCCGGGCGGATCGCGGCCTGACGACCCGCGAAGGCGCCCGGCTCCAGAGCTTTCCGGATAGCTATCAGTTCACGGGCACGCGCATTCGGAAAAACCTGCAGATCGGCAACGCGGTCCCCCCGCTGCTCGCCCGGGCGCTCGGTCAGGAAATCTTCCGCGCGCTGGTGGACACGTAGCGGCTCAGCCGCCGCGGGATCTCCACCGGGATTCCGGCGGAGCCTTCAGGCCGGCCTGCTTGACGGTGCCGACATAGAGACCGTCGACGATTTTTTCGCATTCCTTCGCCAGCGCTTCCGACACGCGCACGGTCAAATGGCTGCCGGCGCGCACGTGCACCTTGGCGTTGTCGGGATACAGCAGGCAGATGTTGAGCGGCGTGGTTCCCGGATGGCGCCGGATCGTTTCTTTCAGTTCGTTCATCCGCTCTTCCGACCAGGTGCCGACGTTCACGTGCAAGCTCAGGCCGGTCGTGAACCGCGCCGGCACTTCGTCGATGGGATAGACCTCGTCCACGGTCAGCGTGTTCGCGCCGCCGGCGTTGTCCTTGCGCACGCTGCCGCACAGCATCACCGCCGCGTCGGGCTGCAGATGGATGCCGAATTGGGCGTAGGCTTCCGGAAACGCCACGGCGGAAATCGAGCCCTCCAGCGTGTCGAGGCGGAAGGACATCATCGGGCGCGGCATTTCGTCGGGCTTCTTCGGCTTCGTGAACCGCTTCTGGGCGTTCACGACGAGGCCGCCGATGCGCGTGCGCGTGCGCTCGGGCAGTTCGGCGAAGCGAGCGACGTCGCACTGGTTGTACTTCTCCAGCGTCCACGCGCACGCCAGCAGCGGATGGCCCGAAATGTAGAAGCCGATCAGTTCCTTCTCGAACGCGAGCATCTGTTTCTGGGGCCACGGTTCGGCGGCGGGCAGGTCCGCATCGGCCATGACGACGCCGGCCGCGTCGTCGCCGCCGAGCAGGTCGAACAGCGACGACTGGCCCGCCGCCTTGTCCTTGCGGAGCGAGGCCGCATAGCCCATCGCGATCTCGATGCCCCCGAACAGGCGGCCGCGCGTCAGCCCCGTGAAGTCGAACGCACCGCACTTCACCAGCGCCTCGATCGTCTTCTTGTTGACGTCGCCGTTTTCGATGCGCTCGCAGAAATCCACCAGGCCCTTGAACGGGCCGTTCGCCTCGCGCTCTTTCACGAGCGCCTCGACGGCGCCTGCGCCGACGCCTTTCACGCCGGCGAGCCCGTAGCGGATCGCGCCCTTCACCGGCGTGAAGCGCAGGCCGCTCTCGTTGACGTCCGGCGGCAGCACCTGGATGCCCATCTTCTGGGCCTCGGCCACCAGCACCGGCAGCTTGTCGGTGTTGCCGATTTCCGACGACAGCATCGCCGCCATGAATTCGACCGGATGGTTCGCCTTCAGATAGGCCGTTTGGAACGTCACGATCCCGTACGCCGCCGAGTGCGACTTGTTGAAGCCGTAGGACGCGAATTCCGAAATCTGGTCGAAGATCTGGCCCGCCTTGGCCGCGGTGCAGGTCTTTTTCTTCACGCAGCCTTCGGTGAACGCCTGGCGCTGCTTGGCCATTTCCTCGGGCTTTTTCTTGCCCATCGCGCGGCGCAGAATGTCGCCCTGGCCCATGCTGAATCCGGCGAGGATGCCGGCGGCCTGCTGCACCTGCTCCTGATAGACCATGATGCCGTAGGTTTCCTTCAGGACGTCTTCCAGCAGCGGATGCGGGTATTCGATCGGCTCGCGCCCGTGCTTGCGGGCGATGAACGAGGGGATCATGCTCATCGGTCCCGGCCGATAGAGCGCGATCATGGCGATCAGCTCCTCGATCCGGTTGAGCTGCAGCTGGCGCAACAGGTCGCGCATGCCCTCGGATTCGACCTGGAACACGCCCACGGTGTCGCCGCGCGCCAGCAGTTCGTAGGTCTGCGGATCGTCCAGCGGGAGATTGTCCGGATCCGGCGCGACGCCCGTGGTGCGCTGGACGTTGTCGCAGGCCTCGCGCACCACCGTCAGGGTCTTCAGGCCCAGGAAGTCCATCTTCAGCAGGCCCGATTCCTCCAGCGGCACCGCTTCCCACTGCGAAATGACGTTGCCGTCTTTGTCCTTCGTCAGCGGGATCAGCTCGATCAGGGGTTTTTCGCCGATGACGACGCCCGCCGCGTGCGTGCCGGTCTGCCGCGGCATGTCCTCCAGCGGCGGCGCGAACTTCATGATTTCCTGCGCGAACGGCTCGGTCTTGCAGGCGGTCGCGAAATCGAGGCTGTCCTTCTTCGCGCTCAGCAGCGTGGTGCCCGGCATTTCGGGCACCATCTTCGCGAGGCGGTCGCAGTCCGGCAGCGGGATTTCCAGCGCGCGGCCGATGTCGCGGATCAGCGTCTTGGCGCCCAGCGTGCCGTAGGTCACGATCTGCGCCACGCTGTCCGCGCCGTACTTCTGCCGCACGTATTCGATCACCTCGCCGCGCCGCGCCTGGCAGAAATCGATGTCGAAGTCCGGCGGCGACACGCGCTCCGGATTCAGGAAACGCTCGAAGATCAGCCCGTAGCGCAGCGGATCGATGCCGGTGATGCCCACCGCGTAGGCGATCAAGCTCCCGGCGCCCGAGCCGCGCCCCGGCCCCACCGGAATGCCCCGCTCCTTTGCCGCGTGGATGAAATCCCACACCACGAGAAAGTAGTTCAGGAAGCCCGTCTTTTCGATCACGCCCAACTCGTGGGAAAACCGCGCCGCGATGACCTTTTCGCGGTCGTCCCGGGGATGCTCCAGGTCTTCCACGCCGTAGATCCGGCGGATTCCCTCCGCCGCGATCCGCATCAAATACTGCTTGTGGGTCAATCCGTCGGGGCACTGGTAGTTCGGGAAGTGCGGATTCTTCTGCCCGCCCAGCGCCAGCTCCACGTTGCAGCGCTCGGCGATTTTCCACGTGTTCTCGATCGCCTCCGGCAGTTCGCCGAAGAGCTTGCGCATTTCCGCCTCGCTCTTGAGGTAGAACTGGTCGGAGCCGTACTTCATGCGGTCCGCCTCGCTCCACTTGGCCTGCGTTTGCAGGCACAGCAGCATTTCGTGCGGCTCGGCGTGGTCGGGCGCGAGGTAGTGCACGTCGTTCGTCGCCACCAGCGGCAGGCCCAGTTTCCGCGCCAGCGCGACCAGCTTCTTGTTCACGGGCCGCTGTTCCGGCAAGCCGTGGTCCTGCACTTCGAGATAGAACCGGTCCGGCCCCATGATCTCCGCGTACTCGCCGGCCAGCTGCTTCGCCTTGTCGTCGAGCCCATCCATGAACGCCTCGGCCACTTCGCCCTTCAGGCACGCGGACAGCGCGATCAGTCCTTCGCGGTGTTCCGCCAGCAGCGCGCGGTCGATGCGCGGCTTGTAGTAGTAGCCGTCGAGGTGCGCCTTGCTCACCAGCTTCATCAGATTCGCGAAGCCGCGGTTGTCCTCCGCCAGCAGCACCAGGTGATTCGCCTGGCGGCCGTTGACCAGCACCTTTTCGCGGTGGCTGCCCGGCGTGACGTAGATTTCGCAGCCCAGCAGCGGCTTGATGCCGCGCTTGCGCGCCGCCTTGTAGAAATGCACCGCGCCGAACAGGTTCCCGTGGTCGGTGATCGCCAGCGCGACCTGACCTTGCTCCCGCGCCCGGTCCATGATCGGGCTATGGTGGTCTTTGCCCCGGTCCAGCGCGCAAAGCCCGTCCAACAGGCTGTACTCGGTGTGCACATGCAGATGGGTGAATTTCGGTTCCAAAATCGTCTCTTTCGGGAAAAAGGGTACCCGTTTCTTCTAGCCCATCGCCCCCCCGAATCCAAGCCCATTTCAGCCTGATTTTCATGCGCCATAACCTTTTATCCGGCAGATGGATACCATATATTTGCTCCGTTTTCCTAAGGTTTCCACGCCATGGAAAAACTATTTCCTCGGCGCGGAAAATCGCCCCCCCTCGTTCGCCGCCATGCGTACGCATAAATTAGTTGTAGATGGGTGTACAAAATAATTTGTTAAATTTGGATTTAACTGTAATGTCTATGCGTTGACATTTAGATTTCTAGTGTTTTGGTGGAGATATCGGAGTCGTTTCAATCAGCCGAGAAGCGGGTCCTCCTCGGAGAACAGGTAGAAGAATGTCCACGATCACCCGGCGCGATTTCTTGAAGTATTGCGGGTTTTCAGCCGCGGCCATCGCCTTGACCTCCAGCAAGCTGGGCTTTTTGGCCGAAGCCCTCGCCAATCCCTCCGCTCCCTCCGTGATCTGGCTGCACGGAAGTTCCTGCACGGGCTGTTCGGTTTCGCTGCTGAACCGGATCGCCGATGCCGCCGGACCGGCGCCCACCATCAAGGAAGTCCTCACGGACGCGATCAATCTGGTATATCACGCGACCTTGATGACGCCGGCGGGGGATCCGGCGGTCGCGGAACTCCGCCGGGTATACGACGGCGGCAACTACATCCTCGTCTTGGAAGGCGGGGTGCCCACCGCGTTCGGCGGCGCGCCGTGCATCGTCTACAGCCTGCACGGAGAAGAAACAACGTATCAGCGGGCGGTGCAGGAGATGTCCGCCAAGGCGCTGGCCGTCGTTTGCGTGGGAACCTGCGCCTCGTTCGGCGGCATTCCCGCCTCCGGCTCCAATCCCACCGGCGTGGTGGGCGTGGGCCAGTTGACCGGGCGCGCCACGATCAACATCTCCGGCTGCCCCGCCAATCCCGACTGGGTGGTCTGGGCCATCGTGCAGTTGCTCACCGGCACGCCGGTGGATCTGGATGCCGACGGCCGGCCCACGGCGCTCTATACCGAGACCATCCACGGCGCTTCGAAGCAGCTGGTCCATGACAAGTGCCCGCGAAACCCCTATGTGAATGCGCTGGCGCCGGCCGAGGCCGCCGCTTTCTCGGATTGCGACGGCAAATGCCTGATCCAGCTGGGCTGCCGCGGACCAAGCACCAAATCGCGGTGCAACGGCTGCTGGAACATCCTGGCGCCGCCGTCCAATCCCGACCCCGTCGATCGCTGGCAGAACAACTGGTGCATCGGCGTCAACGCCCCCTGCCACGGGTGCGTGGAGAAAACCTTCCCCGGACCGGAATCCTTCTATGAACCCTATTCCCCCCCGGGATAGGTCCATCTGAACAACCATCCAGCATACGGAGTACCCCCATGCCCGTCATCGCCATCGCCGTGGATCCCGTCACTCGGATCGAAGGCCACTTGAAAGCCGAAATCGAAGTGGACACCATCGGCGGCGTCCAACAGGTCAGCCACGTCCGAATGGTCGGGACCCTGTTCCGCGGATTCGAAAAGCTCCTCGAAGGGCGCGATCCCCGGGATGCGCCCATCCTCACCTCGCGCATCTGCGGCGTCTGTCCCACCTCCCATGCCGAAGTGGCCGTGCTGGCGCTGGATCAGGCGGGGGGCGTGGAAGTTCCCGCGGCGGGCCGGATCCTCCGGAACCTCGTCCACGGCGCCTGTTTTCTGGAATCCCACATCCTGCATTTCTATCTGCTGTCGCTGCCGGACTACATCAAGGGCCCCGCGATGCCGCCGTGGACGCCGGGCTTCGAAATGGACCGGCGCGTGGATCAAGCGACCACGGACGTGTTCATGGCCCACTATCTGCAAGCCATCAACGTCCGCCGCAAGTGCCACGAGATGGGCGCCCTGTTCGGCGGCAAGCTGCCGCATACCCCGGCCTACATCGCCGGCGGATTCACGGCGGTGCCTTCCTCGGCCAATCTGGCGACCTTCGCGGCGCATCTCGACGACGTCATCGCCTTCATCGAGACCTGCTACCTCCCGGACGCGGAACGGCTCGCGTCGCTCTACAGCGATTACTTCCGGATCGGGCGCGGGCACGGAAATCTCCTCTGCTACGGCGCCTTCGAGCTCAACGACTCCGGCAGCTCCAAGCTGTTTCCCGCCGGACGCGTCCTGAACGGCGGCGGCGTCCAGGCCATGGATGCCGCGGCGATCACCGAAGACGCGACGCATTCGTGGTATACCGACGCCTCGAACAACCAGCATCCTTCGGTGGGGGACACCGTTCCCCAATATCCGAAGGACGGCGGCTACAGCTGGCTCAAAGCCCCCCGCTACGGCGGCGTCCCCTACGAATGCGGCCCCTTGGCGCGCATGTGGAGCAAGGGCGAATATACCAACGGCATCTCGGCCATGGACCGGATCCGCGCGCGCGCCTACGAGGCGCGCTTGCTGGCCGCCGAAATGAAAAACTGGCTCGGCGAGATCGGCAACGGCGACACGGTCTATGCCCCGTGGACGAACCCCGGTACCGCGACGGCGGCGGGCCTTTCCGAAGCCCCGCGCGGAGCGCTGGGGCATTGGATCGGCATCGAGGCCGGCAAAATCTCGCATTACCAGGTGATCACCCCCACGTGCTGGACCATTTCGCCGCGCGACGGCGCGGGCCAGCTCGGCCCTCTCGAACAGGCCCTGATGGGAACACCCATCGCCAACGTCCATCATCCGGTCGAAGCCCTCCGGGTCATCCATTCGGTCGATCCCTGCCTGGATTGCGCCACGCACGTCGTGAAGGCGAAATGATTCCATGGACCACAAGATTCTCATCTTGGGCGTAGGCAATTGGCTGATGTCCGACGACGGCGTCGGCATCCATGCGGTGCGCGAACTCGCGCGCCGGCCCCGCGCGGGCGTCGAAGCGGTGGATGCCGGCACGGACTATCTATCCGCCCTGCCGTTCCTGGAGACCGCCGGACGGGTGCTCGTCCTGGATGCCGTTCGCGGGCGGGGCGCGCCGGGCTCGATCTACCGGCTCGGGATGGAGGAAATCGAGCTCCGCGCGGGAGGCGCGGCCCATGCCGTCAGCCTGCTGGAAGCGCGGCGGTTCCTGCCGCCCGGCGCGGCATGGCCGACCATTACGGTGCTGGGGGTGGAGCCGCTCGTTTTGGACTATGGCCTGGCGCTTTCGGAACCCGTCGCCCGGGCGTTGCCCCGGCTGGTGGCCCGGGCGCGGGAAATCGTTGGCGAATGGCAAGGCGGTCTTTCTTCAAACGCAATCCATCAGGTGGCTTCATGAATACTGCGCGTTTTCTTTTCCGGATCTGCTTCGCGGCCGCTGGACTCGGCTGCGCGACCGCCGCCTGGGCCGCCAACACCCCCGGCAGCGCGACGTTCAGCGTCGGCACGTCCATCTACGGCGGCACCTATGAACCAAGCCACGTGGCGGTCGTCTGGGTCGTGGACAGCTCCAACAAGTTCGTCAAGACCCTGTGCCGCCACGCGGCGACGCGCATCGCCTATCTGTCGCGCTGGTCCGCGGCCCGGGGCACCTACACCAACGTGGACGGAACCACCAGCGCCACGCTCACCCGGCAGCCGACCAACCACGTGGTGGTCTGGAATTGCCGCGACACCAACAACGCGGTGGTGCCGGACGGCATGTATTACTTCAAGGTGGAATACACGAGCATCAACGGGGCCGGACCCTATCTGACCAACGGCGTGGGCTTCCTGAAGAGCACCTCGCCGGTATCGACCAACTTCGCCAACGTCGGCAGTTTGGGCGGCACGTTTTCAGGCATGTCCATCGTCTTTGCCCCGACGCTCCCCGACGTCGCCGTGCGGTCCTTGGCGCCGGCCACCGGCTACGTGAATTCCAACGTGGCGGTCGTGGTCGGCATCAGCAATCGGACGGCCGGCGCGACCACGCCGTTTACCGTGGCGCTGAGCAACGTCACCGCCGGCGCCCTCTTGATCGGCACCCAGCAGGTGGCCTCCCTCGCCGCTTCCGCCAACACCAATCTGACCTTCGTTTGGAGCACGGCCGGGTTGTCCGAGGGGACCTACCAGCTGAAGGCCCAGGCGTTCAACCTGACCTCCGAAACCAACCTCGCCGACAACGTTTTGACCGGCGCCATCGATCTGTCCGGGGCCGTCCACGACGTGGGCGTCGCGGCCATCTCCGTCGGCGCCGTGGTTCCGCCGCAGGTCACGACCAACGTCGCGGTGGCGGTCACCAATGCGGGCGCTTTCGCGGAAACCTTCGGCCTGGCGCTTTACGATCTTTCCGCCGGCCAGACCATCGGGTCCCGGACGATCGCGAATCTCGCCGGCGGCGCGGCCAGTAATGTGGTGTTCGCGTGGAACACCACCAACTCGGCCATCGGCATCCACGACCTGCAAGCGGTCGCCGACGCGGTGGCGGGAGAAATCCTGACGGCCAACAATTCCCGCGAGGTGTCCGTCATCGTGGCGAACGGATTGGAGACGAACGTCCTCGTCGCCAAGGGGGCCGACTGGACCTACCTCGATTCGGGACTGGACCTCTCCGGGGCGCCGTGGACCCTTTCTCCCGCCGGCTACTACGACGGCTTCTGGGCCTCGGGCCCGGCACCGGTTGGATTCGGCACGTCCGGCATCGCCACGCCCATCGGCACGGCGCCGGTCGTGACTCCGGGAGCCATCCTCGCCGCGGACGTGGCCTCCAATTCGGCCTACGCCTCCACGTGGACCAATGGCGCGAACGGGGGTTCCGGATGGAGCGCATGGAAATTGAGCGCCAGCGGCACGGGCGGCCATTTCATGGGGTCGTCCACCAACAATGCCGGAGGCAGCGGCGGCATCGACGTGGGCGGGCGCGCCTGGGGCCTGTGGGCGTCGAGCGGCGTGACCGAGGCGGTCCGCCCCTTGACGGGCGGCGGACTTGCGACCGGTCAGATTCTGCGGGTGGCCTTCGACAACGGCGCGGTCGCCGGCGGGCGCTCGGTGGGCCTCGCTTTCCGGAACGCCGCCAGCAATGCCCTTTGGGAATTGTTCTATTCCGGAGTCAACGGAGGAACTTCCACCACGAATCTCTCGGAGAACTTCGCGGGCTTCACGGCGACGAGCGGAACCACCGACCGCGCGAGTTCGCTGGACGCCTATCTGCAAACGCCGGGATGGACCGGCACTCGAATCTATGAAGACAATGGCCGGGCAAAGATCGGAACCTCTTCGGCGCTCGGACAGATCACCACTCCCGCGGTCGATCTCTCGGCGAACGACGGCGCGGCGACGCTGCAATTCGACCTCGGCAAATACAACAACGACGTCGGTCCCGTGCAAGTCATGCATGCCCCCGACGGCGCCACCTTCGCCCAGGTGGGCGCCGACCTGACGCCGCCCGCCGCCATGACGACCCAAACCATTCCGCTCACCGGCGGGACGGCGTCATCCAAAATCCGGATCACGGCCAAGAACGCCTCCGCCAACCGGTTCAATCTGGACAATCTGCTCCTGACCCAAAGCGGCGGCGGCGCAGGGGGAACGACCAACTATACGCTGAACGACCAAAACGGCCTCGCGGACGCGGGGATTCCGTTTACCGGCGACGGCCTGCAAATCGTGTTTCAACTGACCGGCCCGACCAGCTACGTCGCGGACGTGACGTCCGGCGGCGACACCTGGAGTTTCTCCGGATCCCTGCTGGCGCAAGCCGATCCGATCCTGGCGCAGGTGCGGTGCTGGAACTGGGAGGCGGGCAGCGGCAGCAACTCCGACGTGTTCCTGAACAGCCTGTCGGTGTCTGCCCCGTCTTCCTCGACCATCGCGACCAACCACGTCGCCACCTATTTCCGCAAGGAATTCATCGTGGATTTCGAGCCCATTTCGGTGAACGGCCTGGTGCGGAAGGCGGACGGCGTCGTGCTGTATCTGAACGGACAGGAACTCGACCGGCAGAACATGCCCGTCGACACGGCGGTCACCGCCGCCACCTTGGCCAGCTCGGCCGCCGCCGGAACGGGTCTCACCGGCTACTCGTCCTTCCGCATCGCCCCGAGCAACCTCGTCGTGGGCCGCAACCAGCTGGCCGCCGAAGTCCACTTGTCTTCCCCCGTCGCCGCCGCCAAGGTCTTCGATCTGGAACTCCAAGCGCTCAACGGCGTCGTCGCCAGAACCCACGTCGTCGTTCCCGTCGCCATCCAGAATGACGGCAACGTCCAGGCCGGAGATCTGCTTGGCGGCGTCGTGTCCTTGACCAACGCCGGCAATGCCGCCACCGCCTGCACGCTCCTGATCCGGGATGCCGCCACGGGCGATATCCTGGCCTCGCAGGCCGCGCCGGTGTTGGTGGCGGGCGAATCCGCGGCCGTTCATCTGGTTTGGCCGACCTTGGGCCTGCCCACCGGCGACCGCATCCTCCAGGTCGGCACGGTCATCGACGGCGCGACCAATTGGTCGGCGACCGTTTCGAACGGCGCGACCATCGCCGCGCAAGACTTCACGGCGCATCGCGCCAACGCCGGCGGATCGATCGGCGGCTATTGCGGCGCAGTGGCCGCTTCCGGCAACGTGGTCTATCTGGGCATCGGCTCGACGCTGGAAATCTGGGACGCCTCGGATCCGGCGGCGCCGATCCGGCTAGGCGCGATCCGCCTGCCGGGACTCATCGAAAGCCTCGCCGTGCAGGGCACCCACGTCTATGCCGCCGCCGGAAACTCGGGCGTGCACGGGATCGATGCGTCGACGCCCGCCGCGCCGGTGCAGCTCTTCACCTTCGACACCTCGGGCAACGCCCATCGCCTGGCCCTTTCGGGAACCACGCTATGGATCGCGGATGGACGGGGCGGCGTGCGCGGCCTCGACCTCTCGACGCCCGAATCGCCGGTTCTGGTCGGCGCCTATGCCTCCGGCGGCGCCGTGCGCTCCCTGATGGCGGCCGATCCGAATCTGGTCGTCCTGGACATGGACGAGGGCGTGCAGATTCTCTCCCAAGCCGCGATTCCCGCCCTGCGGGGAGAGGCCCGTTCCATCACGGCCGGCGTGGCGTTATCCGGCGATGCCAGCACGCTGTACGCCAGCGATGCCAACGGCGGTTTGTTCCGAATCGACGCCGGCACCCCCGCTTCGCCGGCGATTTCGACGAACGTGCTCCTGCCGTCCGTCGGACGTTCGCTGCTCGCCACCGGCCCCGCTCTCTACGTCGCCGCCGGCGCCGGCGGATTGTTGACCGTCGATCCCGCGAGCCTGTCCGTGCTCGACGCGGACGTCACGGCCGGGGAGGCCTCGGACGTGGCCCTCTCCGGCAACACCCTCTACGTCGCCGCCGGTTTCGGCGGCTGCCAGGCCTGGAACGTCGCTGCGCCGCTGGCGCCGACATGGGTTTCCACCTTTGGCTTCGTTGCCCGTGCCGTGGATGCCGACCTGTCGGGAAACGCCCTGTTCGTCGCCGGCGACGAAGCGGGATTCCAGATCCACGACGTGGCGGATCCCTCCGCGCCCGAATGGGTGGCCACCGTGGCCAGTTCGACCAATCCGCGCTGCCTGGCCGTGTCCGGCTCGTTCGCCTACGTCGCCGAATCGCTGGGCGGCCTGAAGATCTACAACGTCTCCAATCCCGCCGCGCCCCTTCTCATCGGCTCCGATCCCGCCGCCGGCCTGGTCACCGTGCGCCGGCTGGCGCTCTCCGGCACCACGCGCCTGGCCCTGACCGACGGGCACCAGATCAACCTGCTGGACGTGTCCAATCCGGGCGCCCCGGTCCAGATCGCCAGCAACGTTCCGCCCGGCTACGTGTTCGATCTCGCCGGCAGCACCTCCCGGTTCTACGCGGCTTGCGGCGGCGCCGGACTCCGTCTCCTGAACCGCGCCACGCTGGACACCCTCGGCACCTATTCCACCGATCCGTCCCCCGTGGTTTCCGTCAGCGTCGCCGGCGACACCGCCTATATCGGCGATGGCGCGGACACCTTCCGGATTTTGGACGTCGCCAACGCCGCGGCGCCGGCCCTCGTGCAAACCGCCGCCGGCCCGTCCTTCGGCATCGCCTCGGCCGGTTCGTTCGCGGCCCTCGTGGGCCCTGGCCACCAGGGCGCCGTTCTGGACGTCTCCGAACCCCTCACGCCGGTTCCCGGCGCGAGCATGGACTACCTGACCTTGGCCCTGCGGGTCCGCGCCCAGGGCAACGTGGTCCTCGTCGCCGAAGACGAAGCCGGCCTCTCGCTCTTCAGTGTCGGCTCCGCCGACGTCAACCACAACGGCATTCCCGACGCGATCGACCAGCAGATCGTCGATGCCGATCCCGGCGACGGGATCGCCACGATCTGGGACGTCCTGCCCGGCGACGACTTCGATGGCGACGGCATCTCCAACTACGCCGAAGTCCTCGCCGGCACTTCGCCGATCGATCCGGCGTCTTTCTTCGCGATCAGCGCCGTGAATACAGCGCCCGGCGGTACCAACGGGCAGTTCGTCGTCCGCTGGTACAGCGAATCCGGCAAGACCTACACCATCCATCGGACCACGAATCTGGCGGCGGGATTCGTTCCGCTGCAGAGCGGCCTCGCGGGTTCCGGAACGATCAACAGCTACACCGCCGCCGTTTCGTCCGCCGCCACCTACTTCATGATCAGCGTGCCATGAAGAGCCTTTGGACCAGCGCGCGTTTCCTGGCGATCCTCGTCGCCGGCGGCTCCGCCTTCGCCGGCGACGCACCGCCGTTTCTGGCCTGGGAAGGCCGCACCATGGGCACCACCTATCTGGTGAAAATCGCCGGAGTCGCTCCCGACGACGCGCTCGCCGCGGAATTGCGCGCGGCGGTGGAGGCGCGCTTCGACGAGCTCAACCGGCAGATGTCGAACTACCGGCCCGACAGCGAATTGTCCCGCTTCAACGCCAGCCCTTCGCTCGAGCCCTTTCCCGTCTCCGCTGAATTCACCCGCGTGGTGCGCCACGCGCTGGCGTTGAGCCGCGATTCCCACGGCGCGTTCGATCCGACCATGGAACCGCTCGTCGATCTCTGGGGTTTCGGCCCCGCCGGAAGCCGGGCCGATCCGCCCGCCGACGCGGAAATCGAGGCCGCCCGCGCCCAATGCGGCGCCGGACATTTGACGGTTTCGCCGGGCGATGCCCTGCAGAAGGATCTCCCCGGGTTGCGGCTGGATCTCGGCGGCATCGCCAAGGGCTACGGCGCGGACGTGGCCGCGCAGGTCCTCCGCGATCGCGGATATTCCAACGTCTTCGTGTCGGTCTGCGGCGAAATCGTCGCCTGGGGAACCAATCCGGAGGGCAACCCCTGGCAGGTGGGCATCGAACGCCCCATCCAGGATCTGCCGCGCGGCGCGGACCATATCGCCGTCGTCCCCCTCTCGGGCCGCGCGCTGTCCACCTCGGGCGACACCTACAACTACTTCCTCGACGCCGAAGGAACCATCTACTCCCACATCGTCGATCCCGCCACGGGCCGGCCCATCCGCCACCAACTCGCCAGCGTGACCGTCATCGGCCCCAGCGGCCTCGTCGCCGACGGCCTCGCCACCGCCCTCTACGTCATGGGACCCGAGCGCGGCCTTGAATGGATCGAAGCCCGCCCCGATTACGCCGCCTTGTTCATCGTCCGCACCGGCCCGGAGGAATTCCGGCTGGTCGCCAGTTCCCGCTTCGCGGCCTTCGAACCCCTTCCCTGATCGCCGGACCCCGGCGCGGACAATCGAATTCCGCCCTAGCCGGCGGTTTTCGGCGGTTCTTTTTTGGAGGCCTCGTCGGCCGGCGGCGCGGGCTCGTCCAGGGACTTCTTCACTTCGCGCTCGGTATCCTTGATCCCCTTTTTGAACTCCGCGATGCTTTTGCCGATCCCGCGGGCGATTTCAGGCAGGCGTCGGCCGAAGATCAAGACGGCGATGACGAGGATGACGATCCACTCCATTCCGCCTGGAAAACCGATGGCCAGGATGGGATTTGTCATGGGCGAAGATCCTTTTCAAATTTGCGTCGACAGGACATGAAGATGTTCCTGTCCGCTCAACATATCTCCGCATTCCGCAGAAAGCAAACGATCGGCACGCCATCGGCCCCTCGACATAAACGGCAACGTTCTTGCTTGTGGACGGTTTCGGCGTATCATCGGTTCTATGCATCCTCATCTTTTCCGGACCCCCATCTCCCTCTTCCGGTTGGCCTTTTGCGCGGCCTTCGCCATCTCGGTCTCGGCCGCATGGGCATGGGAGAGCCTGACGTTCGACCTGCCTTCCGGCGGCAAGGAAAGCCTGTGGCGCGACGAATTGGCCCAGCTTTGGCAGGGCCAGACCGAAAAACGCATCGAGGGCGGACGGATCGACGTCCTGACCGACCAATTCGCGGTCGAGGTGGAATTCCCCCACAAATGGCACGAAGGTTTGGGGCAGGCCTTGCACTATTCGAGCGCTTCCGGAAAACAGGGCGTGCTGGCGGTCATCGCCTATGCCCAGGGCGAAGCGAATCTCCACGGCAAAAGTCGCCAACAACTCGAAATGATCGAAAAGCTCTGCGTCGCCAACGACGTCAAAATGGTCGTGCTATTCCCCAACCGGCCCGAGGAATTCAACCACCGGCCGATTTCCAAAAACAACTGAACGCCGAACGATTCGGTCTCAGTACAGATGGCACCAGACGCGGTGGCCGTCCACTTCGCGAGAGGCCGGCGCCTGCGTCCGGCAAATCGGCAAGGCCTGCGGGCAGCGCGGATGGAACGGACAGCCCGGCGGCGGATTCGCCGCGGATGGCGGCTCGCCCGGCAGCGCCTTCCGTTTCCGCTTCGTTCCCGGCACGGGCACGGCCGCCACCAGCGCCTGCGCATAGGGGTGTTTCGGCGCCGCCACCAGCGACTCCGCCGGCCCGACTTCCGCCAGCCGCCCGAGATACATCACGGCGATGCGGTGGGAGACGTGCCGCAGCACGCTCAGATCGTGCGCGATCATCAGATAGGCCAACCCGTGTTTCCGGCGCAAATCCGCCAGCAGATTGATCACCTGCGCCTGCACGCTGACGTCGAGCGCGCTGACCACTTCGTCGCACACCACGAGGTCCGGACGCAGCGACAGGGCCCGGGCAATGCAGATGCGCTGCCGCTGGCCGCCCGAGAATTCGAACGGATATTTCCACAACGCGGATTCGTCCAGGCCCACTTCCGCCAGCAGCCGCACCGCCGCCGCGTCGCGCGACTCGCCCTTCAGCATCCGGTGCTCGGCCATTCCCTCCGTCAGCAGATCGCCGATCGTCAGGCGCGGATTCAGCGAGGCCATCGGATCCTGGAACACCATCTGGATGCGGCGGCGCTGGTCTTTCGTCGGCGGTTTCTTGCGTTGCGGCGAGAACAGGATTTCGCCGTCCAGTTTCACCGCGCCCGCCGTCGGCCGCTCCAGCCCCGCCAGCACGCGGCCCAACGTCGTCTTGCCGCAACCGGATTCCCCCGCCAATCCCAGCGTCTCGCCGCGCGCGATCTCCAGCGAGATGCCTCCGACGGCATGCACGTGGCCTTTCACGCGCGCCAGTACGCCGCGGCGGATCGGGAAACGGACTTCCACGTCCTCCACGGTAATCCAAGGCGCTGCCGATTCCGGATTCACGCGGACATCCTAGCGGGCCTCAGGGCGAAAGAAAACCGCGCAATTCGTCCGCGCGGACTTCCGCGTCGGCCCAGCCGTTTCGATAAAGCCGTTCCAGCTCCGCGCGATCCTGGCTGTAGCGCCCCACCGCCAGCGGGCGCGATGGGCGAATCACGAGCGCCCGCCCGGCGGCCTCCTCCGCTTCCAGTTCGTCGAGCTGGCGGTTGTAGGTTTCCGCCTGCCGCGCCACGGCCGCGGCCAGTGCCGGAAAACGCCGGTATTTCAGCCGGATCGCGGCGCGCATCGCCGCGCCGGGCGCGGGCTTGCGGAAGCCCCGGTTGCGCGTCAACACCACGACCCGCCGCGGCTGTCCATCCGCCGCCGCCTGCCGGAACGGAATCGGATCGGAAATGCCCCCGTCGAGGTAAAGCTTCCCGTTCACCCGCGCCATCCGCCCCACCATCGGCAGCGACGAACTCGCCAGTAGCGCCTCCGTCATCGGCGCGTCGGCCTTGTCGAAGAAAACCGCCCGCCCCGTTTCGCAGTCCGTCGCGCCGATGCGGAACCGCGCTGGCGACGCTTCGAACTCCGCGAAATCGAACGGGATGTGGGTCGGCAATTCGCGGTAGATGAAATCCATGCCGAACGGATTGCCCTGCTTTGGCCAGTTGCGCCACGAAAAATAGCGCGGATCGCCCGCGAAGGTCGTGAAGATCCGCCGGTTGCGCTCGAACTGCTCCGACACGTACGACGCCGCGTTGCTGATGCCCGCCGAAACCCCGATCACGTACGGAAACCGGATCCCGGCCTGCAGGAAGAAATCCATCGCCCCCGACGCGTATTGCGCGCGCATGCCGCCGCCTTCCAGCACCAGCGCCGCATCTCCCCGCATCGGAAATGCCGCCGCCATGCCCGCCTCACAGCGCATTCACGAAGCCGCCCGCCACGCCGTCTTCGCGCACGAATCCGTTGCGGAGATAGTATTTCGGCTGCGACGGATGCCGCGCCAGCGCGTGGAACCGCTTGATGCCCTTTTCCTTGAAGAACATCCGCTTCGTCCGATACAGATACCGCCCCGCCTTGAAATCGCGGTATTCCGGAATCATGAAATCGAGCACGATCTCCGCGTCCGGCCCGTTCTGGCGATAGGAAAACACGCCCACCGGAAGCAGGTTGCGGAAAATCAGGCACGTGCACGCCGACTGGAGATTCTCGATCGTCAGCCCCGGCGCGTAGTTCATCAGCTCGCGCTCGTGGAACAGGAAAAAGCGCTTGAGATATTCCGGCCCCACGCTTTCCGCCGGCGCCAGATCGAAAAACGCGCTGATGCTCATCGCCTGCAGCAGATACCACCCGTCGATTCCCGCGATCACCAGATTGATCGCGCACACGGGCCACGACCCGATCAGCCAGCCGTACGCCCCGAACAGCACCGACCCGATCCCGTTGATCAGCCGCAGCCGGAACACGTTCGTCATCAGCAGCGAAACCAATATGATCAGCGACGCCGCGTAACCGATGCCTTCCTTGATCACGTCGAAATTCATGTCGTTCCCTTCAGGAGACCGCGCCCAATCGATCGCCGACCTGCAGCTTGTGCCCGCACAGGAACGCCGCGCCGGGCATGGGCTTCTTTCCCGCCGGCTGCACCTGCGTCAACCGCAGCGCGCCGCTGCCCGTCGCCACCAGCGGTCCCGCCCCGCCCGCTTCCAGCACCGTGCCCGGCGCCGCGGCCGCGCCGGCCTCCACGCTCATCCCGTGGATTTTCAGCAAAATGCCGCCCGGCAAAAACGTGTACGCCCCCGGCCATGGCGCGAATCCCCGCAACCGATTGCGGATCGTTTCCGCCGGCAAGCTCCAATCCACGAGCCCGTCTTCCTTCGCCAGTTTGCGCGCATGCGTCGCTTGCGATTCGTCCTGCGGAATTCCCTGCGTCTTGCCCGCGCGGAAATCGTCCAGCACGCGCACCAGCAGTTCCGCACCCTTCGCCGCCAGCTTCGGTTCCAACGAGCAGAAATCGTCGTGCGGCGCGACCGGATACGTTTCCTGCGCCAAGATGTCGCCCGCGTCCATTTTCGGCGTCACGTGCAGCACCGTCACGCCCGTCTCGGTCTCGCCGTTCGCCAGCGTCCATTGGATCGGGCTCGCGCCGCGGTACTTCGGCAGCAGCGACGGATGCACGTTGATCGTCCCGATCCGCGGCACCGCCAAGAGGTTCTTCTTGAGAAACTGCCCGTAGCAGGCCACCACGACCACGTCCGGCTCCAGCGCCGCGAGCTGCTCCACGACCGCGGCGTCGCTGGCGTTTTCCGGCGTGAAGACCGGCAAATCGCGGCTCGTTGCCAGCGTTTTCACCACGCATGAATGGCACTGCATGCCCCGACCGGCCGCGCGGTCCGGCTGCGTCACCACGGCCACGAGGTCGTCGCGTCCCGCCGCAAGGATACCCTCCAGCAGCGGGCACGCCAGCGCGCCCGAACCCATCAAGATGACCTTCAGTCTGTCCACGCCCCGTACGCTAGATTTCCCCGCTCCCGCGGGCAAGGCAAATCCGGCCTTCAGGCCTTCGTACACCAGTAGTTCGCCAGGATGCCGCCTTGGGAATCCGCGGAATCGATGCGGAATCCGGCGCGTTCCAGCAGGCCCGCCATGATCCAGGCGTAGGTGGAGAATTCCCGGGCCACGTGGCCGCGGATGCTGTCCCCGACTTCCGCCCCGCCCTTGGCGGCCGTGTCCGCGATCCACGCCTCGACGTTCACATCGACGTTTTCCGTCTGGAACACCACGTCCATCAGGTGGAATTTTCCGCCCGGCTTCAGCCAGCCGGCCAGCCGGTCCAGCGCCTTCTGCTTCCAGAAATCCGGCAGATGGTGCAGCGCCAGACTCGAATGGATCGCGTCGAACGGCGGTCCGTCATGCACGTAGGTCAGGAATCCGCCTTGCCGGCAGACGACGTTCGCCAAGCCTTCTTCCTGCGCTTTCCACTGCACGAAATCGAGCATCGCGGCCGACATGTCGACGGCATAGACCGTTTGGCACCGGCGGGCGGCCAGGCGCGCGAACGCGCCCGTTCCGCAGCCGAAATCCCCGACCACCGCCTCGGGGGGCAGATTCAATCGCGCCAAAATCGCCGCGTTCTCGCCGTCGACGTCCCGGAAACGACGGTGCGCCTCATCATAGGCCGCCACCACCGACCGATCGCCGAAATCCTTGTTGATCGCGACCGATTCATCCCATTGCCACGTTGCTTTCGTTGTCATGCGGATTGCTCTTTTCTTATCGTTTGCGAAGCACCCATACGCGGGGGTTGGCGCGGTCGAGTTCGTCGAGACCGAAGCGGGCGAAGATCCATTCGAGCGATTGGCGATGGTAGAAGACGACGTGAGTTTCGTCGCTGGCGTAGCCCCAAGTGCGGAAGGCATCCAAATCCTCCCACGGCGCGGTCATGACGACGAGGAGCCCCCCGGGCTTGAGAAGCGAGAGCATGCGGGGCCATTCGACCGCCGGCCGGTGGAAGTGCTCGACGACTTCGGTGGCGAACAGGAAATCGAACGATCCGGCGGGCCAGTCGGGATAGAAGAACGGATCGTAGTTTTCGCAGCGCAGGCCGGCTTCCTTCAGCAACAGGTGCAAGGTCGGCGTATGCCCGCAGCCGTAATCGAGCCCGTGCATCCGCGGATCCAGCAACGGCAAGGCCGGTTCGAGGGCTTGGCGCAGGAACGACACGTAGCCGGCATCGGCCGGCCCGTTGCGATGTTTGACGTAGCGTTCCCGTTCGGCTTCCGCCGAAGGCAAATCGGCGGGCGCCGCGAAAACCAGCCGGCACGCCGGACAAGCGCGGAGAGTCCGTTTGCGCATGTCCGGCACGTCCGCGAACGGACCCGGCGAGCCGCACAGCGGACACATTTCGGCGTCCGCCGTCTTCATGCCGGCGCCGCCTCCGGCGCCCGGGCCAGATAGAGACCGTTCGCGGACGATGCGCCCGTCAGCGGATTGTCGAAGGACGAGACGCGCCCTTCGCCGTTGCCGAACGCCTGGCGCAGGATTTCCAGAAACGCCGCATCGGGTTCGTCGTTGGACCACATGGCGAAGACGCCGCCGGGCTTGAGGAAGGCCTTGAGCCGCTGCAAGCCGGCCACCGAATAGAAATCGGCGTGGGCGGGATTGAGGAGCTGCGAGGGCGTATGGTCGATATCCAGCAGCACGGCGTCCCAGCGCCGGCCGGGCTGGTCCGGATCGAACCCCTCGCCGCGCGCCAGGGCGAAGAAATCGGCGTTCAGGTAGGCGCAGCGCGGATCGTCGGTCAGCCGCCGGCCGTTGGGCACAAGGCCGCGCCGGTGCCAGTCGACGACGGGTTCCAGGGCTTCGACGACGACCAGGCGCGCCACCTGCGGAAAATCCAGCGCGGCGGCCGCGGTAAAGCCCAGCCCCAGCCCGCCGACCACGACGTCCCAATTCTTGCCTTTCAGCGCGCCGAGACCGAGCCGCGCCAGTTCGGCCTCCGCCACGTAGAACAGGCTCGACATCAGGTATTCGCCGTTGAGCTTCACCTCGTAGGCTTCCGCGCCGTCGAGGGCGAGGACCTTCCGGCGCTGCAGGACCAGTTCGCCTAGGCGCGTTTTCCGGTAGTCGAGTTCTTCGAATTGCGGATTCATGGCGGTCCGACCGTAGCATGGAAGCAAGGCGAATGCCATCTTGCAAATGACGTGATCGTTTTAAACCCTAATCCTAATTTTAATCCTAATCCTAATCGTAATCCCAATCATAATCTCCATCTTCATCGCCATCCATCCGGATTGCGAGCATGATTACGAGTACGATTAAGATTAGGATTAGGAACAGCAGGAACACGGCTTCCAAGCTTGCCTTGCGCAAGCGGAATCCGCGATGATCCGGGCATGAACGACGACGGTTTCACCTTCTTGCCCGGGGGCGCGCGCGTGTCGAAAGCCGACGCGCGGATGGATGCGCTGGGAGCGCTGGACGAGCTTGGCGCGGCGCTGGGATTGCTGAAGGTCGCGCGGGCCGGAACCCCCGACGCGGCGCTCGTCGAAACCATGCAGCGCGATTTGTGGCGCATCGGCGGGGAACTGGCGACGGGCCAGCCCGCCTTGGGGCCGGACGCCGTCGCGGCGCTGGAGGGCGAGATCGCGCGGCGGACCGCGGGGCTGCCGCCGCTGCGCGAGTTCGTCTTGCCGGGCGCGTCCGAACCCTCGGCGCGGGCGCATCTGGCGCGCGCGGTCTGCCGCCGGGCGGAACGCGAACTCGTCCGCGTCCGGGCAACCCATCCGGAGATCGTCTTTCCTCCGGCCCTGGCCTATCTCAATCGGCTGTCCGCCTGGCTGTTCGCCGTGGCGCGGACGCCGGAGGCCTAGCGTCCGGAGTTTTACGTAGAACGTAAAAACTTTCGGCGATTTTTCCACGCTACGTAAAAACTTTGGCCGATTTTTCCACACCGTGGAAAACTTTTTTTCCACGCCGTGGAAAACCGCGGAGGGGCAAAGAAAAGGGCCGTCCGGCAACGGACGGCCCTTTCCGCAGCGCGCGGGGCGCGAATCAGAACGCGTACTTCATGGCGACCTGGACGCGGTCGTTGACGGCGTCTTCGCCGCCCATGTAGTCGGTCGTCATGTGGGCGTATTCGGCCATGGCCGTGACGGCGGGGGTCAGCTTGTAGGCGACGTTCCCGAAGATCTGCTGGTTCTTGGAAGGCCGGCCATCGGCGAGATCTTCGTCTTCCGGATCGTCCACGGAGTAGCCGAGGCCGATGGAGATCTTGTCGGTGGGGTCGATGAGCAGCTGGGCCCAGCCGCCCTGGGCTTCGATTTCCTCGCCGAGGGCGACGTTGACGCCCTGGCCGATGCCGCCGAAGTAGGTGTCGAGGTTGACGCCCTTCCAGAGGTTGCCCTGCACGGCGATTTGCTTGGTCAGAGGCAGGAAGATGGAGCCCTGCATGGACCAGGTGTCGTAGTCCTGCGCATCCGCGGCGACGATCACCTTGTTGCTATCGACGCCATCGACCGTTTCCTGGCCGTAGTGGCCGCCGAAGGCGATCTTGGCGGACTTTTCGGTCCAGAGCTTCTGCATCAGGGCGACGCTCCACTGGACGGTCGGCCAATCGGAATCGGCGCCGTCTTCGAAGGTCCCGCCGTCGAGATCTTCGCCGACGGTCTGGGCGGCGGCGACCTTGGCCACGAGCTTGGTGTCTTCGGCGATCTTCAGCTCCTGGGTGAGGCGAGCCTGGGGCCGGCGGAGGCCGAGGGCGCCGATGTCCGCCAGGTAGGCGAAGTTGACGATGCGGGGCACGACTTCGCAGAAGGTGTCCCAGTCCTGGCCGAAGCGCAGGGAGAGGCCCGAGGAATGGGCCAGGTCGAGGTAGGCCAGGCGCATGCGGGGGTTATAGGAATTGGCCTTGTCGCCGCCGTAGAAGTCCATTTCGAACTTGCCGGTGGTTTTCCAGCTGCCGGAATCCGGGCCGAACAGGTTCAGGCCGAGGCGGCTTTCGCGGGCGCCGAAGTGGGTCTGGGCGTCTTTTTCGCCGTTCAGTTCGGGCAGGACGAAGAAGGCGAAATCGCCTTTGGGCGCGGTGGCCTGCGTGTCGTGCGACACGTCGGCGCGGAGATAGCCGTAGATCTGCAGGCGCATGCCGGCATCCGGCAGGGTGACTTCCACCGCGAGGGCCGGTACGGAGCAACAAACGACGAGGGCCAGGGCAATCCAACTCTTTCTCATGCGGGTCTCCTTGGGGCGTGTTTATTTATCTTATGAAACGATTGTTCCAGAAGAAACGAGAGGGGGTCAACACCCTTTCCCAACAAAATGCAACTTTTTGCCCCCTCGCCGGTAGCGGTTTCGGACCGGACGTGCTAGGTTTCGACGACAACCCCAACAGGAGAAGATCATGTCCGAATTCAGCAGCACCATCCAGAACGCCGATTGGAAAGTCGAAAAGCACGCGCCCGTCATCGAAGCTCCGGATTCCGCCAAGGCCGGCGAGTTCTTCACCGTGACGGCGGGCTTGGGCAAAGCCATCGCCCACCCGAACACGCCGCAGCACTACATCGCCTGGATCTCGCTGTATTTCCTGCCCGAAGGCGCCAAGCTGCCGATCCAGCTCGCCCACGCCGAATTCAAGGCCCACGGCGATTCGACCACGGACGTTCCCGGCCCGGCCCTGACCAACCCGAGCATGATCGCCAACGTCAAGCTGGCCAAATCGGGCGTCTTGCAGGCGGTGGCCTACTGCAACATCCACGGCGTCTGGCAGTCGTCCAAGGCCATCGCGGTCCAGGCGTAACCCCGCCGGCCATACCGATCCCGCAGCCGCCCGCAAGGGCGGCTGTTTTTCGTTTCCGATCTCCAATATTCAATCTCCAATCATCAAGTTAACAGCCGAAGAAGCGCCGGGTTATTCCCGATCGACGGCTGTTCACTTGGAAATTGATGATTGGATATTGAATATTGGACATTGAGATTCCTTTCCCGCTTCCCGTCCGCCTTCTTTTTTGCTAAATCGTTTTTCCATGACGCCCACCCTCCGCATCCTCGATGCCGCCTTCCTGGATCGGCTCACGGCCGAGGCCGCCGCCGCGCCGCGGCGGCGCAAGAACGCCAACCTGCACGCGGAACACGATTATCCGTGCCAGCGGTTTTTCAACGCGATGTGCGCGGACACCTACGTGCAGCCGCATCGCCACTCCGATCCGGCCAAGGACGAAACGCTCGTGCTGCTGCGCGGCAAGCTCGGCGCCGTGATCTTCGACGAAGCCGGCCAGGTCGTCGCGGCCGCCGCCCTTCTGCCCGGCCAGATCGCGGACGTGCCGCACGGCACGTTCCACACCTGGTGCGCGCTGGAAGACGGCACGGTGTTTTTCGAAACCAAGGCGGGCCCCTATCTCCCGCTGGAACCTTCGGAGAAAGCCGCGTTCGCGCCCGCCGAGGGCGATCCGCGCGTTCCAGAGTACCTCGCCTGGCTGAAATCGCTGTGTCTCGCCCGATGACCCCGCCACCCCCACCCGTCGCCGCCATGGAACAACTACATATCGCCGCCACGCCCGCCTGGGCCCAAGACGCCATCTGGTACCAGATCTTTCCCGAGCGCTTCCGCAACGGCGCGCCGCAGTCCGATCCGCGCCCCGAGGATTTCGGCGGGCAAGGCATCCCCGGCTGGCGGGTTTCGCCCTGGAGCATGGAATGGTACGGGCGCGACGACTGGGAAAAGCCGCGCGCGGCGAATTTCTGGTCCACGGTGTTCGACCGGCGCTTCGGCGGCGATCTCGTCGGCCTGCGCGAGCAGCTGCCTTACCTGGAAAAGCTGGGCATCACCGCGATCTATCTGAACCCGATCTTCCGGGCGGCGTCGCTGCACAAGTACGACGCTACGGCCTACCACCATATCGACCCGACCTTCGGCCCCGACCGCGAGGGCGATCTGCGCGCGCTGGCCGCCGCCAATGAAACCGAAGACCCCGCCACCTGGATCTGGACCGCGGCAGACCGCTATTTCCTCGAGCTGGTCGCCGACGTCCACGCGCGCGGCATGCGGATCATCCTCGACGGCGTCTTCAACCACTCCGGCACGCGCTGTTTCGCGTTCCAGGACCTGCTGCAGAACGGCCGGGCGTCGAAATACGCCGATTGGTACCAGGTCACGAAGTGGCACCGGGACGGCACGTTCGCCTACGCGAGCTGGGACGGCGGCGGCAGCCTGCCCAACTTCGGGCGCGACGAGCACACGCTGAATCCCGGCGTGAAAAAATACCTCTTCGATTGCACCCGCCGCTGGATGGATCCTTCCGGCCAGGGCCAGCCGGCCGAAGGCATCGACGGCTGGCGGCTGGACGTCGCCTTCTGCGTGCCGCACGGCTTCTGGCGCGAGTGGCACGCGCACGTCCGCGCGATCAATCCCGAGGCCTACACGACCGGCGAAATCGTCGGTCCCGCGCAGGACTGGGTGAAGCCCGACGAATTTTCCGCGGTGATGAACTACGAGTGGACTTATCCGACGATCGCGTTCTTCACCACGAACGCCGTCCATCTGGGCGCGGCGGAGTTCCGCGCGCGCATCGACGCGCTCCACGCGCGGCACGGTCCCGGCAGCACGCGAATCCTGCAGAACCTGCTCGACTCGCACGACACCGGCCGCATCCTCACGATGTTCGAGAGCGCCTGTCCGCCCGTGGTTTCCTGGGACGCCTATTTCAATTGGCCCAAGGTGGCCGACAATCCCGGTCTGAAGACCCAGCGCCCCGGCCCCAAAGCCAAGGAAGCGCTGAAAATGGCCGCCGCCTGGCAATTCGCCGGGCCCGGCGCGCCGATGATCTATTACGGCACCGAAGTCGGCATGTGGGGCGGCAACGATCCCTGCGACCGCCAGCCGATGCTGTGGAGCGACCTCGCCTACGACGACGAAACGCAGGGGTTCCGCGCGCCGCTGCCGCAGGCGCATCCGCGCGCGCCGGACCTGGATCTCTTCGCGTTCTACCAGCGGATGATCGCCATCCGGAAAGCCGAACCGGCCCTGCGACGCGGCGCATTCCGCTGGCTGCCCGCGCCCGACGATTCCACGCTCGTCTTCGAACGGGAACTCGACGGCGCGAAGATCGTTTGCGCCATCCGCAAAGGCGCCGGCGACGTGCAGATCGAGCTGCCGAGCGCCGGCCGCGATTTGTGGACCGGCGGCGACGTGCCGGCGGGCCCGTTGACCGTTCCTGGCGATGGCTTCCGGCTCGTGCGGCTATAATGCCGCGGGCGCGACGTTTTCCACGAGCCGGGTCTGGTGGGGAACCGCATCGGGAAAGACGACGCTCACGGCCTGGGCGCCGAAGCTCTTCGCCAACATTTCCATGGTTTGCCGGGCGGAGGTCTGCACTTCGGAGCTGAGCCGGTGCGCGAGGTTTCCGGCCAGCGCTTCGGCTTGGCCCTTGGCGGCCTCCATGAGCTTGTTGCGGTCCACTTCGTTGAAGCCGCCGCCGAGGATGCGGTTGACCACGTCGGGCAGGATGATGGGCAGGAGCTTGCCGCCCTGCTCGTCGTAGAAGGTCACGTTGCGCACGTGCACGACGTAGTCGCACCGCGGCATCTGCAGGCGGTAGCGGCCGGGCCCCTCCTCCGCCACCGCGAACGCGGGATCGCGCAGGTCGTACTGGAAGTCGATGTCGAACTCGAAGATCATCGCCATCTTCCGCGACGTGATCAGCCACTCCAGGTAGCGCTTGCCGAGGTCGCCGAGGAGGTGGTCGCGCGCGGTCACGATTTCCTTCGTCACCGCCTTGAACGCGGACAGCACGCCGATGGCCTTCAGCTCCTCGATGGAGGCGACGGCGTCGATCTGCATTTTCCGCCCGCCGCCCTTCCGGCGGAACAGCAGCATCAGGACGCCCGCGAACAAGGCGCCGCAGACCAAGCTGAGCAAAACGATGGTCAAAGATTGGCTGATCATTCCGTCACCTCGCGGTTTGCTGGAGAACATACCACAATTTTTCGGCGCTGGCTTCCCAGGTGAAGCCGGCGGCGCGGCGGCGCGCCGCCGCGATCTGCCGCGCCCGTTCGGCGGCCGGCAAGGCGAGCGCCGCGCGCAGCGCGTCGGCGAAAGCCTGCTCGTCGCGGCCGTCCGCATAGCGGACGGCATCGCCGCCGACTTCGGGAATGGACGCCTCGCGCGTCGTCAGGACGGGCGCGCCCGCCCGCATGGCTTCGAGCACGGGCAGGCCGAAGCCTTCGTAGAGCGACGGAAACGCGAACCAGTCCGCGTTCTGATAAAGCGCGATCAATTCGCGCCACGGCAGGCCGGGATAGCGAATCGCGCGGCCGGACGGCGTTTCTTTCAGCGCGGCGGCCACGTCGGCCTCGCCCAGCCGCGCCTTGCCCACCAGGACCAGGCGATGCGGAATTTCCGCCGCAAGGCGGTTGAACGCGCGCACCAGGACCCCCACGTTCTTGTGCGGATAGGTGTGCGCCACGCACAGCAGATAGGGGGCGCCTGCCAGTTCCCGCGGCGGCGGGCCGGCCGGCTCGCCGAACGCCGGATCGGCCGCGAGCCGCGTCGTCGTCACCTTCTCCGGCGGCACGCCGAGAAAACGGACGACGTCCGATTTGGCGAATTCCGAAATGGCCACCACCGCATCGCTGCGGCGCGCGGCGGACGGATAGAGCACGTCCATCGCGCGGGCCGCGAGCCAGGAGACGTCCTGCGGAAACCGCTTGTACTGCACGTCGAGGATGGAGACGACCTGCGGGCAGGCGTAAAACGCCGGCGCGGTATAGCCCGGGGACCAGAGGAGGTCCACGCGCGCGCGGCGCGCCAACCGCGGCAATTGCAGCTGTTCGGCGAGGATGCGGACGAACCGGTTCGTGGCGGCGACGCCGGCGGGCACCGCTTCCGCGGCCGGGAATTCCGCGCGCAGCTTGCCGTCGTTCTCCGCGTTGGTAAACAGCACCAGATCCGGACGGTCGGGCCGGCGCGACAGCGCGCGGAGCGATTCCAGCAGATAGGTTTCGGAACCGCCGACTTCCCCGGGCAAATAGAAGAGCGCGTTAACGCCCAGCCGCAGGGCGGTCATCGGTCTTCTCCTTGGGCGCGGCCGGCGCCGCGCCGATCCGGCGTTCCAGTTCCTGGATCCGGGCCTCCAGGATCGCGCAGCGGGAAGCCGTGGAAGCCGCCTTGTCGTTCAGCGCCGACAGCGCGATCGAGAAATGGAACGACACGAGGACCAGGAACACGAACACCACCGCGACCACGGACGTGACGTATTGCATGCCGAACCACTCGCGGGCGACGTCCATCACCTGCGGGAAAAAGGCGGCCAGCGTGATCGTGGCGGCCGTCGCCAGCCACAGCACGGCGTATTTCTCCCGCAGCTTGTAGCCGCGGATCGCCAGCAGCGTGATCAGGAAAACGCCGACGCTGACCGCGCCCATGAGGGCGCGGATCCGCATCATCTGCGAGGCTTCCGCCAGCCACGGCCACGCCGCGAAAACGCCGGCGGCCAAAACGGCGAGCAAGAGCAGGAACCGTTTCATGGCGCCGGGCATCCTTTCTTGATGAAGGCCGCCGATCCGCGCGGATCCACCGAACGCAGCCGGTCCACGAACAAGGCCAGAAACACTTTCGCGGCGAAATTCACCGTTCCCCACGCCTGGATCGAGGATTGGCCGCCTTGCCGGGGCTTGAAGGCCACGGGCACTTCTTCCAGCGAGAAGCCTTGCCGCCGCAGCAGCGCGATGGCTTCGGCTTCCGGATAATCCGACGGATAGTGGAGGGCGAAGCATTGCAGCAAGGGGCGCGACACCAGCCAAAACCCGGACGTGGGATCCGTGATGCGCTTGCGGCAGATGATCGACACGAACACGGCCAAGCCTTTGAGCACGAATCGCCGCAGTCCGTTGCCGTGGTAGGTGCTGCCCTCTCCGTGGCGCGTGCCGACCACGAGATCGGTGGGCTGGCGCAGCATCGCCTCAACCAGCTTGAGCGCCTCGCTGGGGGGATGCTGGCCATCGCCGTCCAACCGGATGAGATAATCGTAGCCGCTTTCCAGCGCGTCCTTGAAGCCCGTCTGGACGGCCGGTCCGACGCCCAAATTGCACGGCAGGCGCAGCACGCGGGCGCCGCAGGCCCGCGCGACCTCCGCGGTGCCGTCGACCGAGCCGTCGTCCACCACCGCCACGGCGGCGCCCGGCAGATGGGTCCGGACGTCCGCCAGCAGGCCCGGCAGCGAGGCTTCCTCGTTGTACGCGGGAATCAGCACCAGCGTGCGTTCCATAAATGACTGCAGGACCGTTTCCATGGCGCGTTCAGTCTGTCACGGAAGGCCCGTCGGATTCAACCCGAATGATGATCCGCCGCAATTGCACGCCCAGATCGGGGGGATAGCCGCGCAAGCCGTCTTTGGCCGGATCATACGGGCGATCCACGCGAAACGAATAGATGCCGGTTGCTTTGCGATCCCCGTCGTTCCGGGGCCGTTCGCATTCCCCTTGCGCGGTCGCGGCGCCCGCCGGAAATTCCAAGCCGATCTCCCGGCCGCCCCACGGCGGCGTCACCCGCAAGATTTGCTTTGTCCACTCCGCAGCGGGCGGCGACCACGATCCTTCGGCCCGGAGCATCGCGCGCCCGCCCTTTTCCGGGATCGGGCCGACGATACCGCTACCCTGCCGGGTCCAGGCGGCTCCCTTCCGGACCGGGCCCCAAGAACCGCGCAGACCGACCGGACTGCCGTCCAGCACTTTGTCTTGGGCAGCCGTTTCGCCCGGCGCCAGAGGCACCGCCCGCAAAAAGACGTTTTGCACGATCCGTTCGCCGGGTTCCGCCGGGAAAAAGGCTCGGGTCCGCACCACGGGGAATCGACCCGTCGCCGCAAAAACCGGTTCCAGCCGCAGGCCGTCTTCCAAGGCGGTCGGCGACCACGAGGTGGCTATCCAGACTTCTTCGGTTTGCGCCAGCGCAGAGATCCAGCCGGCAACGTCCGGCCAATGTGGGTCCGCCCCCTCCCCCAGTCCCAGCACCCGGTGCTTCAAGCCCGCCGCATAGGGCACGCTGTGAGCATAATAGTCGAACACGATCCGCCGATCCGTTCCCAGACGTTGCGCGACGGTTTCGGCCCATTCGGTCGCGCCGCGATCGTTGACCGTGAAATAGGCCGTCGGCCAGCGAAAGACGTTGGCCCCGCCCGCCAGCAGCGCCACGAACGCAACCACCGTCTTTCCTTTCGTTCCGGACATGCCGGCCAGCGCCGCCGACGCCGGCGCGGCCAGCAAGGCGATGCCCATCAGCACCACCGGCAGGAAGCGCCGTTGGCTCCACAGCCCGACCGGAATTTCCACGCCCTTGACGAACAAGAACAGCAGCGACGCCCAGCAAAGGGCCACCAGCCAAAACCGCTCCCGGATGGGTCTCCCCTCGAGCAAAACCGTACCGGCCGCGGCCAAGGCCAACAGCCCGTACGGCCAGCGGATTCCGCTCCACGTGGAAACGGCGCCGGAACGCAACGTCGCGCCAACGCCGCCCGGCAGCAGGACCATCAGCAGCAACGGCAGCGCGCCCAGCGCCAACCAGCCCCACGGGGAGGCCGCGCGGTCCCTCTTCCGAATCCAGGCGCGGACGGCAGGAGAAAATCCGGCGCACACGGCCAACAAAGACAAGAGCGCCATTCCGACCAGCGCCAGCGCCAAAGCCCGATGTTCCGGCACGGAAAACACCATTTGCTTCAGCGTCGCCCAGCGCGTCCAATCCCCGTACGGTTGGCAAACCCAGCGCGTCAGCGCCCAGAACGGGAACGCGCCCGCGAGTCCGCCCGCCGCCACGCCGAGGGCCGTTTTCGGATCGCGGCGTTCCAGCATCAAGCCCAGCGCCACGGGCGCGGAAAGCACGGCGAGCGTCGGATGATAGCCGACCGCGAGCCCCAGCGCAAAACCCGCTCCGGCGGCCCAGCCGCCGCGCAGGGGACGCGCGGAAGCCGCCGCGACGACGGCGGCGATCAGCGCGGCGCCGACGGCCTCGGCGTAAAACCCGCGGAAAAACCACGCCGGCCAGGCCGTTCCCGCGATCAAGGCCGTCGCGACCACCGTCCCCCAGCCGCCCCCGGCCGAAAATCCCGCCGCCAAAACCAGTGCCAGCCACAGCGCCCCGACCAGCGGAACGAACCGTTCCGGGGACAGCGCGGGTTCAAGTCCCGCGGCCGCCAACGGCAGCACCGGCATGAAGTAGGGCGTCGTTTCGATTCCCTCCGGCCCTTCCAGTTGGAACGCGCGGTCGCGCGTCGGCCGGACCAGCGGATCGTCGCACAACCAGAAATCCCGCCGCAACGCGGGCGGCGTTTCGGCCATGACCGCATCCGGATCGTGGAATCCGCGACCCTCGGCAAACGCCTGCGCCATCTGGCGGTACGTCATGTCGTCCAGACCCGTGAAACGGTCGTCGTGCGGATAGAAAAAGAGAAACCCGGCGCCGATCCCCCACAACGCCACGCATCCCCAGCGGGCCCGGGCCGAAGCAGAGCGCCACCGGGAAACGAAAGCAGGCCGCATCCACGCCAGCAACGCCGCCAGCGGCAGCGCCGTCGCGCCCAGCAAGATCCACATCAATGACGACATCATGGTTCAGCGCATTCGGCCGCGGCGACGGAACCTCCGCAACACGGCCTTGATCGCCCGGCCACTGTAGGGCATTCGCGGCGCCGAAGCAATGCAAAGCCCAAACGCCATCGCCCCGTTTCTCCGCGCCGCCATTTTCGTTTTGAGGATTGACTGGTGATGCGAACGCCGATAAACATGGCCCCCTCGCGCCAACCGGATTTCGCCGGGCGACGAGAACTCGGCCCGCCCTCCATCGAAATGAACTGCAGCAAAGGACGACGCAGATGAAAAACACCTGGATGACCTTCGGCTTGGCCACCCTTTTGGCGCAATCGGCAGTTGCGGAACCGGAGACCAAGATCGGGGAAGTCAACGGCGTCGTTTCGATGGAAGCCGAGAGCTACACGTCGCAATCGGGCTATGCCCGCTATGCGAACGGCGACGCGTCGGGAGCGGCGGTGATGCGGGCGGACGGGGCCGACAACAGCAGCTTGAATTTCCAATTCACGGTTCAGCAAGCCGGCACGTGGTACGTCTGGATCCGCGCCTACGCCACGGCCGACGTCAACAACGGCTATCGGCTGGGCTTGGACAATGCGGTTTTGGGGGAGATCTACCTGAAGAAAATCGGCTGGAGCTGGCTGCCGGAATGGCTGAACGGCGAGAGCCACGCGAGTCCGGTCACCATCACCCTGACGGCCGGAAGCCACGTGCTGAAAATCCTCAAGCGAAAGATCGAAAATCCGCTGATCGACAAGATCGTGCTGACCCGGACCGCCGAAGCGCCGACGGGCTACGGACCGGCCCCCACGGGGCTCGTTCCGGCGGCGTTGGCCATCAGCCCGGCCAGCGCGGCCATTCCCTTCGGCGGCGCGACCGGCCGCCGGATCGCCGTTGCCGCCAACGTGCCGTGGACGGCCACGGCCAGCGCGGCGTGGATCCGGATCGTCTCCGGCGCGGCGGGAGCGACCAACGGAACCGTGACCTACAACGTCGCCGCCAATACGGGCGGCGCGCGCTCCGGCACCCTCGCGGTTTCCGGCGGCGGCCTCACCCGGGTTTTCACGATCAGCCAAAGCGCCGCGACGATCTTGACCCTCGCTCCCGCCAGCACGTGGGCCCCCGGCGCCGGGGCGAACGGCCGGCAGATTTCGATCGTCGCCAACGCGACCTGGACCGCGACGATCGACGATCCGTGGATTTCCGTGGCGTCGTTCGCCTGGGGCCCCGCCACGACCAAGATGACGTTCGACGTCCTGCCGAACGCCGGCCGGGCCTTCCGCACGGGCACCGTCACGGTTTCCGGCGGCGGCCTCGTCCGGACGCACAAGGTGAACCAGTGGCCGCGCCCCACCCATCCGCGCGTGTCGGCCGACGGGGACGTCGACGGGGATTTCGAGGCGGACGTCGCCGTCTTCCATCCGGCGTCGGGCACGTGGAACCTGCTGTTCAGCACCGGCGCCCGCGCGACCCTGCATTTCGGCTGGAGCGAGACCTTGCCCGTCCCGGCGGACTACGACGGCGACGGCATGGCGGATTTCGCCGTGTACCATCCCGCCACCGGCAACTGGCACTTCTTCTATAGCTCAGGCGGAGCCCGCACGATCCAGTTCGGCTGGCGCGAAACCGTGCCCGTGCCGGGCGACTACGACGGCGACGGCAAGGCGGATCTGGCCGTCTACCATCCCGCGGAGGGGCGCTGGTATTTCCTGTGCAGCGCGGCCGGACGCTACAGCGTGAAATGGGGCTGGTCGACGACCGTGCCCGTCCCGGCCGATTACGACGGCGACGGCGCGACCGACGTCGGCGTCTACCATCCCGCCACGGGCAATTGGAGCATTCTGCCCTCGTCCTTCCCGGCCATCGGTCCGATCCAGGTGCAATGGGGCTGGTCGGAAGCGGTGCCGGTGCCCGCGGACTACAACGGCGACGGCAAGGCCGACTTCGCCGTCTTCCACCGGGCGACCGGAAACTGGCACGTCTCCTACTCCGGCGGCGGCACGGCCACGCAGCAGTTCGGCTGGCAATCCACGGTGCCGGTCCCGGCGGACTACGACGGCGACGGCGCCGCCGATTGGGCCGTCTACCATCCCGCGACCGGCGATTGGCACGTCCTCAAATCGACCACCGGGGGCATTCGGGTGCAGAACTGGGGCTGGAGCACGGCGACGCCCACCCTGCTCTATCCGCTGATCCATGCCTGGTTCGATCTGCCCTGAGCCGAATTATCTCTTCGCAACGAAAATCGACCGAACCCCCATTGGCCAGACGGGGTTGCGCCCTTTCCTCGCCATCCATCTCCCCGGCAGGGCAAATTAAACCTTTTTATTCCCGGCCGGATAGGTTAGCCAAAATAAAACCCTTCCGGGAAAAACTGCAGCGCGACATGACCGAACCTGAAACGAAACGAGAGAACATGAATTTGAACCGGCGGTTAAAACGACTCCTTTTCGCCGCCGCGACGTATCTCGGCCTGACGATGGCCGGCACGGCCGCCACGTACGTGCGGTGCGCCATCCTGCAGTTCAACGAGCACTATCCCGACGAAGTGACGATCGATGCCGATCGCCTGGCGGCCCAAATCCGCCAAGCGGCGAACAACGGCGCCAAAATCATCGTGGCGCCCGAAAATTGCCTCTATCGATACGAGCCGTGGTCCCAAAACGGAGTGACCCAAGACCAGTTGGCCGCCTATTTCAATCCAATGGTCGCGAAATTTTCGGCGCTCGCGGCCGAGTTGAAGGTCTGCCTCGTCATCGGATTGCGCGAACCGTCGGGCCTGCCCAAATCCATTTACCAAAGCGCCGTGTTCCTGGGCCCGGACGGCTCGTTGCTCAAAAAATACCGCAAACGCGTTCCGTCCGGCGCGGAAGATAATTTCACCGAGCCCGGAGGAGACGACTTCACCCCCTTCCAAACGCCCTACGGCAAAGTCTGGATGCAGATTTGCAAGGACATGGATGGCGACCTGTATACCTATGGCATGCCCACCGACATCGATCTCTTCATCGGCCTCAGCAAGGATCCCTCTCTGGGTTGGGCCAAGGTCGTGGGCGGGTGCCAGAAGGCCCGCTGCTACGGCATCGGTTCGAACTGGGGCACGGGGGGGAACAGCGGATTCGTGAATCCCTCCGGCGGCGTCGTAGCGGCGGCCGGGGTCGGGGAAACGATCCTCTACGCGAACCTGCCCCTGCCGTTTCTGTCGCCCGATGCCTACGAGCCGGACGATTCCATCTCCGCGGCCAAATCGATCGGCAACGGCCAGACGCAGTCCCGGTCCATCCACGTGGCCGGCGATACGGATTGGGCGAAGTTCGTCGTGGGCGCCAGCGGCGCGCGCAACGTGCGGATCGAGACCGCCGGCGCGAGCGGCGACACCCAGCTGTGGCTGTGCCGGGCAAACGGCACGCTGGTCGCCTTCGACGACAACGGCGGCGGCGGCGCCTTCTCGCTCATCGCGCTTTCTTCCCTGCCGGCCGGAACCTATTACGTCAAGATCCGGGATTACGGAAACAACGGCACGATTCCGGCCTACACCCTGAAGGCCAGCTGGACCGTCGACCGCCTCGCGGTCAGCCCAACGACCATCAATGTCCCGGCGACCATGGGGGACCGGGCGATTTCGGTTTCCGCCAACGTCGCGTGGACGGCGGCGGCCAATCAACCGTGGATCACGATTATGGGCGGCGCAAAGGGTACCGGCAGCGGAACGGTGACCTACCGCGTGGCGGCCAATGCCGACGTGGTCCGTTCGGGCACGATCACGGTTGCGGGCGGAGGACTCAGCCGCACCTTCACGGTAAACCAATGGCCGGAGCCGACGATGCCGGGCGTCACGGCCCGGGGCGACATCGACGGCGACGGCAAGGCGGACCCGACGGTTTTCCATCCCGAATCGGGAAACTGGCACATCTCCTTCAGCACGGGAGCCCAGTGGATCGTGCCGTGGGGCTGGTCGGCGACGATACCGGTGGCCGCGGACTACGACGGCGACGGCATGCGCGGCTTCGGCGCGTACCATCCGGCCACCGGCAACTGGCATATCCAGGAAAGCGGCAAGATTCGAACCCGAACCGTCCAGTTCGGCTGGAGCGAGACCGTGCCGTTGCCGGGCGACTACGACGGCGACGGCAAGGCGGATCTGGCGGTCTTCCATCAAAAAACGGGGCGCTGGTACTTTCTATGCACGACGGCGGGACGCTACAGCGTAAAATGGGGCTGGGCGACGACGATTCCCGTGCCGGCGGACTACGACGGCGACGGGGTCATCGACGTCGCCGTCTATCATCCCGCTTCCGGCCAGTGGAGCATTTTGCCTTCTTCCTTCCCGGCCATCGGTCCGATCCAAAAGCAGTGGGGCTGGAGTTCGGCGGTGCCCGTGCCGGCGGACTACGACAGCGACGGCAAGGCGGACATCGCCGTCTTCCATCGGGCAAGCGGCACGTGGCACGTCTCCTACTCGGGCGGCGGCAGCCTGACCAAGTCCTTCGGCTGGTCCGCGACGACCCCCGTGGCGGCGGACTACGACGGCGACGGCGCCGCCGATCTGGCCGTCTACCATCCCGACTTCGGCAACTGGCACATCCTCAAATCGACCACCGGCAGCTCCATCTTGAAAAATTGGGGCTGGAGTTCGGCGAAACCGAAGCTCCTGAACACCCTGATCCATTCCTGGTTCGACTTGCCTTGAGCCGGCTCCGGCCGCGTCCCTGTCCAAAAGCCCATTCCTTCCGCTCCCGATGCGCCCGGGCGGCTTGCGCACGCGTTCTTTCGCTTTGAAGATTGACAGGGCTTGGGCCGCCAATGAATATGCCCCCCTGCAAAACGCGGACAGGCGGCAGGCGCAAGCGACGCGATCTTTCCGCACGGCAAAACTCGCCGGCTTTCGTTCCATCGGGCCGGACCACATCAAAGGACGACGCAGATGAAAAACACGTGGATGACCCTTGGCTTGGCAATCCTTTTGGCGCAATCGGCGCTGGCCGATTCAGGGGCCAAGGCCATGGAAATCGGCGGCGTCGTTTCGGTGGAAGCCGAGAACTACACGTCGCAATCGGGCTTTGTCCGCTATGCGAACACCGGCGCGTCGGGAGGGGCGGCGATGAGGCCCGACGGCGACAGCAGCAGCACGCTCAATTTCGAAATCGAAATCCAGAATGCCGGCACGTGGTACGTCTGGATCCGCACGTATGCGGACGGCGACTTGAGCAACGGGCTGAGACTGGGAGTGGACGACACCCTCGTGGGCAACGTGTATCTGAAAAAAGTCGGGTGGAGCTGGCTGCCGGAATGGCTGCTGCCCGAAGACCAGCACCAGGGCCCGCTCACGGTGAATTTGTCGGCGGGCACCCACGTGCTCTCGATCATCAAATGGAAAATCGTGACTCCGCTGGTCGACAAAATCGTGCTGACCCGCTCCTCCCAGCCTCCCTCGGGATTTGGACCGGCGGAGACGGCGACCCCGCCGCCGGCGATCGCCATCAGTCCGGCCAGCGCGGACGTTCCCTTCGGCGGCGCGACCGGCCGCCGGATCGCGGTTGCCGCCAACGGGCCGTGGACGGCCACGGCCGGCGCGGCGTGGATCCGAATCGTTTCCGGCGCGGCGGGAGCGACCAACGGAACCGTCGTCTTCAACGTGGCGTCCAATGCGGGTGCCGCGCGCTCCGGCACCCTCACGGTTTCCGGCGGCGGCCTCACCCGGGTTTTCACGGTCCGCCAAGGCGCCGCCCTGCTGCTTCTCGAACCCGCCAGCACCTGGGCCCCCGGCGCCGGAGCGAACGGCCGGCAGATTTCGATCGTCGCCAACACGACCTGGACCGCGACGATCGACGATCCGTGGATTTCCGTGGCGTCGTTCGCCTGGGGCCCCGCCACGACCAAGATGACGTTCGACGTCCTGCCGAACGCCGGCCGGGCCTTCCGCACGGGCACCGTCACGGTTTCCGGCGGCGGCCTCGTCCGGACGCACAAGGTGAACCAGTGGCCGCGCCCCACCCATCCGCGCGTGTCGGCCGACGGGGACGTCGACGGGGATTTCGAGGCGGACGTCGCCGTCTTCCATCCGGCGTCGGGCACGTGGAACCTGCTGTTCAGCACCGGCGCCCGCGCGACCCTGCATTTCGGCTGGAGCGAGACCTTGCCCGTCCCGGCGGACTACGACGGCGACGGCATGGCGGATTTCGCCGTGTACCATCCCGCCACCGGCAACTGGCACTTCTTCTATAGCTCAGGCGGAGCCCGCACGATCCAGTTCGGCTGGCGCGAAACCGTGCCCGTGCCGGGCGACTACGACGGCGACGGCAAGGCGGATCTGGCCGTCTACCATCCCGCGGAGGGGCGCTGGTATTTCCTGTGCAGCGCGGCCGGACGCTACAGCGTGAAATGGGGCTGGTCGACGACCGTGCCCGTCCCGGCCGATTACGACGGCGACGGCGCGACCGACGTCGGCGTCTACCATCCCGCCACGGGCAATTGGAGCATTCTGCCCTCGTCCTTCCCGGCCATCGGTCCGATCCAGGTGCAATGGGGCTGGTCGGAAGCGGTGCCGGTGCCCGCGGACTACAACGGCGACGGCAAGGCCGACTTCGCCGTCTTCCACCGGGCGACCGGAAACTGGCACGTCTCCTACTCCGGCGGCGGCACGGCCACGCAGCAGTTCGGCTGGCAATCCACGGTGCCGGTCCCGGCGGACTACGACGGCGACGGCGCCGCCGATTGGGCCGTCTACCATCCCGCGACCGGCGATTGGCACGTCCTCAAATCGACCACCGGGGGCATTCGGGTGCAGAACTGGGGCTGGAGCACGGCGACGCCCACCCTGCTCTATCCGCTGATCCATGCCTGGTTCGATCTGCCCTGAGCCGCCATCCATCCCGCAAATGAAAAGCCGGGATTCCGGTCGACCCGGAATCCCGGCGGACGGGAAGCCCTGAACGGATTTATCCGCGTTTCTCGAACAGGAGCAGCGTGCGGGGAGAATTCTGGATCGCTTCTTTTCGCACGAGGGTGAATTTTTCGCCGAACACCTCGAGGCAATGGTCGAGCGTGACGTGGTCGAACAGATTGACGCGGAATTCGATCAGCCTGCGGAACATGACGTCGTCGGTGGGAACGAATTCCAGCACGAGATGTTTTTGAGCCACGGCGGCGAACAGATCGCGGATGGCGGCCATGGGCAGATTGGCGCCGACCAGGAGATGGTGGATGACCGCCAACGCCAGCACGCAATCGGGCCGGGCCCGTTCCAAGAACGCGGGCCGTTCCCCGTTCATGTAGCCGATGCCGGGACTGGGATTCGCGATGTCCACGACCATGGGAGTGATGGTGGCCGGTTCCTTCTTGAGCCGCCGGTACATCTGCTCCACTGCCCCGATGTCGAAATCGGTGGCGAGGACGGACGCCCCGCATTCGGCGGCGATGCGCGAGTAGTCGCCGGTGTTGCAGCCGATATCCAGGACCTCGGCGGCCCGGACTTGCTGGACGTATTCGCGAACCAGCGCCTTTTTGGATTTCTCCGCGGCATCGTCGTAGGAACAGATCTGCGTGTAGTCGCCCCAAACGGTTTCGGGCGCGATGGATTCGGCCAACCGGGCGATCTTTTTATCCAACCGGCGGAGCGTCATTTCCTGCACGACGGAATTCCCGGCCGGCGCGCCGGTCTTCGCCGCGGCGGGCGGCTTGGGCGCGGAGGCCTTGCCGGCCTTGACTTTTTTCTCGAGCGCAAAGGGCAGGCCGATGTCGAGAAGGAGCGCCGGACTCCAGCGCTTGTGCCACGAAAAAGCTTGCCCCACCTGCAACGTGGAGCGGCCGTCGAGATTGGAAAGGAAATACGAGCGCAGATCCCAGCCGGCGTGCTTCACCAGGAGGAGCGGATAGAGGAACATCCGGTTGAATTGCCCGAGCGCGAACCACAGGTCGAGCCGCGCGGGCTTTTCGATGGAGGTCAAGTCGATGAAAACCGGCCGGCCCTTCACGAACTGGACGTTGTAGGCCGTGGCGTCCTTGAGGGACAGTCCCTGCTTGAGCAACTCCCCCTGGAGCCGGAGCGTCAGCCGCCCCGCATCGGCCAGCATGGAGACGGACCATTCGTAGGGATACGTGATCGGCGAAATCCGATCGTGCTCCAGGAAATCGGCGAATCCGGGATGGGCGGCGGCAAGTTCCGCCCGCAAGGCGTCGTCCGCCACGAAGCGGGAACCGACCACGAGGCCTTCCCGGGCCCAGCGGGCCAGATGGCCCTGGGCGTCCAAGCCCCGGAGCAACTCGGTGGCCGCGCGATCCAAGGCGCGGAAAACGCGGCCCCGATGCTGGAAAACATAGCCGCTGGGATCGCGGAAGGAACCGGAATCGCGGGACATGCGGCTATTCCGGCTTGGGGGGGTCTTCGGGCTTCTGGGACGCGTCCGGCTTTTTGAAGCCGAACAAGGCCTTGATCTTCTGCCAGAACACGGCGATGCCGCCGATGCAGGAGGCGAGAATGACTTGGATGAGAATGCTGCCGCTGCCGGGATCGATGTAGCCCAGAATCATGGATGCCTCCTTCATAAGAATGCGGAACAGTATGGGCGGGAAAGTGGCGAGAAACAACGAAAAAATGGGGCCGGGCGGCCCGCCGGAAAATAGCTTTGATCCCCGCTGCGGGTCCGAATAAGATGTCGAAACATGACGCCGGAAAACCGCCAACCTCCAGTTGCCTCCGCAGTGGCCGTGGTGATTCCCCACCTCGATCGCCTGCGGGACACGGCGGAATGCTGCCGGTCGCTGGCGGCGCAAACCGCCGTTCCCGCGGCGATTTTCGTCGTCGACAACGCCTCCCGCGCCCATACCCCGGCGGAACTGGCCGCCGCGTGTCCCGGCGCCGAGATTCTCCGCCTGGAAACCAACCGTGGCTTCGCCGGCGGCGTGAATGCCGGCATTCGCGCGGCCTTGGCTCGGTCGGACGTCGGATTCATCTGGGTGCTGAACAACGACACCGTTTGCGCGCCCGATGCGCTGGAGAAGCTGCTCGCGGCCGCGGTCGTCGATGCCCGGATCGGGTTGATCGGGTGCCCGCTTCTGGAAGGGGCCGAGGGACCCGCCCAACGCCGAGTTCCGCCGGGGAAAACGCTGGCGGGCCCCTGGGCGATTCCGATCGCCCCCCCCGCCGGGAAAATGCCGGATTACCTCTCCGGCGCCTGCCTCCTGATCCGCCGCGAACTGCTGGAAGACGTCGGTCTCTTCGACGAAGGGTTCTTCTTTTTCTTCGAAGACGCCGACCTGAACCGCCGCGCCGCGAACCAGGGCTGGCGACGGGCCATCGCGCCGGACGCGCGCGTGGAACATCGCGGCTCGGCGACCATTCGGGGGCGGAGCGAAATGCAGGCCCGCAGCTATCGGGCCGGCCACGTCCGGTTCCTGCGCAAGCATTCCGGCCATCCCCGTTTCGCGGCGCTTCTGCCGTTTATGTTCCGGTTGGCCATGGATGCCATCCAACTGAACCGGCCGGCCCTCCGCGGGAACTGGCAGGGCTGGCAGGAGGGCTGGCGAACGCCGCTCGCCGCGCCCGAGCCGACCGCGCAGACTTCAAGTTGAACGGCGGGCCGGCGGCCGAATTGTTCTCCGCCGATTTTGTTTCGGCCGCTTGACCCTGCCAGCCCCCAACCCCCATATTGCCGGCATGGCCTTTCATGCAAGCTCGATCGACTGGAGCCAGGCAAAAACCCAATTGCCGCATCCCGGGACTCCCCAAGACCGCCTCAATTTCATCGATGCGCTGCGCGGCTGGGCGGCTTTCTACGTCGTCTGCTACCATCTGGCGCTGCTGCCCAATCCGGATCTGGCCGTTCCGGCGTGGCTGACGCCGATCGTCATGGCCGGCGGGACCGGGGTTTCCCTGTTTTTCGTCGTCAGCGCCTTCACCATGTGCTACACGATGCGCCTGCGCAAGGACGAGCCGCATCTGGTCCGGCACTTCTATCTGCGCCGGTTCTTCCGCATCGCCCCGCTGTTCTACATCTGGATGATCGCCTCGGCTCTGCGGGATTTTTACTGGTTCGGCGTCACGCATACCTGGCGCGAGATCTTCATGAGCCTGGGCTTCGTCTACAACTTCGTGCCCGGCCGGGAACAAGGCTTCGTCTGGGCCAGTTGGACGCTGGGCGTGGAAATGGTGTTCTACCTGGTCTTCCCGCTCATCTACCGCTGGGTGCAGGATTACCGGAAAGCCGCCGGCTTCTTCCTGCTGACGCTGGTCGTGTCGTCTTCGTTCGCGCGCATCGTTTCGCTGCTGCCCATTCCCGCGGCGGAACGCAGCCTCTTTCTCCACTACAGCTTTCTCAACAATCTCCCGATTTTCGCCTGCGGCATGCTGGCCTATTTCATCTACGAACGCTTCTTGCGCGGAAAGCCCCACGACCGCGCCTGGGCGGGCGTCCTGATTGCCGCGGCGTTGGCCGGATACGGCGCCCTGTTGTCGGGAAAACTGAACTTCCTCCTGGACGGGCTCTATTGGCAGGCCATCATCTTCAGCTGCCTGCTGCTGGGACTGGCCATCGCGCCTTGGCGCCCGCTGGTCAACCGCACGACGCTTTTCTACGGCGCGATCAGTTATTCCTTCTATCTCAACCACCCCACGCTCGTGGTGGCGCTCACGCCCGCCTACCAGCGCATCTATGCCTGGCCCCTGCGCCACACGTTCCAGTACGGCCTCTGCTTGGCGCTGACCGTCGCCTTGCTGACCCTGCTTTCGTTCATCACCTACCGGCTGATCGAACAGCCGTGCATCCGCCTGGGCAGCCGGATCATCCGCCGCATGAAGGATTCCGGTCGCCGCTAGATCCGGCCGCGGCCGCAAGGCGCGCGCCCCCGATTCGCCCCGCACGAAATTCGGCCCTTCAGGTCGCGCGCCGCGCGAGGGCCTCCAAGCGATCGCGATAGGACAAGCCCAGCGCCAAGGGACTCCATTTGCGGCGGATCCACGCGCTGGCGCGCGCGCCGACGCGACGCCCCTCGGCCGGATCGTCCACCAACCGGACCATGTGCTCCACGGCTTGCTCGAGCGCAGGTTCCGCCCAGTGCTGGCCTTCGCCGAAAGGATACTCGCCCGGCTTCACCGGAACCAAGCGATAGTCCACCAGCCAGGCCGTTTCGGGCGTCATGAAATCCAAATTGCCCGAATAGGCCGTGGCGATAACGGGCTTGCCGAAATACATCGCCTCCGCCAGGCAGAATCCAAACCCTTCGGACCGATGGAGCGACAGATAGCAATCGCACCCCATCAGCAGGCTTTTCATCTCTTCCGCGTCCAGCGAACGATCGATCAGCATGGCGTGGGGCGCCAACGCGACCATTTCCTTCCGCAAGCGATCCAAGGCTTGGGGCGCCCGATCCCCGCCGCTGACTTTCAAGACCAGGTGGACGTCCGCCCAAGGCCGTTTCCGGCGCAACCGCCGGAAGGCCTCGATGGCCGCCCAGGGGTTCTTCCGCTCCGGATAGGACGAACAATCGAAGGAAAAGAAAAACACCGTCGCCGGCCCCGGAATGCCCCATTCCGAACGGGAACGATAGCGCCGGAGGACCGGCGCGACGGAAAGCGGGGCCAAAAACACGTCTCGGCGAACGGCCGCCCGCAACGACGCGACCACGAATTCCGAAAAACCCCAGAGTTCGTCGAACCGTTCCAGACACCGCGCCCAGTCCGCCGGATAGACCGGGAGTTCCCAGGCCGGGAAAACGACGTTGCGCGATCCGGCCGGCGGCGGGCCGAATTTGGCCCAGATGGCCTCCACTTCATCGCCGTTGATATGATAGAGATTGATGCCGGTTCCCGGCCGATCCACCAAATCCAACGCCAGGGAAGGATCCTTCGGAAAATAGCCGTGGCAATCCAGGACGCGGAACGGCGCACCGGCGGCCCGCAAGCTCGCGATGGTGGACCGGATCAACTGCCCTACCCCCGTGGGAGCGAACGGATGCCCGATCAACGTGAGGCCGGCCGGATGGGACGACTCCGGAATGCTGCCGCTATTGGACGGTGACGTTGAACAAGGCATTTCGCGTAGCCTCCAGATTAGCCGGTCCATACGAGGCGTCCGGCTCCAGCACGGCGCCTTCCGCCCATTCGTTCCATGCGTTGACGAAGACCATCCGGCGATCGCCCTGATGCCAACGGCGCGTGCGGCGCAGGGCCCACTCCAGCCATGCCTGGTATTCCCCAGGCGTAGAGTGGGCGAAAATCGTGCTGCCGCTTTTCCGCCGCGGCGTGTTGTCCCATCCGGGACAGACGCCCAGAAAACGCTTCAGATGCGGCATCTCCTGGCCGACGGCATGCCGAACCATGTCGAGGTAGGGATAGAGCAGGGCTTCCCGGCGCAATTTCACGCGGGAGAGGCTGTTTCGATAGGGCGTCCCGTGCGGAGGAAAGGCCACGGTGAAATCGAAACCGTACGTGGCGGGATCGGCCGCCAAATCGTCCCCGAACGATTCAACGGCCGCCAGAGCGATCTCCCCAAGGCCTTCGTCCCGGCAGACCCGCCGCCAACGCTCGCTGGTTTCGCGAATATCCGGCAGCAGCGAGATGCGATAGACCAGCACCAACGGCTTCCCATCGATGCGGATATAACGGGGATCGCGCATGTAGCGGATCAGGTCGCGGATGATCGCCTCGTCGTCCTCCGGCGAATGGGATTGGGCAATGAGAACTTCCTGATCCTGCCCATCCCAGCGACGCGTCCAGTTTTCATTGGCCCAGCACAGGCAAAAGGGAAAATCGGGCTTGCCGCTGGCCAGCATACGCTCCAGCGGCAGTTCCAAGAGCCGTTTGCCGCCGAACCAATAATAGTAGAAGCAAAATCCATGGACGCCGTAACGCCGGGCCAGTTCCGCCTGCTGTTCCATGATTTCCGGCACGCGGAGATCGTAGAACCCCAGCTTGCCGGGCAAACGCGGCTGGAGATGACCGTCGAAGACCGGCGTGGCGGCGGCCACGTTGCGCCATTCGGTGAATCCCTTCCCCCACCAGAGATCGTTCTCCGGAATGGGGTGATACTGGGGAAGATAGAAAGCAATCAGCCGGATCTGGGCCGCCGCGTCCACGAATCCCTGCCATTTTTCCAGCATGCGCTGGCGGTTCCGGGCGACGAGCGCGAGTTTCGCGTTGTTTCCGGATCCGGAATGGGACTTGCTGAGATGATGCACGATCACGGCCCGGGGCTCGTAGTAGACTTGGTGGCCGGCTTTTCTCACTTTCAGGCAGAGATCCACGTCTTCGTAATAGGCTGGAGCGAGTTCATCGGAAAAGCCGCCCAGCGCACGGAACGCTTCGCGCTCGATCATCAGGCAGACGCCGGAACAATAATCCACCGGCCGGCGCACGTTGTAGCAGGCCCGTTCGGGATCGTCGTTCAAGCCCACCATCTCCGTCGTCAGGTCGCCCCGCACGACTCCGCCGGCTTCCTGAAGGTGCCCGCTCGGATACAGCACCTTCGGACCGGCGGCGCCCGCATCCGGACATTCGGAAAAGACGTCGACCAGCGCGCGCAGCGCCCCGCGCCGAATCTGCGTGTCGTTGTTCAGGAAAAGCAGAAACCGTCCGCGGGCCTCCCCGGCCGCCCGGTTGCAGGTGCGCAGAAAACCTTGGTTCGTCTCGTTGCGGACGTAGCGGACGTTTTCCAGCTTTTCCAGCCGTTCGACGCCGGACTCGGTCGAAGCGTCGTCCGCCAGCACGATCTCGTAGGCCACGGAGGCATCGTCCGTCTCCGCCAAGGACAGCAGGCACTCCGCCGTGTATTTCAGCTGGTTGTGGAACGGCATGACGATCGACACCAGCGGCCGTTCGCACGCCGGGAAGCGCAGATCGGCCAAGGCCGCCTCCAGCCGCTGGGCGGACAGATCCAGCAGAGGCACGGGAGCGCAGGCGGCGGGACGCACCGGCGCGGACAGTTCCGCGGACAGCTTGCCGTAGCCCGCCCAGCCATCCAACAGCGCGGGAGAGCGGACGACGGACGGCTTCTCTTGCGGGTCGGCGGCGACCGAGACCGCCTCCCCATCGGGAATGTCGTCTTCCACGGCATCGGATACGGAGCCTTGGGCAAAGCCGAAAAACATCTGCGCCAACCGGATCGGTCCTAGGGACCGGGCGCGGCCAACGGCGTAGCGGAAAGCCGGTCCGGCGCCCCCGCTGATGCCGACTTGGGCCCGCCACAAGGCGCGCGCGGTGCCAACGAGTGAAAACGGATTCAGCTTCATGGCTTTTGCGTTCCGGGAGGTGCGAAGCGACGGCCGAGCCAAGCATCCAGCCGCCGGAGGAGATGGGTCCAGCGCCACGATCGGGAAGCCAAGATCCCGGCCAGTTCCTGCCGCTGCGTTTTGCATTCGCGGCGCACCGCGTCCAAAGCGGATCCCATCTGGTGGATTTCCCGCCGCTTCGACTCGCATTCGCGGCGCACCGCGGTCCATTCGTCTTTGAACCGATCCGCCACCGCATTCGTTTCGGGCAAAGCAAATCCTCCGGAAATCCGGATGAACGTGGCCGGCGCCCAATCTCCTTCCAGCTCGTAGATGGGATCCCCCGTCATGAATTCATCCCAACCGTCTTCGGTTTTCCACGCATTGCGGCGGCCGATCCCGCGATAGACTCCATCCGTCTCGACCTGGTCGATCCGGCAACGGCAAAAACGCCCTTCGCACGGATCCCAACGGAGTTTCCGCCCGGCGGGAGCGCCGGCCGGCAAACGGAATTCCACGGAAAACCCGTTCGACGATGGCTGGAAATCCATCTGGACGACGACTTTGTTCTTTTCGCCATAGCCCGTTCCGTCGTCGATGAACAGCGTCGAATCGATCGGCCGTTCTGGATGCAGGAGGGCTTGCCGATGCGTTTCGCATTCGCGACGAGCGATGTCCAAATCCCGAAGCAGACGGCCCGGGAGCACTTTTTTCAGTTCTCCGACGATCCGGACGCTTTTCACCCGGCGCTTCGGCCGCAAGACCACCTGAGGATCCAGCGTCCGGAACTGCCAAGCCCGGTCGCCCGTCGGATCGCCGTTGGTTTCGATCTCGACGTCGGCCGGGTCCAAGACGGTTCCGTCTTCCGCCGCGAACTCCATGGCATAGATCGCCAGCGAGACGGGATAGAGTTCCGTGGGATCGAATCGCAAGCGAGGATATCCGCGATCCGGCAGGGAAAAGGTCAGGTCGAACGGCCCGAACGGCGTTTCCGGCGACGGCACGGAGCGGCTTTCGACGAAATCATCGCCTTCTTCGGCAAAAAGCAATTTGGGTTGGACCCGGCCGATGGAGATCGTTCCGATGCCGAACTCCGTCATCAATCCGGCCACCGCCATCGCGTGGCGGGCGGATCGACCCGGTTGCCGCGCGATCCGCCTCAGCCGATCGCCGATCTTGCCGGCATAGGCCTCGTCGCTGAACCGGCGCAGAACGTATTCCTTGGCCTTGCGGGCCCGCTCCGCCGTCGCTGCCCGGTCTTGCAGCGCCGCTTCCAACGTCCGGGCCAAGTCTTGGACATCGCCCGGCTCGTAGGCCAAGCCGTGTTCGCCGGCAGTAAAAATTTCCCGGGGACCGCCCGAATTCGCGTAAACGATGGGCCGGCCGAGCAAGGCGGCCTCGATCAGCGTGCGCCCCAAGGCTTCTTTTCGCGAACAGGAGACCAGCAAATCCACCTGGCGCATCAGAACGTATGGATCGTCGACGAATCCGGCCCAGACGAATCGATCCGAAAAACCGGATTCGTCGATTTCCCGGCGCAACGTCGCGGCGTACTCCTCGTCGACGACGGATCCCGCCAGCAGGCATCTGCAAACGATGCCGCGACGGGCCAGATCCAGGCAAGCGCGAATCAAATCGCCATGGCCTTTTCCCGCGGCGATGGTGCCGAAAATGCCCAGGGTCGGCACCGCCGGATCCGCTTTCGGAATCTCCTCCGCGCCCCCCGCCCCCTTGGCCTTCGGCTGGACGTCTTCCGGACGGATGCTGCTGTAGACGACTTCGGCCTTCCGGTCGGCGTCGGCGCCGAACAGCGCCTCTTTCACGTCGGACGTGATGCAGAACACCGCTTCGCTGCTGGCATACAGGGCGTCCATGCTTTCCCGGAACCCCATCAGGAACGCCATGCCGTGGTCGAGAATGCCGTATTCCCGCGCCGATAGAACGTGGGACACCTTCAGGATTTCCGCGCAGAGCGCGCCCCAGGGCGAGACGATGGTCTGGGAAAAGATGACGTCGGGGGCCAAGGTGCCGATTTCCGGGATGAGCACGTCCGTCACCGCCTCGGCGCCGGTGGCGATGGCCGCCCGGGAAGGACCCGGCGGGATGTTGGCCCACCACCAGCCGCGGGAGAAAATCGCGTCGTCCGGCGGCACGTACGTGGCGCAGCCCAATTTGACGAGTTCGCTCCGCAGGGGCCCGTGCGCGGGCAGGACAGCGGTGCACAGGATGCCCCGCTCGGACAGTCCGCGGACCAAATCGAGCAGGGAGCGCTCGGCCCCGGCCAGGTTGGCCGCATGGGAAAAGAACAGCACCGACAAAGCCGCGCTTTTGCGAACACACAGGACGTTGTAATAGGATTTCTCGTAGCGCGCCTCCATCATGGCGACGTTCACGGGCAGATCCAAGGGGTAGAAGCGGGCTTCCCGGTCGTCGATGGCGAACAGGCGGAAGCCCTGGCCGTGCAGATAGGCGACGATCTCTCCGGCGCTCGTGCCGGAAATTTTCATCATCTTGGGATTCATTTCCAGCAGGATGGTCACGTCCTCGCAGGTCTCCAGCGTCTTGGCGAAGCCCTTCAGCACTTCCAATTCGTGTCCGTCCGTATCGGTCTTGACGAAAATCCGGCGGCCCTTCTCCCGGCCGACCACGTCGTCGAGACAGGTCGTGTCGACCTCGATGCGGTCGAGGGTTTCCGAACTGGGATGCGGATAGAGGCTGCCGTTGTCCGACGCTTCGGATTTGCAGAAGCTGGCGCGGCCCGCCTGGGACGACATGGCGGCCTGGAGGCAGGCGGCGCGGTCCGGACCGAGGCCGTTGAGCGCCAGATTTTTTTTCAGCACCTGGAGGTTGTCCGCGATCGGTTCCACCGCCACGACCCGGAGCGCCGGATTCGCCTCGGCGGCGAGCAGGGAATAATATCCGTAGTGGGCCCCCACGTCGATGAACAGGTCTTTCCGCGCCACGAGCCGTTTGACGATCCGGGTCGTCAGCACTTCGTAGCCATCGGCGTACACCGGCACGAACCGGGGCGTCACGTACATGTCGAATCCATCGCCGGCGGGCCGGACCCGGGCGAGCGCATCCAGATTGTAGTCGTCTTTCAGAAATTCATGCATGGGTCATGCCGCCTTGCAAACGCGTCCAACGCTCATTGAATCCGCCAAAGAGTGGTTTGCCATGGTTCGGGGCAATAGGGACCTTTGCCGAAATAATCGGTCCGGTCGTATTTCGCCAAGCGGTCCATGGCGGGCCGATACAATTCCCGCTCGGAATTGTCCAACAGCAGATAGCCTCCTTTTTTGACCTTCCGGACGGCGCGGTTCATGCAGGCCGCGCGCGACCGGCCGTCGACCATGACGAGATCGAAGTGTCCGTCGGGGTATTCGTCGATTTTCCGGGCGTACGACCGGAAAAACAGGTTGCGATGTTCCGCGAAGGTCCGGGACACGTAGGTGTGCGGCCCGTACGGCAGATGCCCGGCCAGCCAATGCGGCCGGGGTAGAATCAGAAAATAGTCGCTGTTCCCGATCTGTTCGTGCCGCAGCGCGGACAGCACGGCTTGGTGCCATTCCGGATTATGTTCCACCGACGTCACCCGGCCGGAATGTTTCGCGTAATACAGGGTCGAGCCGCCGGTGCCCCATTCGAATACGGCCATGTCTGGGCGCAGGTAGCCGTCCAGCCACGCTTTCGCTTCGTACGTGACCCAGGGAATATGCGTTTCGGGGTTAAGCAGATCCATCGCGACCGCCTTTCGCCACGTTGAAATCGAATGCGCAATCGGTCAATTTCAGCAGCACGCCCTGCTTCTGGGCCGAACTCGTGCTGAGAAACTGGAATTCACAGGCGTCGGCGACGTGCTGGTGCCGGATATGGATTTCAGGGGTGCCGTCCGCTACGCCGAGGGCGACGAGATAGGAGCCGTTTTCGATTTCGGGGAACAGGAAGGAGAAGCAGACCGAAACGCACTCGCCCTTTTCAATGGGACGCATCGTGCGGTTCAACGCGGGCGTATTGCTGCCCATGACCGAGAGACCCTTGGCGTTCACGATCTGGAAGCCGAAATAGGGATTGTCCAGCCGCGTCTTGGCGACCACCCGGAACACCAGGCGGACGCGGGTCGGTCCGCTCAGGACCGCCAGCCGCCGCTGGTCTTCATCCGCGAACAAGCCGACGGCCTCGATGACGGCGCCGTTGTCGCCCGTGATGAAGGCGTTGGACGGGATCGGCGCCAGATCGTCGCCGCCTTTTTCCGCCGGAACGGGCGCGACCGCCGCGGCCGATGCTTGCTGGACGCCGGTGTCGTGCACCATCCAAGCCGAATATTCCCCCACGATGCGCTTCGCCGTTCCCACCCGGCGGATTTTTCCCGCGTCCAGCCAGATCGCCCGGTTGCACAGGCGGACCACGTCGCTGCCGGAATGCGACACCAGCAGGATGGTCTTGTTCATTTCCCGAAATTCCGCGAACTTCCGGTTGCATTTCACCTGGAAGCGCACGTCCCCCACCGAAAGCGCCTCGTCCACGATCAGGATGTCGGGATCCACGTTGATGGCGCAGGCAAAGGCCACGCGGACGAACATGCCGCTGGAATAGTGCTTCACCGGCTGATGGATGAATTCGCCGATGTCGGCGAATTCCAAAATGGCCGGCACGCGCGCTTCCATTTCCGGGCGGGAAAAGCCCATCAGGGTGCCCTGCAGGTAGACGTTTTCCAGCCCCGTCAGTTCCGGGTTGAACCCCGCGCCCAGTTCCAGCAGGGACGAAACGCGACCGTTCACGGCCGTACGGCCCGCGGTGGGGGTCAGCACGCCGGCCAGGACTTTCAAAAGAGTGGATTTCCCCGAGCCGTTGCGCCCGACGATGCCGACGGTTTCTCCGCGTTCGATCTCGAAGGAAACGTCCCGCAACGCGTAGAATTCCCGGTGATAGCTCCGGCCGCCCGGATGCAGAGCTTCCTTGAGGCGGTCCATGGGCCGCTCGTACAGGTTGTACACCTTGCTCAGATTGTCGACTTGGATGACGCGTTCCGTTCCCATGGTCGCCTCACAGCACGTCCGCGAAATGGGGGCTCAACCGGCGGTAGATCAGGCGAGCCGCCCCGGCCAACACCGCGGTCAACGCCCAGAAGCCGAGCGTGGTCGGGCCATGCTGCCAAATCCAGGCCTGCCCGAACAGCGCATCGCGGTAGCCGTCCACGACGTAGCCCACGGGATTGAACTTGAAAATCCACTGGAACCGTTCGGGCACCATCGTCACCGGCCACATGATCGGGGTCAGCCACAGGCCGAACTGCAGCACGATCGCGAGCAGTTGGTTCAGATCCCGGAAAAACGGGAGAACGGCGGCGGTGAGGCTGCCCAGGGCCAGCACCAGCGCCAGCATGCAGAACCCGTAATACGGCAGCTGCAGCAAATGCCACGTGGGCATGCGCCCCAGCGACAGGCTCAACGAAACCAGGACCAAGACGAACGCCAGGTGAAAGAACAGGGCCGAGAGGATTTTGATCACCGGCAGCAATTCAACCTGGAAGACGACCTTCTTGACCAGATAGGAATATTCCGTCAACGCGGCCGTCGCCGACATCCAGGCCTCGGCGAAGAAGAACCAGGGGGTCAGCCCCGCGGCCAACCACAAACCGTAGGGCACTCCGTCCGCCGTCGGCGCGGCGCGGAATCCAACCTGGAACACGAACCAGAAAAGCAGGATGGTCGCCACCGGTTGGGCAAACGCCCACAGGATCCCGAAGTAGGAGCCGGCGAACCGCGCGTGGAAATCGTTTCGCGCGAGGCCCCAGGCCACCCGCCACAGCCGGCGTCTCGCGGTTCCCGCGGGCGTCGAAGACATGTTGTTTTCCGTCGTCATGCGGTTATCGCGTTCCCTTCGCCGGAGACTCGCCGCCGGCCGTCCGCCAAGAAGCCGGGAGTTTGTAGCCGCTCTTTTCCAGGTGCCGGAACAAAAATTCCCGGGCCTCCGCGAGAGAAGGCCCTTGGCCTTCGCCCACAGGCTGCGTATGGCCTTCCACGACGCCCGTCGCGACGTTGCCCGTATTCAAATCCAAAGCGAACGTCCGGTTCCCGATGGTCGCGGTCAATCGTCCCAGGCTGTAGAACGGCGGTTTCGTCCGCGAGGAATCCACCAAGCCCGTCGTGAAGTCGACCACGCCCGAATTGGCCGTCGTGTTGAAGACCGGACGATCCGCGGGCGGCTCGCCGGCCAGCAACGACAGTCCTTCCATCCATTCCGGCTGCGGAATCCCCAGATACGCCAGCAGCGTGGGGGCGACGTCCAGATTCTGGGCGTTCGTCCGGATCCGGCCGGCATGCGCGCCGCCCGGGAACCAGAAAATCAGCGGGATGCGGCCGGATCCCCAGCGCCGCCCATGATCGGAAGATAGCACGATCACGGTCCGATCCAACTGCCTGGCCGCCGCCAAGGCCGCGGTGATCTTCCCCAAAACGCCATCCAAGTCCAAAATGGCGTCGTCGTAGAAATCCCGTTCGAACGGTTCTTGTTGCTGCCCTTTCTTCGAAAAAACGGGATTGGGCGAATAGAACGAGGGGCCATGGGTCCACAGGAAGTGCACGTGCGCAAAGAACGGACGGCGGCGATCGGCCCGGATCAGGCGCAGGAGCCGGTCCAGTCTCTCCCCGTCGTGTTCCAGCGTGAGCTCTTGCTTGTCCACGACTTCGTCGTAGGACGACTCGAAATCCTTCACGCCGGCGGCATGCAGCACGCGGTCCCGCAACCGTTCCCAAGAGCTTTCCAGGAAATAGGCCGTATGCATCCCCAGCCATTTGCCCGCGACCAACCGCCAGCGGCTCGAGGATTCCAGACGGCCATTGGCTTCGTGGAACGAATTCAGCATGTTCAAGTCGAACGCATCCGCGTTCTGCCGACAGCTGATGTCCACGTTTTCGTAACCATATTTCCGCAAGATCCCCGGCAGGTGCTCGTAGGCAGCGGGTCCCATCAAGATTTCCGGCGGGTAGTAAAGCCGGGTGGTCGTCGGCAACTTGCCCGTCAGCAGCGACGCGATCGAACCGCCCGAGGTCGTGGCATTGGCGAATCCATTTTCGCAGATCAGCGCCTGGCCTTCGGCGTGCGCCCGGACGAAGGGCGTCGTATCCCGTTCGTATCCGTACACCGACAGGTTTTCCGCGCTCACGCCGTCCGGCGTCAGCAGCAAGATGTTCGGCATGGCGTTTTCATGGCCCGCCTCCGCCCCTTCGGCCGGCTCCCCTTCCGGGCTCCTTCCCACCACCAGCCCGATTCCCCCGGCGACGATCCCCAGGCCGGCCAAGCCGAGCACCAAGCGTTTCGGATTTCCCCGCGCCAACAGCCCCCGCAAGACGCCCATGCCGATGCGCCAGCCCCACCACCAGAACCCCCCGAAAACCGCCAAGTAGCCGTATCGCCAAAACCCGGTCGCCGTCTGGATCCCGATCCGAAACAGCGTGTACGTGAAATTGTCGAGCAAGAGCAGGAACGACGACGCCAAAATCAGTCCGGGCCCAAGCATGCCGATGCGCACCAGCGCTCCCCGCGCCCGCGAAACCAGCCGGCCGGCGACTCCCAACAGGATGCTGACCGCAGCCGAAACCGCGATCAACGGCAACGGCGAAAGCATCAGGATCTGCGCCCGTTCCCACCCCGTCAAAACGCTCATGAAGGACGGTTTTGTCGCGAAAAATACCCATTCCATCGACAAACCGAAGATCGCCGCCGCAACCGATACGATCCAGAACGCCCCCCAAACCGGCCCTTCCGGAACCGCTTGGAAACGAGGAATCCACCGATTGAAGAAGGAACTCTTCATATAAGTTGATGTTTTTATTGGTTTTTCGGCACCCTGTCAATCATCCCCCATGGAACGGAAACGCACGAAACGCTTGCAAATTCGACCGTTTTCGAGGCGATGTCGGCCGCCCCCGTTTTGTTTCCGTTCCCCGATGTCAGGGCAGGCCAAACCACGAATGGATCAGGGGATAGAGCAAGACCGGCTGCGTGGCGCTCCAGCCCCAGTTTTGCGTCCGGATTCCCCCGGTGGTCGATTTGAGGATGGACCAGTTGCCGCTGGCGGGATGGTAGACGGCGATGTCGGCCCGGCCATCGCCGTCGTAGTCCGCGGCCACGGGAATCGTCGTCGACCATCCGAACGGTTGGGTCAAGCTGCCGCCGCCCGAGTAGGCGACGTACCACGTGCCGGACGCCCGATGGAACACCGCGACGTCCGCCCGGCCGTCGCCGTCGTAGTCCGCCGGCACGGGAATCGCGGAACTCCAGCCCCAATTCTTTTGGATGGCCCCGCCCGTGGAGGACTTGAGGATTTGCCAGAGACCCGAAGCGGGATGGTACACGGCGATATCGGTGATTCCATCGCCGTCGTAGTCGGCGGGAACGGGAATCGCCGAACTCCAGCCCCATTGCACGTCGTACCGTCCGGCCGTGCTGCACAGGAAATACCAACGGCCCGCGGTGGGATGATAGACCGCCAGGTCCGCTTTGCCATCGCCGTCGTAGTCGCCCGGCAGCGGCACCGTCGCCGACCAGCCGAACTGGGTGACCTGAGGAATTGCCGAACTGCTCTCGCGAATATGCCAGTTGCCGGTGGCCGGATGATACACGGCCAAATCGGCCATGCCGTCCCCATCGAAGTCCGCCGGCGTAGGCAGCGCGGCCGACCAGCCAAACGGCAACGTCTGTCCTCCCATCGCGCTCAGCAAGCCATGCCAATTGCCCGTGGCGGGATGGTACACCACCAGATCGGTCGCGCCGTCGCCGTCAAAGTCGGCAGACATGAGGGGCGCACGCCCGTATTCGTATGCGCCAACGTCGAACAGCGCCGGCGCGGAAGCCTGGCCGGCCACCGGCCGCGGGTTGCCGTCGTAGTCGTCGCCCGGTGCCTGTTCGGCCGTACCCGCGTCGATGCACGGCGAACCCGGCAGCAAATGGAAATCCCGTGCGAGCCGGTTCGCGAAGCCCGGTTCGTTCGTGATGGCGTCGACCCCCGCGGCCGGCACGGTGCAGCAGCGGTCCAGCACGGGAGATCCGCCGATTTGCACATTGGCGGTGGCTGGCGCGGCATTGTAGTACACGATGCAGTTCCGGCTCGTGGCGACATTGGACAGATAGAGGCCGCCACCGGCAAGGTTAACGGCTGAATTGCCAATGATTGTGCAGTTCAATACGTTGCCGGCCGTGGCGTAGACGCCGCCCGCAACGGTTTGGGCCTGGTTGCCCACCACCACGCAATTGACCAGCGTGCCGCCGAGCGCCAAGTTGACCCCGCCGCTGTCCTGCAACACCGCCTGGTTGTCGGCGATCCAGCAATTCGACACCGTGCCGGCGCCCTGGAACGCCACGCCGCCGGCGTAGTCTCCCGCGACGTTGTTGCAAATGTCGGAATCTTTCACCAGTCCCGTCGTGTAGTTGTAGATGACCACGCCGCCGCCCCAATACGACGCTTCGTTGCTCACGATGGCGCAGTTCTCCACGACGGCACCGTTGTCCTGCATCATGACGCCGCCCGCGCCCCACGCCCGGTTGCTCGTCACCAGGCAATCCCGCAACGTGCTGGCCCGCCCCAGATAGACGCCGCCGCCGTAGCCGCCGGACACGCCGTTCCGGAAGGTGAATCCTTCGATCACGCTGTTGGTGCCAACGACGTAGAGTCCTGCGCACAATCCTTGGGCATCGACGATCGCCGCGCGGGACTGGGTGCTCCGCAACGTCAACGCCTTCTCCACGGGGATCTGCAGCGTCGAGGTGATCGGATAAACGCCCGGCGCGACGAGGATTTCATCGCCGTTTACCGCCGCGTCGATCGCCGCCTGGATGCTCGTGGACGCGCTGGCCCACGTGGTGTACGGCGCGGCCGGCGTCGCGTTCGACACGTTCACGCAGCGCGTCGCCGCAAAGGAAGATCCAACGATCGACAACCCCAGAAAACATGCGAACCCCGCATTCCGGAAAGCATTCATGGCGCTCCTCCTCTTGAGGGTTCCAGTGTGGGCAAGGTCCATTGTTCCCGCAAGACTATTAGCATCTGACTCTTCGAAAAACCACGCCAAGCGAGAAACAGCTCTGAGCGCAACAGGTCGATGGCGCTACTTCAGCATGAACCACGAATGGATCAGGGGATAAAGCAGGATCGGTTGCGCCGAATTCCAGCCCCAGTTCTGCGTCCGAATTCCCCCCGTGGTCGATTTGAGGACGTACCAGTTGCCGCTGGCGGGATGATAGACGGCCAGATCGGCCGCGCCATCGCCGTCGTAGTCCGCCGCGACGGGAATGGTCGTCGACCACCCGAACGGCTGGGTCAAGCTACCGCCGCCCGAATAGGCGACGTACCACGTGCCGGACGCCCGGTGAAACACCGCGACGTCCGCCCGGCCGTCGCCGTCGTAGTCCGCCGGCACCGGAATCGCGGAACTCCACCCCCACCGTTTTTGGATCGCCCCGCCCGTGGAGGACTTGAGGATTTGCCAAAGGCCGGAAGCCGGATGGTACACGGCGACATCCGTGATTCCATCGCCGTCATAGTCGGCGGGAACGGGGATCGCCGAACTCCAGCCCCATTGCACGCTATAACGCCCCGCCGTGCTGCACAGAAAATACCAACGGCCCGCGGCGGGATGGTAGACCGCCAGATCCGCCCGGCCGTCGCCGTCGTAGTCGCCCGGCAGCGGCACCGTCGCCGACCAACCGAACTGGATTTGGCGGGGACGACCGGTGGCGCTTTCCTGGATATGCCAATTGCCGGTGGTGGGATGGTACGCGGCGAAATCCAGCATGCCGTCGCCGTTGTAATCCGCCGGCACCGGCAGCGTCGCCGACCACCCCCACGGCACGACCCACCCGACTCCCGCGCCGAACAAGACGTGCCAGTTGCCGGTGGCGGGATGGTAGACCGACAAGTCCGCCAGCCCGTCGCCGTCGACGTCGCCCTCGGCCGAGACGCCGGGCGTCGCGGGCACCGGCCACTGGTTCACCGCGAAAGTACGTGTAATTCCGTTGCCGGCGACCGTGATCGTTCCCGAGCGAACCGCTCCGGCGTTGGCTCCCACGCCATAGGTCACCGTGCCGTTGCCCGTACCTGCGGCTCCGCCCGAAATCGTAATCCACGGCTGGCTGGCCGTCGCCGTCCACGACACGTTCGCGGTTACCGCGATTTGCCGCCCACTTGAAGCCGCCGGCGAAATCGTGGCGCTCGACGGGGATATGGAAAGTTGGCCGAACGGATTGACGGTGAACAGCACCGCGCCGGAGAAAGCCGGCAACGTCAGGCTGGTCGCCGCGACGACCGAAAGCGAGCCGCCGTATTGGCCATCTTCAGCGACGATCCCGCCGCCGGTCGGCACGGCGCGCCAGTAGGTCGCGCCCAGATTCGGAATGGTCACCGGCGACGCGGTCGGATTCACCACGACGACGCCTTTGGCATAGTCGCGCCGGAACACGCCCCAGCCCGCATGCCAAAGCGCGGCGATGCCGGAGGGAACCGCGCCGACGGCGGCGCCGAGATCGAGCGTGTATTCCGGGTAATATTCCAGCGCGACGCTGTCGGTGGACAGGAGGTTCAGATAGGTGCGGGACCCTTTGATGAGCAGATAGCTGGCCGTGGCGAACATCCGTTCCCGGGCGCTGTCTTCTGCCGGATACGACTGGCAAATCACGATCTTATTGCTGCGCGTCAGCGCCAAGGCGCGATCCATCTGCAATTCCCAGTCGGCCGCGTCGAAATAGTTGCCCGCCCCCCAATACGCGAAACACTCGATCATGCCGCCGTGGCCCACCCCGTAATCCATGTCCAGCCACGAGGTGACGAGACCGCCGAGATTCGGCAGGAAGACGAATCCGTTGGTGCCGGAAAGGGCGGCCTTGGCTTCGGCGCCGAACTGTTCCAGGGCCGGAACCCAATTCGCGAGACATAGGTCCACGTCTTCCAGCCAGGGATGCGGCGGCGCGGTTTGGCCGAATCCATAGCCGTCCGGCGTGAAACTGTCGGCGAAAACGCCGTCGTCTTCGGCCGCGCGGATGCGCGCGAGACAACTGCTGATCCAATAGGCGGGAAAACCGGAGATGGCATGCCCGTCGACGTAGCGCATGTCCATGACGTCCCAGTTCCACTGCGTCTGGTGGATGCGCTGGCCGGCCGCCGTCTGGAGAAACCAGGAGGACTGCGCATCGACGTACGTCCAGTCGGAAGACCAGGAATCGCCGACGATGAAAGCCTCGGGCCCCGCGCCTACGGCGAGTTGATAATGCAGGCAAAGAAAATCGGGATTGTAGACCCGGAGCGCCCGGATGGCGGAACGCGTCATCTTCTGGGTGCCCGCGAAACGCGTGGCGGCAAATTCCCGTTGCGTGGCGGACAGGCCATCGGGCAACTGGTCGGAGAAGGGCACGATGCGCGAACCCGTATCGGGCCAGGGACGGGCCGCGAAACCAGAAAACGGCAAGACCCCGAACGCCAGCCATCCAGACAACATCCACAGCGCGCGGGAAGCCAAAATCGCCCCCCCGCGTGGATAGATCCACTCGCCGGTCGGTGGAGTCTTCATAATGGGATGTTATCGCGCGCGGCCCGTCCCTGCAACGCTCCGATGGGGTTTCCGCTCAGGGCAACCCAAACCAAGTATGGATCAGCGGATAGAGCAACACCGGTTTCGTGGCGCTCCAGCCCCAGTTTTGCGTCCGGATTCCTCCGGTGGTCGATTTGAGGATATGCCAGTTGCCGGTGGCGGGGTGGTACACGGCGATGTCGGCCTCCCCATCCCCGTCGTAGTCCGCCGCCACGGGAATCGTCGTCGACCAGCCAAAGGCCTGGGTTCGACTGCCGCCGCCCGAATACGAGATGTACCACGTGCCGGACGCCCGATGGAACACGGCGACGTCCGCCTGGCCGTCGCCATCGTAGTCCGCCGGCACGGGAATCGCGGAACTCCAGCCCCACGACGCGTTGATCGCTCCCCCGGTAGAGGACTTGAGAATTTGCCAGAGGCCGGAAGCCGGATGATATACGGCGATGTCGGTGATGCCGTCGCCATCGTAGTCCGCCGGCACGGGAATCGCCGAACTCCAACCCCATTGCACGCTGTAGCGTCCCGCCGTGCTGCACAGGAAATACCAGCGGCCCGCGGCGGGATGGTACACCGCCAGATCCGCTCGGCCGTCCCCGTCGTAGTCGCCCGGCAGCGGCACCGTCGCCGACCAGCCGAATTGGGTGACGTGCGTGGTCTCCGAGTCGCTCTCGCGAATATGCCAATTGCCGGTGGCCGGATGGTACACCGCCAGATCGGCCTCGCCGTCCCCGTCGAAGTCCGCCGGCACGGGAAGCGCGGCCGACCAGCCAAACGGCAAGATCCCTCCGCTCGCCGTGCTGAGCAAGCCATGCCAGTTGCCGGTGGCGGGATGATACACGACCAGATCGGCGATGCCGTCGCTGTCGAAATCGCCCTCTACGGCCCCGCCCACCCCGTATTCGAACGCGCCCACGTCGTAGCGCGCGGGATCGCCCGGCGAACCGGAACGAGGCCGGCTGTTGCCGTCGTAATCGTCCCCCACCGCCGGAGTGTCCGCGCCCGCATCGATGCAAGGCGAGCCTTCCGCCAGATGGTAGTTCCGCCCGGCCAAATCGACGAAGGCAGGCGCGTTCGTGAAATTCGACCCGCCCAGACTGGGCGTCGTGCAATTGTTGCTCAACACGGCGAACGTATCCGAAAAATTTGGTCCGACCGGCGCCACGTTGTAATAGACGACGTTGTTCCAAGAGGTGATGGCCACGGCGCTGCGGATGCCGCCGCCGGCGGAGGCCGAAATATTGGAGACCACCGTGCAATGCGCCACGTAACCTCCCTTTGAGCTGAACACCCCCCCGCCGACGCCGGTGGCCTGATTGCCAACCAGCACCGTGTTGATCAAGGTGCAGGCTTCATCGATGCATACGCCGCCGCCTTCCATCAGCACCGCGCGATTGTCGGCGATCCAGCAGTTCGAAACCGTCCCTGCGGCTTGGGCCGACACCCCGCCGCCGTAGTTCGTCGCCACGTTGCCGCGGATGACGCAACGGTTCAGCAATCCCGCGTAAGACCCATAAAGGAGGACGCCGCCTCCCGCAGAGGCAGCCAAATTGCTCTCGATGGTGCAATTCTCCACCAGCGTCGGGGCGGCTCGGAGAACGATGCCCCCCGCATCCGCCGCCTGGTTGCTGACCACCCGGCAATCCCGCACGGTGCTGGCCGCCATCATGACAACCCCCCCGCCCGCACCTACCGTCAATCCATTTCGAACCGTGAACCCTTCGACCAAGCTGTTGGCGCCACTGATGTATACCCCCCGGTCCAATCGCTGAGCGTCGATCACGGCCTCGCGGCTCAGCGTGCTCCGCAACGCCAGGGTTTTCCCAGCCGGAATGTTCACGGCGTTGGCGACGAGATAAACGCCCGGCGCAACGAGGATTTCATCGCCGCTGACGGCCACGTCGATCGCCGGCTGGATGCTGACGGACGCACTCTCCCAAGTGGTGTACGGCGCGGCCGGCGTCGCGTTCGACACGTTCACGTAGCGCGTCGCCGCGAAGGAAGATCCAACGATCGACAACCCCAGAAAACACGCGAAACCCGCATTCCGGAAAGCATTCATGGCGCTCCTCCTCTTAAGGTTTCAAGTTTGAGCACCTTGCCCCTCTTCCGCAATACTATTTTCATCTGACCCTTCGAAAACACGCCAAGCGAAAGACAGCTCTGAGCGCAGCAGGTCGATGAAGCTACATCAGCCCGAACCACGAATGGATCAGGGGATAAAGCAGAGTCGGTTGCGCCGAACTCCAGCCCCAGTTCTGGATACGAATCCCCCCGGTGGTCGATTTAAGAACGTACCAGTTTCCGCTGGCGGGATGGTACACGGCCAGATCCGCCGCGCCGTCGCCGTCGTAGTCCGCCGCCACGGGAATCGTCGTCGACCACCCGAAGGGCTGGGTCCGGCTGCCGCCGCCCGAATAGGCGACGTACCACGTGCCGGACGCCCGGTGGAACACCGCGATATCCGCCCGGCCGTCGCCGTCGTAGTCCGCCGGCACGGGAAGCGCGGAACTCCACCCCCACCGTTTTTGGATCGCTCCGCCCGTGGAGGACTTGAGGATTTGCCAAAGGCCGGAAGCCGGATGGTACACGGCGACATCCGTGATTCCATCGCCGTCATAGTCGGCGGGAACGGGGATCGCCGAACTCCAGCCCCATTGCACGCTATAACGCCCCGCCGTGCTGCACAGAAAATACCAACGGCCCGCGGCGGGATGGTAGACCGCCAGATCCGCCCGGCCGTCGCCGTCGTAGTCGCCCGGCAGCGGCACCGTCGCCGACCAACCGAACTGGATTTGGCGGGGACGACCGGTGGCGCTTTCCTGGATATGCCAATTGCCGGTGGCGGGATGGTACACGGCGAAATCCAGCATGCCGTCGCCGTTGTAGTCCGCCGGCACCGGCAGCGTCGCCGACCACCCCCACGGCACGATCCACCCGGCGCCCGCGCCGAACAAAACGTGCCAGTTGCCGGTGGCCGGATGGTAGACCGAGAAGTCCGCCAGCCCGTCGCCGTCGACGTCGCCCTCGGCCGAGACGCCGGGCGTCGCGGGCACCGGCCACTGGTTCACCGCGAAGGTACGGGTGATTCCACCGCCGGAAACCGTGATCGTGCCCGAGCGGATCGCCCCGGCGTTGGCCGCCACGCCGTAGGTCACCATGCCGTTGTTCGTGCCCGCGGCGCCGCCCGTGATCGCGATCCACGGCTGGTTGGCCGTCGCCGTCCACGACACGGTCGCGATCACCCCGATCGTTTGTCCGTTGGCTCCCGCGGCAGCATGCACGCGGCTGGAAGGAGCGATCGCCAAGCCGGCCGGCGATTCGCGGGCCCCGATGTCCACCACGCCGCCTTGGATGCGCGGATTGCCGGCCAGATCCACGGCGCCCGACATCCAGGCGAGATTGGTGCCGCGGTTGACGTAGGGGCTGGCGATCGAGAGCGCGCCGTCCGTGCCAAACTGCGGATCGCCGGTCAGACTGTGCGAATCGGAGCCCGCCTGCGCCTGCCATTGCGCCAACGTGCCTTCCTCGAGAAACGAACCGGGGCGCCGGTCGGTGAAACGGGCTACGCCGCCGCCGGCGATGGAATATCCGTTGTGGTCCATGACGGGAAAACCCGTCAGCGCGCTCATTCCTCCGAGATCGGTCGAGTACCGGATTTCGAACGTCTCGTCGGAAAACCCCGCCGGTTGCGCCACCAGATTGTTGAGGAGGACCGGATTTACCGAAGGCGGCCGGCCCGGATGCGGTTCCCAATCCTGATAGGTCAGCCCGAAATACAGCGCCGCATGGATCTGGCCCGTGCAGACGTTGACCAGCGTATTGTTGAACACGGCCGGATTGGAGGCCGCATACATGCCGATGCCTTCCCAGCCCGTATCCTGGATCAGGCAGTTGCGCACCGTGCCCCGGATGTTCTCGTAATAGCCCGGGTTCGCGGCCGTATCGAAATATTCCGGACTCGTGTCGAACCCGATCAGCACTCCGCCGCCTCCGCACCTTCGGATTCGGTTGCGCTCCACGAGACCGTCGGTGGCCCCGCCCTTGAAATACACGCCCGTCGAGTAGATGTCGTGGATCGAGCAAGCTTGCACCAGCATGCGGTCGCCGTTGACGTTGTCGATGCCCTCCGCGTTTTCCGCGCTCGCGTTGGCGGGCCCGACGCCGGACCGGTAGATTTCGCAACGGCGAACGACCACGTCGTCGCAATTCGGCGTGATTTTGACGCAATCCCGCCCCGTGTCGTGGATCGCGCAATCTTCGAGGGTCACGTGGCAGGCACCCATGCGGTCGTTCGGATCGCCCCAGTCCCATTTGGTTTGCAGCATGACGCCATAATAGTATCCGCCCGAGATTTCCAGCCGCGAGAGCGTGGTTCGATCGGCGTCGGGATCGATCTGGATGCAGCTGGAATAGCCGTTTTCGTCGTCGAGCGGCGCGACGATCGCCGCCCACTCGCCCGCGTAGGATCGCATCGTGATGCCCGGATTGCGAAATCGCACTTCGCCGGCCTCGCGATAGGTCCCGCCGCGCACTTCGATCACGTCGCCGGACGAGGCCAAGCCCAACGAATGGTTCAGCGTCCGAAAAGGCGCGGCGATCGATCCCGTGCCGGTCGCATCGTTGCCGTTGGTGGCCACGAACCAGGTTGCCGCCGACGTCCGGAGACTCTCCGCCAACAACGCGATTCCGAAACAGAGGATTTTGAAGCCCATCGCGCGTTGGTTCATGTCGACGGATTTTACAGGCCAAACCACGAATGGATCAAAGGATAAAGCAAGGTCGGTTGCGCCGAACTCCAGCCCCAGTTCTGCGTCCGAATTCCCCCCGTGGTCGATTTAAGAACGTACCAGTTTCCGCTGGCGGGATGGTACACGGCCAGATCCGCCGCGCCGTCGCCGTCGTAGTCCGCCGCCACGGGAATCGTCGTCGACCACCCGAAGGGCTGGGTCCGGCTGCCGCCGCCCGAATAGGCGACGTACCACGTGCCGGACGCCCGGTGGAACACCGCGATGTCCGCTCGGCCGTCGCCGTCGTAATCCGCCGGCACCGGAATCGCGGAACTCCACCCCCACCGTTTTTGGATCGCCCCGCCCGTGGAGGACTTGAGGATTTGCCAAAGGCCGGAAGCCGGATGGTACACGGCGACATCCGTGATTCCATCGCCGTCATAGTCGGCGGGAACGGGGATCGCCGAACTCCAGCCCCATTGCACGCTATAACGCCCCGCCGTGCTGCACAGAAAATACCAACGGCCCGCGGCGGGATGGTAGACCGCCAGATCCGCCCGGCCGTCGCCGTCGTAGTCGCCCGGCAGCGGCACCGTCGCCGACCAACCGAACTGGATTTGGCGGGGACGACCGGTGGCGCTTTCCTGGATATGCCAATTGCCGGTGGCGGGATGGTACACGGCGAAATCCAGCATGCCGTCGCCGTTGTAGTCCGCCGGCACCGGCAGCGTCGCCGACCAGCCCCACGGCACGACCCATCCGACGCCTGCGCCGAACAAGACGTGCCAGTTGCCGGTGGTCGGATGGTATACCGAGAAGTCCGCGGCTCCGTCGCCGTCGACGTCGCCCTCGGCCGAGACGCCGGGCGTCGCGGGCACCGGCCATTGGTTCACCGCGAAGGTGCGGACGATGCCGCCGCCGGCCACCGTGATCGTGCCCGAGCGGATCGCCCCAGCGTTGGCCGCCACGCCGTAGGTTATCGTGCCGTTGTTCGTGCCTGCGGCGGCGCCCGTGATCGCGATCCACGGCTGGTTGGCCGTCGCCGCCCACGGCACGTTCGCGCTCACCGCGATCGTTTGTCCGTTGGCTCCCGCGGCAGAATGCACGCGGCTGGAAGGAGTGATCGCCAAGGTGACCGGCGTCTCCAACCGCCAGACGTGGACCAATCCATTGGCGGCGGCATCGACGGGCTCGTCGCCGTTGTGCTCGATGAAAAACAGATAGCCGTTGGTCGCGAAGCAAATGGCGCCGGAGTCGCGATCGGCCCGGTTGGTCACGAACGAGAAATGCGTCAGGTCGTAGGTGGCGTACGGCAGCGGTTCCCAAGGTTCCTTCGTGCCCGCCGCCACCGCGGCCAGATCGGCCGGATTGTACAACATCCATTCGTTGCGCCAGCGGGTGGCGCCCGCGCCCTCCCCTTCCGAAGGCGGCAGCGGAATATTAAAGAAGGTGTAGTTGTTTCCGGCGCCGTCGCCATACCAGCCGTCGCCCAGCGGCCGCCGGTACGAAATCGCCAGCGCCGATTTTCCGCCCCACTCGATCCAAGCCGCTCCCTCCGCGTTCCGATCGATGCGCCAATTGGGCACCTGATGCGCGATCTCCCCGATCGGGCTGTATTGCAGCAACCGCGTGGCCGGCACGGCCGCGCCGTTCTCCGGCAGCGATCCCGACGCCCACGGCGCGATCACAAACACGTTCGGCCCATTGCGGATTTCCGGTCCGCCGCTCAGAAAATTGTTGCCGACGAGCAGCGAGCGGCCGCCCGCGTAGCGGTCCGCCCATGTCTGCGGAATCGAACAGGCGTAGCGTGCGGTCAGGCTTGGCGTCACGTTCGCCGGCGGCACGCCCCCGATATGCCAAGCGCCGTGGCCGGCCGCCAACTCCAAGTCGAACCAACCGTGCGTCGGCGCCGTGGCGTCCGTCCCGTAGAAATTGCAAATCCCGTAATACAGCCGCGGCCCCACTCCGTTGCCGCCCGGATGATAGGCCAGGCTGGCCACCGGAATATCGCCGCCGCCTCCCGGAAAAGCGTTCCCGCCGTAGATCCGCGGCCAAATATCTCGCACCGGAATCAGCGTGCGCGCCCGCGGCCAGGCGGAAATATTCTGCGAATTCACCGGCTTGGGAATCGTCAATGCCCCGATTCCCCGTTGCGAATGCGACAGGGCATACAGCGAACCCGGCAGTTCCGTCTCCGGATCGCGCCCGGGATTGCCGGCCGGATTCCACGCCAATCCCGCCGACGCCCAACTCCAATCCTCGGCCGCCGTCTGCGGCAAGCGAAAGCCGCCGGCATAGGCGAAATCCGTCCACGGATTCAACAGCGTCGCGGAACTCCACGCGGGAATCGTCGCCGTGGCCGCGTCGCTCAACGGACTTTGGTTGGCCGGGTGGCACGGGGCCCGGCCCAGCCGCGGATACAATCCGTATTGGGCCTTGTCGATCGCCGCCACCCGGTACACGTAGGTCGAGCCCGGCGCCACGCACGTATCCAAATACCGCAGGTTCGCTCCCAGATGCGCCGTCATTTCCCGCGACACGAAATCGTACAGTTCCCCGTTGCGATAGACGTAGTAGCGGCTGACGCCCGTCGCGTTCGCTCCGGGATCCACGGCGGCGTCCCACAGCAGTTCCACGACGTTGCCGGTCAAGCCGGCGGTCAATCCTGTCATTCGCGCCCGCAGGTTCGCGGGTTTCGAAGGCGGCGTCAGGTCGGCCTCGTCGGACAGTTCGATCTTCGTCAGCACGAGCGGCAACTCGCCCGGCGCCGGCCAGGCGAGATTGACGTTGATCAGGCTGTGCCGTCCGGTGGAGGCGATGCCCCCGATCGCCGCCAGCATGGTTTCGTCTTGGACGTAGTAGCGCAGTTCGACCAGCGCATGCGGTTCCAGCCAGGTCGTGTTGATGTTGATGTCCGGATGGTAGGCCGTGTACCACGGTCGGCTGGCGTCCGCCGGATCCGGTTCGTTCGCGTCCGCGAAGCTGATCCGCACCGCCGGAAACGGACCGAAGTCGTTCCGGTTGTAAAAGGTCAAAACGACCATGTGGCCTCGTTGGAAATCGATCGGCACGCTCCCCTGGATGCCGAAATAGGAGCGCTGGCTTTCATCCAGCCCCGCGATATCCGTGATGCCGGCGTGGGCGGGATTGCCGTCTGGATCCACGAACTGCGTCCGCGTCGGATGGCGCAGCACGGTGGTCCAACCCGAATACGGCGTGACGGTCGTCGCCGCGCTTGAACCGAAATCCGCCAGCGTCCAGCGCGCGGCCAGCCCCGGCAAGCATCCGGCCGCATACGCCAACAGGAATACCACGACTTTCCTCATCGCACCGCTATCCCGCTTCGACGAAAATCTACCACAGGGAAGCTACGGACGCCGGAAGGCCACGCCGGCGCTCATGGCTTCCGGGATCAGGGCAAGCCAAACCAAGAATGGATCAGGGGATATAGAAGGACAGAGATTTTGCCGGGTCCTCCGAACGAGTTCACGGCGGTCACCAGATCGGAGGATCGGCGGATAAACCACTTGCCGCCGGCTTGATGATACAAGGCCAGATCCGTCTGACCATCGCCGTCGTAGTCGGCCGGCACCGGTATCGTCGCTCCCCAGCCGAATTGCTTGGTCAGGCGGCCGCCCCCGCTATACGAGACGTACCACGTGCCGGACGTCCGGTGGAAAACGGCGATGTCGGCCAAGCCGTCGCCGTCGTAGTCGGCCGGCACGGGGATCGCCGTCGACCAGCCCCACTGTTTTTGGATCGCCCCGCCCGTGGAGGATTTGAGGATCTGCCAGAGGCCGGAGGCGGGATGGTACACGCCCATGTCGATTTTCCCGTCCCCGTCGTAGTCGGCCGGCACGGGAATCGCCGAACTCCAACCCCATTGCACCGTATATTTGCCCGCCGTGCTGCACGAGAAATACCAGCGCCCTCCGGCGGGATGATACACCGCCAGATCCGCCTGGCCGTCGCCATCGTAGTCGCCCGGCACCGGCACCGTCGCGCTCCATCCGAAATTTTCCACGCGGGTTTGCCCGTCGCTGCTCTGGCGAACGTACCAGTTGCCGCCGGCCGGATGGTAGACCGCGACGTCCACCAACCCGTCGCCATCGTAGTCGGCCGGCACCGGCAGCGTCGCCGACCACCCGAACGACGCGGTCCCGCTTCCCCCCCCGCTGTACAGAATGCTCCAGTTCCCGCCCGCCGGCTGGAAAATCGCGACGTCCGCCATGACGTCGCCGTCGAAGTCGCCGACAACCGCTTCGCCCGACAAATCGATTTTCGAAGCCCGGAACCAATCGAAGAACCCGACGATGCCGCTGGAACCCGCCGTCGCCATGGCCACCCGTACGGTATGGATCCCCGACGCCAGCGACACGCCCGTCTTCGACACCGTCTGGTACGCATCCCATGCCCCCGTGTCCGGAACGGCCAGCAATCCCGTCTGGTCCGCGCCGTCCACCAGGATCCGGAACTGGCCGCCGGCGCCCACCGCCCCCACGCTCGTCTCCAGCGCGTAGATTCCGGACGCCGACACGGCCACCGTGTATTCCAACCACTCCCCGGCCAGCGTCCACCCCGCCACGTATCCATTCCCCGCCCCCGCGTCCGCCGCGATATCCACACCTTCCTCCGGACGGTATTGCCCGCCTTCGTTCGCGGCCGTCGCATCGCTATACGCCACATCTTGGCCGCCGACGTCGAAGTTCTCGATCTCGACCGTTCCCGGAAGCGCCCATGGTGTGTCGGACGGATAGGGCTCGCGCACGGTGGCCGACTCCGGCGACCAGCTCACCTCATCGACCCAGCCGCAGTCGGATCCTCTGGAAAGGGACTCGTCCTTGGCATAGCGCCACCGCAGCGCATGCGTCCCGGCAGACAGCGAATACGTTTTCCGCTGCCAAGCGGTACTGCCCGAAATCCGACCGCTTTGCCGAGAGCCATCGACGTAGAATTCCAGATAATCGTAATTGGCTTCCGACGACACGCGCCACCAGAAACTGAGTTCGCCGGGACCGGTCACGGTCGTTTGCATCCAGGCCTCGGCGTTGTTGCCGATCGCCCCGCTCTGGGCGGCATCCGAACCGTCGTGCGACGTGGCCGTCTGGTACGCCCAACCGGCATCTCCGCCGGTGATCCAAGCCAGCGAGGGATCGTCCAGTGCGTCGCCGAGAGTGCCGCCGTCGCCGGAGGCGCCGGCCTGCTCCACGGTGAAGGTTCGCGCGATGCCGCCGCCGGATACCGCGATCGCGCCGCTGCGCGGCGACGTGGAGGCGTTGGCCGCCACGCTGTAGGTCACCGTCCCGTTGCCGCTGCCCGAGCTGCCGCCCGTGATCGTAACCCACGCGAGGCTTTCCGTCGCCGTCCACGGCACGTTGGCCGTCACCGCGATCTGCCGCCCGCTGGAGGCCGTTGCCGGCACGTTCGTGCCCGCAGGCGCAATCGTCAGCGAAGCGCTGCCGCCCGAAATCGAAACGGTGGCGGAGGCGCCGGACGAACTGTTGTCGGGGATGGAAACCGGCGTGCCGGAGGAACTCGTATCCGCGCCGTCGTGGCGGACGGAGAAGGACGAAATGGATCCGACCGTTCCCAAGACCTGGTCCGCGCAGCGGGCCACGACGGAATTGGCCGCGCCCCAAGGCGCACCGGTCAGATCCACGGCCATCACCCAGTCATCCCGGCTATCCGTGTCGAAACTGCCGGTGCCCTTGGGCAGGTTCTTCGGCAGCGGGGAAAAGTTCCAAACGGTCGTGCCGTTGACCGCGAAGGTCAGGCTGCGGACGTCGCTGCGGCGGCCGTGGTCGATTTCCAGGCGCGCATAGTCGGTCGCGGCTTCGTAGGTGCCCTCGACGGGATACATGACGTCGCTGAAGTAGTTTTCGAAGTAGTTCGCGGCCACCTGGATGAATCCGTTGCTGCCGTAGGAGGTGCCCCATGAATTCGCCACGAGGTAATACCCCGGCCCGTAGCCGCACACCGTGACCATGTGGTTGATGTCGTTTGCGGTGCAGGTCGGTCCCGTCCACGGGGCATCGCCCGCTTCCCAGTTGTCGAAGGAATTTTCCGCATAGACGCCGCACACCGCCACGCCGCCGTCGTCGAGAAACGCCTTCAGCTCGTTGATCTGGGTGCTGGTCGGATTCCATTCCCACACCCAGACGTAGTCGGCGGTCCGCCGGTGCAGGCCCTCGATGAAGTCGGCCATGTCCGGCAGGGCGACGTATTGGCCCGCCACGTACGGGAGCTGCTGCCACGACGGGACGCCATACCGCATGAAGATTTCAAACGGCTCATGGCCCCAGCCGCCTTGGTCTTGGCCGGTGTTGGTGAGGTTGTAGGTGAAGCGCGGCGAACACTGGTTGGCGGTCGATCCCACGTTCAACGACGGATCCCGGCGCTTCATGTTGGCCGTCTTGGTGTAGTATGTCCCGGCCCAGTGAACGCACGATCCCTCGTTGCCCTGATCGCGAATGGGCGGCAGGATGCTCCGGTTGTCGGCCGCGCCCTTCAACGTCTTGCGGCGGCGCACGTAACCTTCGGGCGCCTTGGCCAGCGCGCGCCCCTCGGCAATCCAAGCCTCGCGCGTTCCAGGCGGATAGGGCTTTTTGCCCAAGACGTACGTCCCGTATTTCGAGTGGAAACGGCGCAAAGCCGGGGCGGCATCTTCCGCCAAGGCGGCCTGCACGCCTACCCCCCAGGCACAACCCAGCAGCAACCAGCCAATCCACCGCCGAGAAGACTTGCTCGTGTTCATGTTGGCTCTCCTGCGCTGATTGCCGCCATCATCCGAACCACCTGTGGATCAGGATACAGGGCTTCCCGAAACCCGACAAGACCATTAAGGTCCCGTTAGACCGAATTTTTATGCGAGGAGAAGGCCGGAAACAGCCCCTCCATGCGGTTCTCGTTCAGGGCAGGCCGAACCACGAATGGATCAGAGGATAGAGCAGGGTCGGTTGCGCCGCGCTCCAACCCCAATTCTGCGTCCGAATCCCCCCGGTGGTCGATTTGAGGATATACCAATTGCCCGTGGCGGGATGGTACACGGCCAGATCGGCCGCGCCGTCGCCGTCGTAATCCGCGGCTACGGGAATCGTCGTCGACCACCCGAATTGCTTGGTCCGGCTGCCGCCGCCCGAATAAGAGACGTACCACGTGCCGGACGCCCGATGGAACACGGCGATGTCCGCCTTGCCGTCGCCGTCGTAGTCCGCCGGCACGGGAATCGCCGAACTCCAGCCCCAATTCTTTTGGATGGCACCGCCCGTGGACGACTTGAGGATTTGCCAGAGGCCGGAGGCCGGATGGTACACGGCGATGTCCGTCCGGCCGTCCCCGTCGTAATCCGCCGGCACCGGGATCGCCGAACTCCAGCCCCATTGCACGTCGTATCTGCCGGCCGTGGTGCAGAGGAAATACCAGCGGCCCGCGGCGGAATGGTAGACCGCCAGATCCGCCCGGCCATCGCCGTCGTAATCGCCCGGCAGCGGCACCGTCGCCGACCAGCCGAACTGGACGGTGCGGGATTGGCCTTCGCCGCTTTCGCGAATATACCAGTTGCCGGTGGCCGGATGGTACACGGCGAAATCCAGCATGCCGTCGCCGTTGTAGTCCGCCGGCACCGGCAGCGTTGCCGACCAGCCCCACGGCACGACCCACTGGGCGCCCGAATTGAACAACAGGTGCCAGTTGCCGGTGGCCGGATGGTATACGGACAGATCGGCCAAGCCGTTGCCGTCGACGTCGCCCTCGGCCGACACGCCCGGCGTCGCGGGCGCCGGCCACTGGTTCACCGCGAAGGTGCGGCTAACCCCGCCGCCGGCCACCGTGATCGTGCCCGAGCGAACCGCTCCGGCATTGGCCGCCACGGAGTAGGTCACCGTGCCGTCGCCGGTGCCCGCAGCCCCGCCCGTGATCGTGATCCACGTCGCATTGGCCGTCGCCGTCCAGTCGTCGGCCGCCGTCACCGCGATCGTTTGGTCCGCGGCCGTCTGGGCCGAATGCAAGCGGGACTCCGGCAAGACGTCGATGGCGGGATTGGCCAGCCATTGCTTGACGTAGGGATAGCTGACGTCGAAACGCCCGTAGAAATCGATTCCGCTCAGATTGTCGCAGGCCGAATACCCCCCATACAACTGGCCGATGAATTCCTGTTGGGCATTGAACAGCGGGCTCCCGCTGCTGCCGGGTTCCGTCACGCCGTCATACCATTGGACGTACCAAAAATCGGTATCCTGCGAATCCCATCTTCCGAACGAAATTCGCTTGTAGGAACCATCCGGGTGATGAATGCCGGCCAAGTTCTCCGACGTTCCCGGGGCGGCGGTCGACCAACCGGCGTAGGTGACGCCGCCGGGCGAAGCCGTTCGCAGCCGCAGGAAGGCGAAGTCGTTGCCGACGGCTTCGGTCCGGCCGGCGAGATAGTCCGCGCCGCCGCCGGTCAGGGGCACGGACGAAAGGCTGGGCGCCGCGCCGTTGCAGGTGCTCGTCTGGTAGAACCAATAGAACTCCGTGTCGTCCGCCTCGCCTTGGTTGGCCACGCAATGGTTGGCCGTCATGAAATAGTCGATGAACGTCGCCGGAAACTGGTCGTTCAGCAAACAGCCCGTGCACCACATGTATCCGGAATCCCCCAGCGATCCGATGCCGGCCACCCCATTGCCCACCGTGGCCCACGTCGGATAGCAGGTGACGTCGTTGTGGCAGCTGCCGACCTTTTCCGGCACGAGGGGATCCCGATAGATGTGGACGATCTGTTTCACCTCGAAGTGGACCTCGTCCAACGACACGTTCGGCGGACATTCGCATTCCACCGTCACGCCTTCCGCGAAAACGGTGCCCGTCCAGAACCGATTCCGGCCGTTCAGCGAACGCGGCGCGTAGGGTCCCCGGATCTGCGCCGGATCCCCGGTGGCATAGGCCACGATCTCGCAGGATTTCGGCAAGGAAAGCCCGGAAATCTGGACCCGAATGCCGATGGCGCCCGGCGATTCGATGGAAAGACGCCAGACGTGGCTTCCGTCGGGCAGCGTGGTCCACGAACCGCCGCGGTTTTGGGTTTTCGATGCCACCGCCGTTTCCGGCACCGGCCGAACGACGCCGATGCGGATGCCCTTTTCGAGCGGATCCGCCTGGGCGTCCTCGGCCGCGACAGGCCCCAGATCCAGTTCCGGCAAGCGGAGTTGGATCGGAACGGAAGCGAGACCGGCCCGAACGGAACGGAGCTGCCGGGTCGGCTGGGCCTTTGCAGCGGAAACCGGCTTGATTTCGGCCCCAACCGATTGGATCGAATCCTCAGGCGCCGCGCAGACCGGCAGACTCGCCCATCCCCAGGCCAATCCCAAAACGATCCAGCCGCATGTTTTCATTTTCAGCCCCTTCCATCCGTTGCGATGCATTTTTCCAACCCTTCCGCTCCCATCAGGGCAATCCAAACCAAGAATGAATCAGGGGATAAAGCAGCGTAGGGATGGCCGAACTCCAGCCCCAATTCTGCGTCCGAATTCCTCCGGTGGTCGATTTGAGGACGTACCAGTTGCCGGTGGCGGGATGGTACACCGCCAGATCGGCCGCGCCGTCGCCGTCGTAGTCCGCCGCCACGGGAATGGTCGTCGACCACCCGAACGGTTGAGTCCGGCTGCCGCCGCCCGAATAGGCGACATACCACGTGCCGGACGCCCGGTGGAATACCGCGACGTCCGCCCGGCCGTCGCCGTCGTAATCCGCCGGCACGGGAAGCGTCGTGCTCCAGCCCCACCGTTTTTGGATCGCTCCGCCCGTGGAGGACTTGAGGATTTGCCAAAGGCCGGAAGCCGGATGGTACACGGCGACATCCGTGATTCCATCGCCGTCATAGTCGGCGGGAACGGGGATCGCCGAACTCCAGCCCCATTGCACGCTATAACGCCCCGCCGTGCTGCACAGAAAATACCAACGGCCCGCGGCGGGATGGTAGACCGCCAGATCCGCCCGGCCGTCGCCGTCGTAGTCGCCCGGCAGCGGCACCGTCGCCGACCAACCGAACTGGATTTGGCGGGGACGACCGGTGGCGCTTTCCTGGATATGCCAATTGCCGGTGGCGGGATGGTACACGGCGAAATCCAGCATGCCGTCGCCGTTGTAGTCCGCCGGCACCGGCAGCGTCGCCGACCAGCCCCACGGCAACAGCCACCGGGCGCCTGTGTTGAACAAGACGTGCCAGTTGCCGGTGGCCGGATGATACACCGAGAGATCCGCCGTTCCATCGCCATCGACGTCGCCCTCGGCCGACACGCCCGGCGTCGCGGGCACCGGCCACTGGTTCACCGTGAAGGTGCGGCTGATTCCGCTGCCGGAAACCGTGATCGTTCCCGAGCGGATCGCGCCGGCGTTGGCTCCCACGCCGTAAGTCACCGTGCCGTTGCCCGTGCCTGCGGCTCCGCCCGAAATCGTGATCCACGGCTGGCTGGCCGTCGCCGTCCACGGCACGTTCGCGGTCACCCCGATCGTTTGCCCGCTGGCCCCCGCGGCGGAATGGGCGCGACCGGCGGACGAAAGCGAAAGAACCGGAGCTTGGATGCGCTCGGCGATGCGGCACCAGAGCGACCACGCCGCGTAGGCCTTCCGGTTTGCGTTCAACGGCTCGCTGTGCGCGGAATCGCAGGCATACCAATCGACGCCTTCGACGTGCGAGTTCTGCCAGGCGGTCGCCCAATTGCCGATTTGGGTTCCGCCGGCGGCGTTGTAGACGCCGCAATCGTCGTTGACGAACGGATAGTAGGTTCCGTCGGGATCGTAATGCTCGACGTCGTTGAAATCGTAGAGCACCCGGTTGCCGACGGCGCACCAATTCCGGATGGCTTGGCAGGCGGCCTTGTTGTTGGCGTCGTCCCAAATGTCCACGTGGCCCGTCATGTAGACGAAAACCACGTCCGGATAGCTCTGCTCCAAAAGCGCCATCGGCTGCAGATATTCGGAATTCAGCGTTCCCGCCGCATACTTGTCGTCCATCTGCCCGCACCAGGACCAGACGACGACGTTGACGTCGGCATGGGCCGGATCGTCCAGATAGGCCCGGGTATGGTTCACCCAATCGGGATAATAGCCGACGTCGTCCGGCATGGCGTAATCGTGCAGATCCAGCGCGCCGCCGGCGCCGCCGTCGTTCCAGGCGAAGATGTCGTCCGGCAGCGCCAGTCCCGCCCCGCCGTTGTTGGCGAAATCGACCAGTCCCGTCATGCCGTCGATCAATTGGCTGCCATGGGAGGTGTGGCTATAGGCGATATGCAACGTCGACTTCGCCCGGTTGATCTGCGTCGCGGTCAGCGCCGCGACGTCGGTATGGCGGTGATCGACGACGATGGATGCCCCGAAACACGGGACCGACAGGAATCCCGCCGCCGCTAAACAGACAAACCGCATTCTAAAGGTCACGGGAATCTCCTGTTTTCGGATGAATCCGTCCAGAACCGCGAACGTCTTTTTCCGTCAATCGAACCGCACCGCTCAGGGCAAACCAAACCAAGAATGGATCAAGGGATATAAAAGGGTCGGTTTCGCCGAACTCCAGCCCCAATTCTGCGTCCGAATCCCCCCGGTGGTCGATTTGAGGATATACCAATTGCCCGTGGCGGGATGGTACACGGCCAGATCGGCCGCGCCGTCGCCGTCGTAATCCGCGGCCACAGGAATCGTCGAACTCCACCCGAAGGATTTGGTCCAGCTGCCGCCGCCCGCATAGGAGATGTACCAGTTGCCCGTCGCCCGGTGGAAAACGGCGATGTCCGCCTTGCCGTCGCCATCGTAATCCGCCGGCACGGGGATCGCCGAACTCCAGCCCCAATTCTTTTGGATGGCCCCGCCGGTGGAAGACTTGAGGATTTGCCAGAGCCCGGAAGCGGGGTGGTAAACGCCGATGTCGGTGACGCCATCTCCGTCGTAGTCCGCCGGCACGGGGATCGTCGTCGACCAGCCCCATTGCACGCTGGTGCGCCCGGCGGTGCTGCACAGGAAATACCACCGGCCGGAGGCGGGATGGAACACCGCCAGATCCGCTTTTCCGTCCCCGTCGTAGTCGCCCGGCACGGGCACCGTCGCGCTCCACCCGAACTGGACGGTCCGGGACTGCACCACGCCGCTTTCCTGGATGTGCCAGTTGCCGGTGGCCGGATGGTACACCGCGAAATCCAGCATGCCGTCGCCGTTGTAATCCGCCGGCACCGGCAGCGTCGCCGACCAACCCCACGGCACGACCCATTGGACGCCCGAATCGAACAACAGATGCCAGTTGCCCGTGGCGGGATGGTACACGGCCAGATCGGCCACGCCGTTGCCGTCGACGTCGCCTTCGGCCGAAACACCCGGAGTCGCGACCATCGGCCATTGGTATACCGTGAACGTGCAATTGATTCCGCCGCCCGAAATCGTGATCGTGCCCGAGCGGGGTTCGCCGCCGTTGGAGATCACTTCGTAGGTGACGGTTCCGTTGCCGGTGCCGGACGTGCCGGAGACGATCGCGATCCAGGACGCATTGGCCGTGGCCGTCCACGGAACGCTGGCAACGATCGATATCGTTTGCCCGGCCACCGACGTTCCGGAATGGACGCGGCTGGCGGGCGCCATGGAAAGCGGACTCGGTTCCTGCACGATTTGCAGGACCTTGGGGCTCCCGATGGCGCCGGCAGCCGCCACGACGACCGTGCCCGTGCGCGCCGGCCCCGAATTGGCCGCACACGAAACGACGAGCGTCCCCCCGTTGCCGCCGCTGGCTCCTTGCACGATACCGAGCCAAGACAGGGACTCGCTGGCGGTGTAGGACATGGTGCCGAAACCGATATTGGTGATCGCGAAGGCAACCGTCGCGCCGGCGGCGGCGACCGAGTGGGCGGGCGGCGCCGCGGAAAGCAACGGCGGAGGATACGTGCTGTAATTCCCTGTCCCGGGATACCCCCCCTGGACGTAGCTGGACGTGACGACCGGAGCGCTGGAGTTGTAGTTGAAGATTTCCGGCCCTTTCGGCGCCGTGTCGCCCCACAAGATGCAGCCGGTGATCGTGGGATTGGACGCTTCGTTGAAAATCGCGCCGCCGAACATGCTGGCCGTGTTCCCGGTGAACACGCAACGAATGAATTCCGGAAACAACGTGCCCGTCGTGGAATTCCACACCGCGCCCCCGTTGCCCTGGAGCGCCGCGTTTCCGGTAAACACGCATTCGACGAACACCGGATGCGCCGACTCGGTGTTGACCACCGCGCCGCCCACCGTTCCGGCGGTGTTGCCCTCGAAACGGCAGCGATACAGCTCCGGCGCGGAAGAAGAACTGTTCCCCAATCCGCCGCCCAGCCGCTGCGCGGCATTTCCGGAAAACAGGCAATCGGTCAGCGTCGGCGACGACATGTAGTTGTGCATCCCGCCGCCGCTGATGGCCGCCGAGTTGTCGGCGATCACGCAATTCGCCACGGTCGAGGTCGCGCATTCGTCGAAAAACAGTCCCCCGCCCCAGGCCGTGGCGGCGACGTTGTTGGAGAACGTGCAGGCAACCACCGTCACGGTGGACTGGTAGCTGAACATCCCCCCGCCGGCCTGATAGGCCACGTTGCCCGCGAAGGAACAGTTCGTGAACGTGGCGCCGCTCCAAATGTTGTACACGCCGGCGCCGACGTGGTCGCCCCCGACGGCCGCCGGCGCGGCGTTGTCTTCGAACCGGCAGCCCGCAACCGTCATCCCGGAACACAGGATGTTGTACAACGCGCCGCCCGATTCCGTCGCGACGTTGTTCCGGAACAGGCAGTTGACGACCGTCGGAACGCTCCGGATGTTGAACATGCCGGCGCCCCGCCGATGCCGGAGGTCCGACAGTTCCTCTCCGTCGGCATAGCCATCGGCGATGGTGACTCCATCGAGAATCGCCGTGGCATCGATGTTCCGGTTCTCGGGATGGTAGATCACGTGGTAGCAATTGTCGGCGCTGGAACCGACCACGCCGATATCCCCGCTCAAGATCGTTTCATGGAGCGCGGGATCCCGTTGGTCGCGGCTGCTCTCCGTCCCCGCGAATCCGCCGTAAATGCCGACGCCGTTGACCATCAAGTACGATCGATAGCGGGGATTCGGACTTTCCCCGTTCCACCGATGCTCCACGGTCGGCTTGTACGTTCCCGCCGCCAGCCAGATCTCGTCGCCGGCCGTGGCCCCGGCCAAAGCCTCCTGCAAATTCGCAAAGGCATCCCCCCAGGACGCGCCGCTGCCGGTGCCTGCTGCATCCGCATCCACGTAGAGAATCCGGGCGCCCGCCGCCGGAGAAAACGCGACCGCCACGGCCATGCACAACCCAAAAAATACCGGCCTCTTCATTATGCAAAAGCATAATGCGATTTTAGCAATCTGGCAACAGCGCAGCGGGAAGTCTTTTCCCGCCTTTCACGGGCCCGGCGGAGCCCGGCGGTCAGGGCAGGCCAAACCAGGTGTGGATCAACGGATAAAGCAGCGTGGGCTGCGTCGTGCTCCAGCCCCAGTTCTTCGTCAGAATGCCCCCGGTGCTCGACTTCAGGACGTACCAATTGCCGCTGGCGGAATGAAAGACCGCCAGATCGTCCTTGCCGTCCCCGTCGTAGTCCGCCGCCACGGGGGTCGTCGTCGACCACCCGAACGTCTTGGTCAGGCTGCCGCCGCCCGAGTAGATGACGTACCAGGTGCCGGACGCCCGATGGAAAACGGCGATGTCCGCCTTGCCGTCCCCGTCGTAATCCGCCGGCACGGGAATCGCCGAACTCCAGCCCCAATTCTTTTGGATGGCCCCGCCGGTGGAAGACTTGAGGATTTGCCAGAGCCCGGAAGCGGGGTGGTAAACGCCGATGTCGGTAACGCCATCTCCGTCGTAGTCGGCCGGCACGGGAATCGTCGTCGACCAGCCCCATTGCACGCTGTATCGTCCGGCCGTGCTGCACAGGAAATACCAACGCCCTTCGGCGGGATAGAACACGGCCAGATCCGCCACGCCGTCCCCGTCGTAGTCGCCCGGCAGCGGAACCGTGGCGCTCCAGCCGAATTGGATGGTTTCCGAATGCCCCGAGGCGCTCTCCAAGATGTACCAATTGCCGGACGCCGGATGGTACACGCCGAAATCCTGCAGCCCGTCGCCATCGTAGTCCGCAGGAACCGGGATCGCGGAGGACCAGCCGAAGGCATGGGTCCACCGGGTCACGCCGCCGAACGAAAGATACCAGTTCCCCGTGGAGGGATGGTACACGGCCAGTTCCGCCGTGCCGTTGCCATCGAAGTCGGAGGGCGCCGCGTCTCCCCACGTGGAGGCCGGCCATTGGTTGATCGTGACCGAGCGGGTCGTCTCCCCCACGCTAAACGTGATGGTTCCGGAACGCGCGGCGCCCGTGCCGTTGGCCGCCACGATGAACGTCGTGATGCCGTTGCCCACGCCGTTGCTGCCGGAGTAGATGGAGATCCACGATTGGTTCGCGGTGGCCGTCCAAGGCAAGTTGGCCGTCACCGTAATCTGATGATGGTAAGCGGGTTCTGCGCTGGGAAAGGCGAAACTCGTCGGCTTGGCCTCCAGCGTCGCCGCCGCCTGGGTCACGACGACGGTGCTGGAATTCAGACTGTCGACCACCGTGATCGTCCCGGTGCGGGCCGCGCCCGTGTTGGGCGCGACGTCGTAGACGATGGTTCCGTCGTCCGCGCCGGAAAATCCGGCCGTCAGGGTGATCCACGCCTCATTCGCGGTGGCCATCCACGGCAGGTTGCCTTCCACCGCGATGGATTGCCCGGTCGCGCCGACGTCCTGCACTTGGACCGCCATCGGCTCCAGCGACAGATACTGGATTTTGGCGGCAAAGGTCTGGGCGATGACTTCCTGGCCCGCGTCGTTGGGATGGAACCCGTCGGACTGGAACAAGCCGGCCCCCGAACCGAAGGCCAGCTCGATGTCGGCCAGCAAAATTCCTTCGCTCGCGGTATGGACGCGCAGATAGCCGTTGAAAACCTCCACCCGGGGCATTTGGTAGGCCCGGTCGCCGATCTTGGGCGGGATCGTGCCGACGATGGGAATCGCGCCGTAGGCCCGAACCCGCCGCGCGGTTTCCATGACGGCCTCCGCCGACGCTTGGTAATCCTGGTAGGGATCGTTGGTGTCGTTGGTGCCATACATGATCAAGACGTGGGACGGATCGTACATGACCAGCCAACCGTCGATATGGTTCAGCCCATAGGACGCCCACATGCCGCCAACGCCGAGATTGAGGGTGGGCAACCCCGTGTTGTTGGACAATCGCGTCGGATACGGGATGTTTACGCCGTATCCGGCGGTAATGCTGTCGCCGATGCACATAATCCCGACTTGGGCCGTGGCCGCCTGCATTCCCCATCCCAGGCACAACAAACCAACCATCATCGCATTGGATACACGCATGTTTCGCAACTCCCGACGGGACCGAGCCAGCCCGGACCCATTCCACTCTCCGCCGGCGACTGTAGGCCTTCCGCGGCCCAAATCAAACCAAAAATGGAGCGTTTCGCCCGTGGAAACGGGGGGTCCGAACAGATTGACTTGGCCGGAAAAAAGAGCAGGCTTGCGCCCATGATGAAGCCCTTGCCGTCTCTCGCGCCGTGGAAGCGCATCGCCAACGTCGGGATCGGCCTGGTTTTCACGGCCGGCGCCATCGTCCTGTTCCTCCGCCCTTCCGATCCATCCGGCAACCGTCCGACTGCCGCACCGGCCGGACCAGCGCTTGAAGCGAAGCCCGAAACCGCCGCCAGCGCCCCCGTCGCACCGGATCAGGCGCCGCCGTCGACGTTGGTCGGCAGCGCGCTGGCGGATTACGATTCCCGGCTTTCCGACTTGGCCGAAGCCGTCCGCCCCGCCCCGGCCGCGGAAGCCGCGGCCCCGGCGTTCCCCGAATCGGCGAAACCGCTGGACCAAGTGGGCGGGTTGACCCGGCTGGCCGGGCTAGGCCGGCTGGATGCCCAGCGCGACTACGCGGAATTTCCGCCGGAGGTGGTGCTGGCCGCCGCGGATCTGGCCGCGGCCCGGTTCGGCGAAGCCGCGGCCCGACCCCTGCTCGACCAATGGATCGCCGACATGGGCGGTGCCCAAACCGCCGCCGCCATGGCGCACAACCTCCTGCTCGAAGCCCGGCTGCCGTATGGCGGCGGCTCCACGGCCTTGGACCTGATGGTCGGCGCAAACGATCCTTCGGCGATTTTCGTCGGACTGTACGAGTTCGCCATGGATTCCCGGCTGCCCGGCGCCATCCGGACCGAAGCGCTCCTGCGGCTGCAGGACCGAACGGATCCCGAAACCTTTCGGAAATGCGTCCGCGATTGCGCCGCATGGGCCCAGGAAAACGGAGACGAATGGGCGCTCCGCGCGGCACGCCTGCAAGAACGGCTGGACGTCCCGGCGGTGGATGCCGCGCTCTTCGCAGAGGCGCTGGCCCAACCTTACCCCGGGATGGTGGAGGATCTCGAGTTGCAACTCCGACAGGCGCTCTCGGCAGGACGCATGGCCATGAATCCGGAAACCGCGGCTTCTTTCCGCGCCGCCCTCGCAAATCTGGACGAAGCCACCCTGTCCGGACCGGATGAAATCGCCTGGCTGCGGCTGCGCCGGGAAATCGGGGCCGGGCCGGCCGGCGACTGATCCCCGCTACTGCATCTGCTCTTCGCGCCAGTAGATCGGCGTCACCTTCTGGTTGCCCACCTCGAAGATGGCCCAGACGCCGCATTCCACCCCGTGGTTCTCCCCGATCGACGTCACCCGCACGAACGTCCGGTCCGATACCGAGATCCGGCCGGAGAGCGTGGGGTCCATGCCCGTCTTGCTGATCGCCTCCTCCACGCTCTCGAACCCGTCGTCCTTCGTGTTGGGCAAGCCGTCGTCGCCCGCGCGGAATTTCAAAATGTCGTCCACCACCCACTCGTCCATCATCTTGCCGTTGTCCGCCGTCAGCGTCAGCAGCACCTCGCGCGACGCCGTATTCACGTTCACCTTGCCGTCGCCGAAGGTCGTCAGCAGATGCGCGATGCCGCGCAGCGGTTCGCCCTTCGGGTCCGGCGGCGGGCCGCCATAAACGATCGCGGGCGTGAAGCCCTTGATCAGCATCAATTCGTCCACCGTATCCAGCGGCGCGTTCTTCGGCTTGTAGCCCTGCTCCTTGTAGTACGCGTCGCTCTCTTCCGCGCCGTTGAGGCGGTGTTCGTCGCCGGCGTCCGTCCAATCCATGAAGCAATCGATCAACTCCGGCCAGTCCTCTTCCGGCACGCCGGCCTGGTCGAGCAGTTCCTCCCAGTCCTCGTCCCCCAGCTTGTTCACGTTGCGCCGCCCCGCCTCCGGCAGGATGTCCACCTTCGCCGACGAATCGCCCATCGCGACCTGGGCCCCCGACACGCCGATGCCGCGCGACAAGTTCTTCGCCAGGATGCGCAGCGCTTCCTTCTCCTCGTCGCTCTCCTCGAACGCGCTGGTATCGAAGCTTTTCTCCAACAGGAATTTCGCGTATTCCACGCCGCCGCGCGCCGCCACCTGCGCCTTCATCCGCTTGCGCGCGTAGGACGTGATCCCCGCCTCGACGTGCATCTCGTACGCCATTCCGCCGATCAGAAGGCTCAGGATCAGCACCGTCCACAGCGCCACGATCAGCGCCGCCCCCTCCGAGGCGGGCGGGCGCGACCCAGGAGTTTTCCACGGTGTGGAAAACTTTTTTCCACGGTGTGGAAAAAACGGGCGGCCTTTTTCCACGGCGTGGAAAATTCGGCCGGCCTTTTTCCATGGCATGGAAAAACTCATCCGCCGTCTCCGGGTTGGTTCGTGTTCACGTTTCCGCCGGATCCGACGTCGGTCGTGCGGTCGCGATATTCGCGCGCGGGAATTTCGGGGGCGACTTCCAGCTCCACCAGCCGCTGCAGCTCGAGATTTTCGTCGAACGCCTTGCGCTTCTTCATCGTCAGCGTCACGCGCACGAGCTTGGGCAGCGAATTCGTCTCCTCCCAATCCTGGCTCCAGCTATCCAGGTCGAAGTCGTACCATTCGCATTCGAATTCCTCGGCCTCGGGACACGCCAGAATCGGCTCGGCGTCGTTTTCATCCATGTCCTCGGCCAGATGCGGCCACGCGCGCACCACCAGCCCCCGCTCGCCATCCACCGAATCGATCGAAACGGACAGCCGGTGCAGCCCGTTGCGCAGCGGCGAATCCGGCGGCAGGAACGCCGTGCCGCTCGTCACCCAGCTGGCCTTGTCGCTTTCCAGCCAGAAACCGAACGCCTCGGGCTTGGACGGGAACCACGCCGCCCCCCGCAGCGCGGTCACGAGCTGCTCCATCGCGAATTCGCCGTAGTGCAGCTGCTCGAGCAGCTCGCCGCCGCGGTTCCACGCCTTCAGCACGCTCCAGAACGTCCCGGCCGCCATCGCCGCCGCCAAGCTGAAGATCGCCAGCGCCACCAGCAGTTCGATCAGCGTGAATCCGGCCCTTCGGTTTCGCCGCGCGCGCATCAGAGCACCTTCGGTTTCAGCGTGAACACGCCGTCGCGGTTCTTGGGCACGTAGAGATATTGCACCGCCTCTTCCATCGATTTGCGCTCGCCCTGCGCCCAGTACACGCGCGTCGTCAGCAGGAACAGGCCTTCTTTTTGCTCGTCGCCCTCGCCGAGATTTTCGAGGGTCCGCGTCCAGGTCCAGCCCGCCGGGCCGCCTTCGAAACCGCCCGACGTCTGGCCGCCCTGGATTTCGTCGAGCAGGCGCAACGGGTTTTCCGCGTCCACGCGGCCGAGCATGCGCCGGGCCATCTCGTAGTTGCGCGCCTGCCGCACCACGGCCAGCGCGCGCGAAGCCGCCTCCACCAGCCCCCCCAGCGCGATGCCCAGGATGACCACCGCGAGCAGCACCTCGATCAGCGTCATGCCGGCCTTGGTCGTTGAACATTGGATATTGGACATTGAATATTGGATATTCTGCCCCGGTTTTCCGCCCCCCGTCTCCCGGCTTTCCCCGACCTCCGCCCTCCGCCCCCTGACCTCCAGCCTACTCACGTTCCACCTTGGCCTTGCCCGTCACCCCATCGACCTTGATCCGCGAAATCCGGTTTTCATCGTCGCCGATCTCGATTTCATAACCCTCGCACCGGCCGTTGGGATAGTAGTTCACGTAGTGGAGATCGTCGACCACCTGCCCGCCGCGGAAAGACAGGATCTTCACGCCGTCCTGAAGCTTGCGAACCGCTTGCGAGACCGGCAGCGAAACCGGAGTCCCGGCTTCCGCTCCGTCTGCGCCGGTGGACACCTCGCCCATTTTCCCCGAGCCGCCGCCCAGCTCCCCGAAAAACACGTCCTGCTTCCGCTCCGGTTTGCCCTGCTCCGCCAGTTCGAGCGTGCCCTTCCGCGCGTCGAACAGGATCGCCATGTAGCGCTGGCTCAGGACGGCTTTCGTCTGCGCGTTCCGGTGCATCGTCAGCACCAGGCGCGTCGAGGTGCGCAGCTTGGCCCCGCGGAAGGAACGCGCGAACGAGGGCAGCGCCACGGCCGACGCGATCCCGATGATCACCACCACCAGCAGGATTTCGATCAGCGTGAAGCCCCCGCGACCGACCGCGAGCCGTCGCTTCGCCATGCCGCCCACCGTCCTTCCCGTCCGGATCGGACGACTACTTGACGTCGTCCGAGCTGCCGAAGCTCAGGTCCGGCCCCGCCGACACCACCGTATAGACGTTGCCTTGCTTGGTGTACTGGAATTCCGTGCCCCACGGATCTTTCAGCCCTTCCGCCTTGCGGATGTAGGGGCCGTTCCAGTTCGGCTCGCTGCCCTTCGTGACCAGGTTCTGCAGGGAATCCGGCAGCTTGCCGTTGTCCGTCTCGTAGAGATCGATGGCCGTTCCGATGGCCCCGACGCCGGCCCGGGCCGCCGCGATCTGGCTCTGTCCGACGCGACCCCCCAGCCGCGGGACCGCCACCGCCGCCAAAATGCCGATGATCACCACCACCAGCAGGATTTCGATCAGCGTAAAACCCGCATCCCGACGGCCTCTGTTTTTCTTCCGCTCGTTCATCGCGCACCTCCAAGTCATGAATGGTTTCCAAAGGTGGACCTTACCACGTCCCCCCCGGAACCGCCCACCTTCTTTTTCGTTTCCGCAAGGTCGTTCGCGTCTCGGCCTTTCATTATGTTATTTATAAATACCATATATGATATTTATAAATATCATAAATGGAAATCGTGAAACGCTGGGCGGGATCGTTGCAAACGGCATGCGAAAACGCCCGGGCGGATTCCTCCGCGCCGGGCGCCATCTCGACCGCGATCGCAGTCGGCTCAGTTGCGGCCCACGCTGTGGTAGGTGAAGCCCAGCGCCCGGATTTCGTCGGGATTGAAGACGTTGCGGCCGTCCACGATCACGGGGCAGGCCATCGCGCTCTTCAGTTTCTTCAGGTCGATCTTCTTCACCGCGTCCCATTCCGTCAGGATCAAGACGAGATCCGCGCCCTTGGCGCATTCGTAGAGATCCTGCACGCAATCCAGTTCCGGATGGATTTCCTTGAATTTTCCCTCCGCCACCGGATCCCACGCGCGCAGCTTGGCCTTCATTTCCTGCAGTTTCGGGACGAAGTAGAGGCTCGGCGCTTCGCGCACGTCGTCGGTCTCCGGCTTGAACGCCAAGCCGAAGATCGCGATGGTCTTGTCCTGCACGACCCAGAGCTCCTGCTTGATCTTCTTCATCACGTATTCGCGCTGGGTCTTGTTGATCTGCTGAACTTCCTTCAGCAGCTTGAATTCGTGGCCCAAGGCATCGGCCAAGCGGACGAAGGCGTCCACGTCCTTCGGGAAGCACGAGCCGCCGTAGCCGACGCCCGCGCTCAGGAAGCGCGGCCCGATGCGCGGATCCAGGCCCATGCCCTTCGCCACCTGCTGCACGTCCGCCCCCGCCAGCTCGCAGATGCGCGCCACGGCGTTGATGTAGGAAATCTTCATCGCCAGGAACGAATTCGAGGCGTGCTTCGTCAGCTCCGCGCTCGTCACGCTCATCCGCAGGAACTCGCCGCCGCCCTTTTTCAGGATCGGCCGGTAGATCTCCTCGAGCAGATCGCCCGCGCGCTGGCTCTCCACGCCCACCACGATGCGGTCCGGATGCGTCGCGTCCTCGATCGCCGTCCCCTCGCGCAGGAACTCGGGGTTCGACGCCACGTCGAAATCGGTGTCTTCGCGCAGGTATTTCAGCACGGTGCGCTTGAGGTGTTCGCTCGTCTTCGCCGGCACCGTGCTTTTCTCGACCAGCAGGCGGTAGCTCGTCATGTGCTCCGCCACCTGGCGGCCGACCTGCTCCACGTAGGTCATGTTCGCTTCGCCCCCCACGCCCGGCGGCGTGCCCACCGCGATGAAGATCACTTCCGCGAACGCCGTGCCCTCCGCGATGGACGTGCTGAATTTCAGCCGGCCTTCCTTCACGTTGCGCGCCACGATCTCGTCGAGCCCCGGCTCGTAGATCGGCATGATCCCCTTGTGCAGCAGATCGATTTTCTTCGGGTCGTTGTCGATGCACAGCACCTCGTGGCCCGCGTCCGAAAAACACGCGCCCGTCACCAGCCCGACGTAACCTGTTCCCACCACGGATATCTTCATAATCGATGCTCCTGCGATTCCAGTTGATTCAAACAGCGCACGGTAGCCGATTTCCCCCGCCAAATCAACCTTTTCCCGCCCGGCGCCCGGTCCGAAGACCATCCCGCCGCCTCACTGGCCCCACTCCGCGGCCGTCACCCGCACGTCTTGTCCGCCCGCCGTCGCCACCAGCCGCGGAAATGCCGGGCCCTCGTCGCGCATCCAGTACAGCA
>CALMNW010000077.1 GCA_937872095.1 uncultured Verrucomicrobiota bacterium
CCATTTCCTGGGGGCTGTAGGCCATGCCCATGTCGCGCAGGTAGTCGAAGCCGAACTCGGCGTTGGTGCCGTAGGTGATGTCGCAGGCGTACTGCGCGCGGCGTTCTTCGGGCCGCATCGCGTTCTGGATGCAGCCGACGGTCAGGCCGAGGTACTGGTAGACGGTGCCCATCCAGGTCGCGTCGCGCTTGGCCAGATAGTCGTTCACGGTCACGACGTGGACGCCCTTGCCCGTCAGCGCGTTCAGGTAGACCGGCAACGTCGCCACCAAGGTCTTGCCTTCGCCGGTCGCCATTTCCGCGATCTTCCCGTGGTGCAGCACGATCCCGCCGATGAGCTGCGTGTCGAACGGCACCATGTCCCACGTCTGCGGATGCCCGCACACGTCCACCACCGTCCCGCCGAGGCGTCGGCAGGCGTTTTTGACGACCGCGAACGCCTCGACCATCAGGTCGTCAAGCGTTTCCCCTTTCGCGATCCGCGCGCGGAATTCCGCCGTCTTCGCCTTCAGCGCGTCGTCGGACAGCGACTGCAACTCCTTTTCCTGCGCATTGATGCGCGCCAGAAACGGGCGCAACTTTTTCAGGTCGCGCTCGTTCTTCGTGCCCAGGATCGCTTTCAAAAGCCATTGCATAGAAAATCTCGATTCAAAAGGAACGTCGTTCCGTGAAATAAACCCGCCGACTCTACCCCCCCAAGCCCCTGTCTGACAAGTCCGGAAGCCCGGAAAATCCCGCAAAAGGCCAATGTTTGGCCCTAATTAGGAATTTTGCCCCATTTTGGCCGATTTTTAGCCTTTATTCAGTATTTTATCGTATATTTCGGCGTTTTTTTGTGAAAAACAGCAAAAAACGACCTCCGGAGGCGCCGGAAGGCGGTTCAGGGCCTCCCGAACGGTCGCCACGGCGATTTTCGCGGCATTTTCGGCCGGATAACCGTAAATTCCGGTGCTGATGCAGGGAAAAGCGATGCTTTTCGCCCCTTTTTCGGCCGCCAGCTCCAGCGAACGCTGATAGCAGCCCGCCAAGAGCTCCGGCTCGCCATGTGCCCCATCGCGCCAGACCGGACCGGGGGTGTGGATGACCCATTTCGCCGGCAAGCGGTAGCCCTTCGTGAGTTTGGCGTCGCCCGTGGCGCAACCGCCCAGCGTCCGGCACTCCGCGAGCAGTTCCGGCCCCGCCGCGCGATGGATCGCGCCGTCCACCCCGCCGCCGCCCAGCAACGACGTGTTCGCCGCGTTCACGATCGCGTCCACCGTCAACGTCGTGATGTCGGCCACCGCTACCCGCATGCTTTTGCTCATGCCTCTTGCCCTACCATTCCTCTAGCCCCATTTCAATATCTGCGGCTTTAAAAATGGCTGATGCATAAAAAAGACGATCTCCGAAGAGATCGTCTTTATTAAAGGCTTTCTATCCTGACGTACAACGTAGAGGTCCGAACTGCCTTAATTAACTTTGTCTTGATTCCAATTAAGACAATGCACACTATTACGATTAGCGGTTCAACCGTCAAGCAGAAATCAAAATGTTGGGAGCGTCATGAAACAGGGCCAAATCGCTTTTTCTTTCGATATCGGACATAGCTCTATTGGGTGGGCCGCCTTTCAGATCGCAAACGCTTCAGATGACTTCCATTCCCTGCTTGGCACCGGCGTGGTGTTGTTCCCGAAGGATTCCTGTCTGGCCTCCGACCGCCGCGGCTTCCGTCGATCCCGCCGAAACATCGCCGCCCGGCGTTCGCGCATCGACCGCCTGAAAAACTATCTGGTCGGCCTCGGCGTCCTTTCACGTGCACAACTCGATGCCAATTCCAACAGTTATCCCTGGCTGCTGGCCGCCCGCGTCCTGGCCTCCGGCGGGAAAAAGACCCTCAACTGGGAGGAGTTGTGGAGCGTCCTTCGCTGGTATGCCCACAACCGCGGCTATGACGGGAACGCCCTGTGGGCGGGCGATGCCGCAGATGAAGACGACGTCGAGGACACGGAAAAGGTGCAAAACGCCATCGCCCTGATGGAGAAGCACAAGACCGGCACCATGGCCGAAACGGTTTGCAAGGAGCTCGGCTTGGATCCGCTGGGCGATGTCAAGGCCTCCCGCATCTATTTCAAAGGCAACAAAGCCGCGTTCCCGCGCGAGGTCGTAACGGAAGAAGTTCGCCGCATTCTCGCCGCCCATGCCGGCAAACTGCCCAAGGTGGATGACACCTTCCTCGACATTTTGCTTAAGGATGCCGCACCCGCCGGCCTGGAACTGCCGGCACGGTTCAAAGGCGGCTTGCTGTTCGGCCAATACGTGCCGCGGTTCGACAACCGCATCATACCCTCCTGTCGGATCACCGGAAAGAACGTCCCGCTAAAGAAATGCCCCGAGTATTTGCTTTACCGCTGGGGCCGCCTCCTGAACAACCTGACCGTTTTCGGCGCCGACGGACAAATCCGCACGCTGCTCCCCGCCGAGCGCAAAACGCTGCACGCCCGAATGGAGGCCGAAGGATACTTCACCAAGCGCACCCTGAATGCCGTTTTGAAAGACGCCACGGGTTGTGCGCCCGCCAATACCGAAAGCTACTTTCTGACGGAAGAAATGGAAGAGGCCCTTGTACTCGACCCCGTCAAAAAGTTTCTGGCCACCAACAAAGTCCTGCGGGAAGTCTGGCCGCATCTTTCCGCCGAAAGCCGCGCGAAAGCCCAAAAGGAACTCTCTTCCGGGAAGGGAATCCGCATTGGCGAGATGCTGGACGGCATGGAAACCGTCGGGCAGGACACGGCCGCCGCCAAGGCTGCGCTGGCCGATCTCCGGAAAAAGGCCAAGAAGAAAGACGCCGACCCCGCCACACACCGCTTCTCGACGAAATATCCGACAGGACGGGCCGCTTACTGCCGCGAAATCCTTGCCAAGACCTTTGCCGAAAGCATGGCGGGCAAGGACTCCACCAAGGAGGGCGGGTGTCTCTATGAAACCAAGGAAATCCGTACCCGGCTGCTGCAAACGCCACTCGTACAACAAACCAACAATCATCTGGTCCGCCACCGACTCTTGGTTTTCGAGCGTCTCTTGGACCAAATGGTGGCGGAGTACGCCGGCGGCGACCGCAGTCGCATTGCCGCAACCGTCGTCGAAGTTGTCCGCGAACTCCAGGAATTCTCCGGCCTGAATGCAAAAGAAATCGCGCAAAAACTGAACGAGAAACTGGGCAACTTCCGGTCCGTCGTCAAGAGTTTGGAAGAAGCGATCGCGCATTCGGAAGAAAGCGTGCCCATCACGGGCAGCCTGATCCGCAAAGCCCGCATTCTGGAAGATCAGGGTTTCATCTGCCCGTACACCGGCGCGCCGCTGGGCTATCCCGATCTGTTGGCTGGCCGACTGGAAATCGAGCACGTCATTCCCCGCTCTCTGCGCCCTTCCGACGCCCTTTCTTCCTGCGTCATGACCTTCCGCTCCGTCAACGACATGAAGGATCAGCGCACCGCCATGCAATTCATCCTGGAAGAGCAGAGCCACGAAGTTCCCGGCCAAGGAAATATCCAAATCACCACGAAAAAGGCATATGAGGCCTTCGTCGCCAAGCACAAGAAACAGTACCGGTACGGCACCGAAGACCGCCGCCGCTGCGAACGACGGGCCGAGTTGATGCTGATGGAGCGTTACGACCAGCGGAACGCCGACTTCACCGAGCGCGACCTGACCCAAACCTCCTACCTGAATAAAGTGGCCATCAGCCTCGTCAAACAGCGCATCGGCATCGACGCCAAGCACCTTCCCGGCAGCGTCACCGCCTTCATCCGGCAGAAACTCCACATCGACGAATGCCTGTTCAGCGCCGTTCCACGGCTGCAAAAGGCGGCCAAGGGCGAAGGCAAGAAACCAAAACGCAAAAAGAACGCCGAGGAGTCCCTCGCCGACCCCGCACATGACGATCTGCCGCCCCGGAAGCTCACCAAGGCCGATATCCGCGAGCTGACCCATCTCCACCACGCCATGGATGCCGTCACCCAAGGTCTCGCCCTGCTTCTCTTCGCCCCTGAAGACTGGCCATTGCTCGTGAAGCGTAACCTGCCCGATAGCGAAAGACGCTCGCTCAAATCTCGCTATCCCTATCTGGTTTTCACCGAAAACAATCGGATCGGCATTCAGGACTTGCCCGAGGACACCCTCCAGACGATCTCCGACCGCCTGGCCGACTGCCGAGTCGTCCGGCATATTCCCGCCAAGATGCATGGAATCGTCGTGGACCAGACCACATGGGGTATCGTCGCCGCGGACGCCATCACGAAGCTCCGCCAAAAGACCACGGAAAAGAATGCCCGTTATGACGAAAACGGCCATCGTTTCGTCAAGACCACCGAGGAAAAACGTTCCCTCCTGCTGGGCGGCCCCGACGCTCCGGAAGGAAAACTCGCCCGGATCAAAGGCGCAATCCTGATCACGGAAAACTGGGGCTGCGCCCTCGATCCCGTTCCCGCCGTCATCCCCCATTTCAAGGTCTATCCCCACCTGCGCGCCCTGCGCGAGAAAAACGGCGGCCGCCCCGTCCGCATCTTGCGCAAAGGTTCGCTGATTCAGGTCAAGGACGGGACTTATAAAGGTATTTGGTCCGTGGCATCCATTAAGGACAATGCCAAGAGCATCTGTTTGGACATTAACGCTACGGACAAGGTGAAAATGGAAAACGGAAGCACTGATTCAAAAATCAATGTCCAGTTGAGTTCCCTTTTGAACTCCGGCCTTAAGATATTGAAACCGAAGCTGACCGGCACATGTCCTACCACGTCGTCACCATAGAGAGCACCAAAGCCGAACTGAATTGCGTCGACGGGCAACTGGTTTGCACGACGGCCGAAGGGCGGCGGCAACTGCCCTTGGACGACATCGCCGCCATCGTGGTTTGTTGCTTTTCCGCGAAGATTGAAATGCTGTTGCTGACCGAAGCCGCCGAGCGCGGCATCGGCGTGGTGCTGTGCAAGACCTTCAAGCCCGCCTGCATCATGCTCCCGGCCCTGCGCAATACCGATACCGCCCTGACCCGCGCGTGGGAACATGTCCCGCGCGATTTTCTCGCCGCCGCATGGCAAAAGACCATCGACGCCAAGTGCCGCAATCAGGAATGCCTTGCCCGGGCTTGGGGCCCGGACAGCCCCGCCATCGCCAAAATTCAGGAATGGACCCGGGAATGCCGGATCGACAAGGAGGCCGCCGTCAGCCGCCTATATTGGGACGTGTTCCGCGAACATCTGGGCGACGTGGATTTTCTTCGGCTCCGGCACGAAGGCGTTTCCAACTGCGCTTTGGACTACGGGTATGCCGTCCTGCTCGCCCGGATCCTCCAAACCTGCTTTGCCTGCGGTCTCGACCCCACTTTCGGCATCGGCCATGCCACCGCCGAACGCTCCACCCCCCTCGCCTATGACCTGATGGAGCCCTTCCGTCCCCTTGTGGATGCCCGCGTCATGAGCTGGCTGAAAAACACTCGCCCCCTCCCCATGGAACTCGACTCGGCTTTCAAGCATCATCTCGTCCCTTTCTTGCAAGATCGCATCACCTACAAGGCCCGGCCCCGCCAAGTCCAAACCGTCATCGAGCTGGCCGTCCGCTCTTTTCGCAAGTGCCTGCTGGAACAGGATCTGGAAATCTACGAGCCATGGACGGCTACCAATTCAAAATGGGCTGGCTGCTAGTCGTATTCGATCTGCCCGTCATGTCGCGCGAACAACGCAAGCGCGCCACCGACTTCCGCAAGTACCTGCTGGACGAAGGCTTCGTCATGGTCCAATGGTCGGTCTATACCCGCGCGTTGGTCAGCCACAACCGCATGGACACCCAGATGCGCCGGCTGAAACTCAATATCCCCCCCGAAGGCCACATCCGAGCTCTCTACGTCACCCAGGCCCAATGGGAACGCATGTTCATCGTTCACGGCCCTCCCGAAACAGAAATTGCTCCGGAAAAACTCCCGGAGCAACTCCTGTTCTGGTAGCCCTATCAAGCACTTGCGAGCGTTTTTTGCCGTCTTACCCGCCCCTTGCTATTGTGCAAAGAGCTGATTTGGAATCAAGGCAAAGCTTATGCGACGATAAAGAAAAGGCGCGGGCGATTGTGCAAAGAGCTGATTTGGAATCAAGGCAAAGCCTGGTCGAGCCGGAAGAAATGCGGCACGAAATTGTGCAAAGAGCTGATTTGGAATCAAGGCAAAGCACCGAACAGATAGGCACGTTGGGATTCCTCAT
>CALMNW010000078.1 GCA_937872095.1 uncultured Verrucomicrobiota bacterium
GAAAACCGGAGTGCCGAAAGGTACCGGGGGTTCGAATCCCTCTCTCTCCGCCATTCGACCCGCTCGCGTGCTCATCCATACCGAGCGCAGTCGAAGCATGGCCGGCCAAGAAGAGAGCGGGTCGACTGTTCCGAGCCTGTCGAGGAACCGTGATTGTTTTCGGTCTTATTTCTCCGGCAAGGGCAGGCCGTGCTGGCGCAAGAAAGTCAGCTTGTCCCAGTAGCCGCGCTGAAAGACGATTTTTCCGTCCACGACATGGAAAAATCCGCAACCCCGCAAGCCCAACGGATCGCGCCATTCCATGATCGCCCATTCGCCGTCGGCGAAGAGATTTTCCACGAGGCAGGTCATTTTCGCCGTCGCGAAGCTGTCGGCGAACATCCGGCGGATCGCCGCGCGGCCGCGAACGGGTTCCTCGGCGACCTGGTGGTTGACGGCGTCCTCGGCGTACAAGGCGGCGAGAGCATCCGCATCGGCGCGATTGAACGCGGCGATGAACTGCTCCAGGACCTGTTTTGGCATGGGTTTCATGGCATTTCAGCGTAGGCCCGGCGGGCCCTGTCCGTCAAGGCGTTGGGAATACCGGATAGCCTCGATTTGGGTTTTCTTGCCGTGGGCGAACCGCACGCCGATGTCCAGCCAGAGGCCTGCTGGGGTCTTGAGGGCGGCCACGTCCATCCCGGAACTTTTCCAGGTCGTCGGGCGGGAGTTGGCCGACCAGCCGCCGGAAACCGGCGTTCCAAGCGACGTCTTGCCATGCGTTCTCGGCGGAAAAAATCGCCCATGTTGCGGATCTCGAACCCGGCGCCGCCAGCCGGAAACCCTTGAAAACCGGGAAAAATGGGGCGATTCAGCGAAAATCGGGCCTGGAAGCGGATCAGTGATTTATATCACTGACAAAAAATGGTCTTCATGCCATATTCATGATCAACCTATGAATCCGTCATTGCCTCATTCAGTTCGAGGGGTGCGCCGGCAAGCGCCGGCGCCGACGAATCGGGGCACGTTCAGGTAATCGGTCGACACCGGAGCGATTCATGAAACCAGCAAGCAGCGTCAATCTGGAGCGAAAGGTAGAACGCTCCAGAAAAACGCTTCGTTCGTTCGGGGACGCCTTGCGGTTCGGCTTTTCAACACGATGGTCGCGATCACGCGATCCATCCGGATCCCACCACCAGGAGAGTTCCATGAATGATCGGTTGTCCGCTTGCGCGGCCGCTTTGGTTTTGTCGGTCCTGACGATTCATCCAGCGGCGGCGCAATCCGCCCGCTCCGGAGTGGGGGCGATCCCGTATGAAGCGGGGGCGGTCCATGGCGTGACGTTCCGGGTTTGGGCGCCGCACGCGACCAACGTGGCCGTTGCCGGCAATTTCAACGGCTGGAACATGGCCACCAATCCGCTGGCGAGCGAAGGCAACGGCTATTGGTCGGCGGATTGCACGAACGCCGCGGCCGGCGCCGAATACAAGTACGTGATCAATAGCAACCTGTGGCGCCGCGATCCGCGCGGCTTGAGCGTGGTGAATTCGGGGGGGAACAGCATCGTGTTCGCTCCGGACGCCTACGATTGGGACGTGGATTCGTTCGCGCGGCCGGAGCGCAAGGACGAAGTCATTTACGCCATGCACGTCCGGACGTTCAGCCCGCAGTGGAGCCAATGGCCGCAAGGCACGTTCGATACGGCGATCGCCAAGCTCGGCCATCTTCAGGAACTGGGCGTCAACGCGATCGAGCTGATGCCGATCATGGAATTCCCCGGCGACAACAGCTGGGGCTACAATCCGTCGGATCCCTACGCGGTGGAAAGCGCCTACGGCGGTTCGCGGAAACTGCAGGAATTCGTCGATGCCTGCCATACCCGCAATATGGCGGTCATTCTGGACGTGGTCCACAACCATTGGGGTCCCAGCGACCTGGCGACGTGGCAGTTCGACGGCTACGCGCCGGTCGCGGAGTACGGCGGCATCTACCACTACAACACCGCGGGCCTGTGCTGCACGGATTGGGGGGCGACCCGGCCGAACTACGCCACGACGGAAGTCCGCGACTACATCAAGGACAACTACTCGGCCTGGCTCGACCAGTTCCACGTGGACGGGTTCCGCACGGATTCGCCGTTCCACATCGGTTACTACGACACCGGCAGCGGCACGGCGGGCAACGACGACGGCGTCAGCCTGATGCAGGAATGCAACGCGCGCATCCACGCCGACTACACGAACGTGATTTCGATTCAGGAAAACGGCGACGCGACGTGGGGCTTCGACTGCCGCTGGGACATGGATTTCATGGAGGATCTGCGCGCGCTGGTGGCGGATCCGAGCGACGCCAACCGCGACATGAACGCGCTGGCGGGCATGATCAACAACGGCGCCGGCCTGGGCCGGGTCCTCTACGTGGAATCGCACGACACCGCCGGCGACCTGAACGGCAACACGCGCCTGGCCCAGCTGATCGACTCGAACGATCCGGCGAGCTACTGGGCGCGCAAGCGGTCGCTGCTGGCCGCCGCGGTCTACCTGACCTCGCCCGGAATCCCGATGATTTTCCAGGGCGAGGAAATGATGGAATACTGGTCGTTTTCCGACCGCACCGGCTACCGCTGGGATGCGATGACCAGCGAATACCACCGCGGGCACGTCGCCGCCTACCAGGCGCTGGTCCACGCCCGGCGCAACCTGAAAGGCGGCACGCAGGGGCTCAAGGGTTCGAACTGCGACGTCTACCACGTCGACAACGCCAACAAGGTCATCGCCTACAAGCGCTGGGACGCGGGCGGCGACGACGTGGTGGTGGTGGCCAACTTCGGCATCACGGCCTGGACCAACCACAATTACAGCATCGAATTTCCCTCCGCCGGCACGTGGTACGCGCATTTCAACAGCGACCAGACCAATTACTACGGCGATTTCAACAACGTCGGGTCCGCCTCCGTCGAGGCCGTCGGTTCGCCGCCGGCCGCGAACGTCGACATGGGGCGCTATTCGGCGCTGATCTTCTCCAAAACGCCGCCGGCCGCCAGCGGCACGGCGACGGCCGGCCCCGAGAACAACGGCTGCGACCAGCCGGTTTCGTTCTCCTACGACCCGGCCGGCGGCCCCTTGGCCGGCGCGGCGCAGGTGCGCATGCTCATCGGCCACGACGGCTGGCAGAACGCGTTCTACACCAACATGACGCGCTCGACCTACGACACCAACCTGTGGCTTTGCTCCTACTCCGATTTCCCGGGCGGCACTCGCGGCCTGAATTACGCGTTCACGGATGGCGCCGGCGCCACGTGGGACAACAACTTCGCCAAGGACTGGTACGTGGCCGTGGGTTGCCATTCCACCATGGACTTCGAGCCGGCCCGGCCCACCGGCTGCTCCGAAGTCACCTTCACCTACCAGGCGGCGGACGGCCCGCTGGCGACGGCCACGCAGGTCTTCGCCCACGTCGGCCAGAACAACTGGGAACTGATCGTCGATCCCGACGTCCGGCTGACCTCGCTCGGCGACGGGCGCTGGACCGGCACCTACAGCTTGCGCGATCCCGCCTACAACCTGAACGTGTGCTTCAACGACGGGCAGGGCGGCTGGGACACCCATTACAACAACAACTGGAACGTGGACGTGCAGGACTGCCACACCAACACCGGCAACGTCTGGCTGGATCCGGCCCAGCCCTACGGCTGCGATCCGATCACGATCCATTACGGCCCCGCCACGGGACCGTTGTTCGGCGCGACCAACCTCAACCTGTTCATCGGCCGCGACAGCTGGCAGGAGGTGGCGACGCTGGCCATGACGCAGGACCTTTCCGGGGTCTGGTCGACGCTCTACGATCCGCCGCGCGGCTGCGATTGGATCAATTTCGTGTTCAACATGGGCCCGACGAACGACCTCGTCTGGGACAACAACTACGCGAAGGACTGGAACTATTCCGTCTATTGTCCGCCCCAGGACGGGTGGGCGACGTTCACCCCCGAGTATCCCGTCGGGTGCGTGCCGCTGACCATCACCTACGAACCGCTGCCGGAATGCCCGCTGGAATTCGCGACGAATATTTTCGTGCACGTCGTGGACGCCAACACCGGCAGCACGGTGGCGGAGGCGCTCCCGATGACGGAAATCGAAGCCGGCGTCTGGCAAACCCAATATTTCGCGCCGCCCGGAACCCAGTGGCTCTACTTCCATTTCCACGACAACCAGGGCGCGGAGGATTACCTGCGCAAGACGGAGTATTGGTTCGTCTATTTCCAGGACTGCGCGCCGGCGGACGCGGTGGCGATCACCAATCCCGTCTGCGAATGGCACGACGCCGGCGGGGCGTCCGTCCTCACCTTGCAGGGCTTCGTGGAGAGCGGTCAAAGCTGCGATCTGGTCTGGACGAACGCCGCGACCGGCCAGTCCGGCACGCTGACGGCGACGTCCGCCTGGGAAGTCGCGGGCATCGCCCTGCAGGCCGGAACCAACGCCATCACGGTCGGCACGCGCGTGTACGGCGCGCCGGCCTTCGACAGCCCGACCAACGCGGCGTACGCGGACGGCTGGCAGCTGGGCGACAACGGCGGCATGGGCTTCGCGGCCTGGACGCAGACGTATGCCAGCGCCGCGAGCCTGTCCGTTTCCGATGCGAGCGCGCTGGGGCCCAAGGCGTGGCAGTTCGACAACCCCGCCCAGTGGCAGTATTTCTCCCTCGACCGCCCGTTCGGCCAGGCCCTCGTGGCGGGCGATTCCATCCGGTTCAAGCTCGATCTGGCGCACGGCTCCGGGCTCTACCAATTCGTCGATCTGATTTCGGCAAACGGCGGTTGGCTGGCATCGCTGACCTATTCGCCCTTCATGCCCAACATGGTGACCATCATGGCCGCCAACTACAACACGCTGACGTTGCCGGCCACGACCGCGGGGCTGGACTACCGGTTCGACTTGCTGTCCGCCTCCAACGCCTGGCTGACCATTACCTCGCGCAGTTCCGGCGAGTTCATCGCCACGAACGTCATGTTCTTCGATTCCGACAGCGATCCGCTGAGACAGGTCTCGTTCGGCTGCATGGACGTCGGCAACCAGGCCGGCGAATACATCCAGCTGGCCGATCTGGAGGTCGTGCCCGGCACCGAGGGGCAATGGATCAGCGATACGGTCTTCGTGGTCAGTTCGCCGGCGGCGGACGGCGACGGCGACGGCATGCCGGACGATTGGGAAATCGCCCACGGCTTGAACCCGGGCGTCAACGACGCGGCGGGAGACAAGGACGAGGACGGCCGCACCAACCTGCAGGAATACCAAGCGGACACGAATCCGGGGAGCGCGGCGTCCCAGCTGCGCTTCGAGCGGGTGGCCATGGTCGGCAACGCACTGCAATTGGTCTGGCAAGGGGGCAGCAACGCCATCCAGATCGTGCAATGCTCCAGCAATCTGGAATCGGGCTGGCGCGACTGGCTGACCAACCTGCCGCCGACGCCGGTGACGAACACGTGGAGCCAGACCAACTTCGCGCAAACCAACTGTTTGTTCTTCCGGTTCAAGGCGCACCGCTGACGCGGTGCCGGACGGCGGCGAGGAGACGTGCGAGAACGCAAGCATGAAGGGTGCAACATGAGCGGTAGCTTCCGGCGATGGCGGGCGGGCGTATTTGGTCTGTTGATTCTGGCGGCATGTCCGGCCCCGGCCGGCGAGGTGATCCTCCAGTATTTCAACACGAGCTGGCCGGAATTGACCCGCCGGATTCCCGAACTGGCCGAGGCGGGCTACACGGCGCTGTGGTTGCCGCCGCCATTCAAGGCCGGGGGCGGCCTCTCCGTGGGCTTCGATTGCTACGATCGCTTCGATCTCGGCAGCAAGAACCAGAACGGCACGACCACCACCAAGTACGGCACGGAAACCGAACTGCTGCATCTCGTCGACGTGGCGCACCGATTCGGCCTGCGCGTCTATTTCGACAACGTCATGGCGCACAACGGTGGCCCGATGTCGTCCGGCGCCCCGGGCACGTTGCAGGCCAACGGGTTCGTGCCGGAGGATTTCCACCTGAAGTGGACGTCGGGCACGACGTATGAGAACTGGGGCTGGCCGAACTGGTCGGACGAATGGCAGGTGCTCAACCGCAATCCGTTCGGCCAGGACATCGCGCAAGAGAGCGACTACAACACGAGCTTCGGCTACAGCGAAGGCGACCACTACGCGAAGTGGTCCGGGGTCCGCCACGCGGGCCATCCCGAATACTATCTCGACACCGACCTGCCCCTCGAGGCGGTCAGCGGCGGCACCACGTCGACCGTCTACACGTTCGCGAACAAGGAGCCCTTCGAGGATACGAACTCGAACGGCCGTTTCGACTGGACCGATGCCAACGGCAACGGCCAGCACGACGTCGGCGAGGCGAGCGAGCCGTTCACCGATACCGGCATCGATCCCAGCCGGGCGGACCGCCGCACCGCGGCCTGGGGCTACGGCAACGGCAAGTACGACATGGGCAATCCCGTGGCGGAGGACGTCAACGGCCTGCTGTTCCGCGCGATCCGCTGGTTCACGGACAAGGCCAGCGTCGACGGGTACCGGCTGGATGCCGTGAAGCACGTGCCGGCGTATTTCTTCGGCAAGATGGACAGCCCGAAGGACGGTTCCAACTGGGGCTACGGCGGGCAGGTGCAGGAACAGTTCAATATTTCGCGCGGCTTCAGCGATTGGGGCAACCACCGCGACACCGTGTTCGACAACCTCCAGCCGCGCGACGACGCGCTGCTCTACGGCGAGCATCTCGGCGATCCGCCGTGGAAGATGTACTACGTGGACGCAGGCATGCGGGTCGCCAACGACGACTTCCTCAACGCCGTGAAGGGCAACGTCGGCGCCGATCTCGGCGGCATGGACGACCCCTCCTACGCCGTGATCAGCCCCGGCCAGTCCATGCACTACGTCATGAGCCACGACAACAACTATCTTTGGGGCGGCGACCGCGAACAGGCGTACGCCGTCCTGCTGGAGCGCGAAGGCCTGCCGATCGTCTACACGGACGGCTACAACCAGAGCGGCTCGCCGGATTGGTTCCCGAAGCCGGCGGAAATTCCGTTCCTGGGCCAGTTCGCCCAGCCCTATCTGCCGAACCTGCTCGACGTCAACCGCCACTTCGCCTGGGGCTACCAGAGCAGCCGCTGGAGCGCGTGGGACTTCACCTCCTGGGTGCGCTACGACCCCGATGCCACCGACGGCGGGCTCAACGACCACGGCGTCACGCTGCTGTTCATGATGGCCAAGAACTACCTGTCGGCCTGGCCGTCGAAAGACGTCGCGCCGGTCTTTCCCGAAGGCGCGCGCCTGTTCAACTACTCGTACCACGACGGCGCCTTCGAGGTGAAGGTCAGCGGCGGCAAGCTGCGCAACATGGACGACACGCCCATCTACGTCGCGCCCGGCAAGTACTACGCGTTCTCCTGGCGGAATCCGGAGATGCCGCTGGCCTGGGGCGAGGGCCTGACCGAGGAAGTCCAGCCCATCGAGATCTATGAGAACGGAACGAAGGCCGGCACCGTGACGGTTGCGCGCAGGGACGGGCGCAACGGCGACGCCGGGTTCAACCCCTATGGCCTGCCCGATCCGGACGGTTCCGACTACGGCTACGGCATCGACCTGCCGCGCGTCGTCCGCTCGAGCAACTTGGCGTTCGTCGCGCGCGCGGACGGTTCGGCCGAAAACGTCCTCATGAAGCTCGACGGCGGCATCGACCTGAATTCGCAGTTGGATATCGTGGTCCAGAATCCCGGCGATCGCGACAACCCGCCGGCCGGCGCCAAGGACAAGTTCCTGGGCTACGAGCAGATGAAATACGTCCGGCGCGTGGCGGAGAAATTCGCCGCGGCCGACACGACGCGCAATGCCATCGGGTCGCCCGGCGCCGAAACCTATGCCTGCACCATCGGCTCCACGGGCTTCGTGGTCAACGCGGGCGGCGCTCCCAATCTCTTCGACGACGCGCGAACGGTCGCGTGGTTTTATCACGACCCCGCGCAGAACAACCAGGTTTCCACGAACCTGCAGTTCGGCCCGGCGCCCGTGGACGCCGCGGACCAGCCGGTCGCGATCTGGGCCAAGATCGGCTACGCGCCGACGGCGGAAGCGGCCTGGCTGTACTACACGACGAACGGCGTGGACTATCCCGAGGGCAGCGCCGGCCGGGGCAAAGGCGCCACGCGGGTCGCGACCTTGGCTTTCGCCACCAACGGGAGCGTCGACGGCGCGAGCACCTCGCAGTGGTGGACCGCCGCGCTGCCGGCCATGCCCGCCGGAACCGTGCTGCGCTACAAGCTGGGCGCCGCCAAGCTCGATGCCGCCAGCGTCTTCCCGTGGAGCGACGACGACATCGCCGTGAAACGGCGCATGGAAACCGTGTTCGAAGTCGCCGATTTCGACGCCGGCGCGATTCCGCATTATCCGGCCAACGACTGGGGCCGGATGGCCGTCGGCCTGGAGGAAGGCTTCCACGTCCTGCGCACGAAGGCGCTCTTGGGCCGCGCGTCCGGCGACACGCCCATCTACCGCGAACGCACGCAGACCTTCTATTACGACGCGCAGCGCCCCGCGGGCTACGTCCAGTATCCGCCCACGAACGGCTTGACGATCACCAACTCCACCTATGGCGTCAAAGTGCGCTCCGACATGACCGTGGAAGAGGCTTGGTACAAGATCGAAGACGCGGATCCGGACAACGACGATGCCCAGACCGGCGCGGCCAACGGCAACAACGCCTGGGTCAAGGCGCGCAAGGGCATCGTGCCCGCGCCTTTGCCCGGCGGCGATCTGGAAGAACAGTGGGAATTCGATTACGTGCTCGTGCCGACCGCCGGCACCGCCACGATCAAGGTCCGGCTGCGCGAGCTTTCGTCTTCCACCGATTTCGCGCTGGCGGACGCCGCCGGGCATTTCACGACCCTGACCCGGACGGTGGACACCGGCGGCAGCGGCCTGCGCCTGTTCATCCACGAGCCGGCCGCCGACGGCCTGACCGTGGGCGTGGGCAGCAATCTGGTGGCCTATTTCAGCCAAAGCCTGGCGACGGGCCTGGACGACGCCCAGCTGCTCCAATGCTTCGCCGTCGATATCGACGGCGTCGCGTGGTCGAACGCCGCGGGCGTCGTCGAACGCAACGCGACCGCCACCGAGCACGCCGTCCGGCTGGCCCTGCCGAACCTCCACAACGGCGATCCGGGCTTCGTGCATACGCTGGAAATCGGCTTCGCGCGGGATGGCTTCCCCACGCTGCTGGCCCAGCGCCAGGTCTACGCCGCGGCCGACGACGACAGCAACGACGACGGCATTCCGGATTCATGGGAGCAGAAGTGGGGCCTGCCGGTCGGCAGCCTGGTCGCCGGCGCGGACGACGACGAGGACGGCTACAGCAACCTGCAGGAATACATGGCCGACACGAATCCGCACGGCGGCAGCGAATTCCTCGAGGTGCGGGCGGTGGCGGATCTCGGCACCAACGTGGTTCTGGATTTCGAATCTCGCTCCAACCGCAACTATTTCGTGTGGTACACGGATTCCATGCACCCCGAGCAGTCCAGTTGGCGGTTGGCCACGCCGCTGACCGCTCCGATCGAGGGCACCGGCCAGACGAACCAGTTCATCGACGTGCTGCCGAATCCGACGGGACGGTTCTACCGTTTGGAAGTGGACGTGCCCGCGCCGTAGCGCCGGATGACGGGTTGCCGCGCGGCTCGCCGCGGCTCAAACCGTGCCGCGGGCGAACAGCACGCCGATGTCCAGCCAGAGGCCGGCTGGGGTCTTGAGGGCGGCCACTTCCCGCAGATGTTCTTCCCGGAACCGCTTCAGGTCGTCGGGCGGGAGTTGGCCGACCAGCCGCCGGAAACCGGCGTTCCAAACGACGTCCCACCATGCGTTTTCGTCGGTCAGGAAATAGCCCATGTTGCGGACTTCGATTTGGACGTCCCGCAGGCCGGCGGCCGCGAACAAAGCGCGGCAGCCCGCTTCGGTCGCGATGCGCTCCCAGGGCTGGGAGGGGAGCGCGATCCCGCGCGCGGCCAGCCGGTCCAGCAGGAGCTGCCGCAGAGGATAGAAGTAGTCCAGCCGGAAGGAGGTGAGCGCGACGGTGCCGCCCGGACGAACTTTCGAAGCGATCTGGGCGAGAGTGGCTTCCATGGCCTCCACGAAGAAGATGCCGAACGAACAGGTTGCGGCGTCGAAGCGGCCGCCGTCGAAGCGCAAGTCCTGCATGTCCATTTCGGCGAAATCGACGTTGGCGAGGCCGCGCGCGGCGGCTTTTTTCCGCGCCTGCGCCAGCATGCCGGCCGAGAAGTCCACGCCGGTCGCGCGGCCGCGCGGCAGGCGCGCGGCGAGTTCCAGCGCGACGTGGCCCGTGCCCGTGGCCACGTCGAGCACCTGTTCGTCGCCGCGCAAGTCCAGGAGGTCGGCGAGCTGCCGCGAGCAGGCCGGGAAAAAGCGCAGGCCGGGGTGGTCGTACGCGTCGGCCACCGCGTTGAAGGTGGCCCGGACGATGGTTTTGGCCTGTTCGGCGTTCACGGGGAGCGGCGCGGCGGTTCGCCTAGACGCCTTCGAGATAGGCGGCTTCGCCGTGGAGCGAGGAATCCAGCCCGGCGGTCTCGCCGGCCTCGTCCACCTTGACCGGGGTGATGCGGTTGATGAGCCACAGCATGCCGATGGTGAAGACGAACGCCCAGGCGGAGGAAATCAGCACGGCCGCGCATTCCACCAGGAAGAAGCGCGGATTGCCGTGCAGCAGGCCGTTCACGCCGGCGGGATTGAAGGCGGTCGTGGCGAATACGCCGCACAGGATGATGCCGATGAGGCCGCCCACGCCGTGGACGCCCCAGACGTCGAGCGCGTCGTCCCAGCCCAGCTTGTTCTTCAGCGCCACGGCGTAGAAGCAGACGAAACCGGCGACGATGCCGATGATCGCGGCCGTGGCCGGCGACACGTAGCCGGCGGCCGGCGTGATCGTGGCGAGCCCCGCCACCGCGCCCGTGAGCAGGCCGAGGAACTTGGGCTTCTTGTTGGTGATCCAGTCGATGCACAGCCAGGTGACGGCCGCGAAGCTGGCGGCGACGTCGGTGTTCAGGAAGGCCACGGCGGTGACGGAATCCACCCGGAATTCGCTGCCCGCGTTGAAGCCGTACCAGCCGAACCACAGCAGGCCGGTGCCCAGCGCGACCAGCGGGATGGAATGCGGGCCGCGGTCGGCGACCTTGCGCTTGCCGACGTATAGGACCGAGGCCAGGGCCGCGATGCCCGCGACGTTGTGGACGACGATGCCGCCGGCGAAATCGAGGACGCCCCAGCTCGCCAGGATGCCGCCGCCCCAGACCATGTGCACGAAGGGGAAATAGACGAAGATCAGCCAGCCGGTGAGGAACAGCATGTAGGCCTTGAACGTGACGCGGTTGGTGAAGGCACCGGTGATCAGGGCCGGCGTGATGATGGCGAACATCATCTGGTAGGAGCAGAACACGAACAGGGGGATCGAGGGATTGACGGGGGCCGGGGTGTCCAGCGTGATGCCCCGCAGGCAGGCCCAGTCCAGGTTGCCGACGATGCCGAAGAAATCGGTGCCGCTCTTCAAATCGCCGCTGAAGCAGAGGGAGAACCCGAACAGCCACCAGAGGATGGTGGTCCAGCCCAGCGAGACGAAACTCTGGATCATGATGGCCAGGACGTTCTTGCGGCCGACAAGCCCGCCGTAGAAAAAGGCCAGGCCGGGCGTCATCAGCATGACGAGGCTGGAACAGAGGAGCATGAACGCGGTATTGCCGGTATCGATTGTCATGGGAACAGATTCCTTTTCGGTCGGATTTTTCCGGAAGCGACCATTTGCGGGGAAGAAGTGTAGACCTCGCTTCCGTTTTCGTCACGAATTATTCGGAAACGGGGACGGAACGGCCTAGGGGAGCAGGCGGATGGTGTAGAAGAAGAGGACGTTTTCGGTCGGGCAGGCGACGACGTGTCGCGTTTGGCTGCCCACGGCCGAAACGGTTTCGACGGTGGACCACGAGGGGTTTTCCAGATCGTTGCAGACTTCGATGCGATAGGTGCGTTCGGGCAAGGAGGGCCAGACCAGCTCCAGTTCGCCGGGGTCGCAGGGGGTGCCGGCGACGACGGCGAACACGGAAGCCGGATCCGTGGGATCGCTCCCGGTAGTCTGTTCGTCGAGGTTGTTTTCGCCGTCGCCGTCCGAATCGACAAGTTCCTCGCCGCCGACGAGGGGATTGAAGTCGTAGCGGACTTCCCAGCCGTCGAGGAGGCCGTCGCCGTCGCTGTCGGGATCGGCGATGCCGGTGCCTTCGGCGAGTTCGTCGGCATCGGAGAGGCCGTCGCTGTCGGTGTCGTCGAGCCGGGGATCGGAGCCGTAGTTGGCGATTTCCACGCCGTCGTCGAGGCCGTCGCCGTCGGTGTCGGCGTTGAAAGGGTCGGTGTGGTAGGTGAACACCTCGTCGCCGTCGGCCAGGCCGTCGTCGTCGCCGTCCGGATCGGCGTTGTTGGCGGCGAGATCCCCGTCGGCGTCGCCGAGCGGGTCGTAGAGGATGGACGCGCCGGAGGATTCCGAGGAATTGCTCCAGACGTTCAGGTACTGGGCGTAGACCTGAACCTGGCCGGGGGTGGCGACCGGGGCGGCGAGGGTGCAGGCGACGTATTCGTTGGTATAGGCCAGCCAGGGCTCCGAGCCGGAGAAGCGGTTGGTGCCGATGCGATAGAAAGCGACGTCGTCGGAGGCCCGGAGGCGCAGCAGGACGTCGAGGGAATCGGTGGTTTCGTTGCCGTTGTTGATCATGACGTTGCCGATCGGCGGCACGGGGTGCAGGCGGGCCGTGCCGTGGACGAGGCGGGAGAGCGGCGTGACGGCGCCGGCGGAGGTGACGCCCTGGAAGCTGTAGTGCCAGACGTCGCCGTCGGTCAGGCCTTCATCGTAATAGTAGCAATACTCGGCGGGGTTGGTAAGGGCGATCTCGGTCAGGAGCGGGAAGGTGCCGGTGGGCGACGAATCGCGGTAGATGCGCATGGCGTCGTAGGCCGCGCTGACGGGATAGCGCAACAGGATGGCGAGGGGATGGAGCATGTCGGCGTCGCGGGTATCGCCGAGATATTCGACGGCTTCGACGTCGATCGGGATGGGCAGGCGGTCGTCGGCCGGGTCGAACGGGCAGAGGCCGGCGGCGATTTCGGAAGCGTCGGATTCGCCGCCGAAGTCGGTGTCGGGGTTGAAGGGGTGGGTGCCGGCCTGGAATTCCGCGAGGTTGGTCAGGCCGTCGCGGTCGGCATCCTCGGCGGCATCGGCGGCGTTGGTGGGGCTGGTGCCGTAGAAGACCTCCCAGGTGTCGGGGATGCCGTCGAAATCGGCGTCGCGCTCGATGCGGCGATAGACGTGGAAGGCGGCGGTGCGGAGCCGGTCGAATTCTCCGCCGGCGGCCGTGCCGTGGATGGACAGCTCGACGGTGTAGGTGCCCGCGTTGGTGCCGGCGGGCGTGGCGGGGGCGGCGTCGAGATCCAGGCCGCCGGTGCTGGCTTCGGCGGTCTGGGTGAAGATCAGACCGTAGACGCCGTCGTCGGCTTCCCCGTCGTCGTGGGCGCCGTCGTCGCGGAGCTGGCCGGGACCGCACACGACGGAGCCGTCGGGACGGACGATCCGGATGTTGACGGCGGCATTGGTCACCGGGCCGGCATGGTCCGCGAGGAAGGCGAGGATGGTGATCGGCACGCCTTCTTCGAACTGCTCGCGGACGGTATCCTCGCAGGCGCCGGAGGAGCCGCCGGTGGCGGCTTGGGAGAAGGCGACGGAAGCGAACACGTCGTTGGTGGGCCGACCCAGCAGGCCGCCGATCAGTTCGCAGGCGGAAGCGCCTTCGATCACGGCCGACCAGGTGCCGGTGCCGATGGCGGAATTCACGAAGTAGACCCGTTGATGGGCGCCGGTGAGGATCGTGGCGGAGGTGGCCTCGACGAGATTGCTGGCGGGATCGTAGAGGGCGACGTCCACGGCGTCGTCCGCGCCGTCCCAGGCGAAGAAGAAGAGCGGCTCCTCCACGCCGCCTTCCAGGACGGGGAAATCCACGGAGATCGTGGATTCGGCGGCGACGGTTTTCGCGACGAAACCCAGGCGTTCGAGGCGCCGGACCTTTTGCAGGGCCGCCAGATAGGCGTCGCAGAGGCGGTTCGCCAGCGATTGGGGCGCCGCGCCGGCGTCTTTCCGGGACGCCGAACGGCGGAGAACGGAATCCTCGACGTCGATGTACGTGAAATCGCCGCCGGTCGTTTCGCCGATGTTGGCCATGAGGCCTTGGTCCGACGAGGGCCCGAGCGCGATGGCCTGGATATGGGTATTGGTGGCGAGAATGCGCTGGGAAACCGGGGTGGTGGCGCAATAGATGCCGGGGAGCGCCCAATACAGCTCTTCGTTTTCCTTGCCGTCGGACAGCAGGACGATGTTGTTGATACAATCGTTGGTGGGCGGCGCGGTTTCGAGGAGATCCTGAGCGAGCATGAGGCCGTCGCCGATGGAGGTCCGGTTGGAGGGGGCCATGCCGTACAGGGCCAGGTTGCAGGCCAGTTTCTTGAACTCGGTGGCGGGGTCGAGGCCGAAGGCTCGATCGACGGCGTCGTCGTTGCATTCGCTGCCGTTGCCGCTGAAGCTGACGAGGCCCACGTGTTCGGATTCCGGCACGCAGTAGAGATAGAGCGCGGCGGCGTTCTTGGCGGCCTCGAGCTTGGTGCTGCCGGCGGGGGCGTCCATGCTGCCGGAATTGTCGACGACGACGACGTGGCGGAGGATCTCGTCGCCGTACTGGACGGCCTTGTCGTGCCACACGTGCTCGGCGCAGATGCCGATGCCGAGGGGATAGAGGCCGTCGGCATCCTGTTTCGGCGGCTGGACCACGAGTTGGTACTCGTTGCCGACGTAGCCGGCGAGCAGGACGTCGGCGGCGTTGGTGCCGACGACGGCGGAAAACTTGTAGTGATGCAAGCCCTTGACGGAACGAAGGCCGTAGCCGTCGGGCTTCAGCTCCTCCGGGCCTTCGACGTAGACGCGGACGAGGATGGGGTGGGGATCGTCGTGCGGACCGGCATGCTGCACGTGCGCGGAATCGGGGCGCACCACGGTAAGGTCCAGGTCGCCTTCCGCGATCGTCCAGGCATAGCGGAAGCCGTCGGGGGAATAGACCGAGCTGTTCAGGTTGGCGACGATGAGGCACACGTGGGCGCTCTCGATCGAGGGGTAGGACAGGAACGTGGCGAAATAATCGTCGCTGACGTTCTTGGACAATTCGTCGGTCAGCCATCCGTATCTCTCGCTGACCAGGGCGCAGCCCATGGGAAAGACGGATTTCACGCGGGCGCCGACGGCATGGCAACTGCCGCTTTTAGCGGAGGCTTCCAGGTAGTCCGTCGCGAACAAATCGAGCGAGCGGCCGCCGCCGGCCGGCAGATTGGTGTAGAGGGTCGTCGCTACGGCCCGATAGGTCTGGCCGTCGGGGTCGTCGACGAAACGGTATTTCTCGGCGTGGCGGAGAAAGTCGTTGGTGAACGAGTGGGTGTAGCAGCAGATGCTGAAGTCGTGGAAGAGGTCTTCGAGCGAGGTCCCGCCGTGATCCCGGACGTTGTCCCGCAGCGCCTGGAGGCCGTCGTGGGCGACGTCGCCGCTTTGCATGAGGCGCCAGTAATCCCAGATGAAGTCGTAGCCGTACTCCGGTTCCAGCCGGTGCGTGCCGAGCTGTTCGCACAGATAGCTCCAGAACGCGCCGGCCTCGTAGCGGCCGTCGCCGTCGAAAAACCCGACGTCGGGGTTTCCCAGGTAAGTCTGGACCCGCGACTCGAACGAAACGCCGCTGTCGTAGCTGTCGCCGTCGGCGTCGGCGCGGTCCTGGATGGCCACGGCGGTGCCGTCGACGGCCCAGCCGCCGGCCAGAAACGTCCCGCCGTCGGAGGATCCGTCCACGTCTTTGACGTAGGCCCGCTGGATCGCGTGGAAGGTTTCGTGCAGGAGCACCTGCCGGTTGTACAGCTCGGACTTGCTCATCCAAGACACGGAATCCAGCTCGATGCAGCCGTAACGGTCGAGACCCGCGAATTTCGAATTGGGGATGTCGTCGAGATAGACGTTGACCTCGGGCAGGGTGCTGACGTACGGCGGCAGGAAGTTCAGGTGGTCCACCAGTTCCGCGTAGTTGGTCTGGGCCGCGAAGACGGCTTCCAACGTTTTGGAGGTCGAAACGTAGTTGGGGCGGTTGGTGTCGATCGTGTGGTGGAACTGCCAGTCTTGGTCGGCGATGGTGGTGGTGACGATGCTGGTCAGGTCGGTGGCGGCGTCCGGAGGGCAGCCGGCGCGGACCGGCGCGACCCAGCAGAGCGCGCCCGCCAACGCCGGGAGAAGCCAAGATGAAGGAAGCGTGCGACCGGCGGGACGCGACGGCCCGCCCGAACGGATCTGCAGCGGAGGGCTCATGGTAGCCATCATGGCGACCCAAGCCGGATCTGGCCACCCCAAATTTGCCGAATCCGGATTTTTTATCCCGTCTTCATGCTTCTCCCCGCGCGGGGAATCGCGGCTCGTCAGACGCCCAAAAACCGCGAAATCGGCCTTCAAAACGCAAAAATCGGCCCAAAACGGCCTGAAATGGTGGGCTTGAGTCGTCGGCATGGATTAGGCAAACTGGCTTCCATGAAACGGGTTGGGGCCAGCATCTGGGCGGCGGCGGTCTTGGCGGGGTCCTGCGCCGGGGCGGCGGAACTCACCAACGCGATCGCGCAATCGCGGGCGTATATCGCCCAGGCCATGGCTTCGCAGCACTTGGCCGCGGTGTCGGTGGCTCTCGTGGTGTCGCAGGAAGTGGCCTGGGCGGAGGCGTTCGGCTGGGAGGATCTCGCGGCCGGCCAGGCGGCGACGACGGCTACCGTGTTCCGCGTGGGATCCGTGAGCAAGGCGCTGACGGGCGCGGCGGCGCTGAAGCTGGCGGAAGAGGGCCGGATCGATCTGGATGCGGCGTATACGAACTACCTGCCCGGCGCGGTCCTGCGGCCGCGGTTCGATCCCTACGCGCCGACGGTGCGCGATCTGCTGTGCCACCATTCCGGCGTTCCCGGGGATTTCCTCAACCTGGCCTTCGCCACGGCGCCTTGGGGCGGCTTCATGGACTGGCTGGCACAGGCGCTGGGCCAGACCTATCCCTTCCTGCCGGCGGGCTTCCGCGACAACTACAGCAACAACGGTTTCGTGATGGCGGCGGCCGTGGTCGAAGCCATGAACGGCGACGGGCTTTCCTTTCCCGCGTATTGCGAAAGCCGGCTGTTCGCGCCGCTCGGCATGCCGTCGAGTTCCTTCCTGAAAGACCGCGCCGCGATCTCGAACCGCCTGGCCAAGGTCTACTACTACGACGGCGCCACGGCGGAATACGTCGAATACCCCGAGGAATACGTGAACGTCTACGGCACGGGCGGCGCCTATTCGACGCCCGCCGAGCTGGCGCAGTTCCTCAAGATGGTTCTCGCGGACGGCCTGGGCCCGACGGGGCGGGTGCTCGCGGCGGAATCCGTGGCGGAGATGCTGGCGCAACCCTACGCGGGCCTGCCGTTGGACGTGGACACCGGCAGCCGCAGCGGGCTGGGATGGGACTGCGTGGAAAATCCGCGCCTGGCCTATGCCGGCAAGGCGTCGTTCAAGACCGGCAGCACCTACACCCACACGGGCTATATCGAAGTCCTGCCTTCGCGCGGCCTGGCCGTGGCCGTTTGCGGCATCGGCTACGTGGCCACCGGCATCTTCGATATCGGCGACCGGATCCTGGAATTGGCCGTCGAGGAAAAGGACGGATTGCCGCCGCCCGATCCCGTCGAACCGCCGTTTTCGCCGGTGGTGACCGACATGGACCCCGCGGCGCTGGCGGCCGTTGCCGGAATCTACGCGAAAGAGAGCGGCTACGACCGTTTCGAAGTCGTCGGCCACGCGCTGGCGTGGTACCTCGACGCCCATCTGGACGAGACCGTCGAACCGCTGCTGGAACTGTGGCCGCGCGAAAACGGCTGGTTCTCGCCGACCAACACGCAACGAATCGAATTTCGGTTCGCCAACCTGTCCGGCCGGGACGTCGCCGTGCTCCGCAACGTGTCGGCCAACGGCCGCTATTTCGAACAGGCGCTCCACGGCGAGAAGATTGCCGCGGCGATTCCGCCCGAGGACTGGATCGCCTGGAGCAACCGGCTCGACGCGACGTGGCTGGCGCTGGACGCGCTGCCGGAGGATTACCTCCGCGTGCTGGGATTTCCCGCCGTCGCGCGGTTTTCCTCGAAAGACGGCCTGCTGCTGTTGCGGGACATGCTGGGCCGCGTGGTGGCGCTTGCGCCGACGAACGATTCCCTCGCGTTCGTGCAGGGCCTGACCGCCCGCTGCGCTTCCGCGGCGGAATGCTTCGAAACCAACGGGGAAGAACGCCTGCGCTTCGCCGGCTACGTCTATCGCCGCGCCGGCGTCGAGACCGCCCTCGTGGCCGACTGCGTTTTCCGCGCGGAGGTGGCGGACGGCCACGTCGCGCCGTGGCTGCCCGTCGCGCTGAGCACCGGCGGCGTCTTTGCCGTGACGCTCACCAACGCCCCCGCGAATTTCCGGATCGCCCTCAACGCGCCCGACGGCTCGCTGGCGCAGGTTTCCGCGTCCAACCGCCTCGAAATCGCGCGTTCCGGCTTCACCAACGGCTGGCTCCAGATTTTTCCGGGCCTTTCCGGCGCGCTGGCGGGTTCCGCCGACGGCGCATTCCGCTATCCCCTGCGGATGGCGAACGGCGCGTGGAACGGCGACGGCCTGGATCTGACGTGGCAAAGCCGCGCCGGCCGCTCTTACCGGATCCTCGCCGTTCCGGCCTTGGCGCCCGCCGCCGATTTCTCGCCCGTCGCGACGGGCATCCCCGGACAGCCGGATTTCACGACCTGGCCCGCGCCGACTTCCGGCACCGCCAAGACCTTCTACCGCATCGACGAGGAATAGCCTCCCCCGCGCGGGGAATCGCGGCTCGTCAGACGCAAAATAATCCGCCAGAGCGTTTCCTGATTTGTTGTAGCCGCGCCCGCTGGGCGCGGGGCTGTTCAGGACATGTCCGGCCCCGCCGGGGCCGGTCTTGCCACGCCATGGCGTGGGGCTGTTTTTTCCATGGCCGGCCTCGCCGAGGCCAGCTACGGAAAAGAGGGATTTTCAGACCTTCCGGAAAGATCGGGTTGAGAACCGGAACACACGTCCCGGGCATTCAGACCGGTTCCACGTCTAGCAGCACCCAGCCGGAGTTGTTCTTGTAGAATAGGGCGAACTGGACGTCGTTGAAGTAGCACAGGAGTTGCCCGCTGGCCGGCGCGGTGAAGACTTCCCCGTCCCGGACGACCCAAGGCTCTTGCTGGTCCACGGTGCCGATGAGCGCAAACCAGTTGGCGTCGTCTTTCCGTTTCCCATGCAACAGGGAGGCTGTCTTGTGGGCCAAGCTGTTCCAGTTTTCCCCCGCGATGCTGCGGGCGGCATATTGGGCGTCGCGCAGGGGGGCGCCCACGCCGGGGGCGACGGTGATGCGGTAGCGGACACCGGCCCGGAGCATCACTCCGGTGTGGTTCCAATAGGCGTTCGCGCAAACGCGCTGGCTGCGCTGCGCCAAGTTCGTGCCTGCGGGCAGTTGCTCCGGATGCCGCTGGAAATAGGCCACCAGGTTCGGCGGGCGGTAGGTCGGATCCTCCGTCCAGCGCTGGAACACGGTTTCGTCGATGGTTTCGTTGATGGACAGCAGGCTGCCCGGAACGCCGTCCCGGGTTTTCACCTCGCGCGGGGCGCGGTCGATCGTGCGGTAATTCCGCTGGTCGCCGGGAAGCACCTTGTCCCAAATGGTGAGCACCCCGCCCAGGAAGGTTTTGAAACTGTCGTGGACTTTGCCCCGCCAAGCTTTTGCGGACGGTTTGACCCTGCCGGAAAAAGCCAGACCGAGCGCGGAGGATTTCTGCATCATCCAATCCAGCGAGATTGCGCCGAGCGGATTGGCCTTGCGGCCGCCGCCGCCCACGTCGGAGTGGGCGCCGGCAAACCAGCGCTGCTCGTAATACGGGGCATAGCGGGCCAGCGTTTCCGCCTCCTGGCTCTGTTCCGCGAAGGTGCGCCAGAGGGTGATGTCGAACATCGGCCGGTTCTCGTCGATGGCCAGCGCATGGTAGCCGTATTCCTGGGACCGGGTCGGCCGCACGTTGTGCATGGCGGCCTTTTGGGTGTGGGCGCCCTTGTCGCGCAGGCAGTACTTGCCGATCGCGCCCACGGTGTCCCACAGGCCTGCCATGCGCACCTTGACGACGCGGACCTGGTCGTCGTCCATCAGCCGCAAATCCTCCCGGGTGGGTTTCCAGCCGGGAGGCTTTTCCGCGGGCACCTGCTGCCAGCGGCGGAGCCGCCAGATCGGGCGGATCTTCTCCGTTTCTTGGTAGGTGATTCGGGAATAGCGCAGGAATGCGCTCTTCACGCCCCAGACCCGCAGCAGACGGGGCCGGATCAACCCGCAGTTGGCGATCATCTGCACGAAACTGCGGGCGGTGAACGCGCCGCGGCTGAAACCGTACACGTAGATTTCGGAGCCGTCTTGATAGTTTTCCACCAGCCAGCGGTAGGCCGTGCGGATGTTCCGGCCGACGCCGGCGCCGAACGCTTGGCCGGAAATGATCCGACCGAGCTTCGTGCCGACGCCGGGGACGTAGAGCTTGAGCTGCGGCGCGCCATCGGCGCCGCGTTTGGCCACCAGGCCGTATAGGCGCCGGACATTGGTTCGTTGCTTGGCGGTGTCGTGGGTGCCATCGAAGAAGATGGCGAGACGCGGCGCGGGGCGGGACTCGGAACGGGCTTTTTTCGAAGCGGCCATTTGAAACCTCCTTCGCGGCGAGGATGAACCTATTCGACAAATGGAGGGTCGCGCCTCGGGCGTTCCCTGTCAACAGATAATATGACAAAAATTAAATGATAATTTCGTGCCGCAGCTTGGCGGCGGACCCGCGCGATTCGCGGCTTATCGGCCGCCCAGTAATCGCGGAAATAAGCTCCGACCACGCCGGCACGAGGTTCCGCCGCTGCCAAGGCTATGGCGGACAAGCTGTTCCGGCTCCAACCAGCCTGAGGAGTCCTGTCTTTGGAGCCCCGACGCCCCCGTCGGGGGAAAATTGGCCGCGAGACGGCGAAAAACGCGGTTTTTCAGCCCGAAAACGCCAAAAACGGCCTGAAAATGGCCGTTTTTCGTGTGAGGAGGGGTTTGGAAGGCGGAAAATCGGGGTTTTGGCCTTTCCGCACCCGTTGCGGCTCGTTGACGGCTTGAAATTTCAAATGGCAGGGCCAATCGCCGACTCGCGTTGTTCTTGAAATACAACGCCGTTGTGGTAGGAGTACAACAGCGCAGGAGGAAGGCATGATGAAGGCGGGCGTTGAAAGTGCACGGTTTGGACCCTATCTGAAACAGTTGCGATTGGAGAAGCGGATCACGTTGCGGGAGTTTTGCCGCAAAGCCGGCGCGGATCCGGGGAACGTCAGCCGCATCGAACGTGGCGTGTGGCCGCCGCCGCAGGACCGGGATATTCTGGAACGGTATGCCAAGGCGTTGGAACTGAAAGAGGCTTCCAGCGAGAGCTATCGCTTCTATGATTTTGCCGCGGCGGATTGCGGCATCTTGCCTCGCGACATCATGGAAGATGCGGAAGTCGTCAAAGTGCTGCCGGTCTTGTTCCGAACGCTGCGCCGGGAAAAACCGACCGAAGAAACGTTGGATCGGCTGGTGGAAAAGCTGCGGAGATCCTGACGCATGTTGCGGCTCCCGCAAAGACCGGTTCTCTCTTGGAAGAAAATCGCCGAAATCGCGCGGGAATTTTCCAGGGAACATTCGCTGGCCGACCGCGATTATCCATTGGACGTGGAAGAAATCGCGGAGTGCGATCTGGGCATTGAAATTCGGTTGGCTTCGGGCGTTCTCGAAGAGTTCGGCTCGCCCGCCCAGATCGCTCCGGGCAACGAACATCCAATCATCACCGTGGATGCCGACCAGTATCGCCAAGGCACGTCCTTCTACCGGTATTCCGTGGCCCATGAAATCGGGCATTACGTCTTGCATCGCGACTGGCTTGCCCGGGTATGGCAAATGGTGACGTCGGTCGAATCCTGGAAGCAGGTTGTCCTGAGCCGTTCGGAAGAGGACCACAAGTGGCTGGAAGCCCAGGCGGAAGAATTCGCCTCATACCTGCTGGCTCCGGAAGACGTGTTCGAGCCTTTTTTCGCCGAACAACTGGAGAAACTTTCCGGCCAGGCGGCCCAATTGGACCCGGAAGACGTTCTGCCGTACCTCGCCAATCCAGTGGGCGAGCATTTCGGCCTGAGCAACAGCGCCGCCCAAGCGAGAATCCGCAAAAGCGATCAATGGCGCAGATTCATTAATGCCAACAAACGGCTCCCAAACGGCGAATAATGGGCCGTTTTCGGGTTTTTAGGGGTTTCGAAGGCGAAAAATCCGGATTTTATCGAACCTCATGCGTCGCGAGGCGGTGGTTCAGCGGCCATTTTTTCTTCGCAGCAATTCTTCGTTCGCGACGCGCTGGGAATCCGCGGAGGGGAGCGCGACGGCCGTTTTCTGGCCGGCGCATTCCTTCCACGACTCGGAAACGGTCCAGGGTGCCGTCGGGCTGTCCTTGATCGCAACGAAATCGTAAACGGTGTCGGGGGCGTCGTTCATGATCGCGCGGAAACGGGCCTGGAAGGGAAATTCCGGTGGGTCTTTCGGATCGCACATCATGTCGCTTTGCAGGTTGCCGTGCCGATCGGCGGGAATCTCCGGAAGGACTCCGTTTTCTTTCAGGATGCCCATGAAGACGCCGGCTTCGGCCGTCAACGCGACGTTGGCGTTGTTCTCCGGCGCGTTTGGCGACGAATTTGAGCATCCGCCCGCTGTCGCGCCCATGATAATCGCCGCAACCCATGCTTTCATCGTTTCTCCCGATTTTGATGCCCGCAAGGATAGGCTCCGGGAGCAGAAACGGTCAATGGGGATTCCGGATTGCGAAAAACCGAATTCGGAGCCGTCGGAAGGCTCAAACGGGCTCCAAAATGCCTTCCAACGCGCTTTCAAGGCCCCAAAACGCCAAAACGGGCGCAAAATGGCCGTTTTTCGGGTTTGGAGGGGTTTCGAAGGCGAAAAATTCAGATTTTGGCTCGTGCGGGACTTAACTAAGACGATTTCCTTTCTAGTATCGCCCGGCTATCGCAATCAAATGCGACCAATTGATCTTTTATTTCATTTAGCCATGATAAAACTGAGGCTGGAATACAATCAGTTGTTCTTACCTGCAGGTGATGTAACTCAAGTATGCATCTCGGCCCGTCTGAAAGCATGCCGTCAATTTGTTCATATATTCCAGGGATTGAAAAGCTCCCGTAATCGCGAAATGATTTTGGCTGGGTTCCAATCGTAATGGCGAATGGCGCAGCATTTTGTTCGCATCGTAGAGTTGCGTATGTATGTTGCGGTTTAAAATGCCTTTTTAGTAGAGGGTCCCAATCGCGCTGTAACCCATAAAAGGGAGCAGTGGAGTTGCTCGCGTACTGTTCGCGAATGCCAATGGCAATTCGTGCATGATCGGATTCAAGTTTCCCAAGATGTCTCGGGTGGCCTTCGCAAGTTGATTTGACCTCCCAATAAATCAGCGAATTGACGCGCTCAAGCCATTCATCGGGCAGGCCAGGGTCTATGTCAAAATGATCGCGCCAAGTTTTCATTTCTCGACTCATTATTGAGGCACTGGCGGAATATCGGGGCCTCAGGCGGTTTGACAACGCATCAATTGCTTTCAAGCGGGATCGAGTACTTGCCATGCTTTCCTGGGGTCCGGGCGACCAGGTTGTGCTTTTTCAGCATTCTCGTCATTTGTGCGAAGCGACACGCTGAACCCGTCATTACATTTTTGATTTGCTGGTCGGTCTTCGTGCCCTCATCGCGAAGCGCACGAAGAATGCGAAGGCCGTATTCCTTATACTTGTCGGCAGCATTTGTCTGTTCGCAGTCTTTTAAAAATGATGCGTATCCCATGAGATAGGGGGTGCCATCCAACTGCTGTCGCACATGAGAATCCAGGTCGGAGGTGCTGACATATTCGTACCGCTGCAGATGCGAAATGTCGCTGAGCAGCCACTTGGGTTGTTGACCTTGGCTTTTCCTGCGGCGAAATGTAATGAACACGCGATCCTCGGGTTTGATAGAAAGAGCATACCCGAGTTCCAAGACGACATTTGGGCGAAACGCAGTCAAATCGAAAACTGTTGCGGCTGACTCCTCAATATGCATGCGGATATCCTTCCACATGTCGCGGGCTGCTTTTCCGACGCGTTTATCAATAATCATGCAGGACAGAGGGGTGTCCTTTTCAATGCGTGATTTCAGCGCGTCAAATTGCTTTTTGATTTTCTTGTCGTTGTAGTTGCATCCGAAGAAAACCGTGTTTGCATATACTTTCATGTTTAATCCGTTTTTCGTCTGTGGCGTTTCTGCCGGATATTACATCGCCTTTTTATGGTGTCCGCACTTTGCAATTTAAAGAATGCACCTCGGACAGGGAGCGGTCAATGAGGAATCTGGACTGGCAAAGGATTGTGGAATAAAATCGACTTTTGGAATGTCTGGGGGCGCGGTGTGATTGCGAAAACATGCCGCACAACGGGCGCAGTCCATAAGCCGCGATTAAACGCGAAAGGGAAGGGTGTCGTGGGCGGAGGGAAAGCTGTAGGCCGGGGCGCTGACCCGGCCGGATCGGGGGTCTATTGGAACGTCTCTTCGATCACGTCTTCGGCGGATTCGCCGAGGACTTCGACGCCGCGGCGGACGGGATCGGTCTTGGGCCGGATGGGAACGGCGGCGGGCGAGACGGAATCTTCGTGGGTGCGCAGGATTTCCTGCGCCCGCTGGACTTCTTTTTCCGACAGGCCTAGCCGGCGGAGGCGCTGGGGCAGTTCGCGGTCCCGTCGCCAGTCGTAGCGCAGGTCGGGGTGTTCCTGCGCGACGGTGCGAGCCCATTCGTTGGTGGCGGCGACTTCCCGGATCTTCTCGCTTTCTTCGTCGTGCACCCGTTGGCGTTTTTCCCGGGCCCGTTCGCTCGCCTTCTCCATGGCGCGGCGATATTCCGCCTGTTGCGTCCGTTCCTGGCGGTCGATTTCCCGGCGTTCTTTTTCGAGGGATTCCGTTTCGCGCACCAGCAGCGCGCCCCATTTAGCCAGCAGGTCCAGTTCCGCCGCGGTCGGCGGGCGAGTGCCCGGCGTCCGGCCGGACTCCACGACGGTGACCCAGAAGCCGTCCACGCGGGATTCCGCCGGCTTTTGGCCGACGAGGGCGAGAGGCGGCGCGACGGCGGTGTTCCAGGCGATGCCGACGGCGGGCAGGGCGATCGTGTTCACGCCGAGGTTCCAGGTGCCGGCGACGGCGGAGTCGAGCGCGTGCCAGGCCGGGACGACGGCGAGGCCGCTGGCGATGCCGCCGGCGGTGCCGGCCGCGCCCAGCGCGCCGCGGAAGGCGGTTTCCACGCTCGCTTCCATGAGCGCCCACGGGTAGGCCAGCCACCAGCCGAACACCCGGCGCTCCGTGCGCTCGGTGGCCACGGAAAAATGCCGGCCCCACGCGCGCGGGATGCCCTTGACGGTGAAGCCCAGGCCGCATTCCTGCAGGGCCCAATCGAAGCAGGCGGAACTGCCTTTTTTCAGCATGTGGTATTTGTTCGCTTCGAAATACTCGCGGAAATTCCGGCCGGCCGCGAAGAAGTGGTCCTTGGCGTAGCGTCCCGGCGGAGCGTAGCCCGGGCAGATCCACACGTCGTACCACGTGCCGGCCGCATCCTGGATGCGTCCGAGGCAGGTCAGCTGTTTCTTCTGCTTCCACGACAGGAAGTAGCCCGGATCGTCGGCCCGGGCGAAACAGGCCGACGTCAGGAAAACGGTCAGGATCGTCGCCAGCAGCGCGCGTTTCGTCATGTTCGGACTCCTGGGAAACGCCTCCGTCGGGAAGCGGGTTCCACGCGGAGCAGTCTAGCGACCGGTCTCCGGAAGGGCAAGACCGGGGAATTTAGCCGCAGAGAGCGCAGAGTGCACAGAGAGAGCAAAAGATCATGATGGGTTTGAAAATCCAGAAGATCTCGCCCTGTGATACTCTGCGCTCTCTGCGGCGAAAATTCTTGGTTTTCGGTTTGCATCGCCGTCCGGTCAAGCGGTTCGACGGATTTTCGGGCGCGACGGCTTGGGCGCTTGCGGGGGGCGGGGCGGACGTGCGAGTATGCCCCTTCGCGCGTCCGGGAGGAGTCCGGCGCGGAAGCATTGTTTGAATAGAGGAGTATCGCCATGTCCGATCGTTTTCAGCCGTTGAGCATCAGCCAAGTCGCGCCCTGGGTCTTCGGGGAACTGGAGAAGCGCGGGAGCATCTTCGGGATTCCCAAAGAGCTGTTTTTCCGCCCGGCGGCGGGCGACGCGTTCCGGACGGCGATGTACAAGCAGCCGCTGGAGACGCCCTTCGGCGTGGCGGCGGGACCGCATTCGCAGATGGCGCAGAACATCGTGGCGGCCTGGCTGACGGGCTCGCGGTTCATCGAACTGAAGACGATCCAGACCCTCGACGAGCTGGAAGTCTCCAAGCCCTGCATCGACATCCAGGACGAAGGCTACAACGTGGAATGGTCGCAGGAGCTGAAGATCGACCAGTCGTTCAACGAGTACCTGATGGCGTGGGTGCTGGTGCACGCGCTGCAGCACAAGCTGGGCCATGCGGGCGCGCCGGGCATGATCTTCAACATGAGCGTGGGCTACAACCTGGAAGGCATCCTCAAGCCCAACGTGCAGAGCTTCCTGAAGCGCATGGACGACGCCGGGGACGCGCTGGCAGCGACGGTTGCCGCGGTGGCGCAGGTCTATCCCGCGGTGAAGGACCTGCAAATCCCGTCGCGGCTGTCGGACAACGTGACGCTGTCGACGATGCACGGCTGCCCGCCGGACGAAATCGGCCGCATCGCGGCGTACCTGATCGAAGAGCGCGGGTTGCACACGAACGTGAAGCTGAACCCGACGCTGCTGGGGCCGGACGGCCTGCGCGGCATCCTGAACGGCGACCTCGGCTTCCGCCAGGTGACGGTGCCGGACGAGGCCTTCGGGCACGACCTGAAGTATCCGGACGCGCTGAAGATCCTGAACGACCTGCGGGCGCGCGCCGCGAAGAAGGGCGTGCAGTTCGGCGTGAAGCTCTCCAACACGCTGGAAGTCATCAACCACCGCGACGCCTTCTCGAAGAAGGAAAAGATGATGTACCTGTCGGGCCGGCCCCTGCAGGCGGTCACCGTGAACCTCGCGGCGAAGCTGGCGGCGGAATTCCAGGGCGATTTGCCGATGTCGTACGCGGGCGGCGCGGACTGCTGGAACGTGGCGGACCTGCTGGCGTGCGGCATGACGACCATCACGACGAGCTCCGACCTGCTGCGGCCCGGCGGCTACGCGCGGACGCTGCAATACGTGTCCGAGACGGCGGCGGCCATGGCCAAGGCCGGCGCGAAGGACCTGCCCGCGTTCATCCTGGCCAAGGCCGGCGCGAAGGGCGGCGACGTGAAGGCGGCCGCGCTCGCGAACCTGACGAAGTACGCGGCCGAAGTGAAGCGGAACGCGCTCTACCAACGCGACACCTACGTGCGGCAGGACACCAAGACGGAACGCCCGCTGGGTCTGTTCGACTGCGTGAAGGCGCCCTGCGCGGACATCTGCCCGATCCACCAGGACGTGCCGGCCTACATGCAGGCGGTCAAGGACGGGAAGTTCGACGAAGCCGCCGCGATCGTGCGGCGCGACAACGTGATGGGCGCCTCGCTCGGCCGCGCCTGCGACCACATCTGCGAGATGCCCTGCACGCGCGTGCACTACGATCTGCCGCTGGCCATCCGCGAAATGAAGCGGTTCATCATGGAGACGGGCCGAGATCCGGCGCTGAAGGTCGGCCCGGCGCGCAAGAACAAGGTCGCCGTGATCGGCGCGGGCCCCTGCGGCCTGTCGACGGCCGGCTTCCTGCGCGAAGGCGGCGTCGAAGTGACGGTGTTCGATTCCCGCAAGCAGGCCGGCGGCATGGCGACCATGACGCTGCCGATCTACCGCCTGATGCCCCCCGTGGTGCAGAAGGACGTGAAGCGGCTCGAAGCCGCCGGCGTGAAGTTCCAATTCGGCCAGACGGCCGGCCGCGATTTCACCTTCGATAGCCTGCGCAAGGACGGCTTCGAGTTCATCGTCGTGGCGGCGGGCGCCCAGAAGGGCTCCGCGCTGGGCATCGACGGCCAGGACGCCCAAGGCGTGCTGGACGGCATCACGATGCTGCGGGACGTGTGGGACGGCAAGATGACCGCGCTGAAAGGCCGCGTGGGCGTCATCGGCGGCGGCGACGTCGCGATGGACTGCGCGCGCGTGGCGAAGCGCCTCGGCGGCGACGTCACGGTGATCTATCGCCGCACGCGCGAGGAAATGCCCGCGCACCACGAAGAGCTGATGAGCCTGCTGCACGAGCAGATTCCGATCAAGGAACTGTCCGCGCCGAAGGCCGTCGTGGTCGAGAACGGCCAGGTGAAGGGCTTGACGTGTTCGACGATGCAGCTGGGCGAGCCGGACGCGTCCGGCCGGCGGCGGCCGGTGGAAGTGCCCGGCGCCGATTTCACGATCGGACTGGACGTGGTCATCGCGGCCATCGGCCAGCAGCCGTTCCTGGATTTCCTGAAGGACAGCGGCATCGCGACGAACCGCAAGGGCTACGTCGTGGCCGACGAAGCGACCTGCGCGACCTCGGTCGCGAACGTCTTTGCGGGCGGCGACGCCGTGAACAACGGTCCGCTCTCGCTGGTGAAGGCGGAAGGCGACGGCAAGAAAATCGCGGCCGAAATCCTGCGGCGCGTCGCGGGCGCGGAGCCCGCGGCGGAACCGATGCGCTGCACGGGCGGGCTGGACCTGCCGGAACGGCTGCGCCAGCAGGCCACGCGCATCCGGCGCGTGGACGTGCCCGAGCTGCCGCTGGCGAAGCGCGGCGGGTTCGACGAAGTCATCCAGACGATGGCCCCGGCCGTCGCGCAGGCCGAAGCCGCGCGCTGCCTGCGCTGCGACGAGTTCTGCTCGCTGTGCACGAGCGTCTGCCCGAACCAGGCCTTCCTGACCTACGCCAGCAAGCCGTTCTCGGCGGATCTCGCGACGTGGACGGTGAAAGGCGGTCGCGGCGTGGCCGACAAGCCGCAGAGTTTCGCGGTGGCGCAGGCCTCGCAGACGGCGGTGCTGACGGACTTCTGCAACGAGTGCGGCAACTGCGCGACGTTTTGTCCGACGGCGGGCCGGCCGTACCAGGACAAGCCGCGGCTGTACGTGTCCAAGAGCGAATTCGAGGCGCAGGCCGACAACGCGTTCCGGATCACGGGCGCGGGCGCGGCGCGGAAAATCGCGGGTCGTTTCGGCGGCGCGACGCACGAGCTGGCGCCGCAGGGCGCGGGCTACGTCTATCGCGCGCCGGGGCTGACGGTGGCGCTGGACGCGACGCTCAAGCCGGCCGGCGAGCCGGAAGTGTCCGCGCCGGACGGTGCGACGGTCGGCCTGGTGCCGGCGGCGATCCTGGCCACGCTGCTGCGCGGCATCGCGCCGGAACAACTGCCCGTTGTGGCGGAATAATTGGAGCAACCGCAAGGGCGGAACGGCGAAAGCCGTTCCGCCTTTTTCATTGGCCGCCATTCTCGGGGTGGATTTCGAAAAATTGAACAGCGTCGTCCTCGGCTTACAATTGTTTGCAAACAATTGTATTGAAAAACTACTGGAGAGTTGCCCGCGCGTGAAATCAAGTATTGCCGCGGAACCTACTTGGATTGCTTCAACAGATCGACCAAGGCTCGCGCCAACGGATGAGCAGGTACTTTGAAGCCGACGAGGGCTCCATGCCGTTCCACGAAGCCGCTTTTTTCCAAGGTACGCAGATGCTGTGCCAGGCCAAACGGCGAGAAATGCAACTGCATCTGCAGATCAGGCAAACTGCATGGACCTTCCAGAAGCGTCCGGACGATGGTTACGCGGCGTTCATGGGCGAGGCCATTGGAAATCGCGCACATCTCGGGATCGCGGCTGGCCGGGTAGCGCTTCAGCGCGGATTGGATGGCTTTGAGCAAAGGTGCGGCAGATGGAACTTGGGGATCGGCCTCCATGCGATAGATGAGCGGGCGGCCGCAGCGCGCGGCTTTGAGCAGGCCGCGGGATTGAATCCGGCGCAATTCCTGGCTGGCGCAAGCGCGCTTGATGCCGATTGCCGCCCCCAAATCGCTCACATTGAGGCCAGGGTGATCATAGAGTTGCCGCAGCAGCTGAACACGGCTATTGCCTGCGAGCATCTTGCATGTTCGCCAGAGGGTGGGATTCATCAGGAGCACGGCATTCTGCATGTTTGCCGATCATTGTAGCCGCTTGGGATCGCCCCGTAAACAATTGTTTGCAAACAATTGCAATAGAGTCGTGGACAGGAGAATGGAGGGCGTGTTAGCTTGATCGCAGATTGGAGCAGAGATGAACGAACTGGGTCTGACTTGTTTGAAGCGGCTGCAAGAATGGCGCACGCCGGCGCTGGAGGATTTCTTTCTCCAGATCACGCACGGCGGCGAGGGCTTTTGGTTGCTGGCCATCGCGGGATCGCTGTTCTGGCTGTTCGGGGCGCGCCTCGCGTATCGCGTGGGCTTTGCCTTGGCGACGGGCGACCTGCTGGCCGGCGCGCTGAAGAGCACTTTCTGCGTGCCGCGCCCGTGGGTGCGCGATCCGTCCATCCTGCCGGTGCCCGAAGCGCAGTACGGCGCGTTCGGCTACTCGTTCCCCAGCGGGCATACGGCGAACACGGCGCTGCTCTGGGGCGGCCTGGCCGCGGCGGTCCGCCGCTGGTGGCTGTGGGTGCCGGCGCTGCTCTGGATCGGCCTGATGGCCGCCTCGCGGATGGTGCTGGGCGTGCATACGCCGGTGGACGTGATCGGCTCGCTGCTGCTGGCGATTCCGACGGTGTGGGCCATGGGGCGGGTCTACGACTGGACGGAACGGAATCCGTCGAAAGCGTGGCTGGTGCTGGCAGGGGCCGTCGCCGTGGCGTTGACGGCGTGGGCGTTCGTGCGCTTCAAGCCGTTGCCGCCGGACGCGGATCCGGGATTCTCGAAGGATGCGTTCCGGGCGGTCTGGGGCCTGTTGGGATTTTTCGGCGCGTGGTTCGTGGAACGGAAATACGTCCGGTTCGATCCGGACAAGCTGGGCGGATACCGCGTGGTGGCCGTCGTAGTCGGCGTCTTGGTGCTCTCGCTGATGCTCGGGAATCTGCCGCGCCTGCTGGCGCCGTTCCTGGGGCTGGAAATCGCGTCCTACGTCGCGGCCGCGGCGAATCCGATCTGGATCTTCGTGGTCTGGCCGTTCCTGCTCAAGGGACTGGAAAAGCCCGCGCCGCGATAAAACGCCGCGGGAGCAACTGGGAGAAAATCAGCGCGAAAAGCGGCGCTTGGCCTTGGGCGACCCGAAGGAACGGGTGCCGCCCGGATGCGGTTTCCGGTTTTGTCCTCCCGGCTTTCCGCCGGGTTTGGGGGACGAATGCGCGCGGCGCGGACCGGGCGCGTGCGCGGCCGGCGCGGCGGGTTTCGCGGAATAATCGAAGCCCTCGATGCGGCGCCGCTCGATCTTGAAACCCATCACGCGCTCGATGGCGCGCACCGAACTTTCGTCCTCGTGGGTCGTGAAGGTGAAGGCGTCGCCGGTTTTGGCGGCGCGGCCGGTGCGGCCGATGCGGTGCGTGTAGTCGTCCACCGTGGCGGGCATGTCGTAGTTGATGACGTGCGTGATGGCCTCGACGTCGATGCCGCGCGCGGCGAGATCCGTCGCGACCAGGATCTGGTGCTGGCCGGACTTGAAGCCGTCGAGGGCGGCCTGCCGCTGGCGCTGGGACAGATTGCCCTGCAGGCTGGCGGCGCGGTAGCCGGAGGCGCACAGCTGCGCCGCGAGGCGCTTGGCGCGGTGCTTCGTGCGCGTGAAGACCAGCACGGACCCGGCGCCGATGTTCTTCAGAAGCGCCAGCAGCATCGCGGTTTTTTGCGTTTGTTCCACCGGATAGAGCGCGTGGTCGACCGTCGCCGCCGGTTTGGAATGGGCGATCTGGACGGTGACGGGATCGTGCAGGATGTCGTGGACCAGCGCGCGGATTTCGTCGGGCATGGTCGCGGAAAACAGGAGGATCTGGCGCTTCGCGGGGAGGCGCTGGAGAATCTTGCGGATGTCCGGCAGGAAGCCCATGTCGAACATGCGGTCGGCTTCGTCGAGGACGAGGCACTCGACGCGGTTCAAATTGAATTTGCCTTGGCCGAGGAGATCCAGCAGGCGGCCGGGGCAGGCGATGGCGATTTCCGCGCCTTGGCGGATGCCGTTGATTTGCGGTTGCTGGCCCACGCCGCCGTAGATGGTGACGTGGCGGAAGCTCGTGTGCTCGCCCAGTTTGATCAGCACGTCCTTCGTCTGTTCGGCCAGTTCGCGCGTGGGGCCGACGATCAGCGCGCGCAACTGGTGGCGCGGGCCGGACATCAGGCGGTGAAGGAGGGGCAGGACGAACGCGGCGGTCTTGCCGGTTCCGGTCTGGGCCAGGCCCACGACGTCGCGTCCCGCGAGAATGGCCGGAATGGCCTGTTTCTGGATCGGGGTCGTGACGGCATAGCCTTGTTTGGCGACGTTCTGAAGGAGCCGGGGATCGAGGCCCAGCGATTGGAAGCTCATGGTAGGAATCTCCTGGTGGCGGACTGCGAAAAGTGGTTTTTCGTGACGCCATCGGCCAAGGAAACCACGCCGTCCTGCGGATCCGGTTGGATCCGCGGCCGGCTTGCCGCGCATCTGGCGCGACGGGAGGCGGGACAGTACGGCATCCGTTCCCGATTGTCCAGCGCCGGGTTCGAAGCCCAAGGATTCGAAGCGGAAAACAGAATGATGGAAGCGGATCGGCGGGCGGTGCAGGATCCGGCGGCTACTGGCCTTTGAACAGATAGACGTGCCAGTAGTGCAGTTCGTGGCGCAGGAAGCCGAACTTGGTTTTCCAGGAGCGATAGCGGGACGTCGGGGTGGGCGAGGACACGGCGGGAATTCCCAAATCGCGGGCCATCCACATGGCGCGCCGCATGTGCAGCGGGTCGCTCACGAGGATCGCCGTCCGCAGGCCGTGGGCTTCCATGAGCGCGCGGGCTTCGGTGAGGTTCTGCTGGGTGGTGCGCGAGCGGGGTTCCGTCAAGACGTCCGCAGCCGGGACGCCCTCCCGAACGGCATAGGCGGCGCCGACTTCGCTTTCGGCATGGGTGGCGCCGTCTCCATAGCCGCCCGTGAAGATGATCTTGGATACCTGCCGGGACCGATAGAGGGAAATCGCATGGCGGATCCGCTCTTCGAAGACGGGGGAGGGCCGCGCGCCGTAGGCGGCGGCGCCCAACACGATCGCGCAATCCGATTTGACGGCATGATCCGTCAGCCCGTAGGACCAGATGGCGGTGCCCAGCGCGACGAGCCAAGCGATCAGCGCGAAGGCGCCCACACCGAGCCCGATCAAGACGCGGCGTATCGCGGCGAAAACCTGGGGCGATCGGATTCCGGATGTCATGCGAGAATTTTGCGGGTGGTTTTCAATGTTGCGACCGGATGCTTTATACCTTCATTCCCACGATCCATGCCAGCCCGGAGCGGCGATTTCGTACACATGAATACGAGACAAAATGTCTCATTTGAGTTAAACTATCCGTTACATAATGTCTCTTCTGTCGATCCGAAAGGGGTCATATGCTCTCTGGTAAAATATTCGCATAACAAGTGAAATCAATTAGATATGAAATATAAAATCGGCCTGAAAGCCAACCGTTCGATTTTTGGCATTGGGGATGCTTCTGATGGGGCGGAAGAAAAAGAATGGAACAGGCAAGACCATCTCAGAAAGGAGTAATCCATCATGTATGAACTCACCATAGGACCCCGGAACCCGTGGACGGTTTTCGACGAGCTCGAATCGATCCAGGCGGACATGAACCGGATTCTGTCGGGAGCGGAGGCGCCCCGCTTTGCGCGGCGCGCCCGCCCGGCCTATCCGCCGCTGAACGTCTGGGCGTCGGCGGACGGTCTCGTCATCGACGCCGAAATGCCCGGCGTGGATCCGCAGGACGTCGAAGTTTCCGCCGTGGGCGACGAGCTGTCGCTGCGCGGGAAGGTCAACGCGCAGGAGCCCGCCGAGGGCGAAACCGTCCTGCGCCGCGAACGCCCCGCCGGCGAATTCCAGCGGACGCTGCAGCTGCCCTTCCGCGCCAACACCGGCGCGGTGAAGGCGACCTTCAAGAACGGCATTCTCCGGATTTCCATCCCGAGATCCGAAGAGGAAAAACCCCGCAAGATCGCCATCGAGGCGAACTGAAAAGGAGCGATCCCATGAACGAAACCCATCCCAACCCACCGGTCCCGGCGCCGGAAAACGAGCCGGTCTACGTCCCCCGCGCGGACGTCCGCGAAAGCGCGGAAGGATTCACCGTCGTGGCGGACATGCCGGGCGCCGACGAGAAATCCGTCGAGGCCACGGTGCAGAACCGCGTGCTGACGATCGAAGGCTGGACGAAAGCCGAAAAGCCGCAGGGCCACGAGGAACTGGGGCGCGAATTCGGCGCCGGCCGGTTCCGCCGCGATTTCACGCTGCCCGACGCGGTCGATCCCGACCGCATCCAGGCGCGCGTGAAAAACGGCGTGCTGACCGTATCGATTCCGAAGAAGGACGAAGTGAAGGCCCGGAAGATCCAGGTCACGGGCTGAGCTGCCGGACCGCGGCGGTACCGCGGAAACCCCGGGCTTGCCGCCCGGGGTTCTTTTGGGTTCCGGGCGCGGGGGCTCGCGGCTCGAGGTTTTTCCACGGTGTGGAAAAAAGTTTTCCACAGTACGTAAAAAATCCGCAACGTTTTTACGTAGCGTGGAAAAACGGCCAAAAGTTTTTACGTAGCGTGGAAAAACCGGGGCGGGGGCTCCGTCCGCGATTTATGGCGCCGGGAGCGGGGGTCACTTCCACCTTTACGGCGGGGGGGGCGGCATGGGATGATGCCAAGGAGTCGGTGCGTCGCGCGGCGCACCGGCCGACACGAGGAGGTTGCACATGAAGCCCATCCTGTCGGAGCCGGAAATCAACGCCATCATCTACGGTATGCACGGCGCGCCGTTTTCGCTGCTGGGCATGCATGAGACCGGGGCCAAGAAGCCGGGCGTCGTCGTGCGCACGTTCCGGCCGTACGCGACGAAGGCGGAAGTGGTCCGCAAGGCCGACGGGAAGGTCTTCGAGATGGCGCGCATCCACGCGGACGGGCTCTACGAGCTGTTCTTCCCGAACGAGAAGCCGTTCGCCTACCGGCTGCGGCTGACGTGGTTCGACAAATCGACGGCCGATCTGGAGGATCCGTACCGGTTCCCGCTGCAGCTGACGGACCTGGACATGTACCTGCTGGGCGAGGGGACGAACTATCGCGCGTACCAGAAGATGGGCGCGCACGCCCTGACGATCGACGGGGTGGCCGGCGTGCATTTCGCGGTGTGGGCGCCCAACGCCATCCGCGTGAGCGTGGTGGGCTGGTTCAACAACTGGGACGGCCGCATCCACCCGATGCAGCAGCGCGGCAGCTCGGGGCTGTGGGAGCTGTTCATCCCGCATCTGAAGGCGGGCGATCTCTACAAGTTCGAAGTCAAGGGCCACAACGCGTTCCTCGCGCAGAAGGCGGATCCCTACGCGTTCGCGTCGGAGCTGCGCCCGCGCTCGGCCTCGATGGTCTGGGACCTCGCGAAATACGAGTGGGCCGACGTGGACTGGATGGCGGCGCGCAAGAAAAAGCACTGGCTCGACGAGCCGATCAGCGTGTACGAGGTGCACCTGAGCTCCTGGCGGCGCAATCCGGACGAGAACAACCGCATGCTGAGCTACCGGGAACTGGCGGAGACGCTGATTCCCTACGTCAAGAAGATGGGCTACACGCACATCGAGACGCTGCCGGTCAGCGAGCACCCCTTCGACGGTTCGTGGGGCTACCAGACGATCGGCTACTATTCGCCGACGTCGCGCTTCGGCACGCCCGACGACTTCAAGTATTTCGTGGACAAGTGCCACCAGGAGGGCATCGGCGTGGTCATCGACTGGGTGCCGGCGCACTTCCCGAAGGACGGCCACGGGCTGGCCTATTTCGACGGCACGCACCTCTACGAGCACGACGATCCGCGCCTGGGCGAGCACAAGGACTGGGGCACCTACATCTTCAACTACGGCCGCAACGAAGTGCGCGCCTTCCTGCTCTCCAACGCGATCTTCCTGGCGGACGTGTACCACGTCGACGGCCTGCGCGTGGACGCCGTGGCGTCCATGCTCTACCTCGATTATTCGCGCAACGAGGGCGAGTGGATTCCCAACAAGTTCGGCGGCCGCGAGAATCTCGACGCGGTGGATTTCCTCAAGAAGTTCAACGAGCTGGTCCACGGGGAATATCCCGGCTTCCTCACGTTCGCGGAAGAATCGACGGCCTGGCCGATGGTGTCGCGCCCGGTCTACCTGGGCGGGCTCGGGTTCGACCTGAAGTGGAACATGGGCTGGATGCACGACACGCTCGACTACATGCACAAGGACCCCGTCTTCCGCAAGTACCACCACCACCAGATGACGTTTTCGATGATCTACGCGTTCAACGAGAATTTCATCCTGCCGTTCTCCCACGACGAAGTGGTGCACGGCAAGGGCTCGATGCTCGCCAAGATGCCGGGCGACATGTGGCAGCAGTTCGCCAACCAGCGGCTGCTCTACGCCTACATGTTCGCGCATCCGGGCAAGAAGCTGACGTTCATGGGCATGGAAATCGGCCAGTGGCGCGAGTGGCAGCACAACGAAAGCCTCGACTGGCACCTGCTGGAATACGATTCGCACGCGGGCCTGCAGCGGCTGGCGCGCGACCTCAACGAGATGCTCAAGGGCTTCCCCTGCCTGCACGAGATCGATTTCTCGTGGGAAGGCTTCGAATGGATCGACCTCAACGACTGGGAAAACAGCATGCTCTTCACGCTGCGCAAGGGGAAGAAGCCCGAGGACCGGATGGTCTGCGGCTTCAACTTCACCCCCGTGCCGCGCGCGGAATACCGCCTGGGCGTTCCGCAGCCGGGCACCTACGAAGAGGTGCTCAACACCGACGCGACGATCTACGGCGGCAGCGGCGTCGGCAATCCCCGCTTCGTGAAGGCGGAGAAGCGCGAGTGGCAGGGGCGGGAATATTCCATCCCCGTCGTCGTGCCGCCGCTCGGCGCGGTCTATTTCCGCTATCGCCCCGACATGGAAAGCCACGTCTGAGGTTCCCGGCTTCCCGCGCGCTCTTCGAAAAGGCAAGGACATGAAAAAATTAGCCCGCAGTTTCAAATGGATCCTGGTCGCGGCCGTGCTGGCCGCCAACCTGGCGGTCGGCGCGCGTCTCTATTCGCAGGAGGTCGCCGCCGCCGAAGAGCGCCAGGACAAGGATTCCCCCTACGAGATGTACGAACTGTTCTCGAAGGTGGTCGAGCAGGTCCGCGCCAACTACGTGGACGCGGACAAGAGCACCTACCAGGACCTGATCTACGGCGCGCTCCGGGGCATGCTGCAGTCGCTGGATCCCCACAGCCAATTCATGGACAAGGAAGCCTTCACCGCCATGAAGGAAGACACCGCCGGCAAGTTCGGCGGCCTCGGCATCACCATCGGCATCAAGGACAGCATCCTGACCGTGATCGCCCCGATGGAAGACACGCCCGCCTTCCGGGCCGGCCTGCTGTCCGGCGACAAGATCGTCGAAATCAACGGCGACAGCACCGACGGGCTTTCGCTGGAAGACGCGGTCAAGAAGCTGCGCGGCGACCCCGGCACGAAGGTGAAGGTCAAGATCTTCCGGCCCAAGACGCAGCTCATGAAGGAATTCGAGCTGGAGCGCGCCATCATCAACGTGCCCAGCATCAAGGACACGCGCGTGCTGGACGGCGGCATCGGCTACGTCCGCATGCTGCAGTTCGGCGAGGAAACCGCCGACGACCTGCAGGCGGCGCTCGACACGCTCGAGAAGCAGAAGGTGAAGGCGCTGGTGCTCGATCTGCGCAGCAACCCGGGCGGGCTGCTGACCGCGGCCGTCGAAGTGGGGCAGAAATTCCTCCGGCGCGGCGATCTGATCGTGTTTACCCGGGGCCGGGACAACCGCATGGAACGGTCTTACCGCGCGCGGGCCCGCCGGACCTTCCCGGACGTGCCCATGGCCGTGCTGATCAACGGCTACAGCGCCAGCGCGTCCGAAATCGTCGCCGGCGCGCTGCAGGACAACCGTCGGGCCGTGCTGGTCGGCGAGAAGAGCTTCGGCAAAGGTTCCGTCCAGAGCGTGCTGCCGCAGGAAGGCGGCACCGCGATCCGGCTGACCACCGCCAAGTACTACACGCCCAGCGAACGCGTCATCCACGAAGTCGGCATCGAACCCGACGTGGTCGTGCCCATGTCGGTCGAGAATTGGCGCAACGTCGTGCTGGCGCGCAACCGCGCGGAAACGACCAACGGCTTGCAATCCGCCGCGTCCATGGACGAGGGCTGGACGGCCGGCGGCGACGAAGAAGCGCTGCCGAATCTCGACGTCCAGACTCCGCCGGAAGAGGACGTCGACCTGGACAAGGTCGCCGATCCCCAGCTCGACCGCGCCTGCGACATGCTGCGCGGCATCCTCGTTTTCCAGAAGCGCTGAGGTCCGGAGGCCGCCGGCCGTGCTGATCCTCGGCATCGAATCGTCCTGCGACGAGACCGCCGCCGCCGTCGTCCGCGACGGCCGCGAGGTCCTCTCTTCCGCAGTGAACAGCCAAATCGCGAGCCATCGGCCCTATGGCGGCGTGGTGCCCGAGATCGCATCGCGGGAGCACGTCGGCAGTTTTCCGGTCGTGGTGGCCGAGGCGATCGAGCGGGCGGGGATTTCCTGGACGGATCTCGATGCGATCGCGGTGACGCATGGGCCGGGCCTGGTCAGTTCGCTGCTGATCGGGCTGTCGGGCGCGCGCGCGCTGGGACAGGCCCTGGGCAAACCCGTCTGGGGCGTGAACCATCTCGAGGCGCATGTCGCCGGGATGTTCCTGGATCCCGCGGCGCCGCTGCCGGCGGACGCCTGCCCGGCGATCGTTCTGATGGTGTCGGGCGGGCATTCGTGCATCGTGGAGATGCTCGGGGTGGGCGACTACCGGCTGCTGGGGCAGACGCTCGACGACGCCGCCGGCGAATGCCTCGACAAGGGCGCCAACCTGCTGGGGCTCGGATATCCCGGCGGGCCGGTCATCGAGCGGGCGGCGCAAGGCGGCAACGCCGCTTTCGTGAAGTTCCCGCGCGGCCTCGAGCATGCCAAGAACCGCACGACCGACAACGGGCTGGACATCGCCATGTGCTTCAGTTTCAGCGGGCTCAAGACCGCGCTGCTCTACCACCTGAAAAACCATCCCGAAGATCGGGAACGGCATTTGGCCGATTTGGCGGCGTCCTATCAGGAGGCCGTCATGGATTCGCTGGCGATGCGTGCGGAACGGGCGGTGAAGGCGACCGGCGCGCGGACATTGGCCTGCGTGGGCGGCGTCGCCAAGAACGCCGTGCTGCGCGGCAAGCTGGATGCGCTGGCCAACCGCCAGCGGGCGCGATTGCTGCTGACGCCGCTGGCCTACTGCACTGACAACGCCGCCATGGTCGCCGCCGCGGCGGGATTGCGCGCGTTGGCCGGCCTCGGCAATCCGCCGGCCGTCGAAGCGGATCCCAGCCTGCCTCTCGTCGAGGAAATCGCCGACCGGCCATGACAGACGAAACGCCAGCCGCTTATCGGATGCCTTTGTGGCTGCTTGCTTTGCTGGTCGCCGCGCGGCTCGCGATGGTCGCGGCTTATCCCGTCCTTGTCGCGCACGTGCCGCAATGGGCCTGGGCGAACAACGACGGATACGACGCGATCGCCGCCAACTGGATGGAGACGGGCGCGTATTCCCTGGAACCCGGCGTGCCGACGGCGCTGCGGTTGCCGTTGTATCCGGCCTTGATCGCGCTGGCTCGTTTCGCGGCGGGGCCGGCCTATCCCAAGGTTGTGATGCTGTTGCAGGCGGCGCTGTCCGTGGGAACGGGTATCCTTTTGTTCCGGTTGACGGCTCGCCTGTTCGGCCGCCGGGTCGCGGCGCTGGCCGCGGCGCTGTTCATCGTCCATCCGCAGGTAAACAATTTCGTGATCCGCTGCGCGACGGAAACGACGTTCTCGTTTCTCGCGCTGGCGTTCGTTCACGAAGCGACCCGATTCATCCAAACGCGCCAGGGTCGGCATCTCGTCGGCGGCGCGGCAGCCTTGGGGCTGTCGCTGCTGACCCGGCCGACGTTGGCCCCGCTGGCGGGCATCTGCCTGTTGCTTATGCTGGGATGGAGCTTCGCCGGCCGCCGGGAAACGGGTCGGCGGCTGGGATGGACCGCGGCGGCAACGGGGACGACGCTCCTGATTCTCGCGCCGTGGCTGGTTCGAAACGGAATTCGCACCGGCGGCGAGTGGGTGCTCCAGACCTGGGTGGGCCAGCCGATGTGCCAAGGGGTCTACGTGACCCGTCATCTGGACGAGTTTCTGGATGGCCGCAAGACCCTGACCCAACTGGATCAAGATTGCCTGACCGACATCCGCCTGCTGGATCGGCGCCTGTCCCGAACTCTTATGGCCGACGTCGACGGTATTTCCCGCGAGGTGGCTTCCGATCGCTATTTCCGGAAGCGGGCGCGCCTGCTGGCGGAGCAACCTCTTGGGGAACGGGTTCGGCAATTGGGCCGCAACTTGCTGTGGGCCCCGGTCCTCCAAATGACGTGGCGCGGAACGCGGATCCTGATGCCGTTGAACTGGTCGCTGTTGGCGTTCGGGGTGTGGGGCGTGGCCGTTGCTTTCCGGAAATGTCGGCGGCGATGGATGGAGCCGTTGCCGGCGCTGGTTACGTTCGGTTATCTGTATTTCGGCCATGCCGCCGCGTGGCCGCAGGCGCGGTACGTCCTGCCCGGACTGGTGCCGTTCCTCGCGTTTTCCGCGTTGGGCATGACGGCGGCCTTCAACGCGTTGCGGCTGCGGGATCCAGCGAAACGGGAACGCCGTTCAGCGTCCATTTGACGAGCGCGCCGCGCACCGGGCCCAACGGGGGACAACGCAGCGGATTGGCGGAGCAAGGCCCGGATTCCAAAAAGTTCGGCCTCGGGGGTGAAAAGGGTTGGCGGCAGGAGCGCGGATGCCTAAACTGAAAGCATGAAAGCGATCCAATGGCTGGGCGTATTGGCGTTGGGGTGGGGAACGGTCGCGGGGGCGGCGACGTTCGAGGTGACGAGCGCCGGCGACAGCGGGGCGGGAACGCTGCGCTGGGCGATCGGTGCGGCCGAATCGAGCGCGGGCATGGACACGATCACGTTCAATCTGGCAGCGCCCTATCGGATCCAGCCCTTGACGGCCCTGCCGCCGATCCATGCGCCGGACGGGGTGCTGATCGACGGCACGAGCCAACCGGGATATGCGGGAACTCCGCTGGTGACGTTGGATGGAAGCCTGGCCGTCGGTGCCTTCGAAGGCTTGTACTTGGATCAATCCACGCAAGCGGTGATCCGGGCGCTGGCGGTGTCGGGGTGGACCAACGGAATCACGTTGCGGCGGTCGTTCTCGAACCGGGTCGAAAACTGCCTGATCTGCAGCAATGCGCATGACGGCATTTTCACGGAATATGCGACCAATTGCCTGATCGGCGGATCGAGCGGGGAAGGAAATTGGATCGTGGACAACCAATCAGCGGGGCTCGAACTGTACGGTTGCGGGAACCGGATCGAAGGCAACTGGATCGGGACGGACGGCACGGGCGCGCGGCCGAATGCCGTGGGGGTGCTGATCTGGTACGGAGAAAGCAACCGGGTGGGCGGAACCAGCGCGGAGGCCGGCAACGTCATCAGCGGCCAGACGACCGGGTACGGAGTCCAGATGTCGATATGGGCGAGCAACAATGCAGTGATGGGAAACCGCATCGGGACGGATGCCGCCGGCATAACGGCGATTTCCAATCAGATCGGGATATACGTCGAAGGTCCGAACAACCAGGTGGGCGGAAGCGGTGTGGGCGAGGGGAACCGGATATCGGGGAACACGTGGGGAATCCGGCTGACGGGTGCGCAGGCGACGGGAAACGTGATTGAAGGCAACGAGATCGGGCTGGGGGCGGCGGGCGATCCGTTGCCGAACGTATACGGCGTGCATGTTTTCTCATCCAGCAACCGGATCGGCGGCGCCTGCGCGACCTGCGGCAACGTCATTTCCGGAAACGAATCGACCGGCATCGAGATCACGTCGGGAGCGGTCGCCAACGAAGTGGTGGGCAACCAGATCGGCCAGGGATGGTGCAACGGGGAATATGGTGTATCGGTCGGTGGGCCACGAACGCAGATCGGCGGACTGGGGATTTGGGAGGGCAACGCGATTCTCAACAACCACTTCGACGGCGTGCATTTGTCGGGAGCGAGCGCGACGGAATGCCGGGTGGAGGGCAACACGTTGGCCTACAACGGGGGAGCGGGTGTGCGGGTGTATCAGGATGGGGCCGTCAGCAATCGGATTTCGCGGAACGCCATTTATGAAAACGGCGGGCGGGGAATCGACATCGGCGATTTGGGCGTGACGACGAACGATCCGGGAGATGCGGATGCGGGCGCGAACGGACTGCAGAACTTCCCGGTACTGACGCTGGCCTCCAACGCCGGGGCGACCTTGGCGATCGGGGGCTATCTGGCGAGCGCGCCGGCGACGGATTACATGATCGAGTTTTATGACGGCACGGCATGCGATTCGTCGGGCTACGGCGAAGGGGCGGTTTATCTGGGGTCGCAGGCGGTGACCACGGACGGCGCAGGAATGACGGGTTTCACCAACGCGGCGATCGCCGCGCCGGCGGTTCCGCCGAGTTTCATCACGGCGACGGCGCGGAAGACGGCGAGCCAGGAGACCTCGGAGTTTTCGCGCTACCTGCTGGTGGATTCGGACGGCGACGGGATGCCGGACGGATGGGAATTCACGTTCTTTGGATCGATCACGGGGGCCGCTCCCGACGGGCATGGGGACGCCGATCCCTTCACCAACCTGGAGGAATTCATCGCGGATACGAATCCGACGGACCGGAACGATTTTCCGCGGTTTGCGGACATCGTGCCCGAAGGCGACTCGATCCGGGTGGATATGCAAACGGCGCCGTCGCGGAAGTACCGACTGGAAGACCAGAACGCCCCGGACCGGGGTTCGTGGGCGTCGCGATTCATGGACCAGGCGGGGACGGGCGGGGCGGTGTCGTGGTACTGGAATGATCCCGACACGACGGCGGTTTTCCGCTGCTGGGCGTATCTGCCTTGAGCGGGGTGCGCCGCGGAATTCAGGCGCTGGTCGGGGGCGGGGTTTCGCCCTGCATTTCCAGCAGGCGGCGGATGCGTTCTTCGGTCGGCGGATGTGTGCCGAAAACGGAAAACGAACCGGCGGCGGCGAGAGGATTGATGATGTACATCGGCGAGACCACGCGATTGACGGGGATCTTTTTCGCTTCCTGCTGCGAGGCGATTTTGCGCAGCGCGTTGGCGAGTCCGGCGGGATAGCGCGTGTATTGCGCGGACGATGCGTCGGCGAGAAATTCGCGCTGGCGCGAGCACGCGAAATAGAGCAGGCGCGCGACAAGCGGCGCGAGAATCGCCAGCACCAGCGCGGCGATCATCAGGATCGCCGTCGCGCCGCCGCCGTTTTTTCCGGACGAGCGGCGGCGGCTTCCGCCGCCCCAGAACATCATGCGCATGCCGGCATCGGCGAGGAGCACGATCGCGCCGAGCGTCACGCCCGCGAGCGTCATGAACAGCGTGTCGCGGTTGGAAATATGCCCGAGCTCGTGCGCGATCACGCCTTGCAATTCGTCGCGGCCCAGACGTTCGAGCAGGCCCGTGGTGACGGCCACGCAGGCGCGTTCGGAATTGAGTCCGACGGCGAACGCGTTGGGCACGGGCGCGTCGATGATGAACACGCGCGGCATTGCGGGCAACGCCGCGGCGATGCGCATTTCCTCGACGACGTTGTAGAGTTGCGGCGCGTCGTCGTGCGACACTTCGCGCGCGTTTGCGGAGGCCAGCAAAACGGATTCGCCGCCCAGCATGTTGACGAGCAACAACACGCCCCAGACGCAGAGGCCGACGAAGGCGCCGAAATAGGCCGTCTGGGGCTTGCCGCCCAGCAGAAATCCGAGCGCCATTCCCATGAGCGCGAGCAAGGCCGCCAAGGTGGCGATCAGCAGGGCGGATCGACGCTTGTTGGCCTCAATGGCCTCCCACATCCCAGGACCGCTCATGGAGTTGCGTTTCTCTAGCGCCGAACGGGGCAATCTAGAACTTGACCTGCGGAACGGCGCGTTCGGCGGCATCCGTCAGTTCGAACAGCTCCCGTTTGGAGAAGCCGGCGGGACCTGCAACCAGATTGGCGGGAATGGTTTGGATGCGGGAGTTGTAGCGCGTGACGCTGTCGTTGTAGGCTTGGCGGGCGAAGGAAATCTTGTTTTCGGTGGACGAAAGTTCTTCTTGCAGAGCGAGAAAGTTCTGCGAGGCCTTGAGATCCGGATAGCGTTCGACGTTGACCATGAGGCCGTGCAGCGCGCCGGAAAGCGCGGCTTCGGCCTGACCGGCCTGGGCCGGGCCTTTTGCGCTCATCGCCTCGGCGCGGGCTTTGGTGATGGCCTCGAGCGTGCCGCGTTCGTGGGCCATGTAGCCCTTGACGGTTTCAAGCAGATTGGGAATGAGATCGTGGCGCCGCTTGAGCTGCACGTCGATCTGCGCCCACGCGTTGTCCACGTAGTTGCGCAAATGCACGAGACCGTTGTAGATCGACACGAACCACAGCACCAGTGCGGCCAAAATACCCAGAAAAACGAACAACGGAGCCATGATGAATTCCTTTCGCAAGCGCACGCGACATGCCTGCGCAACGTCGATTGCAAGCATACGCACGCGTGCCGGAAACGCAAGCGACGAGAACGAAAACGACGAATAAAATGGATGCCGCGAGAGTCCGCCCAACGAGAAAAGACATTTTAGCCGAAAAAACCATCCTCATTTTGACCAATAAAATCGGGCCTTTTGAGAAAAATGAAAATTTTTTCAAAAAAGAGGTTGACGGAAGCGGGCCCTCCGCGTAATCTCCCCTCCACTTGAATGAATTGTGTCGCGAGAGCGGCAGATGAAGTGAGAGTTTGGTTCTGTTAAAAAATGTGATTTGACCGCTTGACAAATAAGCCAGTCGCGGTTTAGATTACGCAGGATCAATTAAGCGAGCGAGGTTACTCGCCGCTGCGCGTTTCCGAAGGCCCTTGAACGAATAGGGAAAGGGCAACGGGGACTTTGCGCGTTTTTGTTCTTTTGAAAACGGAATAAACATTCATGTAACACCGCTTCGAATCAGAAGTGGTGTGGTAAGTACAAACAGCTTGTGTTGAGTCTATAAGTTAATTCTTAAGATCGGGTCGGTTTCCTAAAGCCGGCCTGTCGATAAGGATCAGCAAACTCGGACCGGCGGGCAACCGACGGTTTGAACCCATATTCATATGGAGAGTTTGATCCTGGCTCAGAACGAACGCTGGCGGCGTGGATTAGGCATGCAA
>CALMNW010000079.1 GCA_937872095.1 uncultured Verrucomicrobiota bacterium
CACCTAGCCGTCACACGCTTTCGGACATTCCCAAAAACTTTGCCCGATTTTTCCATGGCGTGGAAAACTTTTTTCCACGGCGTGGAAAACCGGCAACGCGCGATGGAAAGCAAGAGGGGGCGCAATCGGGCGACGGTAGAATCCCGTTTCGCGCGGCCCGGATTATTTCGATGGAATGCGCCGGCGCAAAGCCAGCAGGAGGGAAGCGCCCCCCAGCAACAGCAGGCCGGTGGCCGGTTCGGGGACGATCCCGGGCACGGTGGCGGGATCGGCGGGGGTTAGGTCGTTGGCTTTGTATTGCGCGGCGGTTTCCAGCACGACGGCGCCCGAGACGGGCGTGACCAACTGGAAGGTCTGCGCGAGATCGACGGCTTCTGCGCGATAGATCTTGCGGTTTGGGTCGGACAACCACGCGATTTCGTCGGCGGCCCAGAGCCGCGCGACGTGCGAGGACCCGACGGGCACGCCGGCCGGCCGGTTTGCGCCGGACAGGCGCTCGCGTTGCCACCGGCCCGCCTTGTGTTGCAGGTAATCGACGATGTCGGTTGCGCCGGCCAAGACGGGGATGGCGCGGATCAGGCGCTGGTCGGCGAGTTTTTCGGCGATGCGATTCGCGCCGGGACCGAACTGATGGCTGTAGATCGCCAGTTGGCCGCGCGAGAAGTCGGCGATCTGGCGCAAGGCCTCCGATTCGCCGGATTCCAGAGGTTGCGCGGCGTGGAGCCAGAGGATCGGGGCGAAACCGTTGGTGGCGGACCATTCGGCGGCGGCAACCAGCGCGGCGCCGTTGTCGCACCCGCCGGCGAAACGCAAGGCGTCGGCGGACGGTATGCCGGAGAGGACTTCCGGCAGATCGCGGGCCAGGATGGTGCAGACGGCCGTATCGGGCGGAATCCGTCCCAACACGTCTTGGACGAGCGCCTTCGCGTATGGGGCCATCCGCGCGGAGCCATCGACGACGACGGCGAGAGCCGGCGGAAAAGCCGCGGGGACGGCGGGGCCTTCCAGCGTTTGCAGGATGGCCGTGTCGGCCGGCAAACGCTCGTCGCGCGACAAAACGGGGCGATAGGGCTGTTCCAGCGGAACCTGCAGGCAAACGGCGGGAGCAGAGGCATCGGCGGGGATCTGGCCGCGGATGGCGGGGACATTCCCGGCGCTTTCGACGTGCAGGCCCGCGCCGACGGCGAGGGCCGGGCGATCGCTTTCGAGCCAGACCGAAGTTTGCACCTTCGGCGCGCCGCCGAAGTTCTGTTCCGCGAACGCGGGCAACCGCAGGGCGGCCACGCCCTGCGCGGCATCGGGCACGAGCAGCGGCGCGGTGATGCCGATGCGGGTTTTCAGCGAGCCGTCCGCGGGCACGGGAAAGCACTGCAACAAGACGCGGTCGGGTCCGGCGGTGGTGACGAGCACCGGATCGCGCCGCTGGCGCACGGCCACCTGCCGGTAGGCCTGGCGGGTCTGGGAACGGCCGCCGAAAGCGGCTTCGCGCGGTTCGTCGTCGATCCACAGCGTGACGCGCGACACGACCGCGCCGGGCGGCAGGTCGATCAGCGCGCGCGCTTCGCGCGCGGTTTTGGACGCGTTGCGGAATTCCAGGGTCCATTCCAGATAGGCGCACCCGGAGGCGGAATCCACGCGGCCGTCCAGCCGCGATTGGGCCAGCGCCAGTCCGCGAACGCGGGCGGCGACCTGGTCGCCGCCGAGCGCGGGGTCGAACCATTCGGAGTCGATGAGTTCCTGTCCGCGCAACCCCTTGAGCCGCGGAGGCGGCACGGCGCCGTACGGATTTCCGGTGACGCGGTAGTAGGCGTTTTGCGCGTCGGCGGTCGTCGGCGATGCGCCGAACAGCTTTTGGGTCAGGAGGGACGTCAGGTCGGCGTTTTCGCCTTGCCGGTAGCATTTGCGGAGCAGCAGGTCGCGGCTGCCGAACGCGCGCAGGAACCACACGGCGCGGGCGCGGACGGCGGGATCGGGATCGTTGGCGGGTTCGATGCCGATCTGGACGGCCAACCGCGGCAGGCTCAGCAAGACCAGCAAGACGAACGCGGGCAGCGCGGTCTTGTACCACGGGGTCACGGGGCGGACGGGAATGGTTCGGCCGGCGAACGGCCAGAGAAACGGGCGGCGGATGCCGGCATGTACGAGGCGGCCGCGCAGCGCGGAGGCGGACAAGAAAGCCAACAGCGGCGCGAGCGGAAGCAGGCCGGCGCCGAAAATCAAGGCGATGAACGCGAAAGGCGTGATGATCGCGAATTGCAAGGCGTAGTAGGCGGAAATGCCCAGCGCGATGCCGTTGAGCCGGCCCGCGATCCGGAAGGCGCGCTCCGATTCGCGCTGCGGCCGCGTGGCCAGCAGCGCCCACGCGTTGGCGATCGGCACCAGCGCGATCAGCAGCGCGTGCAGCCAGGTCGGAATCGGGTCGAAGAGCGCTTCCGCGCAGAAGCCCGCCAACAGCTCGAACGCCAGGACGCCCAGCGGCAACGCCACGCCGAACAACCAAAGCAGCGCGGTGCGGAAACGGCCAAAAGCGGCCCGGACGGCGCGCCCGCGCCTGACGGGCTTGGCCGCGACCGGTTCGGGATCCGGATCGGCGAGTCCGCCGTCGGCGGCCACCAGATCGATCAGCTCTCGCTGCACGCGGTCGGTCGCGATTTCGTTCTCGCCGGCGGCTGCGGCGTGGGCCTCGATGAGCGTTTTCCAGTCGCCGAACACTTCGTCGGGGTCGGCCCCCGCCGCCAGCAAAGCGTCGCGGCGGTTCTCGCAATGGCGGTTGAATAGATCGAGGGCGGCGGGATTCCAGGCGATCATGGGGCACTCCGTTTTTGGGCGATTTGGTGCTGGCGTTTCATCCGTTCGAAATGGTCGTTCATCAAAGCGAGGACTTGGCGGCCGCGGGGGGTGAGTCCGTAGATTTTCCGGGCGGGGCCGTCGGGTGAGTTTTCGACGCGGCACACGGCCAGGAGGCCTTGGAGCCGCAGGCGCGAAAGCAGCGGATAGAGGCTGCCTTCGGCGATGCCGAGGCCCGGGATGTCCTGCAGGCGAAGCATGATGCCGTAGCCGTGCAGTTCTTCGTGGGCCAGCACGTTGAATATGCAGGTCTCCAGCCAGCCCCGCCGCATCTGCGTCGTCCATTGCGCGATGTAGGTCGTGTTTTCGCTCATGAGCCGTTTCCGTCCTGTCCGCTTTGTCTAATCGGCGTCCGCCGCCCGATATGGTCTTTCCGCCCGGTACCTAGCCAGACAAGGTACCTTGTCTCACATGGTACCATGGGGGCGCAAGGAAAATCGTCGGCGTCGGGAGGAAAAAAACGCCGCCCGTTGCCGGGCGGCGTTGGTTCGGACAGGCGGACGGTTATTTCCGCTTGGCCTTGGCCTTCTTGGCGACCTTCTTGACCGCTTTCTTGACGACCTTGACGGCCTTCTTGGCTTTCGCCTTGGCCTTCTTGACGACCTTCTTCGCGGCCTTCTTGGCCTTGGCGGCCTTCTTCGCCGGGGCGGGACCCGCGACGGCGACGTCCAGCACGCGCTCCATCGGGTATTGCATGAGATCGGCGATGGTGCCGACGACGTCCTTCATGCGGTTGGTCAGCATCATGGCCGCGATGACGTAGGGCTTGTAGCCGGCTTCCTTGTAGGTCGGGATGCGGTACTTCTCGAAGACGTTGGCGGAGACTTCGCCGGCCGGGCACGAGACGTCGGTGATGTCCGCGGGCAGGCAGTGCATGTAGAGGGCTTCGCCGTTCTTCGTGAGCTTCATCTTGGCTTCGTCGCATTCCCAGTTCTTGAAGTTGGCGTTCTGCTCGAGGCAGGCCTTCTCCAGGACCTTGAGGCCTTCCTTGTCGTTGGCGTTGAGGAGGTCGGTGCGCTTCTGCATGACCTGGTACGGCGCCCAGGACTTGGGATAGACGATGTCGGCGCCGGCGAAGGCTTCTTCCATCGAGGCGACCTGCTTGAAGGAGCCGCCGTTTTCCTTGGCCTGCTTGCCCGCGAGGGCGACGACGTCGGGGATCAGGTCGTAGCCCTGCGGATGGGCGAGGGAGACGTCCATGCCGAAGCGCGTCATGAGGCCGATGATGCCCTGCGGGACGGAGAGGGGCTTGCCGTAGGAGGGGCTGTAGGCCCAGGTCATCGCGATCTTCTTGCCGCGGAGGGCTTCGAGGGAGCCGAAGTGCTCCTTCAGCCAGCACAGGTCGGCCATGCTCTGTGTGGGATGGTCGATGTCGCACTGCAGGTTGACGATGCCGGGCCGCTGGGGCAGCACGCCCTGCGCGTAGCCGTCGTCGAGGGCTTCGCCGACTTCCTTCATGTAGGTGTGGCCGGCGCCGAGGAACATGTCGTCGCGGATGCCGATGATCTGCGTCAGGAACGAGATCATGTTGGCGGTTTCGCGGACGGTTTCGCCGTGGGCGATTTGCGACTTGCCTTCGTCCAGGTCCTGGACGGCCAGGCCGAGCAGGTTGCTGGCGGAGGCGAAGGAGAAGCGCGTGCGCGTGGAGTTGTCGCGGAAGTTGGAGATGGCCAGGCCGGTGTCGAAGACGCGTAGCGAGACGTTCTGCTCGTAGAGTTTCTTCAGGAGTTCGGCGGTCTGGAGGATGAGCTTGAGTTCGGGAACCGACTTGTCCCAGGTCAGCAGGAAGTCCTTGCCGGTCAAGCTGGCGTTCAGCTTTTCGATGGCCTTGAGCATTTCGATCGCGTTCATGTTTTGATGGTCCTTTGTTTTTGGTAATAAAACGGGAGGATGCTACCCAAGGCGCGGCGGAGGCGCAACCCCCGAAAGCGGGAAAGTGGCGCGGCCGGTGGAGCGTTTCTACAGGCGGTCCAGGTCGGCGTTTTCGCGGATCTGGACGAGGGCGGCGATCTTCGGGACATACATGCGGGTTTCGGCGGGCAGCTTGTCGTGGATGTCGTCGAAGGTGGCCCCGCCGGTGGTCCGGAGAGTCTTGGACACGCGGCCCTCGCCGCAGTTGTAGGCGGCGAAGGCGAGCGGCCAGCTGCCGAAGCGCGCATGGAGCCGCCGGAGATACTGGGCGGCGGCGCGCGCGTTCTTGAGGGCGTCGAGGCGTTCGTCCTGCGGGGTCAGCCGCAGGCCGAACTGTTGGGCCGTGGCGGGCATGAACTGGTAGAGGCCGACCGCGCCGGCGGGGCTGCGCGCGGCGGGATTGAACGTGGATTCGGCCTCGGCCTGCCAGACGAGCGCGGGCGGGACGCCTTCCGACTGGAACGCGCGCTTGAGATCGGGCAGCAGCGCGGCGGCGCGCGCCGGCGCCGGGCGGTTCGCCAGCTTGCGCAGCCAGACCTGCTTGCTTTCCACGTAGCGGTTGCGGGCCCGGGCCACGTCGGTCGCGACGGGTTCGGGTTTCGCCGCCGGCGCGGGCCGGGCCGCGGGTTCCGGTTCCTGCGGATGCGGAATCAGCGGCGGCTGCGGTTCCTGCGGGTGCGGAATCAGCTTGGGCTGCGGCGCGGTCGGATGGGGAATCAATGGCGGCTGCGGCTCTTTCGGATGGGGAATTAGCTTGGGTTGCGGCGCGGTCGGGTGCGGCGGCAGGGCGGCGGTTTTCGGCGCGGGGATGGCCCGTTCCACCTCGGCGGCCATGTCGACGTAGTCCATGCGCGCCTCGAGCCAATCGGCGTAGCCCTGGCTGTTGGGATCGGCCCGCAGCCGCGCGAGCGTCTGCCGCGCCTGCGGCGCGTAGGCGGCGAGGGAGCCCAGGTCTTCGCCGGCCAGCGCGGCCTGCAGCGTCGAGAAGAGCCCGGCCATTTCTTCTGCGGACATGACTTCGTAGCGTTCCTTGACGGCGGCCGGCGCCACGTGGTCGAACACCGTCTGGCCGGTGTCGGCCATCCGCTCGAAGTCGAGTTCCCAGTCCTGCAGGAACGCCGGCGCGCCCCGGAGGCCCGCGGCGGGAACGAGCAGGCAGGCGGCGATCCAGATGGGCCGGAGGGTTTTCATTTCACCACGGCAAACGATACCCCCGGCCGAGCGAAAATGCATGCTCAATGTGCCGCACGACCGGCGCGCCGCCGTCCGGTTCGCCGACGACTTCCACGACGTCGAAGCGGATGCGCGCGGGCTTGGCCGGGAGCCGCCGCAGATAGCGCAGCGCGGCGCGGCCGAGGGCGCGGCGCTTGCCGCGGTCCACCGCGGACGCCGGCCGGCCGAACGCCTCGTTCCGGCGCGTTTTGACTTCGACGAAAACCAGCGCTTCCAGCGCGGGCGAGCGGGCGACGAGATCCAGTTCGCAGCGTGAACCGAAGCGGACGTTCCGGCCGAGGATCCGGTAGCCCTTTTTCTCCAGGAAATCGGCGGCGACCCGTTCGCCCCAAGCCCCGGCGCGCTGGGCGGCGGGACGCGCTTGTCGCGCTTTCCGGAGCAGCGAAAAAGGCCAAGGCCAGCGCATGGTCAGAACCCCAGGGAAAGCTGGGCGACGGGCGCGAAACTCTTGCGGTGCGCGGGGCAGGGGCCATGGCGGCGCAGGGCGTCGAGGTGCGCCTTCGTGCCGTAGCCCTTGTGGCGCTCGAAACCGTAGTCCGGATAGTCCGCCGCCAATTCCACCATGAGCCGGTCGCGCGTCACCTTGGCCATGACGCTGGCGGCGGCGATGGACAGGCTGGCCGCGTCGCCGCCGACGATCGCGCGGTGCGGCACCGGCAGACCTTTTACGGGCAGCCCGTCCACCAGCGCCAGGTCCGGCAGCGGTGCGAGCTGCGCGAGGGCCCGCGCCATGGCCAGATGCGTCGCGCGCAGGATGTTCAGCGCATCGATTTCCTCGACGGAGGCGGAGGCGATCCCGATCTGCGCGTGCGGACAGGCCGACAGCAGGGCATGAAAAAACTCCCGGCGCGAGGCAGGGAGTTTTTTCGAGTCGTCGAGTCCCGCGAGGGACTGGTTCGCTTCGGCTTCGAGGAATTCCCGTTCGAAGAGAACCGCGGCGGCCACCACGGGGCCCGCGAGGGGCCCGCGTCCGGCTTCATCCACGCCGGCGACGCATGGAAATCCCCCGGTCCAAGCTTCCTGTTCGAAGCGGAGCACGGGGGACGACGGAGCCGGGCTATTCCTGGACTTCCTTGAGGCGGCTTTGCTTGCTGGTCAGCTTGCGCATGTAGTAGAGCTTCGCGCGCCGGACCATGCCGCTGCGTTCGACTTCGACCTTGGTGATGTAGGGGGAATGCACGGGAAAGACGCGCTCGACGCCTTCGCCGAAGGAGATGCGCCGGACGGTGAACGTCTCGTTGGCGCCGCCGCCGTCGCGGGCGATGACCGTCCCGGCGTAGACCTGGACGCGTTCCTTGTCGCCTTCCTTGATCTTCACATGGACGCGCACGGAATCGCCGACCCGGCAATCCGGAGCTTTTTCCTTGAGCTGGCTCTGTTCGACTTTTTCCAAAAGGGCAGTTTTCATGGGGATACCTTCTTCCTTACAAACGAGCGGGCATCATAGGGAATTGCGCCCCGGCGTCAAGGGCGGAATCGCCCGGGAAAACCGTTTTCGGCCGCCCGCGGCCCGGAAAGGCTTGTTTTCCCCGGGGGGCGGCGGCAGTATGCCGGGGCTTGCTTGGCGGGCCCTTAGCTCAGTTGGTCAGAGCGGAAGACTCATAATCTTTTGGTCGCAGGTTCAAGTCCTGCAGGGCCCAGACCTTCCGGCAGGAGGGGGGCTGTTTGGAGCCGGGACGACCTCGTCCCGGTGTAGTTGTTGGAAAGAACTCCCCGGCTTGCCCCACCTGCGGTGCGCGGGCACGTCGCGCATATTCTTAATTTACGCCCAGATCCTCGGCCGTCATGCGGACCCATTCGCCTAAACGCATTTTCTGCGGAGAATCGATGGGAAGTTCGTCCACTCGGCTTAAAAGGTGACGGCAATCGATCAGGCGTTCGCGCAAGAGGGTAGACACGAACAGCCTGTCCTTTTCCCTGTTCGCGGCGAGTTTGCTTGCCGCAAGATCGTGAACCTCCAAGCAATGCCCCGTGTGTCCGTCCGTCCACTTTGGATCGGAAACCGGCACGGTTCTCTCGTTCCAGCCGGCAGGAAGCGTTGCGGATTCGATGCTTACGCCATGAACGTAGAAACCATGGGTTTTGTGGAAAAGAGACAGCTCGCCCAGGGAGCCGTCCACCATGTCTGTGTTTTCCGGTTTGTTCTTCGGTTGGACATCCACTTCGATGGACGTCGTCAAGGTTTCGGGCGGATTGGGGTAAGTACCCAAGATGGCTTGTGATCCGAAGATCAACAAATCGGTGTCTTTTGCAATGTCGCATGCCGCCCGGATGGCATGCTCAAGTTGGATTCTTGTCATCGGGTCCTTTCTCTATGGCGGAAATCAAACGGTCGCGCTCTTCCGGAGACAAGACGGCAAAGAAAGGAGAACTTTGTCGAAGCCGGGTCGCCCGCGAGCTTGTAGAGACGAGAAGTTGCCGGAGTTGTCGGGGAGAGTAGCTTTCCAGGATCTGGCGCCATTCGGCGATGGCATGAATGGCCATGCCCTGGCCGTCATGCAGCAGCTGGTTCAGGTAATGCCGGGCTCGTGCAATCAGGGCAGGATCGGATCGCATCATTTCGACGATTTCTTGCGCCATCCGCAGCGATCGTTCGTCTTTCAGCGCGTGCAACTGGGGTTGTGGATCCCTGGTGCTGTTGTCCGTAGCCATGGAAACCAAAAATACCGCATGGGGGCCCGGCGCAGGAGCGTCTGCGCGGGTCAGAATTCGGGGTTCGATGATGAGATCATATGCCTGTTCGAGATCTTTCAGGCGCGTCCGCAGTTCTTCGCCGATCCAATCGACGGCCTTCGCGTCGGCGACCACGCACATTTCGACTGGCTCTCCGGAACCCATGGGCGCATCGTCAAACCAAGCCGACCGGATCTCCGTGAATCCGGCCAGCGCTTTCTTGAGGGACGATACGAACGAGTCGTATTGCTCGTGCTCGCCGTCGAAGAGCAAGGCCAGTGTCTTGTAGAGTGGCCATTGACTGCGCAATCGATATTGCAGCGCCCGTCCGCTGCCGATCGCTTCGACAACGCCCGCATCCAGCAACCGTTCAAGGGATTTGCGGGTGCCGGCGGGCGTCATTTCGGACAAACGGGCAAGATCGGATGCCCCCAACGGGCTCCCCGCCTCGTGGATGAATACGCGCAAAAGCCGCACGTTCCCCTCGGATCCCATGACCGTATCCAGGGGATGCCGGAGAAAACCATGCTTTTTTGAAATGGGCCTCATGACAACTACCGCTTTCTTTAGGTAACTATAGTATCTATATGCGTACTATAATGCTCTTATGCGGGGATGTCCATAAGGTTTTTCGACCCATTTTGCGGCAGGATCAATCGGCATTCCGCGGAGATTCACTTATCTTAACAATATGAATATAAGTTAGTTGTGAATTCGATACCGGCCATGCTGGGCACAGGGGAGCACAAGAGGAACGCGGTAACATCGACGAATCGCCGCACGGCTACAAGAATCTCCAAGGTGTCCTAGACGCCCACGCCGGCATGATCCGGATTTTGCACGTGCGGCGCCCCCTCGGCGTCGCCATGGCCGATACCGAAGACCCGTACCGGGATTGAAAATCCGCGCTCCCGTTGCGGGGAATCGCGGCTTAAAGAAGGAATTTTTTTGTAGGACAGTCTCTTCTTGTCGTCTTATGGCTTGGTTTGGCCGGATATGGCCGATTAGAAAAGAGGTCGGAATGGCATTGTATTCGCAACTGATTGTGGGGATATGCGATGCATTCAGTTTTTCATTGGTTTTTTCTTTAAATCCGATGCCGAGTTTGGCCGGATATGGCCGGATTTATTGCCTTGTCCAGACGAATAAAAACGGTTGCCCTACCTTTACCCTCTCGATTCAAGTAACCACCTTCAACAAGCTCTTTTAAATCTCGGCGCCCCTGTCGTTCACTAACCAGATATTTCTCTTGATACTCGGGAAGGTGGATGATTTCGCCAACCACTAATTCATCAATCAGTTTTCTCTGACGCCTATTGAAAGAACTAAGTGGCAATTTGGGGGAATATTTAAAAGTTAAATATACCCCACTATGATCCGATTCCCATGAAGGATCTGGCAGGCCGGCTTCTTTGCACCATGCCACGATATTCTGTGTTCCTCGTCCAACCCGCTCCATATATTCGCGCAACCAAAAGACATGGACAATGTCGGGATTTCTAGGCATCGATGGATGTTCCCGCTTTAAATCCACGACTTTGATGCCCGGAGGAAGCGAACCTGCATTCCAGATGACTAGTCTTTCTGGGTACAGATCAACCGTTATGCTTCCAGAGAAGTCAGTGTAGTCCCTATGAACGAAAGCGTTAATCAATCCCTCCCGAACAGCTTCCTCTGGATACGCAGGTTGATCAGTACGTCGGAGTTCGCCACGAAACAGACTAGCAATCGGTGTATGTTTTTTCACCATAGCCAGCATTTCTTCCAACATTATAAAAACCGGTCCCTCGAATACACGGCTATCAACGAAATCACTTCCTTTGTGGGCAGCGTATACGGTGACACGAGACCTGATCTGTGGGAACTGAATCGCCGGTCGGACCCCAAACAATACTTCCGCGGCATTTGTAAATGCCCCTTGTCGATATAATCCCAGGTCGGTGAGAACTGCTTCAGGGTTCTGTATGTCAGTAAATGCAAATTTGCGTTTGTCCCGTCCGATTTGTGCTGTTTCCAGAATTAAGTCGCGCTGGAGTCTTTCCATCCCCGCCCCAGGAACCGACTGGCGTTCCCACCGTTCCGTCTCCGCATATCCCTTCTCGACGAGCGTCTGAATGGCTGGTGCATTTCCCTTAATGGTCGAAGCACCTTCGCGGAGATAGATCGTGCCATTCATGGCATATGGACGATCTCTGCCGGTTGGCACATCTATAATTAGATACAGATCGCCACCGACTTCCTCGAGGCTTACAGTCCAAAATGCTGCTGGGACAATATAATGGCGCATCTCCGTCTCGATTGTACCTTTGCGAGCTTTCGCCAGCTGTTCATCAAGTCCAGCCTCTACAATGATTGAGCCCCCGCCGGAGTTAAGAAAAGCGCAAGCGGTTTTGGCCAGATTCTCGACGGTCTCATCTGCAGTCCTGTGTTCGAGATGGGCTGATGCAGCACGTCCCAGTAATTTTACGATGCTCGAATCGTGGTTCATCTCTGTTCGCCTTTTTCTCCGGCCATTTGACGAAGCGCCGATAATGGGCCATTCTTTACATCTTCAATCGCTCGCGAGTATCGCAAGAACTGCGCAACCACGAAAACCCGTCCGTCGGCAGCAGTTGCGAATGGCTGAGCCCAGTTGCCACGGCGTTCGCTTAAAGCCTTCTTGGCCTGAATTACCTCTTCATACATTTCAAGCACTCGGAAGTCATTAATTACAGGATGCCGCCCCTCTGCACGTAGTGTATTCATGCGCGCATTTAGGTCGGGAATATCGAAGGGAATACGAAAGCCGAGGTTGCGGACAAGGTCATGAGCAAATTCCACATCGCGATGTGCGAGGAACCATCTGGGAATATCTCGTTTAAGAGCTGCGCGCACTTCTTGATGTGTGATTGATGGATTGCCGCCGTCCTTTCCACTCCCATAGTGGGTTGTCAGGATGCCAAGAAACATGTCGCATTTTCGCACGGCATCGAGGCAATTTTCGAAGTTGGACTTTTTCGAGTCCACCGGCACTGTTCCCTTGTACGACATCCAGACCGTGAAATCTGCGCTAAGAATCGCAAAAATTTGTTCCAGTAGATCCTCGATGCCGTCTACGGGAGAAGAGACCATTATGATCGGTCTATTTTTCGGTCCTGGTAAAAGGCTGTTCGTTGCAGGCATGCGTTCGTTTTCTTTACCGTCCGGCTAGTGATTGTGCCTTACCAAAAGCAGTTTTCATATATTGACATTCATTGCCTGAGATAAGGATCCAAATATTCAGTATTCCCATATACAAAGCTTAAATTATGAGGGCGAAACTGACGAGAGTCAATGTCGCAACATGATGCAAGTCAACATGGCTGAAAAGAGAGCGGGGAGCCAGACCGCCTCGATGCGGTGGCCTACAGGGCGGATTTGCGGATTTGTTGTAGGCCCGGGCGTTGACCGGGCGGGTTCGGGATCAGTCGAGTTCCGCGAGCAGGTCTTGCAGATCCAGCGCGTTCGTGACCATCTGGATTTGGCCGTCGGGGGAGCGCGGCCATTGGTCGCGGGGCTTGTCCCAGTAGAGTTCGACGCCGTTCCGGTCCGGATCGCGCAGGTAGATGGCTTCGCTGACGCCGTGGTCGCTGGCGCCTTCGATCGCGATGTGCGCGCGCTGGAGGCGGCGCAAGGCGTCCGCCAGTTCCCGCCGGTTCGGATACAGGATGGCGACGTGGTACAGCCCCGTCGCTCCCGGCGCGGGCGGCTTGCCGCCCGCGCTCTTCAGGCCGATGTGGTGGTGATAGCCGCCCGCCGCCAGGAAGGCGGCCTGGCTGCCGTATCGCTGCGTGACCTCGAAGCCCAGGACGCCGTGGTAAAAGGCGATGGCGCGTTCCAGGTCGGCCACCTTCAAATGCACGTGACCGATTCTCGTCTCGGGATGGATCGACATTTTCTGGTCCTCCGGATTCCGTTTCCGAACGGAATCGATCGAAGAACCTAATTCGGGTTGGTCCCCTCTGCAAACGGGATGAAAAACAGCCCGGAAACGCCCCAAAATCGCTAAAATTGACCGCGGAGAAGGTCGGAGGGCTTTAAAACGGCATTTTGGACCGCAAATTCACGCAAATTGGGAAATGAGCCGCGATGGGTGGCGAAATGGGGGCGGATCGCTGGAAAAATCAGCGCGCACGCTCCGGAAGCGATTCGGCGGCGATATTTTGTTGGGCGCTTTTCAGGCGGTTCATTCTCGAACGGATATCCACGGCCACTTGAATATGGCGATCGTTGGAGAAGAGGCTGACTTTGTATTTCCGTTTGTCCGTCGTGTGGACGTACAGCGCCGGAGCGGCTCCGTCGCGACACGGAACCATCCTCACGTCGACGTTGGCAACCTGGGCCAGCGGAATGCGGCGCTTGAACCAGCCGAATCGACGGTACAGGACGATCGCGTCGTCCGCGACGACGATGCGCTGCATGGAAAACCACATGATCAGGATCGCCAGAAAAAAGACGCCATTCCGAACGGTCCAATAGGGTCCCCGCATAGCGGTCAACGCGTACCCGATGAAAATCACCGTGGCGGCGATGGCGATTTCCATGGCGACGTAAGGTTTGTACTTGGTTTGCATGGGCCAACGGCTGCGCCATGCGATATGGCCTGCCGGGATCCAATCATAGGTTGGCGGCGGCATGTTTTGCCAGAATTTTGTCGAGAACCGGTCGGTGCGAGGTTGCGACGCGAAAAGTGGAAAAACGGGCCTAAAATCATGAAAATCGGCCCGAAAACGGCTTAAAATCGCAAAAATGGCCGTGCGAGAGGCTCTGGAGGGCTTCAAAACGGCATTTTGGACCGCAAATTCACGCAAATTGACGCAAATTGGGAAATGAGCCGCGATGGGTGGCGAAATGGGGGGCTCTTGGATGGTTTCAAGGTAGGGGCGTCTCTCCGAGACGACCGCGCCAATCCGAACAACCCGGACGGCTCGGAGAGCCATCCCTACCATTCCGGACTGTGGCGAACAGCCGAATAGCCTCTTGGATTTGTGTGGGCCCGGGCGTTGACCGGGCGGGGAAATCTCACGACTAAACGTCCAAGAAGGGGCGTCCCATTTCCACGTGGGGCGGCGGGAGGACCGAGCCGCCCTAGGATTTGCCGTCTGTTGGCTTCGCTTGGCCAGCGTGGGCACGGGGCAGGCGGCATTCGAAACGCGCGCCCGGCTGGCCGGGATTGGCCAACTCCAGCTTGCCGCCATGCAACCGGGCGATCTCGGCGGCCAGCGACAGGCCCAGTCCCGTCGCGCCTGCTTGCGATCCCGGTATTTGCGCGAACCGTTCGAAAATGGTTTGCGCATATTCCGTCGGGATGCCGACGCCGCCGTCGACGACGGCCACGCGCGCGTCGCCGCCGGGGAGTTCCGCCATGTCGATCAGGACCGTTCCGCCTTCGGGCGTGTGGCGCAAGGCGTTGTCCAGCAGGATGCCGAGCATTTCGACCAGCAGTTCCGCAAGGCCTTGGACCTCCAGGTCGGCGGCCGGAAACGCGGTGCGGATCCTCAGCCCTTGGGCTTCGGCCAGCGGTTCGTAGGCTCTCAGGACCTGTTCGGCCGCTTGGCGCAGCGAGACGGGGGCGAACCGGCGGGACAACGCTCCGGCTTCCAGCTGGGCCAGCTGGAGCAGTTGTTCGACGAGCCGGGTCATGCGGTCCAGTTCGTCCAGCATCGAACCCAGCGTGCGCCGGTAGACCGCATTGGATCGGGGACGGGCCAGCGCGACTTCGCCCAGATTGCGCATCGCCGCGATCGGGGTGCGCAACTGGTGGGCCGCGTCGCCGCTGAAGCGCTTGAGCCGGTTGAGGACGGCCGTATAGTTGTCGAAGGCTGCGTTCATGGACGTGGCCAGCCGTTTCGTTTCATCGTCCGGCATCGAACGGGTTTCGATCCGTTCGTTCCAATGGCCGGCGCAGACGCGTTCCGAGGCGGCGGCCATGGCGCGCAAGGGAGCGGCCACCCGACTGGAAATTCGCCACGCCAGCCAGACCAGCAGCGGAACGAGCAGGAGCGACAGGCCCAGCACGTGGGCCGTTTCCAGCAGTCCGACCCGCATCGATTCGCCGGGATGAATGCGGCAGGTCAGCCATTCGACGCCCACGTTGATCGCCGCCTCGCTCGCCAGCAGCGCCGCCAGCAGAAGGAGCAAATAGAGAAACACGCGGGACCGGAATTTCACGCTCATGGATCGTCTCCCCCCAGCATGAACCCCACGCCGCGGACGGTGCGGATCAGGCGCGCGGCTCCGGGGCGTTCGATTTTTTCGCGCAAATGGGAAATGTGCACGTTGATCACCTTGTCCAGCGGCGTCACGCGCCGATTGATTTTCCAGACTTCGTCGGCCAGCAGATCGCGGGAGACCGGCTGGCCCCGCCATTTCGCCAACAGCACCAGCACGTCGAACTCGCAGGCGGTCAGCGGCAGGATCTGGCCCGCCCGCCGCACCCACCGGTTCACCCGGTCGATTTCGAGGTCGGCCACGCGCATGACGTCGGTTTCGAGCTGCTGCACGGCCGAACGCAGCCGCGTGCGGACCCGCGCCAGCAATTCGGCGAACGCAAACGGCTTGACGACGTAGTCGTCCGCGCCATCCTCGAGGCCCGCCACGCGGTCGAACAAGGTGGCGCGCGCCGTCGCGATGATGACCGGCATCCGGTAGCCGTTCTGGCGCACCTGCCGCAGCCAGGTCCGGCCGTCGCCGTCCGGCAGATTCAGATCCAGGATGATCAGCGCCGGCGTCTCCCGCGCCAGCTGTCGGTCCGCCTCGGCCAGACACGCCGCCGCGGCGACGGCGAAGCCCTCTTCCCGCAATCCGCGCACGAGGCTCGCCGCCACGTGCGGATCGTCCTCCACCAGAAGCAACCGATTCGAGCGCTTGTCCGGCAATTCCGCCATGCCGCCAATCTGGATTCTCCGCGCGGCAAAAGCGAGGGGAAACGGAAGGTAAAGCAAACTTTACCTTTCCGGTTTTGCACGTGGAGCCGGGGCATGGCATCTACAGCCAAAGGCATCGAAAGGAAATCACATGGAAAACAACAACGGGACGATTCGTTTTTGGCCGCAGCTGGCGGCCCGGTTTCGCAAGGGCGTGCTGGCGGCGGCGGTATTGCCGCTGGTGTTTGCCGGCGGGTGCGAAGATCGAGGCAATCCGTATTCTTCCGGCTCCGGGAGCGGCTCTTTCCGGGCCCTGCGTTCCGGCAAAACGACGCTGGGCTATGGCCGGGCATCGCATTGGGCGGCCGATCTCGGCCTGCTGAAAGCCGAATTGCGCGCCTGCCGCGAAGCCGGGATCGGCATCTATACCGCCTCGCTGCTCGGCTGGTGGGGCACGGCCATGCCCGGGGCGACCGACCAGCAAATCCGGGAGCAAACGGAAGCGGCCTACAAGGTGTTGATCGACGAATGCCGTTCGCTCGGCATGATCGCCTTGATCGACATCCACAACCAGAACAGCGGCAGCCGGAAGTACGGCGAGAGGGGCCGGAAGCTGGACGATCCGGCCGAAGTGGCCTTGATCGATTGGGGCATCGATCTGGTGCGCAAACATGGTTCGGGCAACGTCGTGGTGGTTCCTTGCCGCGAAACGAGCGATGCCAGCGGATTGGACATCGAGCGAAAGTGCGTCGAACGGCTGGATGGATTCCAGCTCTGCGCGAACACGGGGAGCCGCACGTGGCCGGTGCCGGGCTGGGCGGATTACGCCGAGTGGCATCCGTGGTCCGTCGACGAGGCCCCGCCTGCCGGAGCCATCGTGGTATCGGACACCGGTTCGATCCTGAGTCAACTGAACGTCGGCGGAGCGCTGGGCCCGGGGCAACCTGAAAAGGTGCGGCAGTGGATGATGGCCGGCGTGGGCCAGGGCAATCCCGCGCGGGTGTACTACACCCTGTATCCGGGGCCCTTGGACTTGGCCACCATCCAGGCGATCGGTTCGGCGGGGCCCTAGCCGAGACGCTCGCATCCAGGCCCGCGGCGAGCCCGGGGCCTGGGTGCGAGAGAAGGGTTTTGGATTTCGGTCTTGTCCGCCGACGTCTTGGCGAAGGCGGAAGGCCCGGGCGTTGACCGAGCGGCTCAATGCCTGGAAACGAAGTCGGCGATGAGGGAATTGAGCTTGTCGGGGATTTCGAGCATGTAGAAATGGCTGACGCCGGGAACTTCGTGGTATTCGACCTGCGGGAAGATGCGGGCGAAATCGTCGCGGTAGGTCGGGGGCAACTGGTAGGCGGGGGAAAAGACCGCCAGGCAGGGGAGGTCGACCGTGCGGGGCTGGAAGAATTTCCAGTCCGCGCCGACGCCGGCGATCATGGCCTGGCCGATGGAGAGCGGCACGGCGCGGCTGGCCTGCAGGATTTCCTCCCGCAACGCGGCGGGGGTGTCGGGCAGGAAGAGCATTTGGAGGAAGCTTTCGCGGGCGGCTTCGTTGGTCATCATGCCGGCGAAGGCGGCGTTTTCCTGCCGGAACTTTTCGGGGCCGTCGGGGCCGGGGGCGACTTCGAAATGGGCGCCGTCGATGGCGGCGAGGCCGAGGCAGCGTTCCGGATGTTTGGCGGCGAAAACTTCGACGACGGCGAACCCCATGCTGTGGCCGAAGAGAAAGGCTTGATCGACGTGTTCGGCATCCAGCACGGCGCGGACGGAATCGGCGAACAGCTCCATGGCGTAGGGCACGCCTTCGCGGCGGCTGCTTTGGCCGTTGCCGGGGAGATCGAGGCCGATGCAGCGGTATCCGGGGAAGGCGTCGAGCTGGTTTTTCCAGACCTGTAGGTTGCCGGTCCAGCCGTGGATGAACACGAGCGTGCGGGGACCGTCGCCGTGGACTTCGTAGTGGATTTCATGCTCGCCGAATGGGAGGCGCCGGGCGATTTGCGCCGCGGGCGTTTCCGCGCGGTCGGGGCGGGTGCAAGCGGAAACGGCGAAGATCAGGGAAAAGAGCAGGGCAAGAGGCTGGATGGTTTTCATGGGGATTCCTTTCAAGATCGAGGAACTTATCGCTCGCCAAGAACGCAAAGGAGCGTATGGCGCGGCGGAAACTTCTTGGCGGGCCATGCCTTTGGCATGGCAAGCTTGGCGTGAGAAGGGATATGGATTTGTTTGGGCCCGGGCGTTGACCGGGCGGCACAAACGGATCGGTCGTCTCGGCGAGACGACCCTACCTCTGGAGGGTGCCGCTCTTGGGGGCTTTCTTCTGGGAAGGATGCGGGGTGGCCGCGGTCGGCTTGCGGGCGGGCTTGGCCTTCGCCTTGTTCACGGGGCGGACGGGCCGGCCTTCCATGTAGCCGCGATAGCCGACGGGTTCGAGCTGGAAGCGCGGCGCGTCGTCGTCGGCCCAGGCGTAGCCGTAGAGTTCGGGCTGGTAGGTCTTCATGACGTCCCAGAGGGAGAAGATGGCCTGCTCGAAGTTCTTTTCGTCGAAGGGCGGGCCCTGGAAGACCATCATGGTGCAGGGCGGCAGGTCGATCAGCTCGAAGCCGGCCGGGACGGGGCCGGCGTAATCGGCGGGAACTTCGACGCCCTGGGCGTAGACGGACGTGCCGCGGCGCCGGAGGCGCTTGGGCAGCCACAGGCCCATGGGTTCGTGGATGGCGGCTTTGATCTGACCGAGCTGCGCGTAGACTTCGCAGCCGACTTCTTCACAGTACTCGAAGTAGTGCGTGGCTTTCTTGCCGCGTTTGAGAATCATCTTGCGCGCGGGGCGGTCGACGATCTGGACGAAGACGACCTGGGACTGGGGCTGGGCGGGTTTGGCTTTCATGGGGGCGGTTCCTTTCGGGGCGGGCGGGTAGTAGCTGCGCATCCGGTCCGGCATGAACAGGACGACGGACGGCTTTTTCCGGCGATATTGGCGCGGGGAAATCCCGAACTGGCGGGTGAACGCGCGCGTGAAGCCTTCGTGGGAATCGAAGACGAAGTCGAACGCGACGTCGATCACCTTGCGGGGCTCGCCGCAGAGCTTGTCCGCGGCGGCGGACAGGCGGAGCTGGCGGACGTACTCGAAGGGCGCGCGGCCGACGACTTCCTTGAAGAGGCGGGCGGCGTGCCACGGCGAGTAGCGGGCGGCGCGGGCGAGCTGGGCGAGGGTGATGGGTTCGGATCGATGAGCTTCGATAAAGCTCTGCATCCGTTTCACCGCCTTGATCTGTTCCGCATCCATCGGGGATTTCCTTCGTTGTGCCGCCAGTACACCACGGGTTCGGCGCGGTTTCTTGACCGGGCTTGCGAAAATAGCAGAAATCGGAAAACCGGGAAACCGGCTCTCGCCAAGCGCGCCCAGATCGCGGAGAAGCGGTCCGGTTATTTCGGGCGCCGGCGGTTCGGGCGGACGGATTTCCGCATGCGGAGGCCGTGGAGGCCGGGGCCGTAGTAGTCGGGCAGGGGCCGGGCGGGACGGAATCCCAGGCGGAGATAGAGCCGCTGGGCGGCGGGATTCGGCACGCGGACTTCGAGGCTGAGGGTTCGCGCGCCGCGCCGGCGGAGCCGGCGGAGGACGTCCTGCGCCAGCCGGGCGCCCAGGCCGCGGCCGCGGAAATCGGGATGGACCGACAGGGCGTAGAGGCGCCCGGAGCGCTGCCGCGGTCCGTGGCGGCGCAGGAGGCCCACGGCCCAGCCGGCGATGGTGGCGCCCTCGCGGGCGAACCGGACGCACGCCCGCGGATTCTCCAGAAGGTCGCGGATCTGGCGGGCGTGGAAGCGCTCGCCCGGATGCCGGAAGCACACGGTTTCGAGGCGGACGAGCTGCTTCAAGTCCTCGGGCGAGGACGTGCCGCGAACGAGCTTCATAGGCAAAGCGCCGCGGGAGCCGCGGCCGCCGCGAGGGGCGCGGGCGCGAGAACGGCGGGCCGGGTCAGGCAATACTTGTTCTGGCGCCGGATGGGCCGGTAGGCTTCTTTGGTGAACCGCAGCGAAGGCATGCCGCAGTCGTCGCCGGCGTTGCACTCGGGGAAATCGGCCCAGCATTGGCGGCAGAATTCGGCGAAGATGTATTGCGGCGCGCCCACGAAGTCCGGATGCGTCTTCTCGATCAGGATGGAAGCCTGGCGGGACGTCAGCGCCTCGCCCAAGGTGAAGCCGACGAGTTCGTCGCCGACGAACAGCGCCAGCCCCTTCAGGCCGAGGACGTCCATGTAGTCGATGGCGAATTCGCAGGCGGCGACTTCGCGGCGCCGGAGCACGCCCGGGCTGGTGGATTCGGCGGAGGGCGGTTCGCCCGCGAATTTTTCCTCCGCCCGCTTCTGCCAGCGGAACAGCAAGGACACGCAGGCCTGGCGATGTTCCGGGCGCAGCGGTTCCGTGCGGTGGTCGGGAAAGCGCCGCATGAAGCGCGCGCGGGCGCTGCGCTTGGCTTGCAGGGGGCCGCCGGCGAGATCGATCATGCGGGCCATGTCGTAGACGTAGTCGGCGCTCATCGGGGCGACGTCCAGATCGAAGCCGGGGGCCGCGCGCATCCGGGCCAGCAGGGGCTCCGAGACGTACTCGATGCGCGAATGGCTGCGGTCGCTGCAGCGGTCGTTGTAGGCGTCCATGACGGCGAAGCATTCGCGGAGAGCCAGCGCCATGTCGTCCGCGGTCGCGCCGGGCTCCGGCAGCGGGGGGGACAGCAGGGTCAGGTCGCCGGTGCCGTTGGCGAAGACGCACAAATGGCGGTGGATCTGCTGCCAATACAGCTTGAGGCTGGCGCTCCAGATGAACGTGCAGGCGAAGGAGCAGTCCGAAATCGGATCGGCTTGCCGGGAGAAGATGTCGTGGAGCAGCGGTCTGTCGGACAGACGGAGGGGAACCAGGCCCGCGAGCGGGCCGTCGTTTACATTCATGGATGCCGGGGCTTCCAACCTCCGCTTGGAATTCTGCCGGAACCGCCGGCGCCGGTCGCTCTGCGGAAGACCTCTGGATGGCTCGTTCCGAAAATCCGACGACCGGAATTTCCAATGAGCGCGGAAAGTACCACGTGCCGGAAAAAAGAAAACACCAAAATGTGGGCGGGTCCGGCCGGCCCAATCCGGCCGGGCGGCGGCGCCTCCGCCGGCCGTTGCGCGGCAACGGCCTAATCCAGGAAGGCGCCCTTGGGGCCGGCCTTGACGTCCCAGTTGCGGGGCTTCTGGGTTTCGATGGAGACGATGCGCTTGGTGGTGATCTGGATGCCGCGGGTCTTGGGGGTGCGGACGGCGACCTTCTTGGGGTCGAACTCCTGCTGGTGGATCTGCTGGCCCTTGCGGGGGGCGTACTTCACGTAGAGGGTCGCGGGCTGGTTGTCGGCGAAGAACAGGGCCTGGCCGGTCTCGCCCTCGGGGATGCAGGCGTAGTCCTTGTTCTGGATGACGCCGCCGAACGCGAAGCGCTTGAGATGCGTGATGCCGTCGGATTCGTAGACGAGGGTCATGACGCGGTCGCGGTCGTAGATGGCGGCGTAGACGAGGTTCTTGTCCACGAACAGTTTTTCCGGCGGCGGGACGACGCGGTAGCGGCAGTCGTCCCAGACGAGGATGATCTTGTCGTAGGACGAGCAGTGGAAGAGGGGCTCGCCGGAAAGATCGTAGCCGAGATAGCCCTTTTCCTTGTCGTGGACGAGAGTGAACTCCCGGGAGGTGAGCTCGCGCATCTCGAGGACGTCGAACTTGGCTTCCTTGGTCTTGCGTTCCCAGTCGCCGGCGTAGTCCCGCAGGAGGTTTTTCAGGTATTTGATCGCGTAGGCGACGACGTCGGTGAGGTTCTTTTCGACGGCGTCGAAGTCGGCGAGGAGGTCGTCTTCCTCCTTGCGGGACTTGTTGATGTCGTAGAGCGAAATGCGCCGGATGGGGATGGCCAGCAGCATGTCGAGGTCGGCGCCGGTGACGTCGCGGCGGAGCTGGTCGCGGTAGGGGGCGAGGCCGTCGAGGATGGCTTGGCGGACTTCGGGGGCCGTCTTGCATTCCTCGATGCGCTTGTAGATGCGGTGCACGATGAACAGCCGCACGAGGGAGGCGGCCTGGAGGGCTTCGTCGATCTTCTTGCGCTCGATCTGGAGTTCCTTGCGCAACAGCTCGACGAGGCGCTTGGTGTTGTGGCGCAGGACGTCGTGGACGGACATCTCGACGGGGCGCTGCTCCTTGATGACGATGGGGCGCAGGGAAAGGGACACTTCGCACTGGGTGAAGGCGTAGAGGGCCTGGATGGCTTGCGCCACGTCGGCGTCGGCCTGCAGGGCGATTTCGATTTCGACCTTGCCGGCGGTGTAGTCGCGGATGGCCTTGGTCTTGAGCTTGCCCTTCTTGGCGGCGTCCTCGATGGAGGCGATGAGGGTTTCGGTGGTGACGCCGTAGGGCAGTTCGCGGACGACGAGCGTGGCCTCGTCCTTCTGGTCGATCACGGCGCGGAGGCGGACCTTGCCGCGGCCCTCGTCGTATTCGCGGGCGTCGATCAGGCCGCCCTGGAGGAAGTCGGGCACGAGCTTGAAGGACTTCTTCTGGAGGATGGCGATCTGCGCCTGGAGCAGTTCGCCGAAATTGTGCGGCAGGATGCGCGTGGAAAGGCCGACGGCGATGCCTTCCGCGCCGAGCATCAGCAGCAGCGGCAGCTTGGCGGGCAGCACGACGGGTTCCTTGTTGCGCCCGTCGTAGGAGGGGATGAATTCGGTGAGGTCGGGGTTGAAGAGCTGCGTGGCGGCGAGATCCGTCAGGCGGCACTCGATGTAGCGCGGGGCGGCGGCCGGGTCGCCGGTGTGGATGTTGCCGAAGTTGCCCTGGCCCTCGATGAGGTAGCCGCGGTTGACCAGCGTGACCAGCGCGTCGCCGATGGACGCGTCGCCATGCGGGTGGTACTGCATGGTGTGGCCGACGATGTTGGCGACCTTGATGAAGCGGCCGTCGTCCTTTTCGTACAGCGCGTGGAGAATGCGGCGCTGGACGGGCTTGAGGCCGTCGTTCAGTTCGGGAATGGCGCGGTCGCGGATGACGTAGGACGCGTATTGCAGGAAGTTGCTGTCCATCAGATGATGGAGCGGGCCCTCGCCGAGATCCTTGCCGTCGAGATGCGCCGGCGGCTCGACGGCGGCCGGCGCTTTGGCGGCGCCCTTGGCGGGGCGCGGGGCGTCCTCGGAGTCGTCGTCGAACAGAGATGGTTGTTGGCTGTCGGTCATGGTGGGTGACGGGGGGGGAATATACCCGGAGGGCGGGGAGGGGACAATTAAGAATTCAGAATGAAGAATTCAGAGGGGGCCTGGGCGGCAAAAGTTGAAACTGGATTTTGCAGGGCGGGGCGGGCAGTATGGCGGCCGCATGAGAGCGTGGCTCAAGAAGCAATACCTCGAAACCGACTGGGGGCGCGGGCTCTTTTCGCCCTGCGTCCGGGCGCGGGATTGGCTGCGGCGCGGCGGGTGGCGGTCGGACCGGGCGCAGATCGCGCGGACGTTCGCGCAGACCTTCGGCACCCCGCTGGATTGGGCGCAGCCCCGCACGCTGAACGAAAAGCTGAACTGGATGAAGCTGCACGTCCGCGATCCGCGGCAGAAAATCGCGGCGGACAAGTACGCCGTGCGGGAACTCGTGGCCGCGAAAGCGGGGGAGAAATACCTGATCCCGCTGATCCGGACCTATGCCCGCGCGGAGGAGATCCGGTTCGCGGACCTGCCCGCGGCGTTCGTCCTGAAGGTCAACCACGGCAGCGGGCAGAACTGGATCGTGCGGGACCAATCGCGGGAAGACGAACGGAAGGTCGTCCGCCAGTTCCGCGAATGGCTGGCCGCGAGCCACTACGCGACGTCGCGCGAATGGCCGTACAAGGGGATGAAACCCTTGATCGTGGCCGAGCAGCTGCTGCTCGACGAGAACGGCCGGATCCCAAGCGACTACAAGCTGCATTGCTTCGGCGGGAAGGTCGCGACGATCCAGGTGGACCTGGACCGCGAGACCGCGCACCGGCGGAATTTCTACGATCTGGATTGGAACCTCCAGCCGTTCATTTGGACGGAATGGGCAGGGGACCGGCCGGCGTGGCCCAACGGGCCGGCGGTGCCGCGCCCGGCCGCGCTGCCGGAAATGGTGCGGTTGGCGGAAACGCTCGCGGCCGATTTCCCGTATGCGCGGATCGACCTGTTCTGTTGCGGCGGAACGGTCTATTTCGGGGAGATCACCTTCTACCACGGCGGGGGCTTCGAGCGGTTCGATCCGCCCGAATTCGACCGGGTTTTTGGCGAAAAACTGGCGTTGCCGCGCGGATAAACCCGTTTTTCGTGCTTTCTATTTTTCCACGACGTGGAAAAATGGGCGGGAATTTTTCCACAGTGTGGAAAAAAGTTTTCCACGGCGTGGAAAAATCGCGATTTCGAGGAGAGTTCATGGACATCAAGGAAGTGGATGGATTGACGGCGCAGGCGCTGGCGGAGCTGGCGGGCGCGGCGGATGGGACCGCGCTGGAGGCGCTGCGGGTGAAATACATCGGCCGCAACGGGATGCTGCCCGGCCTGATGCAGGGGCTCAAGGACGTGCCCGCGGCGGACAAGCCGGCGATGGGCCAAGCCCTGAACCGCTTCAAGACGGGCGTGACGGCGGCGGTGGCCGAGCGCAAGGCGGCGCTGGAGGCGGTTGCCAAGGCGGCCAAGGCCGGCGCGTTCGATCTTTCCCTGCCCGGGCGCTGGCCGCGGCGCGGCCGGCTGCACCCGATCCAGCAGCTGATCGACCGGACCTCGGCGATCTTCCGCCGGATGGGCTTCACCGTCGCGGACGGGCCGGACGTCGAGACGGAGTACTACAACTTCGACGCGCTCAACACGCCGGCGGACCACGTCTCGCGCGACGTGCAGGACACGTTCTATCTGCCTGGCGGGCTGCTGCTGCGGACGCAAACGAGCGCCGTGCAGGCGCGCTACATGGAAAGCCGGAAGCCGCCGGTGCGGATCGTCTGCCCGGGGCGCTGCTACCGCCGCGATACGACCGACGCGACGCACAGCGCCAACTTCCACCAGATCGAAGGCCTCTACGTCGACGAGAAGGTGAGCCTGGCGGATCTGAAGGGCGACATCGACCATTTCGCGCGCGAGCTGATGGGCCCGGGCGTGAAGTCGCGCTTCCGCACGCATTTCTTCCCGTTCACGGAACCGAGCGTGGAAGTGGATTTCTCGTGCCACATGTGCGGCGGGAAAGGTTGCCGCGTGTGCAAGCAGAGCGGCTGGATCGAGATCATGGGCGCCGGCATGGTGGATCCCAACGTCTTCAAGCTGGCCGGCTACGATCCGGAACAGGTGACCGGCTACGCCTTCGGCATGGGCATCGAGCGCCTGGCGATGATTTTGTTCGGCATCGACGACATCCGGCGGCTCTATGAAAACGACGTGAGGTATCTCGCCCAATTCTGAGAATCGGGCGAGTGAATTCCAACCCCTGAATTTCTGGATACTGATAGGATTTGACCATGAAGATACCGTTGAGCTGGTTGAAAGAGTACGTGGACTTCGAGGACACGGTCGCGGGGTTGGCGGACAAGCTGACGTTCTCGGGCGTGGAAGTCGAAGGCATCGAGCGCCTCGGCGGCGGCGTGCCGGGCGTGGTGGTGGCCGAAGTCCTCGCGATCGAGAAGCACCCGAACGCGGACAAGCTGTCGCTGTGCCGCGTGAACTTCGGCGGTCCGGCCGAAATGACGGTGGTCTGCGGCGCGCCGAACGTGGCCGTGGGCGGGAAGTACCCGTTCGCGCCGCTGGGCACGACGTTGCCGGCCGGCTTCACGATCGAAAAGCGCAAGGTGCGCGGGGTCTTCAGCGAGGGCATGCTCTGCGCCGAGGACGAATTGGGCCTCTCCGACGACCACGCCGGGCTGATGGTGCTGGACGCGAAATGGGCGCCGGGCACGCCGCTGGCCGAGGTGCTGGGCCCGCCGGAGACGGTGGTCGAAGTCGAAATCACCCCGAACCGACCGGATTGCCTGAGTCTGCTGGGCATCGCGCGCGAAGTGGCCGCCTTGTATGGGACGACGGTCAAGCGGCCGGACGAAACGCTGGCCGAAACGGATCCCGCGGCGGAGACGGCGACGAGCGTGGCCGTCGAAGATCTGGTGGATTGCCCGCGGTACACGGCGCGCATCCTGCGGGACGTGAAGGTGGGCCCGAGCCCCGACTGGATGAAGCGGCGCCTCGAAGCGGCCGGCATTCGGGCGATCAACAACGTCGTGGACATCACGAACTACGTCATGCTCGAGTGCGGGCAGCCGCTGCATGCGTTCGACCAGAAGCTGCTGGCGGAAGGCCGCATCGTGGTGCGGCTGCCCAAACCGGGCGAGAAGATTCTGACGCTGGACGGCGTGGAACGGACGCTGGAACCGCAGATGCTCGTGATCGCCGACGCGGTCAAGCCGATGGCGGTGGCCGGCGTGATGGGCGGCGAGCACAGCGGAATCAACGAAAGCACGACGGATGTCCTGCTGGAGAGCGCGAATTTCCGGCCGGCGTCGGTCCGCGCGACGAGCAAGAAGCTGGGGATGCTTTCGGATGCGTCGTACCGCTTCATGCGCGGCGTGGACGCGGAGCTGGCGGAATTCGGCAGCCGGCGCGCGGCGAAGCTGATGTACGAACTGGCCGGCGCCACGTTGCTGCGGGGCGTGGTGGACGTGCGGTCGGAACCGAAGCGGCCGTGGACCGTCGTCTGCCGGCCGGCGCGGCTGGAAGCCCTGCTGGGCATCGCGGCGACGCCGGAAGAAATCGCGCAGGTCTTCGCGGCGCTGGAGCTGAAGGTGCTGAAGAGCGGTCCGGACGCGGTCGAGGTGGAAGTGCCCACGTTCCGCGAGGACCTGACGCGCGAAGCGGATCTGATCGAGGAATACGCGCGCATCTACGGGCTGAAGAAGCTGCCGCCGGTGCGCTCGATGGCGACCATCGTGCCCGACGCGGACGACAAGCCGGCGCAGGCGCAGGCGCGGCTGCGCGACGTGCTCGTGGGCCTGGGCCTGCAACAGATCATGCACTACAGCTTTCTCGCGGAAGGGCTGCTGGACCTGTTCGACCAGGACAACGCGCCGAACCGCGCGAAGCTGGCGAACCCCCTGACGGCGGACCACACGGTCATGCGCGACGCGCTGTTGCCGCAGATGGTCGAGACCATCGGCCTCAATTTCTCGCGGCAGGTGGCGGAAACGGCGTTCTTCGAGACGGGCCGCGTCTTCCGGCTGGGGCCGGACGGCAAGCCGGCGGAAACCGACCACGTGGCGGTCGGGTTGTTCGGGCCGACGGGCCGCACGGGTCTGGACAAGTTCAAGCCCGTGGACGAGTTGGAAGCGTTCCTGTGGATCAAAGGCCTGTGGGAACGGGCGGCGGCCGCGCTGAACCTGCGCGGCGCGGCGCTGCGGCCGGCGGATCGGCCGTGGAGCGAGCCGGGCCGCGGCATGGAAATCGTCGTGGACGGCGCGGTCGTCGGCTGGCTGGGCCTGCTGAAGGCGGAGATCGCGAAGGAATGGCGCATCCACGAACCGGTGGGCCTGCTGGAAGCGGAAGCGAAGCCGCTGGTCAAGGACGTGGAGGCGATGCAACCCTTGGTCCCGCCGCCTAGTTTCCCGAGCATCCGGCGCGACGCGGCCTTGATCGTGGGCGCGGACGTGCGCCACGAACGGGTCGTGGAAGTCGCGCGCGCGGCGGCGCCGGCCGAACTCGAGAAGATCGAGCTGTTCGACGTCTACCAGGGCAAGAACCTGGGCGAAGGCCGCAAGAGCATGGCCTATGCGTTCACGTATCGGTCCAAGACCGGCACGCTGACCGACGAAACGGCCAACGGTTTCCAGGAAAAAGTGAACGCGGCGCTCAAAGCGCAATTGCCGGCCGAAATCCGGGAAGGGTAGGACACATGAAAAAGCGAATGATCGAAAACGGGACCATGGATTGCGATCGCCGCACGTTCCTGAAACGCTCGGGAGCGGTATTGGGATTGTTGGCGTTGGCGGGCGTGCCGCCGGCGCTGGCGGAAGACGCGGCCTGGACCGCCGTGGGCGCGGAAGCGGACTTTCCGGAGGGCGAGCCGAAATTCCTGAAGGAGCACAACGCCTTCGTCGTGAAAACGCCGGACGGGGTCCGCGCGCTGTCCGCTCGGTGCACCCACCGGGGGTGCACGGTGGAGGTGTCCGGCAACGAGTTCGTTTGCCCGTGCCATCGCGCCCGGTTTTCCGCCGACGGCGCCGTGCTGAAGGGTCCGGCCCGCGATCCGCTGCCGGCCCTGCCCGCCAAGATCGAAGACGGCCAAGTGTGGCTGGGTTCGGAAAACGCCGGCTGAGGACGCGCCCCGAACCGCGAGGAGATGGATCATGCCGACCTATGAGTACGAGTGCCGCAAGTGCGGCTACCAGTTCGAAAAATTCCAAGCCATCACGGCGGAGCCGTTGAAGACCTGCCCGAAATGCCGGGGCAAGGTGGCGCGCCTGGTGTCGGGCGGCGCCGGCATCCTGTTCAAAGGGTCCGGATTCTACCAGACGGACTACAAGAAAACCTCGCATGCGTCCCATGCAACGGATAAAAGCACCGAGAAAAAGACGGAAAGCGCCCCGGCGGACGGCAAATCGGCCAAACCGGCGAAGTAGGAGACGACCATGGAAGAAAACATTCTGATGATGCGCTGCACGAAGTGCGGCGAAATGAACCGGTTGCCGGTGGTGCATTGCAAGAAGTGCGGCGCGCGGCTGGATTTCGAAACGGCCGAGCAGCACATGAAAGACGCCAGCGGGCCGACGGTGGAGCAGCAAATCCGCATGGCTGCCCGGCTGGCGGCGGCGTTCGTGCTGCTGCTGATCGTCCTGCTGATGATCTGGCCGGCCCGGATGACGCGGACGACCGGCGACGAAATGGACGCCAAGCGCTACCGCATGAAAGGGGAGCTCCTGGTCGAGGCCTTGAACCGCGGGCTACCGGCCTCGCAAGTGATCGAGGAAAAGGAAATCAACGCGCACCTGAGCGAGATGCTGGCGGCGCAGCCGGCTGCGCGCGGCGGACTTTCCGCCCATCTCGACGACGTCGGCGCGCGGTTCTTCCCCGGCCGGGCGGAAGTGTTCGTGGCGATCGGCCGCGGGCCGTTCACGTTCACGGGCACGTTCTACGCCAAGCCCAAGGGGTCGAAGCTGGTCGTGACGGGCGCGAAGGCGGGGCATCTGCCGCTGCCAGGTTTCTTGGGCAAACTCTACGCCAGCACGCAGTCCGGGCTTTTCCGGCAGATGAAAAACGAATCGCGGATCGTGCGGAACCTGGACGGCGCCTCGGTGAACGACGGTTCGATCGAATTGCTGATCCAAGGCGGCAACTGAGTCCGGCGTGAAGGCGGTCTTCCAGCGGGTCGCGAGCGCGGAAGTCCGCAGCGAAGGCCGCGCGACGGGCCGCATCGGGCCGGGGGCGGTGATCCTGCTGGGCATCGGCCGGACGGATACCGAAGCGGACGCGGCGAAGCTGGCCGACAAGGTCGCCAAGCTGCGGGTTTTCGACGACGCGGAGGGGAAGATGAATTTGCCGATCTCGGCGGTGCCGGGCGGGAAGTTCATCGTGGTGAGCCAGTTCACGCTGCACGGGAACGCGGCGAAGGGGAACCGCCCGAGCTATCTCGACGCGGCGCCGCCGGAACAGGCGGAGCCGCTGTACGAGCGGTTCGTGGCGTGCCTGCGGGACATGGGTTTCGTCGTGGAAACGGGCGTGTTCCGCACGGCGATGCAGGTGGAACTGGTCAACGACGGCCCGGTGACGCTGCTGCTCGATACCGACGAATGGAAGTAGCCGCGCGCGGCGGCGTCATCCGCCCGCGTCGATCTGGCGCAGGGCTTCGTAGACGACGATGGCGACGGCGCTGGAGAGATTGAGGGAGCGGACGTGCTGGGTCTGGATGGGGATGCCGCGGACGGAATCGGCGTGGGCGGCGAGCAAGTCGTCGGGCAACCCCTTGGTTTCGCAGCCGAACACGAGGGCGTCGCCGGGGCGGTATTCGACCTGGGTATAGGGACGGGAGCTGCCGGTGCTGTAGAGGAAGAGCCGGGCCGCGCCTAATGCGGCGCGGCAAGCCTCCCAGGAAGGATGAACCTGCACCTGGACGGCGTCCCAGTAGTCGAGGCCGGCGCGGCGGAGCTGGGCGTCGGTGATCTTGAATCCGAGGGGCTCGACGAGATGCAAGCGGGTGCCGGTGGCGGCGCAGAGGCGGGCGACGTTGCCGGTGTTGGGGGGGATTTCGGGGTGGACGAGGACGACGTGGAGCGGGGCGGCCGGCCAGCGGAAATCGAATTCGGCTTTTCGCGAATGGGCGTGTTTCATGGGATCAGGATAGGGGCCGGGCCGGGCGAGGGCAAGACGTTCCCCAGCCAAACAAACGGCAGCGGACGTTCCGCGAAACGATCGCGTTCGTTGCGCGCCATGATCGCCGTGCCGCGGAGAATCGGCAGATCAAGGCGATTCGCGTTCAACCTGGATGCGGAAGGATTCGCGAGCGCCGGGGGTGGTGGGCAGAGGCCGTTCGATGGTTCCGCCGGTGCCGGGAAGGTTGGTGCATTCGGCGACGGCGGTCCAGACGGCGGAGGTGAAATCGGGGGCTCGGAAAACGGAGTAGCGGCGATTCGCGACGCTGGGCCAGGCGAGCCGAAGCGCATCGGTTTCGACGCGGTAGGAGACAAACGCTAAAAGCGATTCCGGGTCCGTCGAATCGGTGCCGGCGACGTCTTCGTCGCCGTCGCGCATGCCGTCGCCGTCGGTATCGGCGACGGCGGAGACGTACTCGCAGGCGCCGACGTCCCAAGCGGGGACGAGGTCGGCGTTGCCGTCGAGCGGCCGGGGATGGCCGTCGAGATCCCAGGGGAGCAGGCCGGGGGCGCCGGCGTCGATGCAAGGCGAAGCGGAGGAAAGGCTGTAGTCGCGGTTGGCGGCGTCGGCGAAAAGCGGGGCGTTGGTGAAATTGCCGGTGCCGGGCAGGGGAACGGGGGCGCAGCAGAAGCTGAATTCGTCTTCCTCGTCGGAAAATTCCACGTCGGGATCGGTGCCGGCGGAGGTGTTGTCGTAGACGATGCAGTCGTCGAGTTCGCCGTTGTAGATCCCGCCGCCGGAGGTTTCGGCATGGTTGGCGACGACGGTGCAGTGTTCGAGGAAACTGGCGTCCATGGCGCCGCCCAAGGGCGCGGAGTTGCCGGCGAACAGGCAATGATAGGCCTGGCCGGCGTAGGCGAACGTGGAGGAAAGCCCGCCGCCGTACTGGTCGGAACGGTTGTCGAGCACGCGGCAGGATTGGGCGGTGCCGCCCAGCAAGGCGCCGCCGGAATCGCTGGCGGCGTTGGAGGAGAGCGTGGAAAAGCGGAGGACGGATTCCAAACCGCCGCCGCCGCCGCCGGCTTCGTTGCCTTGGACGACGCAACGTTCGGCGGAGGAAAACGCGAGCCCGCCGCCGTTGTCGGAGGCGTGGTTGCCGGACAGGAGGCAACGGGAAGCTTCGCCGTAGTACAGGCCGCCGCCGTCGGCGAAAGAGCGGTTGTCGGCGAGCGTGGAGTCGAGCAGGCGGACGCCGTGCGCCCCGCCGCCGGGGCCTTGCGCCGTGCAGTCGCGAACAACGCAATTGGAGACGCTGCCGCCGTTTTCGGCGAGAATTCCTCCGCCGGAAATCTGGAGCGGGGCGTCGCCCAGCACGGCGGTGTTGCCGTTGGAAACGGTGAAATCGGCCAGCGTCGCGCCGTTGGCCAGATAGGCGCCGCGGATGGCGGCGGGACCGGCCGGACCGGCCCCGGCGAGACAAGTGGAATCCGGTCCGTGGAATCCGCGGACGGTGACGGGGTTGGTGGCCACCAATCGATTGGGAATTCCGGCGCCGACGACGGTGGAACCGGAGGAATAGATGCCGTTGGACACCCAGATCAGGCTGCCGGGAACGACGGCCAGATCGACGGCGGCTTGCATATTGGTGGCGGCATTGGCCCAATCGGCGAAAGGCGGAACGTGGGCGCCGTTCGTCGCCACGTGGAAGATCGGTTGCGCCACGACTTCCACGCGGACGGTGGTGCAACAGCTGGCGGTGGAATTGGAAACGGACAACACCACGTCGTACGTGCCCGGGAGGTCGAAGGCGTGGGTCGGGGTTCCCGACGAGCGATCCGGATCTCCCGCGCCCCAGTTCCAGGAAAGTCCGGCGGGGATTCCGTCGATTTCGGACTGGAAGGCGAGGGGATACCCGACGGCCGCGACGGCATAAGCGGCCGAGGCGGAGATGGCGAGCGGGCCGACGGCGGAGTCGGTCCGGTATTGGTCGCAGCCGACGTCGATGTCGGCTGCCGGCAGGGGGTCGCCGTCGAGATCGGCGGTTCCGGCCATCCAGGCGGCCCACGTGCCCCGGCCGCGGCAAGGCGAATCGGCCAGCAGATGGGGATTGCGGATCGAGACCAGGCCGGGATCGACCACGAGGTTGCGGGCGCCGAGCGGATCGGGGGCCGTGCACGAATCGAAGAACACCGTTTGGTAGTGGTTGGAAGCGCCGCTGGCAGCGCGGTTGTGGAAGACGATGGAGTTGCGGACGGTGCCGCCGTAGGTGCCTCCGGCCCGCACGGCGAAATTAACGGCGACCGTGCAGTTGTCGAGAGTGCCGTAGAGGGCGCCGCCGGCGGTGGAACCGGCGGAGTTGCCGAGCAAGGCGCAATGGCGCGCCGCCGAAGTCCGGAGGCCGCCGCCGAAAAGGGCGGCGGAGTTGGAAACGACGAAACAGTTGTCGAGATCGGCACGGTAGGCGCCGCCGCCTTGGGCGGCGGCATTGCCGGCGAGCGTGCAGCGCCGCAGCGCGACGCTCTGATAGGTGGCGCCGGCCGCCCCGCCGCCCGAAGCGCTGGCAACGTTGCTCGCGACGACGCAATCCGTCGCGGAACCGAGATAAAGCCCGCCGCCATATTCTGCGGAGTTGCCGACGACGACGCAGCGCGCCAGGTCGGCCTCCCGGGCGCCGCCGCCGTCGCCGGCGCAGGCGTTGTCGCGCAGGAGCACGTCGGTCAGCGAGCCATAGCGGGCGCCGCCGTCGCGGTTGTTGCGGACTTCTCCTCCGGAGACGACGCAGCTCCAGGTGCCGCGCGCCGCGTTGTTGGAAACGACGCAATCGATCAGCTCGGCGTCGGCGGCGGCGCCGTCGCCGGCGTTGTCGACGAGCCGGCAATCGACGAGCGTGCCGCCATAGGCACCGCCGCCGCGATAGGACGCCGAGCAGGACGAGATGACGCAATTGCTGACGAGGCTCCCGGGGAAGGCCCAGACGCCGCCGCCGGCGACGTCGTAGGCGTAGTATTCCAGCGGCTGGACCAGCGTGGCGCCGTCGGTCAGGGTGAAACCGGAGAGGGAGGAATTGCTCTCGACGACGGCGCAACGGATGGCGAGAGGGCCGTTGGGTCCGCGGCCCTGGAGGATGGCGGCGGCGGGACCGTTCACCGAACGGACATGGACCTGGTTGGTAACGAGAATGCGCGAGGTCAACTCGTCGATGTAGGCGATCGAGCCCGATCCGTAGACGCCGTCGGCGACGAGAACGGTGCCGCCGGCCGCGCAGGCGTCGATGGCGGATTGGACGTCCGTGGCGGCGGCGGTCCAATTGGTGAACGGCGGGACGTGGGTTCCCGCAGGAGAGACGCAATTCGTGAAGCCGGCGACGACGTGGACGTGGACGGTGCTGGCCGTCGTGCCGGCGGCGTCCCAGGCGCGCAAGACCACGTCGTAGTCCGCGGCGACGTCTTTGCGGCAGGAGATGGCGACTTCGTTGGTAGCGCCGAACGACCCGCCGTCCACCTGCCAGACGATGGCGGTGGCCGAACCGCGGACGTCGGAGAGGAAAACCCGTTCGGTGCCGGCGACGACCGGGGTGCTTGGGCAGACGATGGCGGCGACGAGCGGTTCGGCCGCGAGAGCGGGGTGGACTTGGTCGCAGCCGAGGTCGAGCCGGTCGCCGTCGAGGCGGGGTTCGCCGTCGAAGTCCGTCGCGGCGACGAATCCCGGCAGATTGGTGCCGGCGCCGATGCAGGGGGAATCCGGCAGGAGATGCGGGTTGCGGATGCCGACCAGGCGCGGCGGCGCGACGAGGCCGGCGTCGGAACTGCACAGGCCGGCGAACGTGGGCGTTTCGACGTCCGCAGGCGTGCCCATGCGGGCTTGGTTGTGGAATACGATGCCGTTGTAGATTCCGCTGTCGAGATAGCCGGATACGCCGCCGACGTAGTCGGCTTCGTTGAACGCGACGGTGCAGGAGTAAAGGAGGGAGTCGGCGACGCCGCCTCCGGAGCGGGCGCGGTTGTGGTGCAGGAAGCTGTCGTACAGGCGGGAAGCGTCGGCGCCGCCGCCTTCGGTGCGGGCGACGTTGTCGCTCAGCTCGCATTGGCGCAGGATCGCGCCGTAGGCGCCGCCGGCTCGCATGGCGCGGTTGCCGACGACTCGGCAACCGACGAGTTCGGCCGCCGCCGCGCCGCCGCCGCTGAGCAGGGCGACGTTGTTGCTGAGCACGCAGTTCGCGGCGCAGCCGCCGTAGATTCCGCCGCCGTCGGCGGTGGCGGAGCAACCCGTCACGACGCAATTGGTCAACACCCCGTTGGTTTGGATCCACGCGCCGCCGCCGCACTGGTCGGCCACCAGATCGCCGGTGGTCCGGGTCTGCCCGTCGGCCAGTGTGAAACCCGCCAGCACGGCGTTGCTGGCGATCCAGGCGCAGCGGACGCCCAGCCCTCCCGCGATGGTCGTGACGGCCGGCCCGTTCACGCTCCGCACGGCGATGGCCTTGTCGATCTCGACGCGGTTGGCGCCGAGGACGATGGATGCATAGGTGCCGTTGGTGACCAGCACGAGGTCGCCGTCGGCGCAGGCGTCCACGGCATCCTGGATCTTGCGGGCGGCTTTGTTCCAGCTGTCGTACGGCGCGAGCGGCGTGGCGTTGGCCGCATCGACGTACCGCGTGGCGCCGCGGGCAGCGGGTCCGGACAGCAGGAGCAACAGCGCACTTCCCAGGTGGAGCCCCAAACGTTTCATGCGCGAATTTTCCACGGAACGGAAACCTGCCGCAAGGACGAATGCGGCGAATCGACGTTTTTGCCGGGGGCGATCAGCCGCCGGCGCGGAGCGTCTTGCGGGCGGCGGCGAGGGCGTTGCGGATGCCTTCGTAGCCGGTGCAGCGGCAGAGGTTGCTCTGCATCCATTCGCGGTCGACCATGTCGTCGTGTTCGGGATGGGCTTCCACGAGGGCGGCGGCGTTGAGGATCATGCCGGGGGTGCAGAAGCCGCACTGGAAGCCGTTTTCTTCGGCGAACGCCCGCTGGACGGGATGGTCGCGCAGGCCTTCGATGGTGGTGATCGCGACATCTTCGCATTCGACGGCCAGGATCATGCAGGACTTCACGGGCTTGCCGTCGAGGAGGACGGTGCAGGCCCCGCAGTCGCCGTTCTCGCAGCCGCATTTGGCGCCGGTCAGCCCCAGCTTTTCGCGCAGGACGCGCAGCAAGGTGTCGCCGGGGCGCACGGCGACGCGGCGTTCCTCGCCGTTGACGCGCAGGATGATTTCCGCGATGCCGGACCGTTCTTTCATGCCAGTTCCTCCAGCCCGGCGCGGATCATGTTCTTCAGCAGGGCGACGCGATATTCCAGCGAGGCGCGCGCGTCGGCGCGCAACGGGCCGAGCGCCTCCAGCACGGTCGGGATGGCGTCGGCGCCGTCCTTGGAAAGCGCGGCGTCGACGGCGTCGGCGCGGAACGGATACGGGTGGACGCCGGAAACGGCGAACCGAATGCCGGCGCCGTCGTGGACCAGCGCGACGGCGGCGAGCGGATAGTCGACTTCGCCGGTGCGCGTGCGGCGGTGGTGGCTCCAAATCCATTCGGCCGCGTCGAGGGGCACGCAGAACGACAGCACGAGTTCGCCGGGGGCCAGGACGAGGCGCTTGTCGAAGATCGCGCGCAGGGGGCGTTCCTGGCGCACCGGCGGGGCGTCGCCCGGGCCGGGAGCGATCGTCAGGACGGTCGCGTCGGCCAGCAGCAGCGGCAGCGCGGCCTCGCGGTAGGGCAGCAGGCCGGCGAGATTGCCGCCGAGGGTGAGGCGGTTGCGGACGGTGCGGTCGGCGATGCCGCGCAGTACCGCGGTGAGCAGCGGGAAGGCGTCGCCCGCCGCGACGTCGGAGAGCGCCAGCGCGGCGCCGAGGCGGAAGCAGTCGCCGCGGATCTCGTGGACGTGGGCTTCCGGGATGCGCTTGACGTCGATGACGGTGCGCAGGTCGTAGGCGGCGGTGCGGCGCGCGGCGGTGGCGATTTCGGTGCCGCCGGCGAGATAGCGCGCGCCGTCGAGGCGGCGCCAGGCGTCCACGGCCTCTTCGGCGGTGTCGGGCAGGAGATAGCGGATGTCGGCGGCGATCATCGCGCGGCCTCCCGCGATTTTTTCCAGATGGTTTCGGGGGTCATGGGCAGCTCCGTCATTTGCGCGCCGACGGCGAGGGACACGGCTTGGGCGAGGCACCCGGGCATGCCGACGATGCCTTGCTCGCCCAGGCCGCGCAGGCCATAGGGGCCGTCCTGCTGCGGCGTTTCCACGAAATCGACGAAATATTCCGGGTCTTCGCCGTAGCGCAGGATCTTGTAGTCGCGCAGGGAGCCGTTTTGCACGACCTGGCGGGCATCGAAGACGAAGCCTTCGCTGAGCGAATAGCCGATGCCCATGGCCATGGCGCCGACGACTTGCCCGCGGGCGAGGGCGGGATGCACGACCTTGCCGACATCCATGCAGCAGGCCGCCTTCAGCACGCGGATTCCGCCGTCGGCCGGATCGATCTCCACCTCGACGCCCTCGGCCCCCAGCGTCCATTCCAGCCACGGCTTGCCGGCGCCGGTGGCGGGATCGAGGCCGGTCAGATCGGGGGTGATGTATCCGCCGCGGCCGATGACAGGCCCGCCGATGGCGTTGCCGTTGGGATAGACGTAGCCGAGGACGACTTTCTCCAGCGGCAGGAAACGGGCCGGTTCGGCGCGCACGAACACGCGGCCGCCGGCGACGTCGAGATCTTCGACGGCGCAATTCAAAGCAACGGCGGCCGTGCGCCGGATCTGCGCGACGGCGTCGGCGACGGCGTCGAGCGCGGCGCGGCCGGCCATGAAGAGCGAGCGGCTGGCGGCGGTGGCCCAGTCGTGCGGCGAGCGGTCGGTATCCACCGCGCGCGTGACGTGGACGCGCTCCAGATCGGTCTGCAGCGCTTCGGCCACCAGCATGCGCAGGCCTTCGTGTGCGCCCTGGCCGATTTCGATGACGCCGGTGGCGAGCGTGGCGCTGCCGTCGTCGGCGAAATACAGCACCGCGCCGGCGTCGGTGAAGGTCGGGATCGCCGGCGCCTTCCAGAAGCAGGAAATGCCTTTGGCCCGGATCTTGCCGTCGGGCATCGTCCGGCGATGCGGCTTGGCATCCCAAGCGAGACGTGCGCGCACCTTCGCGAGGCAGGCCGGCAGGTCGCCGGTGTTTTCGTCCATCGGCGCGCCGGTGGGCGTGAGATCGCCTTGGCGGATGAGGTTTTTCCGGCGCAGGTCGGCGGGATCCATCTGCAGGCGTTCGGCGAGCAGATCCATCGCGCGCTCGGTGGCATAGGACAATTCGATGTGGCCGAAGCCGCGGAACGCGGTGGCGAAAGGGTGGTTCGTGTAGACGCAGAGGGAATCGGTCTTCACGTTCGGGACGTTGTACGGCCCGGTGCAGGAGATCGCCGCCGCGCGCGAAACGTTGACCGCGTAATCCGCATAGCCGCCGGAGTCGAAAAGGAATTCGATCTCGGCCGCGAGCAAGGTACCGTCGGCGCGCGCGGCGAGTTTTACGCGCGCCTGCAGGCCGGGCCGGCCGGGACTGGAGAGCAGATCTGCCTCGCGGGTGTTGGCGAGACGCAGCGGGCGGCCGGGGAAGCGCATGGCCAGCAAGGCGGCGAGGGGTTCGAGCATGATGCCCGCCTTGCCGCCGAAGCCCCCGCCGATGGGCCCGGCGCGCACGACGATCCGCCGTTCGGGCAGGCCCAGCGCGCGGGCGAGGAGATTGCGCACCTCGAACGGCGATTGCGTGGAGCTGTCGATTTCGAGGCGGCCGTCGGCGCCGTATTCCGCGATGGCCACGCGCGGCTCCATGGCCACGTGGTCGCCCGGCGGGAACGAAAACTCGCCGGCCACGACGACGTCGGCTTCGGCGAAAGCCCGGTCAGGATCGCCTTTGCGGATCTTTGTGCGGTTGGCGACGTTGGTGCCGGGCTCGGGGAGGACGTCGGGAATGCGGGCGTAGCGGGCCATCTCGGGATGCAGGACGGGCGCGCCGGGCGCGAGCGCCGCGCGCGGACTGCCGAGGGCGGGCAGCGGGGCGTATTCGACTTTCACGAGCCGCAGGGCGTTCAGCGCGGCGGCTTCGTCGTCCGCGACGGCGACGACGACGGGCTCGCCGTGGTAGCGCACCCGGCCGCGCGCCAACGGTGGCTTGTCGCCCATGTACAGCCCGATCAGGATTTCCGGCCAGTCGGCGCCGGTGAAGACCCCGCGCACGCCGGGGGCGGTTGCGGCGGCGGCAATTTCGATCTTCCGGATTTCCGCGTGGGCGAGGGGGCTGAACAGAACCGCGGCGTGCAGCGTGCCCGGGCGGACGAGATCGTCGGTGAAGCGGAGCGCGCCGCGGACCTTGGCCGGCGCATCCGTGCGGACCGGCGAAGTTCCCAGATGGGAGGCAAGCTTCATGGGCGGCAATCTAAACTGACATAGGAGAGATTGCAAAAATCCGTCGTCAAAAAGACGCCGGTTCGCCGTGCGAATTTCCTGCGGAGGGGCGAATTAGGAGATCAGGCGTCCGAATGGACAAACCAAGGGACAGGGAGAAACCCTCTCTATTGTCGCGCATGACACTTGACAATCTAAATCATTCTTTAACAAAGTTCCTGACGTTCGTATGCATGCGGCACGGTAGGAGGATCGGTCATGAGCAGGATGGTAAAATTTCTGGGGCGGATGGGAGTGGCGGCGGCGGTATGGGCCAGTGCCGGGTGGGCGCAAGTGCCGGCGCTGATCAACTATCAGGGCCGAGTGACGGTGGACGGGACGAATTTCAACGGCACGGGCCTGTTCCAGTTCGCCCTGGTGGACGGCGGCACGGATCTGTCGCGGCAAGCGACGGCGACGGCCCACCTGACGGCTGGATTCGTGACGTCGGTGACGGTGGACGACGGCGGGGCCGGTTACGTGGACGTGCCCTCCGTGAGCTTCAGCGGCGGCGGCGGCTCGGGCGCGGCCGGGCATGTACAGATCGGCGGCGGAGCCGTGACGAACGTCGTGGTGGACAACGCGGGCAGCGGCTACGTGTCCGCGCCCGCCGTGGCGATCGATGCGCCGCCGAGCGACGTCGTCTACGAGACGTATTGGACGAACGGGGCGCCGGTTTCGCTGGCGGTGGCCAAGGGGCTCTACGCGGTGGCGTTGGGCGATCCGGACGTGGCGGACATGGCCGCGCTGCCGCCGGACGTTTTCACGAACGCGGACGTGCGCCTGCGGGTCTGGTTCGACGACGGCGCGCACGGATCGCAGCAGTTAATCCCCGACATGCGGATCGGCGCGGCGGGCTATGCGCTGATGGCCGGCGCCGTCGCGGCCGGCGCCGTGGACACGGCGCAACTGGCGGATGGCGCAGTGACCCGCGGCAAAATCGCGGAAGAAGCGGTGACCAGCGCGGGCATCCAGGACGGAACGATCGGCACCGACGATCTGGACGACGGCATCGTGATCGGCAGCAAGATCGCGGAAGAAGCGGTCACGAGCGCGACGATCGAGGACGGCGGGGTGGGCAACGCGGATCTGGCGAACGGCGCGGTGACCGGCGAGAAGATCGCCAACAACGCGGTGTTCGGCGACAAAGTGGCGGACGGCACGCTGTTGGCCGCGGATTTGAACGTCGCCACGTTTTCCAACACGTTCTGGAAGGCGGACGGCAACGCGGGGACGACGCCGGGGACGCATTTCCTAGGCACGACGGACGGCCAGGCGCTGGAGGTCAAGGTCGCCGGCCAGCGCGCGCTGCGGATCGAGCCGGATCCGGAAACGCCGCGCTGGGTGGCCGGCTATTCCGGCAACGTGGCGACCGTTTCCGGCGCGACGGTCGCCGGCGGCGGCGCTTCGGGCGCCGGGTTCCTGGGCTACGGCCCGAACCAGGCCCTGGCCTCGTTCGCCGCCATCGGCGGCGGTTCGGCGAATCGGGTCCAAACCAACGCCGACCACGGAACCATCGCCGGCGGGGCGCGGAACACGGTGGACGTGACCGCCGTCTTCGGCACCATCGGCGGCGGCCAGAGCAACTGGATCGGTTCCGCCTCGGTGGCCGGCACGCTCGGCGGCGGCAACCGCAATTCGATCGGCGTCAACGCCAATTATGCGACGATCGCCGGCGGCAACGCCAACGCCATCCAGTCTGGCGCGCACTTGAACACGATCGGCGGCGGCGGTGCCAACGTGATCGAAAGCAATTCGTATACCAGCATGATCGGCGGGGGCGGCGAGAATCGGGTCGAAAACCGGGCGGCCTACGTCGCCGTGGCGGGCGGTTTCCGGAACCTCATCCAGACCGGCGCGACGTATGCGTGCATCGGCGGCGGCAGCTACAACGTCGTGCAGACCAACGCGGCCGGGGGGAGAGTCGCCGGCGGCTACGGCAACGTGGTCTGGACCGGCGCGCAATACGGCGTGGTGGGCGGGGGCCTGTACAACGCGATCGGTCCGACGGCGTCCAACAGCGTGATCGCGGGCGGGCGGAACAACCAATTCGGCGCGCAAGCTCCGTACGGCGTCATCGGCGGCGGCGCGAGCAACGCGGTCGGCGCCGGCTCGAGTTACGGCGTGGTGGCCGGCGGATACCAAAACGCGATCGAGTCCAATTCCGTCCGGAGCGTCCTGGGAGGCGGGGACCGGAACGCGATCGGAACCGCGTGCGAGTATTCGACGATCGCCGGCGGATCCCTGAACGCCATCGACCAGGGATCCGACGAAAGCGCGATCGGCGGCGGCGCGTACAACGAAATCGGGCCGGCCGCCCCGGATGCCGCCATCGGCGGAGGCCGGTTCAACGGCATCGGGCAGGCGTCCGCCTACTCGGCCATCGGCGGCGGGGTGGGCAACAAAATCACCGAGGAGTGTTCCCAGGGGTTCATCGGCGGCGGGTATTACAACGCCCTGCAGACGAACGCGGACAGCGGCGTGATCGGCGGCGGCTACCGCAACGCGATCCAGACCAATGCCGGACATGCCGTGATCGGCGGCGGCGTGAGCAACGCGATCCTGGCGGATGCGGATTCCAGCGTCGTGGGCGGCGGCAGCCGCAACCAGATCCAGGCCTCCGCCAACCATGCCTGCATCGGCGGCGGCTACAGCAACGTCGTCCAGGCGTCGGGCGGCGCCGTCGGCGGCGGCTACTTCAACGCCATTCAGACGTCGGGCGGCGTCGTGGGCGGCGGCTACTACAACGTGATCGAAACGAATTCGTATTACGGCGTCGTGGGCGGCGGCTACAACAACGTGATCGAAACCAACTCGGCTTACGGCGTCGTGGGCGGCGGATATCTCAACGTCGTCGAATCCAATTCGTTGTACGGCGTGATCGCCGGCGGCGCCGCGAACGGGATCGGCGACTCCACCCTGGCGGCCGCGATCGGCGGCGGCGGCGCGAACGCGATCGGGACGGACGCGAACTACGGCGTCATTCCCGGCGGCAGTTCCTGCACGGTGTCGAACAACGCCGCGTATGCCCTGGCGGCGGGCCGGCGGGCGAAAGCCGGCTACGTCGGCTCGTTCGTCTGGGCCGACGCGCAGAACGCGGACTTCGGCGCGACGACGTCGAACCAGGTGTCGTTCCGCTGCCAGAACGGCGTGCGGTTCGTGAACGGCGCCAACCATGCCTCCTGGGTGCCGGGCGACGCCTCGTGGACGATCCTCAGCGATCGGGAGCAGAAGGAAGGCTTCGAAGACGTGGACGTGGCCGCGGTGCTGGAGAAGGTGGCGGCGCTGCCGCTGTCGTGGTGGCGCTACAAGGGCTACGACGCGCGGCACGTCGGCCCGATGGCGCAGGACTTCCACGCGGCGTTCGATCTGGGCCGCGACGAAAAGGGCCTCGACGGCGCCGATCTCGACGGCGTGGCGCTGGCGGCCATCCAGGGCCTGTATCAAGAAAACCGGGCCCTCAAGGCGCGCGTGGCGGAACTGGAACGCAAGGTGGATTTGCTGATGGAGCGGCTGCCGCAGTAGGCGGACGGGGAACCGGACCATGAAACGGATCGCAGCCATCTGGATCGCCGGCCTCCTGGCCGCCGGCTTGGCCGGCGCGGCCACGACCGCGCTGCAGGCCGTGGACGCCGGCGGGGCGCCGGCTTCCAGCGCGAACTACGCGGCCGACCAAAGCGTCGGCGGCGCCGTCGGCATCTCGTCGGCCGCCGCGCCGGAGACCGTCGCGCGGCACGGCTACGTCGGCCAACTCGCCGATGCCGCGGCGTTCGCCGTGGTGCCGGAAGCCGACGAACTGGACGAAGGCGCCAGCCAGCCGCTCGCCGGCGTGGCCACGCTGGACGACGACACCGCGCTGGCGGTGGCGGGCGACGAAGTGAATTGGACGCCGCCGGTCTTTCCGCTGGCGGACGTCTCGACCGCCGGCGTCGCGACCGCCGCGAACGTTTACGAGGATACCGTGGCCGTCGCGACCGGGACCTATGCCGGCGTGGCCGGCTCGGGCAGCTTCCTCGTGCGCAACGTGGGCACGGACGACTTCGACGTCTACGCCGGCGACGGCCTGCCGGACGACTGGCAAGTGGACCACTTCGGCATCGGCAATCCCGACGCCGGACCGACGAACAACGTGGACGAGGATCCTTTCGACAACGCCGGCGAATGGATCGCCGACACGGATCCGACCGACGGCGATTCGTATTTCCGGATCGAAGCCGTTTCGAACCGCGCCGCCACGGCCGAGGTGTGGGTCGATTCTTCCGCGGAACGCCGTTACAGCCTCGAGAGGACGACCAACCTCGCGGTTCCGGACTGGCAGCCCGTCGCGGGACAAACCAACCTACCTGGCCTCGATGGCATGCGCTCGCTGGTCGAGACGAATCCCGCCGAGTCCCACCACTACCGGGTCGACGTCCAAGTGCCGTAAAACACGGTCTGTGCCAAGGTTTTGACCCGCCCCAGAAGCGGAAAACCCGATTTTGCCGTAAAACCGGAAAAATTCGCCAAAAACAGGCATTTTAAGCCGAAAAACGGCCGTTTTTAGGCCATTTTTGCCTTTTGGAGGCTCAAAACGGCCGTTTTGAAGCCTTTTTCCACGGCATGGAAACGCAGCGGAAAAATCGTCGCCGCCGCCGTCAGCGCGGGGCGCGGGTCAGGTCGACATAGGCGATGTGGTGGTCGGAGACGTGTCCGTTGATTCCGGGCTGCGTGAGATTGTTGGCGGTGTCGGTGCCCCTCTGGACGGTTTGGGGCGGGGAAACGCGCCACGGGCCGCCGGCCGCGAGATTTTTCGAGGCGAAGATGCGGTCGAACGCGGAAGGCGGGAATACCAGCAGGGGATCGCCGGTTTCGCCGGGTTGGCGCGTCGGGATCGTGGTGCGCTCCTCGATGGGGCGTCCGCGCCAGAGATCGACGTAGGATCCGGCGAGGGGCTCGAGGGACGGGTCGTCGGCGAAGGCCTCGGTGTCGGGATCGACGTTGGTGTCGCCGAGGATCAGGACGGAGGTGGGGAAGGGATCGTTCTGGAGTTTTTCCGCGACGGCGTCGGCGGCGATCTGGTGGAGGGCGATGGCCCGCTGGGCCTGGTTGCGGGGCATTTCGCCGTAGTTGGATTTGAGGTGGATGTCGTAGACGAGGAGGGCGGAGTCGTCGTCGAGGTCGAATTCGGCGGCGAGGGAACCGCGCGCGGGGCGGCCTTTGCCGCCGAGGTTGTAGAAACCGAGCTGGCGGACGTTGTGGGGGCGCAGGCGGGAGAGAAGGGCGAGGTTGAGCCGCTCGTTTTCGCCGGAGGTCTGGCGCAGCTTGGAAATGTAGACGTAGTCGTAGGGGCGATCGAACTGGTCGTTGAGGAATTCCAAGGTCCGGCCGTTTTCAACTTCTTGGAGAACGAGGACGTCGGGATCGACCTCGGCGATGATGGCGGCGGCGTCGCGGGCATGGGTCATGAAGACCTCGGGCGTGCGTTCGGGACCGTCGTTGCGGCCATCGGTGAAATGCTCGAGATTGTAGGTGGCGACGCGGATGCGGTCGGGAACGCGCGGGGCGGGGGCTCCCTTTTCGGGCGCGAGGACGGGCTGCAGGCGCTCGACGCGCAGGCCGGGCCGGGGCTGGGCGAGGAGCCAGAGGAGCCCGGCGGCCGCGACGAGGAGCAGGGCGTAGAGGGGGCGGACGGGAGGCGGCGCGTGCTTGGATTTCTTCATGGGGGCTCTTTATGGCGCAAACCGGGGCCGGGAGGCCAGCGAAAAGCGCGGCAGGGATGGATTGATCGCGCGCAGACGACGTGCTAGTCTTTCCTTCACCAAATTCAGGGCGGACCGCCCGAAAGAGAGAACAACATGAAGAAATGGATTCTGGCGATGGCGATTTTGGCGCTGGGGACGACTCTGGCGGAGGCGAAATGGAAGACGGTGGCGGAGATCGCGGCGACGGACAAGACGGAAGCGCGGGAACTGGCGGTGAACCGCACGATCCGCACCGTGCAGATCGAATGCACGGAAGGCTCCGTGATCGTGATGACCCTGTGGGTGCGCGAAGGCGCGGCGAAAACGGAATTCCGCGTGGCCCGGCAGTTCAACAAGGGCGACAAGCAGGATTTCGACTTGGGCTGCGACCGCAACGCGACGGGCTTCCGGATCAGCGACAAGGGACCCGGCAAGTACAAGGTCCACGCGAAGTAGGCGTGCCGCGATTTTTCCGCCGGGGACCCGTTTCGGGGCCCAACGGCGGGGGGAAAAGCGGAAAAACGAAAAATTTTTCCGAAAAACGTTGACGTGGGGTCGTCGACAGGTATGATGCGCCGAGCATTTTGGAGTGTCGGTAAACGTTCCCGAATGCCGTAAACCTAAGTTGACACAAGGTATTTAGCGCTTTCCGAGCCTCAACGGGAAACCCTAGGTTCGGTCGCGTATTATCTTGTGCCGATTTGCTTGGGACGGCGGGAGCAGGAAGCGACGTGCCTGTGTAGCTCAGTTGGCAGAGCACGTCCTTGGTAAGGACGAGGTCAGCGGTTCAATCCCGCTCGCAGGCTCCAGATCGAAGACGGATTTGAAAGGGAAAGGCGCCGGCGACGGCGCGGAAATTTAAAAAAGAAAGAACAGGGAGACCACCCATGGCCAAAGATAAATTCGAACGGACCAAGCCCCACGTCAACGTCGGCACGATCGGCCACGTCGACCACGGCAAAACGACGCTGACGGCGGCGATCACCTACACGCAGAGCCTGAAGGGCTTGGCGAACTACATCAGCTACGACCAGGTGGCGAAGGCCTCCGAGTCCCAGGGCCGCCGCGACAAGACGAAGATCTTGACGATCGCGACCTCGCACGTGGAATACCAGACGGCGAACCGGCACTACGCCCACGTCGACTGCCCCGGCCACGCGGACTACGTCAAGAACATGATCACCGGCGCGGCGCAGATGGACGGCGCGATCCTCGTGGTCAGCGCTTCCGACGGCCCGATGCCCCAGACGCGCGAACACATCCTGCTGGCCCGCCAGGTGGGCGTGCCCGCGATCGTCGTCTTCCTGAACAAGGTGGACACGGTGGACGATCCGGAACTGCTGGACCTCGTCGAGATGGAAATCCGCGAGCTGCTGAACAAGTACGAATTCCCCGGCGACTCGACCCCGATCATCCGCGGCAGCGCGCTGAAGGCGCTGCAGTCGACCGATCCGAACAGCGAAGATTGCAAGTGCATCCAGGAGCTGATGGACGCGATCGACACGTTCGTTCCGGAGCCGACGCGCCCCTTGGACCTGCCCTTCCTCATGCCGATCGAAGACGTGTTCTCGATCGAAGGTCGCGGCACGGTGGTGACCGGTCGCGTGGAGCGCGGCATCGTCAAGGTCGGCGAAGACATCGAAATCGTGGGTCTGCGGCCGACGCAGAAGACGGTCGTGACGGGCGTGGAAATGTTCCGCAAGCTGCTGGACCAGGGCCAGGCCGGCGACAACATCGGCGCGCTGCTGCGCGGCACGAAGAAGGAAGACGTGGAGCGCGGCCAGGTGCTGGCCAAGCCCGGCACGATCACCCCGCACAAGAAGTTCAAGGCGAGCGTGTACGTGCTGAGCAAGGAAGAAGGCGGCCGCCACACCCCGTTCTTCAAGGGCTATCGCCCGCAGTTCTACTTCCGCACGACGGACGTGACCGGCGACGTGACGCTGCCCGAGG
>CALMNW010000080.1 GCA_937872095.1 uncultured Verrucomicrobiota bacterium
ACGGCGGATCCCCGCGGCCGGCTGCGCGACCTGGGCGACTTCCTCCTTCTTCTCGCCCTGGCTGTCGCTGACCAGTTCGTTCAGGCGCGAGGCGATCTCGGAGGCTTTCGCGTGCTTGATTTCGTAGACGCGCGTTTCGACCTTCAGTTCCGTCGGCTGGTCGACCATGGCCAGGATCTCATAGATGCGCTTGAGGTTGGTGGAGGTTTCCGTCACCAGCAGGCTGCTGATGCGGTCGAACCGCTGGACCTTGCCGAAGCCGTGGAGCATGCTTTGCACGATGGTGTTCGCGTCTTCCATCTCCAGGTATTTCAGCGCGATCAGCTGGCTGACCAGCACGTCGCTTTCGGGCTGTCCCGCCTCGGGCGACTCTTTCTGGATCACCAGCCCTTCCGTGGAGGCCTTGTCGATCTGCACCACGCGGTAGAAACGGGTGCCCAGCGGAACCAAGGCGATGTTGTTCATCGAGAGCAGGCTGTCCATGGCCTGGAGCATCTCGGCCCGCGTCAGTTTTTCCCGCGCCTTGAAGTTGAACGTGCCGGACACGCCGGGCGCCTTGATCATGGTCCGGCCCGTCAGCGGGGAATAATATTCGTCCAGCAACTGGTCGAGCGAAGCATTGCTCAGCTTGAGCTGATACAGGGTTTCGCCGTCGGCCGTGGTGGTGGCGTCCGTCAGGTCGCCGGTCTCGCCCGGCCCGGCCATGCCCGCCGCGTCGGGCGGCTGGTCGAGACCGCCGGGCGCTCCTTCCGCCAGGCCGGCTTCCGGTCCGGCCGGAGGCGGCGCGGCGCGGTTCGCCCGGTACTGGGCGATGCGGTCGCGGACGCGGTCGGCGGCCGGGGACGTCGGCTCGTCCTGCGCGAAAACCGGCGCGGGAAGCGTGGCGGCAAGGAAAGCGACGGCCAGCAGCCAAGTCACGCCGCGGACGGAGGGAGCTATGCGGGTGGACATCATGGGCATTCCGTTAGGGTTGTTCCATCTCCGCCGCCGGTGCGGCGGCGGCGGGTTCTGGTTTGGTTTCCGTGGCGCCGGCTTCCCGGCGATAGGCGTAATCGATCGTGAACGTGCCTTTGAGGTTGCCGGCCGGCACGCCTTTTCCGCCGGCGGGCTGCACCGTCAGCTGGCGGACGTCCGACACCGCGCCCTGCGACTGCTGGGCGTAGAGGAAGCCCACCAGCGCCGGCAGATCCCCCTCCCAATAGCAGGTGATGGCCGTCTCGTACAAATCCCCCGCCTGCCGTTCGGCGTCCGCCTCCCGGCGCGTCAGCGTCAGACGCTGCTGCCCGACCATTTTCTCCAGCGACTGCAGCAATTCCGCCTCCGCCTTTTTCCCGGCGGGGAACACCGGCAGGCCCTGCCGGAATTCCGCCAGGCGGGCTTCCACGGTTTCCCGGCTGTCCAGCAATTGCTGCGCCGCTTCTTGCCGCGCCCGGAGATCCTCGCGCTGCGCGCGGAAATCGGCCCACTCCTGGAACTTCGGCTCCAGGGCCAGATAGGTCAGCGCCAGCAGGACCACCGCCAGCGTGACGCCCAGCAAATTCAATTCGCGCGCGGCGATCTTCACGATCCGTCCTCCCCGCCGGTGCCGGGCAGGACGATCATCGCGCCGAATTGCGACCGCGAGCCTTCCTGCGTGTTGCGCGTGTTGATGCCTTCGGATTTCACCTCGGGGAACAGCGCGGTCTGTTCCAGGGCCTGGATGAACGAGTAGACCTTGTCCGGCGCGTCGGATTCCCCGCGCAGCGACAGCGTGATGCCCTTGCGATAGACGTACGACGTCAGTTCCACGCCTTCCGGCAGCGTTTCCGATACCACCCGGAGACATTCCAAGGCGGAATGCGTGCGGTCCGCATACTGCGCGAATTCCAGAGTCTTCGCCCGCAGCTTGCGGATTTCCAGGGCGGGGCCTTCCATCTCCTCGACCTGCGCCCGCAGGCGCGCCATGCGGCCCCGCTGCAGGTTCAGCAGCGTCCAGAACACGCCGAGCGCCAGCACCCACGCCACCAAGAAAACCGTGGCCGAGCGCAGCAGGGTGCGGCGGGTGCGGCGTTCCGCGTCCGCCGTGCGCCAAGCTTCCGGCGCCAGATCCAGCGCCAGCGGCCGCGCCGGCGCCGCCAACCGCCGCGCCACGCCCTCCGACATCGTCGGCAGTTCGTCCAGCGGATGCGCGAACAAGGCCTCCAGGCCGAGCGCTTTCCGCAGCGTTTCCGCGCATTCGACCGGGAAATCCGCTTCGTGGAAAAGATGCAGCGTCGGCTGGCCGCCCGAGCCGCCCCACTCCGTTTCCAGCGCCGTCAGGGCATCCGCCACGTCTTCGGTGCAGGCCTCCAGCCATTCGGCGCGCGCGGCTTCTTCGCCGGTCGGGGGCGGGCCCGGCAAGGCGCGGAACGCCAAGGGCGCGCCGTCGCGAACCACCGCCATTTCCACGCCGGCGGCATCCGCGCGCAGCAGGATCTGCGAGCCATGCGCCGGGATCTTGCCGCTCTGCTTGAGCCCCCACCACCAGCCCAACACCGCCACGTCCACCACGTCCGGCGGAGCCCCCGTCCCTTGGAACGCCTGGCCGACGGCCTCCACGTCTTCGCCGCGCACCACCGCCATCGCCACCAGCGCGGAGGTCTCGGCCGACTCCAGCACCTCCGTGCCCGTCGCCACCGTCTCGACCGGAAACGGCGAGAATTTGTCCGTCTGCAGCTCGGTCATGCCGCGCAATTCCGCCGCATCCACGCTGGGCAGCAGCGCCACCCGCAGCAACGCGCGATCGGTCGGCAGCGCCACGGAAATCCGGCCCTTGAACCGCTTCAGATGAGCCTTGATCGCCGCCGCCGAAATCCAGGTGCGTTCCCCCTCCGCCGCGGACCACGTTTCCTGGCCTTGGCCGGCGATTTCCCACGACTCCTTCGCGCGGCGCAACGTCGTCCATTCCAGACGGTTCGGCCAAAGGCACACGCCGGTGATCCACGAAGTGGCCATCGCTAGAAATTCCTATCCATTTTCAAGTCCGCATCCTATCCCCGCCGGGCGTTCCAATCAACCCGATTCCGCGCGTTCCCGCAAGATTGCCCGCCGCGGTGAGCCGGGAGCGGTCCAGGCAGGGGCGTCTCGCCGAGAGGACCGAGCCTTTCAGCCCCGCTTGGAAATGGGAAGGCCCCTTTCTCAATCCGCCACGTCAACGCCGTGGCCTACAGAAAACCATTCGCCCTGCAGGCCGCCGCGTTGAGGTGGCCCGCCCCCGTCACCCATCGCCCGAATGCACCCCCCACTTGATGATTGGATATTGAACATTGGATATTGGATATTCACGATTTTGTTTTCCCAGAAATCCGCCCTGTAGGCCACCGCGTTGAGGTGGCTGCTCCCCCGATCCGCGCCCCTCGACCGCCGGAATTCCGGATTGCCATTCCTCCGGCCTTCCCGCACACTGCGTCCGGCATGTATAGGCTGCTTTTTCTATCCGGACGCTACCAAGGCAAGCGCCTCATGGTCCGCCAAGCCGTCACTTTGGTCGGCGGCGACCCCGAATGCCATCTGGTCCTGCCCGACGACGCGTCGCTCGCGCCCCGCCACGCCCGTTTCGAGGAAAACGGCGCCGGCGTTTTCCTCTCCAGCCTCGATCCCGATCGGCCCGTCGAACGGAACGGAAACCCGGTGCTCGGCGCCGTCCGCCTCGCCCACAACGACCTGCTGGCGATCGGCCAGACCCGCATCCAGTTCCAGGACGTCATCGCGCCCCACCAGCGCCTGCATCCCAGCCACGGCCTCCTGCAGCCGACGACCGCCCTGCTGGCCGCCGCCATCGTCGTTCTCGAACTGGTCCTGATCGTCTTTCTCGTCGACTGGCCCACCCGCATCATCCGCCCGGAAACCGAAGCGGCCGATCTCGCCCGCGCCGAGGAAGTCCGGGCCACCCTCGCCGCCGAGAAAAACGCCGAAACCGGCACGGTTTCCGCCGCCGCCGCCGGGTCCGTCGTCGTCCTGCCCGGCACCGAGCCCACCCCGCCCCCGGCGGCGGTCCCCGCCGCCGACGGCGGCGCGGTCGCGGCGCCCGCCGCCGCTTCCAATCCGCCGCCCGCCATCGTCCGGGTGCTCGACCAGGCCGATTTCACGCCGGCCGACACCAACGTCGTGCTCGTCGACCTGCCCCCCGTTTCCGCCGCCGATCCCGTCATCGCGGAAGCCCAGCGCACGCTGGCCGAAGCCGTCGCCGCCGCCCAGTTCGCCGACTACGCCCAGGCCTTCCGCCTCCTCAACCAGATCCACCAGAACGCCCACGGGTTCCTGCCCGCCCACGTCGAACACGCCCGCCTCCTGGAACAACGCGGCAACCTCGACGAAGCCCAGCAGCGCTGGACCCAGATCCTGGGCATCGCCCCCGAGGGCTCCCCGTACCGCGCCCAGGCCCTCCAGGAACGCGAACGCCTCGCCCAGCTCCAGAAACTGCAATCCCAGATTCTGGAGACCCCCGAAACCCCCGACCTCGACCAGCTGCCCCGCCACGTCTTGCTCCGGTCCCCCGAACTCCAGAAAATGCCCGCCGACGCCGACATCGCCGAGATGCGCGTGTTGAACGCCACCCTCGAACTCGCCCCCGACGCCCAGCTCTTCAAGAACGCCGCCATCCAGGTGTTCATCACCTTCTACGACGCCGATCCGGACGGCAACGCGCAACCGACCCGCGCCATCACCACGCCCTCGCCCATCGCGCTCGGCAAGGTCTTCGCCGACCGCCGCAGCGTGCCGCTGAACGCCACCTACGTCGTGCCCCAGGGCCTCCGCGAACAGGAACTCCGCGAAACGGGCCGGCCAACCGAATATTACGGCTACTCGATCCACGTCTACGCCGGCCAGATCCTGCAGGACGCCTTCGCCAAGCCCAAGAAACTCCGGGCGCTGCCCATCCACGTCCCCGCGCCCGCAAGCGAACCCTGAGCCGCCCCCGTCCTGCGGGGAATCGCGGCACGCGCCCCGCCGGCCCGTTTTTCCACGCTACGGAAATAGCCGAGTGCCGAGCCCAAGTCCCGCGGCCGCGGGACGCAGGGCGAACGCGAGGTCTATAGCGCCGCGCTTTGCGCGGCGAGCGAGCGAGGCTCCGCGAGCGGAGCGGCAAAAACCCTGGGCGATTTTTCCACGCTACGTAAAATGATCGCGGAAGTTTTCCACGCCGTGGAAAAGCCGCCAGCCGCCCGCGAAACGGCGAAAAAAAGAGCGGCCGTTTCCGGCCGCCCTTCGGTTCATCCTTGGGGAAGGATTACTTGCGGATCTTGCGACGCAGGACCATCGCCAAGGCGCCGAGGCCCAGCAGGCTCATCGTCGCGGGTTCCGGAACCGCCGCCGCCGTCGAGAACGTGGCGGTGTAGTTGGCCGGAGCGGCATTGTTGTTGTCGTAGATGTAATAGGGCGCGCTGGCGGAGGTGTCGTCATCGCCATATTCTTCGCCGTAGATTTCCAGCGTGTAGGTCGTGCCCGCCGTCAGGCCCGCGTAGTCCAGCAGGTCGATGGAGAGGCCCGTGGCGCCCCAGGACTGGTCGCCGCCGCCGAGATCCGCCAGCCAACCGCCGTCGATCTGGGTGAAGGTGGGGGTTCCCGGACGGGCGCCCGTGTAGATCGTGTAGTAGTAGTTCACGTCCATCACGTCCGAGGCGCCGTTCTTCCACGTGTTCAGGGTGATCAAGCTGAAGATCATGGTGTCCAGCGTGAGATCGAACGTGCCGAAGTCGTAGCTGTCGAAGGCCGTCAGCGTCTGCGAAACGCCATCGATCGTCGTGCTCGTGAACGACCCGTCGGACGCCCACATTCCCCACGCGCCAAACGACGTGGCGGCCATCATCGCGACGAGCGCGAATGCCAGAATCTTTTTCATCATTTCTCCTTGGTTGTTTCTTTTAATTTAAACCGCGCCACGAAAGGTCGTGACAATGCGCAAAATAGTATGGACGCCCCGGCCGGGTCAATCGTTTTTATTGTTAAAAAATCGTTTTACCGGCCGGTTTTGCAACTAATTGGAATCAAACGGATTGCGAGCCGACAAAAATTGTTCCGCATCGCCGTTTGCGGCGATGCGGAACGGATTCGGGCCGCCGGCAAGCGGCCGCGGACGGAAAAACCGGCCTAGCGGATCTTGTTGGCCGCGCGGCGGGCCTTGATGATCTGCTCGGTCAGGAAGAACGGCACGGCTTCGTAGTGCTCGAACTGCATCGTGAAGCCGGCGCGGCCCTGGCTCATGCTGCGCAGGGCGGTCGCGTAGCCGAACATTTCGCCCAGCGGCACCATGCCGCGAATGAGCTTCTGGGAGCCCTTCTCGTCCATCGTCTCGATGCGGCCGCGGCGCTGGCAGACGCTGCCCGTCGCCCCGCCCATGAATTCCTCGGGCGTCGAGACTTCCACGGACATCACCGGCTCGAGGATGATCGGGCTGGCCTTCAGGAACAGTTCCTTGAACCCGGCGCGGCCCGCTTCCTGGAACGCGAAGTCGGAGGAATCCACGTCGTGGTACGACCCGTCGTAGAGCACGACGCGCATGTCCACCACCGGATAGCCGGCGTAGGGACCGCTCGTCATGGCCTTCACCACGCCCTTTTCCACCGACGGGATGAAGTTGGCCGGAATGCGGCCGCCGACGACTTCGTTGACGAATTCGAAGCCCTCGCCCGGCTTCAGGTGTTCCAGGCGCAGGCAGACGTGCGCGTACTGGCCGCGGCCGCCGCTCTGCTTGACGTGCTTGTACTGCCCCTCGACGTTCTGCGTCGCCGTTTCGCGGTACGCCACTTCCGGGCGGCCCACCTTCGCCGCCACGCCGAATTCGCGCTTCAGGCGGTCCACGATGATCTCCAAGTGCAGCTCGCCCATGCCCGAGATGATCGTCTCGCTCGTTTCCTGGTCGAAACCCACCGTGAAGGTCGGGTCCTCGTCCGCCAGCTTGTAGAGCGCGGCCGACAGCTTCTCGTTGTCCGCCGTCGAATCCGGCGCGATCGAAATCGACACCACCGGGGCCGGGAATTCGATCGAGGTCAGCTGGATCGGATGGTCTTCGGAGCAGATCGTGTCGCCCGTGCGCGTGTGGGCCAGCCCCACCACCGCCACGATGTCGCCGGTCTGGGCCGTGTCCAGGTTTTCGGAATGGTTCGCGTGCATGCGCAGGATGCGGCCGATGCGCTGGCTTTTGTCCAGCGTGCTGTTGAGCACGTTCTGGCCCGACGACAGCGTGCCCGAGTAGATGCGGATGTAGGTCAGCTTGCCGGCGTGCTTGTCGGCCACGATCTTGAACGCCAGCGCGCTGAAGGGCTCTTCGTCCGTCGGCTGCCGCCGCGCGGGTTCTTCGCCCTCTTCCGACACGGCCGAGATGATCGGCGGGATCTCGTTCGGCGCGGGCAGCAGGTTCGCCACGCCGTCGAGCAGGTGCTGCACGCCCTTGTTTTTGAAGGCCGCGCCGCAATAGACCGGCACGATCTTCCGGGAAATGGTCGCCTTCCGGAGAATGCCCCAGATTTCGCTTTCCGACAGGTCGCCTTCCGCGAAGAACTTCTCCATCAGGGCGTCGTCCTGTTCCGCGCACTTCTCCACGAGGTTGGCGCGCCACTTCTTCGCCTTTTCCAGCTTCTCGGCCGGAATCTCCGCGAGGCGGAACTCCGTGCTGTCCGGATCGTCGAAATAGACCGCCTTCATCGCCACCAGGTCGATGATGCCCTGGAAGGTCTCGGCCTTGCCGATCGGCACCACCACCGGCACCGCGTTGCAGCCCAGTTCGTCCTGGATCTCCTCCAGCACGCCGAAGAAGTCCGCGCCCGTGCGGTCCATCTTGTTCACGAAGGCGATCTTGGGCACTTCGTATTTTTCGGACTGCAGCCAGACCTTTTCGGACTGCGGCTGCACGCCGCCCACGGCGCAGAACAGCGCCACGGCGCCGTCCAGCACCCGCAGCGAGCGCTCCACCTCCACCGTGAAATCGACGTGGCCGGGGGTGTCGATCAGCGTCACCAGATGCCCCTTCCAGCTCAGCGTCGTCGCCGCGCTCTGGATCGTGATGCCGCGCTCGCGCTCCTGGACCATGAAATCCATCGTGGCCGCGCCGTCGTGCACCTCGCCCAGCTTGTGCGTCTTGCCCGCGTAATACAAAATGCGCTCCGAAACCGTCGTCTTGCCGGCGTCGATGTGGGCCATGATGCCGATGTTCCGGATCTTCGAAATGGGAATCGTCCTTGCCATGTCTTGCCTTCTTTTCCTAAACAAACGCCCCCGGCGGCCTTGCGAATCGGCGCCGGGGGAGCTCGATCAATCGGACGCGGACCATACGGCCTGCCGTCCGGTTATGCAACGAAAAAAATGCGGGCGCGCTAGGGCACGAGCGGCTTGGCGTCCTGCAGCAGGCGGTAGTAGCGGGGCTGCGCGGCCGGGAGGCGGTCCTGCACCACGATGGGTTCCCCCGTCGCCAGCCCCCGCACGTTCACGGCGTCCGGCAGCAGCTTCCACTGCGCCTTCGCGCCGCGCGCATCCGTGTAGGTCACGCTGTAGTACATGCCGCGCACGCCGATCCACGACAAGGTCACGTCCCCGCCCGAGCGCGCCACGGTCAGCGTGGTCTCGCGGATGGGTTCCACCTCTTCGTGGATGGTTTTGCAGCCGGCCAGGACCAGCCAAGCGGCGCCCACCAGCGCCAAAGCCCGCAGTTCCCTCCGCCCGCGATGGACGCGACGATCCACGGCGGCCCTACGGGGCGGTCTCGACCCCTTCGCCCGGCGCGAGCTCGACCGGCTGGATCGGAGCGGCGTCGGCCGAAGCGCGCGGGCGCCGCGACCGCGTGAAATACTTGAAGAACGACGGAGCCGGATCTTTCACCGGAGCCGTTTCGGCATACCAGGTTTCGCGCTTGGCGGCTTCGGCCTCTTCGGCCTTGAGGTTCGTCAGCGTGAGGTTGTAGCGGCCGGCGAACCAGCGCCAATCCGCCGGCGTGAACGGCAGATAGCTGCCGATCGCGTTCACCAGCGCGTGCTTCTCCAGCACCGGGATCTGCGTGGACTGGTCGCACCACGCGCCGATCGAGCGCACGCCCGCCGGCAGCAGCGCGTCGTCGCCCAGGAAAATCGTGCGGCCGGGATACGACTGCAGGAACGCGCCGCTCTGGTAGTCCCCCAGCGAAAGCGGCATCCACTCGTAGCCGTTCCACACGTGCAGCACCGGCTCGGTCGGCGACCCCTGGTAGCTCACCAGCACGGTCGGATAGCGGCGGGCCACGTCGAAGGCCACCTGCATCACCGCATAGCGGGCCGGCGCCACCAACAGCACCGCGTCGGTCTGCGCCGCCGCCGGCGTCGCCGCCGTGCCGCCCATGACCATCGCCGCCACCGCCCAGATCCAAATCCACTTCTTCATGCTCGAACTCCTGCAAGATTTCCGGAAAACGGGTGCATTACACCATGCCGACCCCGTCCAATGCAAGCCCCGCCCGATCCTCCGTCCAAAAATCTACGTCCGCGCGACGGCCACCGCCAGTTGTCCGAGACAGATGCCCGCGTCGTTCGGCGGCACGTCCCGGTGGCGCCACACCCGGAAGCCTTCTTTTTCGAGCCGCCGCCGCGCCGCCGCCAGCAGCCGCCGGTTCTGGAAGCACCCGCCCGACAGGCAGACGTCCGGCAGTCCTTCCCGCCGCGCCGCCGCCGCCAGCATGGCCGCCAACGTCTCGTGGAAGCGCGCGGCCGCTGCGGCCGGCGCATCGCCGCCGCGCAGGATCTCCGCCACCATCGGCTCCCAATCCAGCGCGTCGCCGCGCCAAGCGAACGGATACGGTTCCGCCGGCGCCTCGCCCGCCAGCGCCTCCAGCCGCATCGCGGCCTGCCCTTCGTGGCTCATCCGCTGGCATACCCCCAGCAAGGACGCCACGGCGTCGAACAATCGCCCCGCGCTGCTCGTTTGCGCAACGTTCAAGCCTTCGCGCAGCATGCCGTCCAGCACGGCGAGTTCCGCCGCGGAAAATCCCGGCGGCGGATGGTTCGAGCCCATCTCCCGCAGCACGCCCAGCGCCGCGCGCCGCGGCTCCCGCGCCGCCGCGTCCCCGCCCGCCAGCGGAAACGGCCGCAGCCAAGCCGCGCGGCGGAATTCCTTGCGCGTGCAGACGAGGAATTCGCCGCCCCAGATCGTGCCGTCCGTCCCCAGCCCCGTGCCGTCCCACGCGATGCCCAGCACCGGGCCGTCCAAACCGTTTTCCGCCATGCACGCCGCGATATGGGCGTGGTGGTGCTGCACCGCTTCCACCGGCACGCCCAGTTCCGCCGCGCCCCGCGTAGAAGCATAACCCGGATGCAAATCCGCCGCCGCGGCGACGGGTTCCAGCCCGTGCAGGCCGGCCAGATCCGCCAGCGCCCGCCGCCACAGCCGGACCGCGCCTTCATGGTCGAGATCGCCGATATGCGGGCTCATCACCGCGTTTCCGCCGGCCGTCACCGCCACCGCGCTCTTCATCTGCGCGCCCGCCGCCGCGAGGCCGTCCGGCGCGCCGGCCAGCGGCAGGGAATACGGAGCCAGGCCCCGGCCGCGCCGCATCGGAACCGGTTCGCCGTCGCAAACCGCGAGCACCGAGTCGTCCATCGGTCGCGCGATGGGCCGGTCGTGCAGCAGGAAGAAATCGGCGATTTCCCCGAGGCGGGCGCGCGCCTCGTCGTTGTCCGTGCAGATCGGTTCGTCGGTCAAGTTGCCGCTCGTCGCCACCACCGGAAACCCCAGCTCGCGCATCAGCAGGTGGTGCAGCGGCGCGTAAGGCACCATCGCGCCGATCCACGGCAGCTCCGGCGCGACCTCCCGCGCCAATCCGTCCGCGCCCGGCCGCCGTTTCAGCAGCACGATCGGCGCGGCCGGCGATTCCAGCCACGCCCGCTCCGCCGGCGACGTCTCGCACGCCGCCGCGATCGCCTCCAGCGACGGGAACAGCAGCGCGAACGGTTTTTCGTCGCGCTTCTTCCGTTCGCGCAGCCGCCGGACGGCCGCGCCGTCGCGCGCGTCCGCCATCAGGTGAAAGCCGCCGATCCCCTTCACCGCCGCGATGCGGCCGCCGCGCAGCGCTTCCGCCGCGGCCCGCAACGCGTCGTCGCGCGCCGCCAGAACGGTTCCGTCCGCCCGCGTCCACGCCAGCTGCGGCCCGCAGACCGGACAGGCGTTCGGCTGCGCGTGGAACCGGCGGTTGCGCGGATCGCGATATTCCGCCTCGCACGCCGGACACATCCGGAACGCCCGCATCGTCGTGTTCGCCCGGTCGTAGGGCAGGGCTTCCAGGATGCTGTAGCGCGGACCGCAATGCGTGCAGTTCGCGAACGGATAGCGGTAGCGCCGGTCCTGCGGGTCGAAGATTTCGCGCAGGCAATCCGGACAAGTCGCCAAATCCGGCAGGATTCCCGCCACGCGCACCCCGCCGGCCTCCGCGCTGGCCCGGATTTCGAAGCCCGCCGGCAGATCGGCCGGCGCGGAGCGCTCTTCGACGTCCTCTATCGCGGCCGCGGCCGGCAAGCGCCCCGGCAACGCCGCGCGGAATTCCGCGAGGGCTGCTTCGCGGCCGGCCAGCGCCACTTCCGCGCCCGCCGCATCGTTGCGCACCCACCCTCGCAAGCCCAGCTCGTGCGCCAGCCGGAACACCGTCGGACGGAACCCCACGCCCTGCACCCGGCCGCGCATCCGCAACAAAATGGATTTTTCCTCCGGCATGTTTTCGCGAATATACGCCACCCCGCTGCCCCGGTCGAGCCCAGGCGCCAACCCAAGCAAGAAAACAGGAAACACAGGAAAGAATTCCGGGAAAAATTCATCCGAATCATTAGGTTTCGGTTCCCCTCCTGTTCTCCTGTGTTTCCTGTTTTCCTGCTAAAATTCTTCCTGTTTTCTGGCTGGCGTTTTGGGACGGCCCATCGCATCCTTTGGCGCATGATTCCAAACACACCGCTCATGCTTGCGCTGTTGGTCCTGGCCGCCTACCTGTTGGGAGCCATCCCCAACGGACTGCTCATCGCCCGCCTGAAGGGCATCGACCTGCAGAAGGTCGGCTCGGGCAACATCGGCGCCACGAACGTGTTCCGGTGCGTCGGCAAGGGCTGGGGCGTCCTGGCGTTCGCGCTCGACGCCGTGAAGGGGTTCGTCCCCGCTTTCTTCTTCCCGCGCCTGCTGGAAGCGGCGCCGCCCTGGCTGGGGCTCGCGTGCGGGGTGGCGGCCGTCGCCGGCCACAACTGGCCGGTCTGGCTGAAGTTCAAAGGCGGCAAAGGCGTCAGCACCAGCGCCGGCATGCTGCTGGGCATCGCTCCGGCCGCGGTCGGCATCGGCTTCGCCACGTTCGCCGTCGTGCTGGTCCTTACGCGCTGGGTCTCGCTGGGCTCGATCCTCGCGGCCGTCGCCGTCGCCGGTTCCGGCGTCTGGCTCTACGGCGCGGAAAATCAACTGCTGGCGGGAGCCTTGATCGCGATGGGGCTGTTGGTGATCGTCAAGCATCGCGCCAACGTCCGCCGCCTGCTCAACGGCACCGAGCCGCGCATCGTCGGCAAGAAGTAGCGTCCCGCCGCCGGAATCGAACGGCCGCTCCTTTCCCCTTGCCCGCCGCGGGCCGAAAACCTACCGTAGGCCCATCATGACAGCGCCCTCCTCTCTCACTGTCCTTGGCGCCGGCCCGGCCGGCTATCCCGCCGCCTTTCTCGCCGCCGATCTCGGCCTGAAGACCACCTTGATCGAAGTTTCCCCCGCCCTCGGCGGCACCTGCCTGCACCGCGGCTGCATCCCCTCCAAATCCCTGCTCCATGCCGCCCGCCTCCTCGCCGACGCCCGCGAAGCCGAAGCCATCGGCCTCGATTTCGCGCCGCCCGCCATCCGCCTCGAGAAACTGCGCGAATGGAAAGAATCCGTCACCGACCGCCTGGCGCAAGGCCTCGCGCAGCTCGCCAAGGCGCGCGGCGTCCGCGTCGTCGAGGCCCGCGCGGCCTTCGCCGCGCCGACGCAGCTCCGGTTGACCGCGCCGGACGGATCCGTCGCGGCGCACGATTTCGAGACTCTTCTGCTCGCCACCGGTTCCGTTCCGGTCCTGCCCGCCGGCTTCCCCGCCGGACACCCGCACCTCTGGGATTCCACCGCCGCGCTCGCGTTGTCCGAAATTCCCGAGACGCTGCTCGTCGTAGGCGGCGGTTACATCGGCCTCGAACTCGGGTCCGTCTACGCCGCGCTCGGGTCCCGCGTCACCGTGGTCGAAATGACCGGCGGCTTGCTGCCCGGCGCCGACCGCGATTTGATCGTGCCTTTGGCCAAACGCCTGCGCGGCATTTTCAAGGACATTCATCTCAACACGCGCGTCGCCGGCATCGCCGACGACCCTGCGGGCGTGCGCGTGACCCTCGAAAACGCCAAGACCGGCGAGACGCGGACAGAGACTTTCGCGAAGGCCCTCGTCGCCATCGGCCGCCGGCCGTACGCCGACGGTCTCGATCTGGACAAGGCGGACATCTCGCTGACCGAGCGGGGATTCATTTCCGTCGATGCGGACGGGCGCACCGCAAATCCGCGCGTGTTTGCCGCGGGCGACATCGCCGGAAATCCCATGCTCGCCCACAAGGCCACGCACGAAGCCCGGGCGTTGGTTGCGCGACTGGCGGGCCGCGAAGCTCATGGTTCCGCGCCCGTGCCCGCCGTCGTGTTCACCGATCCCGAAATCGCCTGGGTCGGCTTGACCGAGACGCAGGCCAAGGAAGCGGGCCGAGAGATCAAGGTATCCAAATTCCCGTGGGCCGCCAGCGGACGCGCGCTCACGCTCGACCGCGGCGACGGCGTCACGAAAATCCTCGCCGATCCCGGCACGGGCAAGTTGTTGGGCGCGGCCATCGCCGGCCCCTGCGCGGGCGATCTGATTTCCGAAGCGGCACTGGCGCTTGCGACCGGCGCAAGCGTCGCCGATCTGGCCCGGACCATCCATCCGCATCCCACGCTATCCGAGACGCTGGGCGAGACCGCCGAACTCCACGAGGGCCTGTGCACCCATCTCTACCGGCCCGCCAGACCATCCAGACCTACCGCTTCTTGAAAGCGATTCGGCAAACACCGAATTGCTGAACTATAGTTGTATCTTACTTATGTTGTTTTTATTACGATATAATATAACTGTTCATACTTAATTAACTATGAACAGAGATAGACATCGGCACCCCCTCGGCGGAGCGGGGCAGCCGAAAGAAAATAGCCAAAATATCGTTAAGTAAATCGTTTTTCTCTTCCATTTTTGTCGGATCGCGCCTACATTCGATCCCCTTTGAATGGAGCATCCATGAAATCCGCTTTGAAAAAAGTCATCGCCCGCTTGGAAGAACGCCGTGCGCAACCGTCGCCGGCGGTTCGCATGCCCGGGCTCTGGATCGACCCCATGGGGCCCGTGGCGGCCCAGTCCGTCGTCCCCGAGCAGTTCTTCCTCGACAGCCTCCGCGGCGTTTTGGCTGCGCCCCGCCGCAAGCGCGTCACCGACGGCGACGTCCCCGGCGACTGGGGCAAGAACGCCATCGCCTACAACCTCCTCGTCCGCTACGGCGCGGCCTTCGACCACGACGGCGACGGGAAGATCTCTTGCGAACCCCTTTCTTCCGGCTGGCGCGAAACCGGCACGTTTCTCAAGGCGACCGCCATGCTGCCGTTCATCCGCTCGCTCGGGTGCAACGTTATCCATTTGCTGCCCATCACCGCGATCGGCCAGGACGGCAACAAGGGCGACATGGGCAGCGCCTTCGCCATCCGCGATCCCTACGCCCTCGACGAGCACCTCGCCGAACCCGCACTGGGGCTCGACGTCGAAACCGAATTCGCCGCCTTCGTCGAAGCGGCGCACCACCTCGGCATCCGCATCGTCGTCGAATTCGTCTTCCGCACCGCCGCCAAGGACGCCGCCTGGGCGAAAGAACACCCCGAGTGGTTCTACTGGATCCGCGCCGATGTGCCCGATCGCCAGCCCGGCGAGAAATCCGAAGACACCTACGGCGCGCCGCTGTTCGCGCCCGACGAACTGAAGCGCATCTACGACGCCGTCGGCAACGGCCGCTTCCACGAACTGCTGCCCCCGCACCAGATCTATGCCGACATGTTCACCGCGCCGCCCAAGCCCGAAACCGTCCGCCTGGAAAACGGCTGCTGGCGCGGCACGTCGACCGATCCCCGCAACGGCCAGCCCGTTTCCGTGCGCATCCCCGGCGCCTTCTGCGACTGGGGCCCGGATTCCGAGCAGCCGCCGTGGACGGACGTCACCTACCTGCGGCTCTACGACCATCCCGATTTCAACTACATCGCCTACAACACCGTGCGGATGTACTCGTCCCAGCTCGCGCGCCCCGAACACGTCGTGCGCCCGCTGTGGGACAAGATCACCGAAGTCATTCCCCACTACCAGACGGCGTTCGGCGTGGACGGCGTGATGATCGACATGGGCCATGCGCTGCCGGCCGACCTCAAGCGCGGGCTGGTCGCCCGCGCCCGCCAGGTCGATCCCGATTTCGCGCTCTGGGCCGAGGAATTCAACCTGACGCCGCACGCCCGCGAAGAAGGCTACAACGTCTGCGTCGGCCCCTTCATGCAGACCGTGCGCAACGGGGAGAATTTCCGCGGCTGGCTGCGCTGGATCCACGGCGCGGGCCTGCCGGTTCCCTTCATGGCCATGGCGGAAAACCACAACACCCCGCGCGCGGTGAAGTGGGCCGGCGGCGCGGCCTACGCCCTCTACGCGCAGGCCATGGGCGCGTTCCTGCCCGGCGTGCCCTACCTCCACAACGGCATCGAGCTGGCCGAACCCGTCCCCGTCAACACCGGCTTCGACTTCACCAACGAAGAAGTCGCGCAGCTGCCGGCTTCCGTCCTGCCGCTCTTCAGCGCCGCCGCCCTCGGCTGGACGCGCGAACAAACGCTCGTGGCCGACCTGCGCCGCGTGCACGCCCTGCGCGACAAATACCGCGAGCTGTTCAGCGATCCGGCCCCCGGCACGATCATCCCGCTGGAAACCGGCAACCGCGCCATCTTCGGTTACTTGCGGCAGAAGCCCGGCTTCAAGAAAGCCTTCGCGGTCCTCGGCAACGGCGACATGCACCACGAGCAGACGCTCGTCCTGCCGCATCCCTCGGCCAAGAAGGATCTGCTGACCGGCGAGCCGCTCCCGGCCGTGCTCCGTCCCGCCCAGGTCGTCGTCTACGCCGTCTGAAACTCGCGGCTTAGGCGCGTCCTCCGCTGCCCCAGCAGCCGCCCCGCAAACGGATTGAGGACATCATCGAATCGGGGGGATTTAGCCCCGGTTCGAGCCCTGCCCGGCTCGAATTTCCGGGCCAGCGCTGGCTGTTCGGCCTCGTGCTCGTGCTGATCATCCTGCCCGTCGAGGTGCTGGCCGTGCCGTTGCTCTTGACCGTGCGCGACCTCGGCCTCACCGGCGGCCACGGGCGCACCCTCGCGGCGCTCGTTTTGCCGTTCGCCGTCAAGGCGTTCAACGTCTATTTCCTGCGCCAGCATTTCCTAGCCTTGCCGCGCGACCTCGAAGAGGCCGCCGTCGTGGACGGCGCGGGCCCCTTCCGGATCTACTGGAACGTGGCTCTCCCCGCCATCCGCCCCGCCCTTGCCACCGTCCTCGTGCTCGACGTGCTGACCCACTGGAGCGATTTCATCTGGCCGCTCATCGTCTGCACCCGCGAAGAAAGCCGCACCGTCCAGCTTTCCCTGGCCAACCTGTTCACCCAGCCGCCCATCCAATGGGGCGACATCCTCGCCTGCGCCGTGATGATCACCCTCCCCGTCCTGCTCGTCTTCCGCCTCGCCCAGCGCCACGTCGTCGCCAGCGACCTGTCCGCCGGCATCAAGAGCTGAGTTCTCCCCGGCCGTTCTGCCTTGCCTCACCCCCGTTCGAACGCCTACCCTTGTCCATGTAGCGCGGCCGTTGGGGCCGCAAGGCAGGAAGCGAAAACATGAAGTCTATTTGGGCCGGGTTGAGCAGCCTCCTTTTGGCCATGGCTGCCCAGGGAGCGCCACCTCTGATCGAGGTCGAAGTCCGCTTCGTCGAATTTTCCGAATCCGCGGCGAAATCCTTGGGCGAAGCCTGGAAACCGGATGGGCTCGACGGATTCTCTTCCGCCACGCTCAACGACACCAATTTTCTCGCCGCTCTTCATGCCTTCCGAGACATGGACGTGCTGTCCGCCCCGAGAGTCCGGACCCGATCCGGATCGAACGCAACCGTCAAGGTGGTCCGCGAATATCGCTATCCCACCGAGATGGATATCCGCTCCTTCGCGGAAACGAACGGGGAAGAGGTCGTGCGGGGCGTGGCCGTGGTCCCGAGCCGGTTCGAAACGATCGAGGAGGGCGTCACGCTGGAGGTCAGGCCGACGCTCGACGCCCGGCGCGAATGGATCGATTTGGAGCTGGACGCGGAAGTGGCGTCGGACTTGGCTTGGAAGGAATATGACGTCCCCTATGAAGGGCTCGACGGCATTCCGCGCACCGCCCGTATCCCCCAGCCCATCCGGTCCTCCCGCCGCACCGTGACAACCCTGTCCCTGCCCAACCACGGCACGGTCGTCCTGGGGGGCCTGCTCGAACAGGAAGCGAAACTCATCGAAGATCGCGTGCCCGTCCTCGGCGCCATTCCGTGGCTGGGCCGCTTGTTCCACAGCCGTCAGGAAGTCGAAGAAGCCCGGTATCTGCTGATCGTGGTTGCCGCGGGCACCGTCGACGATGCCGCTCCCTGACCAATCCGCGGGCGGAATTGGCGCATATTGCGCGGCGGCTACGGCGCCGCCCGCGGGTCGCCCGTCTTTTCCAGCATTTTGAGCTCGAACGGCTTGCTGGCTTCCCCCACGTAGATGGTCCGATGCGGAAACGGGATCTCGATGCCTTCCCGGTCGAACGCCAGTTTGGTCCGCCGCAGGAATTCCCGGCCCACCATCCATTGCCGAATCGGTTTGGTTTTGATGCGCCCCTTGATCACCACCGCCGAGTCCGCGAACTGGTCCACTCCGAAGATCTCCGGCTCCTCCACGATGGACGGCCCGAACGCCGGATCCTGCCGCAATTCCCGGAACACGCCCCGCAGCACGTCGCAAACCCGGTCCGTGTCCTCCTTGTAGGCCACGCCGACGTCGAACACGTAGCCCGACCAGTCCCGCGTCTTGTTGCACAGCGTCGTCACCGTGCCATGAGGAAAGATGTGGGTGGCGCCCTCGAGATCCCGCAAGACGATCGTGCGGAAATTGATTTCCTCGACCAAGCCGCCGGTGCCGTTGATGACGGCGACGTCGCCCACCCGGATCTGGTTTTCCAAAATGAAGAAGAATCCGGAGAGAAGATCCCGCACTAGGTTCTGGGCGCCGAATCCGACCGCCACCCCCACGATCCCCGCGCCTGCCAGGATCGGACCGATCTCCACGCCCATTTCCTTCAGCACGACCAGCAAGAGCACGGTCCAGATCGCCAGGCGCGCGCCTTGCCGCACCAGCCGCAACAGCGTTTCCACCCGCTTGCCCGCCTCGGACGGGGGCTCGCCTTCCAGCGCGTATTGCAATTTCAGGCGGCCTTCCAGCCGGTTCAGCGCTTTTCGCAAGGCGAACAGCGCCCCCCAACCCAGCACCAAGGCCAATGTCACGCGCAGCGCCGTCTCCAGCACGCTCGTCCAACTCACGTCTGCGAACATTTTTACGATCACGTCCATGCCGGTCACCTCGTTCCCATGCCGCTTCGGCGGCTTGCTTTGTTCCTAACCCGCTCCCGTTTCCGGGTCAAGAAATTAGCCCGCGCCGCAAATGAGCGCAACGGCGCAAGCGGATCCGACCCGGCCGATTTTCCTTGCGGGTTTCCATAACCAGGATCATTCTTTTCGATAAGGAGTTGCGGTCATGAAAAAACTCGTTTGGCTTGCCGTTCTCGCGGAACTTGTCGGCACGTTGGCCTGGGGGGGCGAATTCGAAGTCATCTCCCAAGCCAACGGCGTCATCACGTGGCGGAATCCGTCCGTCAATTCCACCTGCACCGTCGAATGGGCCCTGTCGCCCGCCGGTCCGTGGCACCAGGATTGGACGAACTTCCAGAACCTCGTCGTCACCACGCCCGTGGCCCATGCCCGCCTGCCTATGTTCTACCGCGTGGTCAGCGCCTTGCCCGAGGACATGCCCCACACCGACATGATCGCCCACTACACCTTCAACGGCGACGCCCTGGACGTCACGGGCAACGGCCACGACGGCGTGTTGTATGGCGGCGCCTACGTGGAAGACCGCTACGGCACCTATCAGGGCGCCATCGAATTCGACGGTTCCGTGGACGGCTACGTCGACGTCGGCGACATCGACATCCCGCTTCCGACCACGGTGTCCCTCTGGTTCCGGGCCCCCGCCACCAACACCGACTGGAGCACGATCTTCGGTTGGAACCTGCCCGACTCCCCCTACTCGGGCATCCAGCTCGCCGCCATCGAGGATGGCCGCATGGTTTCCCGCATCGGCGACGAATTCACCAATTTCGAAACGACCGAAACGCCCAACGGCGACGGACAGTGGCATTTGCTGGCCGCCACCCGCGACACCGAAAACAACCATCGGATCTATCTGGACGGCGAACTGGTCGGCTCGCAAACCGTCGAGGCGCCGATCGGTTCCAACCACCACCTCTACATCGGCCGCTCCTTCCGGCCCAACGACTACATCCTCAACGAGCACTTCCGGGGCGGCATCGACGACGTGCGGATCTACAACCGCGCCCTCTCCGCGGAGGAAATCCAGTCGCTCTGGTCCAATTCCCCCTGATTCCCCGCGGCCGGGAATCGCGGTTCGCCGAAAAACCCGGTTTTCCACGCTACGTAAAAAGTTTCGGCGAGTTTTACGTAGAATCAGGGCTGTCCCGTTTAAAACCCTTGTAAACACAGCTGATTGTCGATGTCAGGCT
>CALMNW010000081.1 GCA_937872095.1 uncultured Verrucomicrobiota bacterium
GCTTTATAGATGGTAGAGGCGGAGGGGCTCGAACCCACGACCCACTGATTAAGAGTCAGTTGCTCTTCCAACTGAGCTACGCCTCCATCAAGTAAAGCGCCGGCATCCTACCCCAGACCGTCGGGGATTCAAGTTTTTTTTGTCCGCTTTTTTTCGCGGATGGACAGTTCGGGGTGGTTGGAGGACACCACGCTGTCGGCGGGGATGCTTTCCATGAGGAACACGTTGGAGCCGATGACGGAGCGGGCGCCGATGGTCGTCTCGCCGCCGAGGATGGTGGCGTTGGCGTAGACGATGACGTCGTCTTCCACCGTGGGGTGGCGTTTGACGTGCTTGACGGGCGTGCCGTCGAGTCCCAGCGCGAAGGAGCGGGCGCCGAGCGTCACGCCTTGGTACAGTTTGACGCGGTCGCCGATTTCCGTGGTTTCGCCGATGACGACGCCGGTGGCGTGGTCGATGAAGAAGGCGCGGCCGATGCGGGCGCCGGGATGGATGTCGGTGCCGGTCTTGGTGTGGATCCACTCGCTCATGATGCGGGGGATGATGGGCACGCGGAGCCGGTACAGCTCGTGGGCGAGGCGGTGCGCGGCGATGGCGAGCAGGCCGGGGTAGGCCAGCAGGACTTCGGCGAAGGTCAGCGCGGCGGGATCGCCGTCGTAGGCCGCCTGCACGTCGGCGACGAGGAGTTTCCGCACGGCGGGCAGGGTGTCGAGAAAAGCCTTCAGAATGCGGTCGGTTTCGCGGTCGAGATTGTCGATCTTGGGGGGGCGGGCGCCTTCGACGCGGGCGGCCTCGCCGATCCAGCGGTAGGGCAGGGCGCGGCGGATCTCGCGCTGGAGCAGCCGCCAGGCCTCGCTCAGGCGCCGGATCAGAAACACGCCGAGTTCCGCGCCGTCCACCGTCGTGGCGCTGATCTTGCCGGGAAACATCACGTCCAGCAGGACCCGCAGCGCGTCCACGACGTTTTTCGGCGCGGGCCCGTGGGTCAGCAGCGCGTCCGGCGCATCGACCTCGACGCGGTTGAACAGCCCCGCCAGATCGCTGGCGGTCTTGCAGATTTCGGCCTCGGGCGCGCCCATCGCGCACAGCCGAGGAGTTTTGGCGGTTTTCTTTTTCATGGGCACGTGACGATGGCCGTGGCATCGTCGCCGTCGGAAGACACGTAAAGCACGCCGGTGCCAGACGAAATGCGGGTAAACGTTATCGACGCCCCGGTGGTGGACGAAAGCGATCCGTTGCTGCTGGTGTAGCTCCACTCGAAGGACCCGTTTCCACCGTCCGCGTAAAACACCTGTTTTGCGCCGTTCGTGGTCAACGTTGTGCTGGTGGGCGTGATGGTCACGTTATCGTTGCCGTTGGTGACGACCGGGCTGTTGGTGGCGGAGGGGGCGACGGTGGCTTGGGCGTAAATGTTGCCGTAGTAGCTGGGCTCGATCCAGGTGGCGTCCAGCGTGGATTCCTGGTCGGCATAGGTCAGCGTGCCGGCGATTTCGACGGAATTGCCGACGGTGGTGCGGCCCTTGAGGCTGAAGGAGGCGGTACCGCTTTGGATGACGGAAATGCTGCCGGACCAGGTCAGGCCGGCGCTGTCGTAGGCTTCCAGCGCGCTGCCGTATTGCAGCAGGCGCAGGAAGGTGATCAGTTCGCCGCTGGGACGCCGTCCGGCCTGTTGGTAGGGATAGACGATGGGCAGGATGCCGACGGAATTCGTGGAGCCGGTATCGTTGTCCGGATTCATGTACAGGCCGGAAAAATTGTAGATCGTGCCGTCGTTGTCGGAGACCACGGCGGTGGTGCTGTCCGTGGAGCCCACGTCGCAGCCGACGATGACGAAAGCGGCCAGGGGCAGGGCGAGGGCGAGGGCCAAAGCCCGGGAAACGGAGGTCCGGAAGATGTTCATGGGTTGTTTCCTCATGGAATATCTTTTTAACTTCCCCCATCCGGGGCCTTTTTGCAAGACTGTTCGCGGCGGAAAAACCCGCCGGCAAAGGAGATACCCGTTTCATGAGGCCCTACCACGTCGATGAGGTCATGATCACGCCCCGCCAGCTGGAGCGGCGCGTGGACGAAGTCGCCCGCGAAATCGCGGCGGGCGGAACCAGCGAAAATCTCGTGGTCATCGGCATTTTGCGGGGCAGTTTCATCTTTCTGGCGGACCTGGTGCGGTGGTTTTCCATGAACGACCTGCATCCGCGCATCGACTTCATGATCATGGAGAGCTACGGCAGCGGGACGACGGCGGAGAAAGAGCCGACGGTCAGCCGCGACTGCAGCATCGATCTGACGGGGGCGGACGTGGTGGTGGTGGACGACATCCTCGACACGGGCCGCACCCTGCAGAAGGCGGTGGCCCATTTGAAGGCGAAAGGCGCGAAAAACGTCCGCGCCTGCGCGTTGCTCGACAAACCTTCCCGCCGCATCGTGCCGTTCGAGGCCGATTTCGTCGGCTTCAAGATCGAAGACGCCTTCGTGGTCGGCTACGGCCTGGACTACGACGGCCGCCATCGCGAACTGCCGCACATCGCCAAGGTCACCTTCACCGACGGCAAGTAGCGCCATGCGGACGCTCCTGAAAGCCACCCTTGCGCGCGCCTACGCGGCCGCCGGCGGCTTGCGGAGGCTTCACGCGGGGCGGCTCGTCGTCTTGACCTTCCACCGGGTCCGGCCGGAAGGGGACGCGGCTTCCCCGCGCGCCATGCGGAACCTCGACGTGCCGGCGCCGGACTTCCGCCGCCTGTTGACTTGGATGCGCGCCCGCTACGAGCCGATCGCCCTCCGCGACTGGATCGGCCGCGAAATCCCGCTAGACCGCGCCTCGTTCGCCGTGACCTTCGACGACGGCTGGGCCGACAACGCCGAGCATGCCTGGCCCGTCCTGCGCGAGCTGGAGATTCCGGCCACGATTTTCCTCGCCACCGGCGCCATCGAGGATCGCACGCCGTTCTGGTGGCAGTTGCCGGGCCTGTCCGACGCCGAGATCGAACGGCTCAAGCGCGAGCCGCCGGAAACGCTGGAAAAACGGATGGCCGGCCAGCCGGGCTTCCGGCCGGCGCACGCGGCGGATTTCCTGACCTGGGACCAAATCCGCGAAATGGGCCAAAGCGGCGGGGTCCACTTCGGCGCACACGGGCATCGGCACGCGCTGCTGGACCGGCTCGCGCGCGAAGAGGCCGCGGCGGACGTCCGCCGGTGCTGGGATCTGCTGAAGGCGCGCGTGCCGGCAGAAGCCTTGGCGCCGCTGCTGGCGTGGCCCAACGGCAACGCGCGCGGGGATCTCGCCACCGAGCTCGAAGGGCTGGGCCTGCGCGGGGCGTTCGGCACGGAGCGCGGCGCGGTCGCCCGGCCCGGCGCGGCGCGCTGGAATCTGCCGCGCAACAACGTCGACCGCCGCCTCGCGGGCGAACCGGAACTGTGGCCATGGATGCTGATGCGCGCCAAATGAGCGGGGGGCGGTTTTTACGTAGCGTGGAAAAAAAGTTTTCCACACCGTGGAAAAATCGAGCAAAGTTTTTACGTGCTACGTAAAACTCGGCGAAACTTTTTACGTAGCGTGGAAAAATCCGGATAGGAGCAAGCCATGGACGAGATGAAATGGGCGTGGGTGTTGTTGTTGGCGGCGACGCTGGCGCTGCTGATCCGGCTGTCGACGTGGTTTTTGCCGGCGCCGGGCTGGCGCACGCATAAAGTGGACCAGGCGGCGGAGGCGATTTCCGCCCCCGAGCTGGCGGAGAATCTGCTGGAAGCGCCGGCCCCGGTCGTCGCGCCGGCGCCCGAACCGGAACCGGAACCGCCGGTCGAGAGCGTTGCCGTCGTTGCGCCGGCTCCGGTCCAGCCGCTGCCGCCGCCGGAACCGGAGGAGCCGCCGCCCCCGCCGCCGCCGGAATACCATCTGCGGCACGTGCGCTGGGGCATGTCGCCGGCGGAAGTGCTCGCGGCGGAACACGACGTGCCGATCCGGGAGAGCGAATATGGGCTGACCTTCGTGGCGATGACGCTGGAACTGCCGTGTCTGCTCGCCTATTCCTTCGAGGGGGATCGGCTGATCCGCGCGCGCATGTCGTTTTCCGATCCGTCGGGCCTGGATCTGCCGCCGCTGAGCGTGGCGCAGGCGCAGCGGCGGTTCCTTTATTTGCGCGAACAGCTGCGCAGCCGCTACGGCGAACCGATCGAGGAAAGCGTCTATCTGCCGCGCGAGCGGGCGCATCTGGAACGCAGCCTCCAGAAGCAGGACGAACTGGCCCGGCAATACGACGTGGAAATCGCCGAGGCGGAAGCGCGCATGAAGAAGGAACGGGAACGGCTGGAGCGGCGGTTCAAGCGCTGGTCGAACACGCCGGAAATGGTCGCGCGCGGCCTGGCGCCCTACGAACGGGATTTGAAGGATCTGCGGGCCTGGAAGAAAGAGGCGCTGGCCCGCGCCGACCGATCGCGCAAGGGCATCAAGGAACGCCAAGACGCCGATGCCCGCGCCCCGCTGGTCGCCACGATGACGGCTCGCTGGCCCTATGCGCGGGAGTTGCACGACGTCGAGCTCGTGCTGGATTTCCGCAATTCGGTGCCGCGGTTGGACGTATCCTACAGCGCGACGGATGGCCCGCCGGATCGCTCGAAAAACGAGCTGTAAGTCCGAACGGCGGGGGCCGGGGCGCGCGTCAATCTTCCCCGGTGACTTCGCGGAGCACGTCTTCGAGGGTGATGAGGCCGATGACCTCGTAGCGATCGTCGGTGACGAGGAAAAGGGGCAGGCGGGTGACGCGCATGCGGGGCAGGAGGTGGTCGACGGGGAGGTAGGAGGCCACGAGCTGCGGCGGCCGCATGTAGTCGGCGGCGGTCTTGCCGGCGGGGGCGTCGTCGGCGAGCAGATCGAAGACGTGGACGACGCCGACGAAGGATTTTTGGGCGGGATCGTAGACGGGCAGGCGGTTGAATTCGCGGACCCGGGCGATGGCGAGGACCTCCTCGGGCGTGGCGGTGGCGGGCACGACGGCCATTTTGTCGCGCGGGGTCATGAGCACAGCGCAGGTCTTGTGGGTGAGTTCGAAGACGCCGTGGATCATTTCGGATTCGTGCTTGGTGAGGACGCCGGATTGCACCCCTTCGCGGGCGAGGTGGAGGAGTTCTTCGCGGGTGACGAGCAGCTTGTCGTCGACGCCTTTGGCGTCGCGCCGGGGCAAGGCCCAGCGGACGATCAGGTTGACGAAGAAGCTGAAGGGGCGGAGGATCCAGGCGGCCGCGCGCAGCAGGCCGGCGAAGGGGAAGGTGCGGCGGGCGGGCGCGGCCTGGAACCAGGCTTTGGGGATGTATTCGCAGAAGACCAGGACGACCACGACCAGCACCAGGCCGGCCCCGGCGGCGCCGGCGCCGCCGAACAGGCGCTGGCCGATGGAGGCGGCGAGCACGGCGCTGACGACGTAGCTCAGGTTGGTGCCGATGAGCGTGGTGCCCAGCAGCAGGTCGGGATGGGCCAGGAAATGGCGGATGGTCTTTGCGCCGGGAACCCGCCGGCGCACGAGATGCTGCAGGCGCAGGCGGTTGATGGAGATGACGCCGGTCTCGACGCCGGCGAAGAAGGCGCCGCAGACGAGGCAGAAAACCAGCAGCAAAAATTCGAGCGCCATCATGCGGACGGCCCTCCCCGGATCACGTCGGTTTTCTCGACGTGGGCCAGCGTGACCCGCAGCCGGATGGTCTGCATGACGCGGACGCGGACGCCCTGGGCCTGCACGACGTCGTCCTGCTTGGGCACGCTGCCGAGATGCTCGGTGATCCACCCCGCGAGGCGATCGGACGTCTCGGCCTGCAGGTCGAGGCGGAGCTTGCGGTTGATTTCCTCGAGCGAGATGTTGGCGTCGACCAGCCAGGCGTACGGGCCGGCGGACTGGAAAATGGGGCGGGGCTTGGACAATTCGTTGTAGATGTCCCCGGTGATTTCCTCGAGGATGTCGCCGCGGGTGACGATGCCGGCGACGCCGCCGTATTCGTCCACGACGATGGCGAGGCGGATCTTGTCTTTCTGGAAACGGGTCAGCAGGCGGTTGAGGGGCACGCTTTCGGGGATGAACACGGGCGGGAGGGTCGCGGCAGAAAGGACGTGGGCGGGATCGAGCAGGAACTTGCGCACGTCGAGAAACCCGGCGATGTCGTCGAACTGGCCGCGGTACAGGAGGAGGAAATTGCGGCGGGACTTGCGGGCGATCTCGACGGGATCCTGGGCGGGCTCGTCGAGGTCGATGCCGATGAAGTCGACGCGGGGCGTCATCACGTCGGAGGCGTGCATGTCCTCGAGATCCACGATGGACTTGATCATCGCCAGCTCGTCGGCGTTGAGGATGCCTTCCTCGCGGGAGATGTCGAGGACGGTTTCGAATTCTTCTTCGGAGAGGGTCTTGCCGGCGGGGCGGAACAGGTGGGCGAGGCGGCGGCTGACAAGGTCGAGCAGGAACCGGAGCGGAGCCAGCAGGCGTTCGACCAGGCGCAGCGGCGGGCCGTAGAAACGGACCAGCGTGGACGTGTAGAGCAGTCCGACGTTCTTGGGACCGATTTCGCCGAAGAAAATGAGCAGGAGGGTCACGGCGGGAATGGCGATCAATTCGCCGTGGTCCGGAGACCAGCGTTCCGCGAGGGCGTAGCCGACGTTGGACAGGGCGATGTTGACCAGCGTGTTGCCGATCAGGAGGGTGGACAGCAGCCGCGTGGGGGCGGCGAGGAGGACGCGCAGGCGCTCCGCCGTGGCGGGATGCTTTTCGCCGATGCGCCGGAGCTGGATCGGATCGATGGAGAAATAGGCCGTTTCCCCGCTGGAGAAAAAGGCCGAACAGGCCAGCAACAGCAGGAAGGCGGCGATCAGGAGGAGCGCGGTCATGGCCGCGCCCGCCGCCGGCCGGACTCGAATGGATGCACAGGTTTCACTTTCCGCCACCGAAAACAATGCGTATAGTATGCGGACATGGTCAGAATATCCATCACAACTTCGCGGCGCACGGAACTCGTGCCCGCGACGTCGGCCATCCAGAAGGCCATCGCGGCGCTGCCGCCGTGGGACGGTCTGCTGCACGTGCACTCGCCGCATACGACGGCGGGCGTGACCGTGAACGAACAGGCGGATCCGGACGTGGCCGCGGACCTGGAGAAGACGCTGGCGAAGCTGGTGCCGTGGAACGCGGGCTATGCGCACGCCGAAGGCAACTCGGCGGCGCACGTCCAGACCGCCTTGGTGGGCGTTTCGACCTGGGTGCCGGTGAAAAACGGACGGTTGGCGCTGGGCACCTGGCAAGGGATTTTCCTGTGCGAGTTCGACGGCCCGCGCACGCGGGAACTGTGGCTGACGCCGGTCAAGGAGGCGACATGAGAATTCAGGGTTCAGGGTTCAAGGTTCACGGTTCAGCGGTTGGGATCGTCGGCGCGGCCCTGCTGGCGGGACTGTTGGCGGCGGGCTGCGGACCGGCGACGCCGAAAAAGGAATATCAGACGGGCGTGGCGTTGCTGCAGAAAGGCGATCTGGCGGAAGGCAAGGCGCGGCTGGAGACGGCGCTGGAACGGGAACCGGCCGGCGCGTTCGCGGCGGAAGCCCTGAACTGGCTCGGGCTGGCGAATTGGGAATTGGGCTTCACGAAGGAAGCCGGAGAGAATTTCGAAGGGGCCGCCAAGCTGAATCCGGCGGCGTTCGAGCCGGTCTACAATCTCGGGTGCCTGTCGCTGGATACCGGGGACATGTCGCGCGGCATTTCGCTGCTGCGGAAAGCGGCGGATCTCGACCTGCGGGACACGCGCGCGTTGCTGCGCATCGGCGACTGGACCACGCGGAACGGGCGCTGGGACCTGGCGCGGCGGATGTATTTCGAGGCGCAGAAGCGGGAGCCGCAATCCGCGGCGGCGGCGACGGGCCTCGGCCGCATCGCGCTGCTGGAAGACAATCTCGCCCAGGCGGAAACCTTCTTCATGCAGGCGCTGGAAATGAGCAAGGACTATCCGCCCGCGCTCTACAATCTGGGCGTGCTGCACGCGCAGATGGACGGCCACGGGGAGCAAGCGGGCGAATACTTCCGCCAATACCTGAAGGCCGCGCCGAACGGCGAGCGCGCGGCGGCGGCGGCCGAACGCGTGGGCGGAAAAACGCTGGAGCAGACCTCGTTCCGGGCGCAAGCCCCGACGGCGCCGAAAATGACCGCCGGCGTGCTCTGGACGCAGGCGCGGGAAGCGCTCGACGCCGGCGACAAGGAAGCCGCCTATGCGCAGACGCTGCGCGCCCTGGAACTGGCCCGCAGCGGCGACCCGGCGCAGGCCGGCGAAATCCTGAAGCGGGCGTTGGAGGTGTTCGGCGATCGCGCCGCGGTGCAGCTGGAAGCCGGCGAGCATTGGCTGCGCCAGAACCAGCCCCGGGCGGCCCAGGCCGCCTTGCTGAAAGCCCAGGCGCTGGATCCGGAAAATCCGATGGTGCTGCTGGACCTGGCGCGGGCCTCCGCCGCGCTGGGAGAATACGACACGACGGTCATTTCTCTGCGCAAGCTGACGCAGCTCGAGCCGGGCAACGCCGACGCGCTGTGGACGCTGGCGGAAACCTACGGCGACAAGCTGGGCATGGCCGGGAAGGGGATCGGCGTGTATCGCGATTTCGAGCGGACGTTCCCGTCGGATCCCCGCGCCGCGGACGTCGCGGCGAAGGTCCAGGCGCTGGAAGCCGCGGCGGCGGAGCTGCCGCCGCCCGCCCCCTAGGAAACGCAAGCCCGACCGGCAAGGAGAAGCGGACATGAAGCCTTCCGACGAAAATCTGGTGGCGGCCATCCCGATGCGGAAGGTCGGTCCGATCCGGTTGTCCGGCCCCGAGGTCGAAACCGAAACGCCGGTGCCGCTGGCGACGTTCGAAACGCCGCTCTGGCCGTCGGTCGAGCGCGGCGCGCGCGTGACGGCGCAAGCCGGCGGCATCCGCGCCGCGATTTTCGACGAGCGCATGACGCGCTCGGTGCTGGTGGACGCGCCCGACGCGGCCGGCGCGCTGGAGCTGGTGCGTTTCGTGGACGCCCAGCAGGATGCTCTCGGGAAGGTGGCGGCGGATACGAGCCGCTTCGCGCGCCTGAAGGACGTCCATTTCGAAGTCGTGGGGCATCTGGTCTATATCCGGTTCGAATTTTCGACGGGCGACGCGGCGGGGCACAACATGGCCACGCGCGCGGCGGACGCCCTGCTGGCGTGGATTCTCGAACGCCGGCCCGAGTGCGCCTACGGCTCGATCTCGGGCAACTATTGCTGCGACAAGAAACCGTCGGCGGTGAACGGCATCCTCGGGCGCGGCAAGTACGTGGTGGCCGAGGCGCGGATTTCGCGGCGGCTCGTGGAGCGCTATCTGCACTCGACGCCGGAAAAAATCGCGGCTCTGACCCTCCGCAAGAACTGGATCGGCACGTCGCTGGCCGGCGGGCTGCGCAGCGCCAACGCGCATTTCGCGAACATGCTCCTGGCGTTTTATCTGGCGACGGGACAGGACGCCGCGAACGTCGTCGAGGGCTCGCAGGGGTTCGTGCTGGCGGAGACGACGGCGGACGGCGATCTCTATTTTTCCTGCACGCTGCCGAACCTGATTGTCGGCACCGTGGGCAACGGGAAGGGATTGCCGTTCGTGGAAGACAACCTGCGCGAATTGGGCTGCCTCGAGAAGCGCGAACCGGGCCAGAACGCGCGCCGGCTCGCGGTCCTTTGCGCGGCGACCGTCCTCTGCGGCGAGTTGTCGCTGCTGGCGGCGCAGACGAATCCCGGCGAATTGATGGCCGCGCACCTGCGGCTGGAGCGCGGCGGCAACTGAGTGGCCGAGGAACGGGTCATCTTGGTCGACGCGGACGACCGCGAGATCGGCACGATGGAGAAGTTGGCCGCGCACGAGCGCGGCGGCGTTCGCCACCGCGCTTTTTCGGTGTTCATCGTCGATCCGGCCGACCGGTGGCTGCTGCAGCGGCGCGCGGCCGGCAAGTACCATTTCCCCGGGCTGTGGACGAATGCCTGCTGCAGCCACCCGCGGCCGGGCGAAGACGTCGCCGCCGCCGCCCATCGCCGCCTGCGCGAGGAACTGGGGTTCGACTGTCCGTTGACGGAGCGTTTTCGCTTCGAATACCAGGCGACTTCGGCCGCCGAAGGCCTCACCGAGCACGAGCTCGACCACGTGTTCACCGGCGTGCATGGCGGAGCGATCCAACCGGATCCGGCCGAAGTCGGCGCGACGCGCTGGATCGATCCGGCCGAATTGGAAGCGGAATTGCGGGCGCATCCGGAATCCTTCACGCCGTGGTTCAAGCTGGCGCTGGAACAGGTCCGGGCGCTGCTGTAAGGCATGGAGAATTCCGAAAAAAACGGTCGAATCCGGTCTCGGCAGCGGCTAGGATGATCGGCGAATCGATTTCGAAAGGAGCGACAACCGGATGAAAACGACTTGTTTGGACGGTCTTTGGCAGAAGGGGCGGGATTTCCTGGGCACGCGCTACCCGATCATGTGCGGCGCGATGACGTGGATCAGCGATGCGACCTTGGTGAAGGCGGTCAGCGATCAAGGGGGATTCGGGTGCCTGGCGGCCGGCAACATGCCCGGCGAGGCGCTGGCGGCCGAAATCGAGAAGTGCGTCGCCCAGATTCAAGGGCCCTTCGCGGTGAATCTCGTGACGATCGCGCCGAATTTCCCGGCGCACAAGGCGGCGGTCATGGCGTCGAAGGCTCCCATCGTGATTTTCGCGGGCAATTTTCCGAAGCGGAGGGACGTGGAGGAGATGAAGGCGGCGGGCAAGAAAGTGCTTTCCTTCGCCTCGACGGACTCGATCGCGGACCAGATGGTGCGCTTCGGCGTGGACGGCTTGATCCTGGAAGGCAGCGAGGCGGGAGGGCATATCGGGCACGTGTCGCTGATGATCCTGCTGCAGCAAGTGCTGTTCCTGGACCTGAAGGTGCCGGTGTTCGTGGCCGGCGGCATCGCCACGGGACGGATGCTGGCGCACATGCTGCTGATGGGCGCGGCCGGCGTGCAGATGGGCACGCGCTTCGTGATGAGCGCGGAATGCAACGCGCACCCGAAGCTCAAGGAACGGTTCGCGAAAGCCCGCGCGCGCGAAGCGATGAGCACTCCGGAATACGACAAACGGCTGCCCATCGTGGCCGTCCGCGCGCTGAAGAACAAATCCACCGAAGAATTCGGCCGCCTGCAGCTCGAACTGCTGCAATTGATGAACGAGAACAAGATCGGCCACTCCGAGGCCCAGTACAAGGTGGAAAGCTTCTGGATGGGCGGCTTGCGCAAGGCGGCGGTCGAAGGCGACGTGGACCGCGGCTCGTGCATGGCCGGACAGAGCGTCGGCCTGGTCGACAAGATCCAACCCATGCAGGAAATCTTCGCGGAACTGCTTGGCGACGCCGAGCGCGAACTGGAAGCCGTGAAGACCCGCTTGGCGGCCATCGGGGGCTAGGTCGGGCGCCATGAACGTCACCGTATCGGGGCAGGATCGCACCGGCGAACTCGGCCAGGCGCTGGCCGCCGAAGCCGCGCGGCTGCAGGCGGCCGGCGGCATCGGCGAGCTCGCGCCGGAGCATACCGCCTTGCGGCTCAAGCGCTCGCGCGATCTGGACGACTACGTCTACCATTTCATCGAACTGCTCCGCATGCGCCACGGCGTGCGGACCTCCGACTATTACGTTCCGCGCGGTCCCGGCCTGCGGGGCAAGGTGGCGGTGGCGCTGAAAACCGTCCTGTGGAAGCTGCTGCGCTATCAGCACGATCGGCTGACGCTCCAGCAGAACTTGATCAATGAACTGGAAATCAACGTGGTGGAATTCCAGCGCGATCGGTTGAACCAGGAACTGGCCGACCTGAAGCGCCGGGTGGCGGAGCTGGAACAAGGCCGCGCGAAAGGCGCGCCATGAAATTCGCGGCCATCCACCAGATCGTGGCGGGTTTCGCGGCGGGCGACGCGATTTCGCTGGAAGCCGTCGCGATCCGCGACGTGTGCCGCGCGCTGGGCGCGGCCTCCGAGATATTCGTGCCCATGGAGAACGTGGCCGAGGACGGCAAGGCGCAGGTGCGCCCGCTGGAAGAATATCGGCCCGCGGCGGGGGAACTGCTGATCTACCACTATTCGATCCAGAGCCGCGCCACCGAAGCTTTTCGCCGCTCCGCGGCGCGCAAGGCGGTGATCTACCACAACGTCACGCCGGCGGAATTCTTCCGCGGCTTCGACGAACGCGTCGTGCGGCAACTCGAGGAGGGCCGGCGCGATTTGACCGAGGTGGCGCAAGCGGCGGACGCCGTCTGGGCGGATTCCGCGTTCAACGCGGCGGAAGTCGCCGCCCTGGGCGCGAAAAACGTGCGGGTGCTGCCGTTACTGTTCTCGGCGAGCACGTTCGACGTGCCGGCCGATCCGGTCGTGCTGCAGGGCTTGTCCGGCCCGTCGAAGAAGATCCTGTTCGTCGGGCGGATGGCGCCCAACAAGTGCGTGGAGGAACTGATCGAGGCCTTTGCCTGGTACCACAAGCGCATCGAACGGCGGAGCGAACTGATCCTCGTGGGTTCGGAGCGGACCTGTCCGCGCTATTTCGCGATGCTGCGGATGTTTGCCGCCGAACTCGACCTGATGTCGGTGAGCTTCGTGCGCTATGCGTCGCCGGCAGGCTTGATCGCCTACTATCAGCGAGCGGATCTGTTCGCCACCACCAGCCGGCACGAGGGCTACTGTTTGCCCGTCGTCGAGGCGATGTTCAAGGACGTGCCCGTTCTCGCGCGCCGCATCGGCGGCGTGCCCGAGGCGCTGGACGGGGCGGGCGCGACGTACGACGAAGCGACCCCCGCGGAATTGGCCTGCCTGATGCACCGGATGATCTCCGCCGGCGCGCTGCGGAACGAAATCCTCGCCGGGCAGCGGGAACGGATCCGGCGCCTGCTGGCGCGGCCCGTCCGGGAAGAATTCCAGGCGCTCTTGGCCGGGCTTTGATTTCCGTCAACAAAAGCGCCCCGCGGAAAACCGCGGGGCGTTCTTGTTTCCCAGATGGGAGGGAGGGGCCTAGCGGATTTCCCCGTTCTGGTAGAAATCGCGGCCGTCGTAGCCGTTGGGACCGTCGGTGCCGCGACGGAAAAACAGCTGGATGATCAGCCAGAACGACCACGAACAGAAGGCGAGCAGAAGCAGCCAGACCCACCAGACGGCCTGGCCCTTTTCGGCGAGATGGAAGATGCCGGAGATGCGTCCGGCGGCCCAGAGGGGGATGGCGACGGCCCAGAACAAGCCGCCGGTGCGGCCCAAGTCGTGGAAACGCCGGACGACGTGCAGGATCGTCCAAAAGACCGTCCAGCCGAACAGGAGCCAGGACAGCACCCAGAACGGCCAAGGCTTGCCCGGCAACCAAGTCGTGTGGGCGTCGTGGACGACGTAGAACAGCGCGACGGCAAAAAACACGTCCTGGGCGAATTCGAAGCGGGTGCTGCGGCATTCGAACAGGGTTTCGACGTCGATGCAGAGCTGTTTCAGCGTGCGCTGGAAGGCGGAGACGGGCACGGGGGTTTGTTCGTTGCTCATGGGGATTCTCCCTTATTTGGCGGGGGCTTGTTCGGCAGGCAGCGCGGCGGCGGCATCGGCCGCCAGGCGCGCTTCGTGGGCCGCTTTTTGCGCGCGGTACTTGGGCACGCCGATGCCGATGGCGGCGACGACCAGCAGGACCATGAACGCGATCACGGCGCGGCTGGCGGTGCGCCGGCCGGTCTGGCGGAAGAGCATGGACAGCATGGCGCAGCCGCCGAAGAAGGCGAAGCAGGTCATGATGCCGAACCAGTACGTGTAGTTGCCGTCGGAGACGGACAGCATGCGGCCGGTGATGAACAGGCCGATGGCCGCGCCGTAGTACTGGAACGAATCGATGACGCCGGCGGCGAAACCGGCCATTTTCTTGCCGCCGATGTCCATCGGGGCCGCGGCGCCGACGATGGAATGCGTGCTGTTGGCCGTGATGGCGATGAGCACGAGGAAGAGGCAGCCCAGCAGGATGCCGCCGGCGGTGGGGCCGATGAATTTGAAGGCCATGACCACGGCGGCCGTGGCGATGACCACGGATTCCATGAAGTAGAGGAACATCGCGACGGGATAGCGGTGGCCGTGGAAGAAGCGGTCGGAAATCCAGCCGGAGACCACCGAGCCGGCCACCGCCACCATGGGAATCAGCGCCAGCGTGCCGATGGCGATTTCCGGCATGTTGGTCTTCATGTTGAAGCCCAAGACGTCCTCGAAATACAGCGGCGCGAGCTGGTCGGAGGCGTGGCGGACGGCGCCCGTGCAGGCGTAGGCCACGGCGTAGAACCAGACCAGCGGGTTCAGGAAGATGAACTTGAACGATTCCAGGATGGGCACGGTGGTGCCGGCGGAGTTGTCCACGTCGTCGTGGATCGCGCCCGGGTAGCCCGCATCGTCGGGCGAGGGCGACGAGACGAAGTAGAACCAGATGGAGACGAGGGCGACGCCGATCGGCGGGATGCAGAAAAGCATGCGCCACTGGCCGGGGCCCACGACGAAGGCCAGAAAGGTAAACCCGTTGAGAATGACGGGCGCCAGCAGGCTGATCATCGTCTGGCCGGATTGGATCATGAATCCGAAAATGCCGGCGAAGACGCCGCGTTCGTCCCGATTGAACCAGGCGGCGTTGGTCTTGACCATGCCGGGCGCGCCGCAGGCTTGGATGTAGCCGTTGACCATCCACATGGCGGCGAAGACCATGAAACTGGAGGTCCACGGCGAAAACCCGATGAGCAGGTTGACGAGGATGGATCCGACGGCGCCGATCAGCATCGTGGTCCGCCCGCCGATGCGGTCGCTGAACAGGCCGTTGATCAGCTGCCCGGTGCCGTAGGCCAGGGAGAACCAGCCCGCCAGGTCGGCGATCTGCTGGGCGTCCCAGCCGAATTCCTCGCGCATGCCGGGACCGGCAAAGCGGAAGTTGTAGCGGCACATGTAGTACATCGAATACAGCAGTCCGACCGTGAACCAATTGAGTCCGCGGCGGGCGCGGAATCCGGGCGGATGCTTGTGCGAATCTTTCCATTCTTTTTTGGCGTCAGCAGCGATGGTCATCTTGTGATTCCTCTGTATTGAACCGGAGCCGGCATCTCATCTTCCGTAGGTGTGGCGGATTCCGCCGCACCCGACAAGGATTTTTCCTCGAACCAGACGCGCCGGTTCCGCTGGTCGAGCGTGACCGCGAAGCGCGCCAGGATTCCGAGCCCGAGGCGCGCCGGAAAATCCTCCGGCAGGCACCGCGAAGCGTGCGAAACGGTATTCACGTCGTCGAGAACGAGGGCGCCGAGCGCCAGCGCGCCCGTCTCCGCGGCCGGGGTACCCGGCAGGGAGAGGTCGAAATCGCCCGCCGTGTCGATCACCAGAATAATCGGTTCGCCATCGAGCATGGCCTGCACCGCGGGCCGGCCGCGCCAATCCAGCAGCGGGAGGTTCGCGGCGACGGCGGAGGGATTGGCCGGCGCATAGGCCCGGGTGGAAGAAAAGCGGACCGACCGGCCGGGAAAATCGAAACGGACGAAGGCGAAACCGCGCATGGCCGCCGCGCCCATCGCGACGGGAATCCGTCGGGCGAATTTGTCGCGGGCTTTGGCGACGGCCGGCGCCAGATCCGGGCGCTCCGCGGCGCGAGACAAGGCGCCGAGACCGCCGGCGGCGGGAGCCATGCAGTAGATGGGGCTCTCGACGTGGAGCTTGTCGAAAATCAGCTTGTTGCCGACCCCGGCGTAGCCGGGGATGTCCGCGACGACGTGATCGGCGTATTCGCCCGTCGGCGGCGCGAAAATGCGGTATTCCAATCCCTTCGCGGAGGCCAGTGCAGCCCACGATTGGCGCGCGGAGGAATCCAGCAACATCGGAAAGGGGTCGGTGAGGGCGCTGCGGACCTCGACGACCGGGAAGGGGGAGCCGGACGGCGAAACGAAATCCAATTGGGCGGCCCGGTCCGCATGGGGACGATTGGCGAACTCGAAACGCGTCCCGGCGGGATCCGGGTAGATCGTGATGCCGTACATGCGCGCGTCCCGCCCGCCGGCGAGAAACTGGTCGACCTGGTCCTGACCGAGGGGCGTTTGCCGCAGAGGCCCCGGTGTGGAGCACCCGGCAAGGCCCAGACAGGCCGTCGCCAGGAACCAGCAGATGGACGATCGCTTCCTCATGCAAAACATCAACTATGGCAAAGGGAACCGGGGGAAGCAAGGCCGGAGGGGAACGTCGATCCGCCCGTCTCCCTCCAACGCCAGAAAATGCGATCCGAACTTGTCTCGAGGATTGCGCGGAAGGACAAAAAAATGGTAAAGTGTTTCGATTGATTGGGATTTCCGGTCGCAGCCGGGGAAAACGAGAGGGAGCGGATGAAAGCAAAGATGGTTGGGCGGACGTTGGCGGCGGCAGTTCTCTTGTGCGCGGCGGGGGCGCAGGCGGAATTCGTCCAAGGTGAAATCAACGGCTGGACGGCGACGACGGGCATGGATACCAACCGCGCCTTCGCCGGCGATCTGGTTTGGTCGGTGACCTTGACGAGCACCGCGACGCGGGCCGCGTCGCAGTTCCAGTACACGCAGTCGAGCGGCTGGGATCCGCAATGGGGCACGGGCACGTCTTCCACGAACGCGGGGGTGAACAGCACGCTCGGCATGGCGCACGGGGATCTCGATTCCAGCAGCCCGGGCAACCTGACGTTCGCCGAAACGAGCGGCCTGCGCTACACGTTCCGCCTGCAGGGGGATTCGTCGTGGTGGTATCGGCCCTATGCGATCCAGGCCACCACCAACGATCCTATTTCCATTTCCAGCGTGTCGGACAACAGCGGCGCCGCGGGCACGAACGCGGTGACGGTGACGGCGACCTTGGGCGCGGCGCCCAGCGGCGAAAAAGTCTACGTGCGCTACACGACCAACGATTTCGCCGTGAGCGGACTGGCAACGGCGGCGGTGGCGGGCACGACGGCGACCCTGACGATTCCGGGCATGCCCTCCGGCCGGACCGTGACGTACTACGTCCTGACGAGCGCGATGCCGACCAACGTGCTGAAATCCAGCTACGACTTGTGCACCCTGCGGGCGAACAACGCGGGCGGGACCAACTACGCCTACTTGGTGGGCGAGGCGGAGCCGGTTTTCGGCAACTGCTGGCACTTCCCGACGAACGTGGAGCCGGCCACGGTCACGATGCGCAACCCGACGAACCCGACGCCGGGCGCGGACACCTACGTCTATGCGGGCAACTACCAGCCGGACGCCGACATGACGGGCGGCTGGGTCTTCTACAAGAAGTCCACGGACGGCTCGTGGTCGTCGAACAGCCTGTCCTACGACTCGGCGGTGGGCGACAACGCCTATTGGATCGGGATGATCCCTTCGAACGCGGTGGCGTTGGGCGAAACCTTGCAATATTTCATCGAGGTGGATTACCTGAACGGCGGGGCGGACACGACCTACCTCGGCACGACGACGCAGACCGACAACGTCAAGTACGCGCAGGCGACGAATGCGGCGGCGCATCCCTTCGAGGCGACCAGCGCGGCGAACCTGGGCAACTGCTGGCACGTGCCGACGAACGCGGAGCCGGCCGGCGCCTACATGCGCAATCCTCGCCATCCGTACGCGTCGAACACGGTGGCGATCTACAGCGGCAACCAGTTCGCCGGCGCCGGCAACGCGGCGGACCAGAGCGGCGGCTGGCTGATCTACCGCCTGCAGGGCGGCGGCGCCTGGAGCAGCAACGCGCTGGCGTTCGATTCCGAATCGGAAAACAACAAGTACTGGACCGCCGCGATCGCGGCGGGCACGTTCGCCAAGACGCAAACGATCGAATACGTCCTGGCCGTGACCTACACCGACCGGGATCCCACCTATCTGGGCGCGAGCGGCGTCGTCAGCCGCACGTTCGCGGCGCTGGCGGACGCCCAGGCGGCGCCGTTCACGTTCACCTACGGCGACGACCCCGGGCTGGAACCGGGCTTCGTCTACCACGGCGGCAACGTCGTCAAGGTGGCCAGCGATACGATCCAGATCTGGACCAAGATCGGCTACGAGGCGACGAACGGCTATCGCTGGGCGGACCACGCCGAGGTGCGCTACCGCATCACCACCAACGGCGCCACCAAGCGGACGGTCAGCGGCGTGTCGCTGCTGAGCACACTGGTCACGCCCAAGGTGCTGGCGTCCGATTTGATCCTGACCAACGCGATGGATTATAGCCATACCGAGGACGACCCGAGCGAGAACGGCAACGCCATGTGGTGGGTGGCGACGATCGCAGACGACGAATTGACCAACCTGGAGTCCCTGGTCCAGTACCAGGTGGCGGCGTGGAATTCGGCCACGAACGGCGGCAACGGCGTGGTGCGGAAAGCGGAATACCAGACCGACGGCGCGGCCGACGAGATCTTCGAATACCGCATGTACACGGACGGCTCGGGCGCGCTGACCGTCAACGGCCAGAACGCGGACTACACCACGACGAAGTTCTTCATCGACGAGGCGGACAGCGAAACGGCCGCCGTTTCCGTGCGCTTCAGCCCGGCGGGCGGCGCCCAGAACGTGGAAGTGTTCTCCAACGTGGGCCGGCGCGACCTCGTGGATACCGACTGGGACAGCGACGGCGTGCCCGACGGCATTCGGCCGCCCGACGGCAATCTGGTCACGACCAACGATGCGACGGCCTATTTCGCGGCGTTCCCGATGTCTTGGGACGGTTCCGCCTTTGTCTGGAGCACGAACGTCGGCAAGTGCGGCGCGTACCGCCTGACGGCGCGCTACCAGACCGCGGAACAGGCCGGCTCGACGAACTGGACCTGGTACAGTTCCGATGGCCGTCGCGACCACGCGATCGTGGTTTCGCCGGCGAAGGTCCTGCAACAGACGATGTACGAGCTGAACACGCTGACGGTCAAGGCCAGCAACAACACCGAGAGCGGCCGCAGCACCTTCGACGACCTGATCGATCCGCTGGTGTCCAGCAACGCCGACACCTTCAACGAATTCAGCATCGAATACCTCGACAAGCTCCAGGCCAATTGCCTGTGGTTCCAGCCGATCCATCCGGCCGGCTACGACCGGTCGGAAAACGACCCGAACACGGGGTCGCGGTACAATCCGGGCAGCCCGTACGCGACGCGCGACTACTTCTCGGTGAACCACTTCTTCGGCCGGGCGGGGACGGAGGAAGCCGCGCTGACGGAATTCACCAACTTCGTGGCGTTCTGCGACCGGGGTACGAACCGGCTGGGCAGCGTCAACCACCAGGGCACGGTCAACGTGATGCTCGACGGCGTTTTCAACCACACCTCGTGGGACGCCGAATTCGGCGAGATGGGCGTGGAACTCGGCTTCTGCACGAACAAGGACGACCGCATCGGCTGGTTCAAGCCGGGCTGGTATGCCTACTGGCAGGACTACGGCGAGCCGGCGACCTACTACCACACGGCTTGGAGCAACGACATCGCCACCGCGCCGGACCGCGGCGACTTCGGCAAGTGGGCGGACGTGGCGGAACTCTACTACGGCAAGTATTCGGCGCTGGTGCGGCACAACCCCGACAACAACGGCGACTACCTCAACGAGGAGGACGTCTACGACTTCGCCGGCATGAGCCAGGACACGATCGACCTGTGGACCTACATCGGCCGCTATCCGCAGTACTGGCTGCAGAAGACCGGCAACAGCCTGACCAACCGGCCGGGCGAAGTGGACGCCAACGGCATCGCCTACGACGATTACGGCATCGACGGCCTGCGCTGCGACTTCGGCCAGGGCCTGCCGCCGCAGCTCTGGGAATACATCATCAACCGCACGCGCTCCATGAAGTGGAACTTCATGTTCATGGCCGAGACCCTCGACGGCGGCGTGCCGGGCTACCGCTCGAACCGGCACTTCGACATCCTCAACGAGAACATGGTCTTCCAGTTCACCCAGGCGCACGTGAGCGATCCGGCGACGCTGCGCACGCAGCTGGAAAACCGCCGCACGGCCTACAACGGCGGGGCGATCCTCCTGAACCTGACCGGCCACGATGAAGTCATGCCTTGGAGCGATCCGTGGGTGACCGCGTCGCGCTACGCGATGGTGTCGGCCGTCATGGGCGTGCCGATGTGCTTCTACGGCCAGGAGCAGGGCATCGGGCCCTACGCGGGCACGGCGGACAAGTGGGCGGGCTTCGCGGACTTCGAGCTGAACTTCGGCAAGAACATCCCGCACTTCAAACGCTGGAACAAGCTGCGCGTGTGGGGCGAACCGCCGCTGGACGCGGCTTCCCGCGAGATGGCGCAGTGGCACGGCCGGGTGAACTGGGCGCGGCACAACAGCCCGGCGCTGCAAAGCGCCAACCAGTATTTCCTGAGCCGGACCGGCGGCGGCGACAATTCGAAGATCTTCGCCGTGGCCAAGTACGAGGCGGCCGGCGCGGTGGGCAACGGCCAGGACGCCGTGCTCGCCTTCGCGCTGTTCGTGAACGATGGCGACCACTCGGGCGCCAACGATACCTACGACCTGACGGGCTGCTGGGACCTGCTCGGCCTCGACAACAGCACCGGCACCTACTACAACGTGCGCAACCTGGCCGCCAGCGACGCCGAAGCGGAACTTTGGCCGACGGCGCGGTCCGGCGCGGATCTGTACGCCAACGGCGTCTGGGTCAACTTCACTTCCGACGACAGCGGCAACATCTACGACGACGGGGCGATCGTGCAGTACCTCAAGCTCGAAGAAGCGCCTGCCCCGGGCACGGAAACCACGAATTCGCCGGTGCCGGTGCCCTACGACTGGCTCGACGTCTATTATCCGGGCGAACATTCCGCGGCGGAATACGAGACCTTGGCCGCGCAAACCGCTTCCAACGGAACGATGACGGTTTGGCAGGCCTACGTGGCCGACCTCGATCCGACGGATGCCGGCGCCGCCTTCCAGATGGAAAGCGTGCGGAGTTTGGCCGGCGCGCAAATCACCGTCGAAGCGGCGTCGAACCGTGCCTACCGGATCGAGTTCCTCGACGGCGAACTCGCCGTTAACCCCCAAATCTGGAATGCCTTCCAGGCGAACGGCGGCTGGACGAACGTGGCGCCGTACACGAACCGGCACGTGTTCTCCGACGATGGCACCGCCACCAACAGCGGCTGGCCGGTCACCACCCAGCGCAACTACCGCATCTGGGTCGGGCTGCCGTAAGGGAGAAGAATCAATATTCAATGTCCAATATTCAATATCCAACCGATCAACTCATTGAACATTGATTATTGATTATTGAATAATGCGGTTCTAGGAGCATTTGAACCATGTGGATCCTGCGCGGAATATTGGGCATCGCGGTGTTGCTCGCGCTGGCCTGGGCGCTGAGCGAGAATCGCCGCCGGACGGAGTGGAAAACGGTGGGCTGGGGGCTGGGTCTCCAGTTCGCCATCGCGTGGCTGATGGTGAAGGTGCCGCTGTTCCAGCAAATGCTGGCGCAACTGAACAAGGTCGTGCGCGCGGTCGAACGCGCGAGCCACGAAGGCGGCGCCTTCGTGTTCGGCTATCTCACCGGCGGTCCGTCGCCCTTCCAGACGGCGGATGGAGCGACGGCTGCTCCGGCGCTCTTCTTTTTCGGGCCGCTGATGATGCTGATCGTGGTGGGCGCGCTGAGCGCGGTGCTGTTCCATTTCGGCATCCTGCAGAAGATCGTGGGGGCGTTCGCCTATCTGCTGCGCCGCACGATGGGCCTGGGCGGCGCCGAAGGCGTCGTGGTGGCCGCCAACGTGTTCATGGGCCAGAGCGACGCGCCGTTGCTGATCAAGCCCTACGTCGGGCATCTCGGCCGGGCGGGGCTGATGTGCACGATGACCGCGGGCATGACGACGATCTCCGGGTCGCTGATGATCGTCTACGCATCGATTCTCGAGCCGGTCATGCCGGGCATCGTGCTGGGGCATCTGGTGGTGGCCTCGATCATCAGCGCGCCCGCGGCGGTGATGGTGGCGCGCCTGATGGTGCCGGCCGAACCGGGCGAGGTGGACCACGAGACCCCGAAGCTGGCGGCCGACACGCACGGCGTGGTGGACGCGCTGCTGGTCGGCGCGAACGACGGCGCCAAAGTGATGGTCAACGTGGCCGTGATGCTCGTGGCCATCATCGCGGTGGTCGCGCTGGTCAACCAGGCGCTGGGGCTGCTGCCGTTCGAAACCCCGCTTTCGCTCGAGCGCATGTTCGGCTGGATCATGGCCCCGGCGATGTGGCTGGTGGGCGTGCCGTGGAGCGAGGCCCGCGCCGCGGGCGAACTGATGGCGCTCAAGACGGTGTTCAACGAATTCGTGGCCTATCTGGCCCTGGCGAAGCAGGACCCCGCCGCGCTATCGTTCCATAGCCGTTTGATCGCGATTTATTCCCTCTGCGGATTCGCGAATTTCAGCAGCATCGGCATCTTGGCGGGCACGCTGACCGCGCTGTGCCCCGAGCACAAGCGGACGATCGCCTCGCTGGGCCTCAAAGCCCTGATTGCCGGCACGATCGCCACCTTGATGACCGGCGCCGTCATCGGCATCCTTCTCAAGCCCTGATCCCGCGCCCCCGGCGCAGGCGAACGTTCGGATTTCGTTCAGGCCCCGAAAACGCTGGTTTCCGCCGGGCGGGAGGATTACTTTGAACTCGTGAGAGGCAGGGGTCATGCGGGCATCGTCCGGCTGACGATGCGGATGGCGATGGGATGCATGGGGGTCTGTGCGGTTGTCGCGACGGGGGCCGCGCCGAACCCGGGCAACGGTTCGTTTGAACTGACACCGGAGGAACGAACTTTTTTGGCCGAACACCCGGCGATCCGCATCGGCACCATGGCGGATTGGCCGCCGCTGGATTTCCTGGACCATGCGGGCCAGCCGACGGGACTGGGCGTGGACTTGCTGGAGGGGATGAACCGGTTGCTGGGCGGCGCGATCCAGATCGTCGGGGGGCCCTTCGTCGAGAATTTGGAGAAGACGAAGGCGCGCGAACTGGACGGGCTGATGGACGTGACCCCCAAGCCCGATCGCGAGGAATACCTGCGGTTCACGCAGCCGTATCTCGATATCCCGCACGTGATCGTGGGGCGTCGCAACGCGCGGTACTATCCGTCGGCGCAGTCGCTCTCGGGACGCACCGTGGCGCTGGAAAAGGGCTTCGGCAACGTGAAGTGGTTCGAGGAGAACTTCCCCGGCGTGCGGATCCGGCTCTACGATTCCACGCGGGATGCGCTCGACGCCGTTTCCCGCAGCCAAGCCGACGCCTATGCGGGGAACCGGGCCGTGGCGATGTACCTGATCGAGCGGGAGATGCTGACGAATCTCCATCTGGAAGGACGGCTGGAAAAGCCGTCGGTGGTGCTCGCGATCGGCGTTCGCAATGATTGGCCGGTTGCCGCGGCGATGCTGGACCGCGCGCTGCGGTTCGTGCTCCGGACGGAAGGCCGCGCCATCCAGACGAAATGGTTCGAGGTCTCCAGCAAGGCGGGCGTCCGGTTCCGGCCGACGCCGGAGGAACAAGCCTGGTTGGAGGCGCATCCGAAGATCCGGATCGGGACAATGGACAATTGGCCGCCGATGGATTTCGTGGACGAGTCGGGGACGCTGCACGGGGTCGGCGCGGATTTCCTCGCGCTGCTGAACGAGCTGCTGGACGATCGGATCGAAGCGGTGCCCGGGCCGTTCGTGCGGATCATGGACGAATGCAAGACCGGTCAGCTCGACGCGCTGATGGACGTCACCCCGCGGTCGGAACGGGAAGCGTACCTGCGCTTTACCAAGCCGTACGCGACGCTGCCGCATGCGATCGTCGCGCGCAAAGGCGGCCGCTACTACGATTCGTTCGCGAGCCTGCGCCACCGGCGCGTGGCGGTGGAAGCGGGCTTTTTCGTGGCGGATCACATCCGTTCCAACTATCCGTCGATCCGGGTGGTGGAATATCCCTCGACGCGGGAGGCCCTGCTGGCGGTGGCGGCGGAAAAGGCGGAGGCCTACGTAGGGAACCGCGCGGGCGCGAGCTGGATCATCGGGCGCGAACTATTGGGTTCCCTGCAGGTGCAGGGAACCGTGCGGGAAACCGCATCCGTGAATGCCATCGGCGTGCGCAAAGACGAGCCGATGCTGGCGGCGATCCTGGACCGGGCGCTGGCGACGCTGTCGCAGCAAAGCGTCCAGGAGGTCTTCGCGCGCTGGGGGGGCATCGGGATGGAGCGGGGCGATGGCCTGTCCTGGATTCGCCTTACGCCCGAGGAAAAGCAATGGTTGGCGGCCCATCCCGTGATCCGTTTCGGAAGCAATTCGCGCTGGGCCCCGCTGGAGTTCATCGACCGGGAGGGAATTCCCCGGGGAATTTCGCGCGACTACCTGGAGCGCTTCGGCAAGGCGCTGGGGGTGGATTTCCGATACGTGCCGATCCCCGCCTGGTGGCAGGCGCAGGACAAGCTCCGGAGCGGCGAGGTCGATCTCCTGACTTCCCTGAACAAGGCCAGCGCGCGCAAGGGGAACTTCGCCATTACGCCGTCTTATCTTTCGCTGCAGACGGCGATCTTCACGCGGAAAGAAACGCCCTACGTCGGCGAGGTGGCCGAACTCAAAGGCCGCAAAGTGGCGATGGTGCCCGGTTATGCGATGAAGGAACATCTGCTGCCGAAGTGCCCCGAGATGGACGTGGTGGACGCGAAGGACGTGCCCACCGCGCTCCGAATGCTGGAAGAAGGCAGCGTGGACGCCTACGTCGGATCGCTGCTGATCACCAGCCACTACATCCAGGCCGGCGGACACGGCCGGATCAAAGTGGCCGGCGAAACGGACTTCGTTTATCAGCCGGCCTTCGCCTGCCGCAAGGACTGGGCCATTCTCGAGGAAATCCTCGACAAGGCGCTGGACGATTTCGACGGAGAAGAAAAGAACGCCATCGCGCGGAAATGGATGACGGTGACCTACGAGCAGCGCATCGATTACGCGAAGGTGTATCGAATCGGCGCAGGCGCGTTGGCGCTGTTGGCCCTGTTCGCCTACTGGAACCGGCGGATGGCCGCGGAAATCCGCCGCCGCAAGGCCGTGGAGGCGTCGCTCCACGAAAGCGAAGAGGCGCTGCGGGCCGCGAACAAGGAACTGGAGGCCTTTTCCTATTCGGTCTCGCACGACCTGCGCGCGCCGCTGCGCCACGTTTCCGGCTTCGTCCAGCTCCTGCAATCCAAGTCGAGAGACCAGCTCGACGAAACGGGTGTCCGCTATCTGGACGTTATCGCGGGCGCGGCCCGGAAAATGGGGACGCTGATCGACGACCTGTTGTCGTTCTCGCGCACCGGCCGCGCGCAGATGCGCCTGGAAACGCTGCCGCTGGGCGCCATCGTGGACGAATGCCGGCGGGAACTGGAATTGGAAACGCGCGGCCGGACCATCGCCTGGGAAGTCGGCGACCTGCCGAACGTGGTGGCCGACCGCGCGCTGCTGCGGCAGGTGATGGCCAATCTCCTCGGCAACGCCGTGAAATACACCGGCAAGAAGCCCGCGGCCCGGATCGAAGTGTCGGCTCGCCGCGAGGCGGATGCAATCGTCGTATGCGTCCGCGACAACGGGGCCGGCTTCGACATGAAGTACGCCGACAAGCTGTTCGGCGTATTCCAGCGCCTGCATACCGAAGCGGAATTCGAGGGCACGGGCATCGGGCTCGCCAACGTGCGGCGCATCGTCCTCCGCCACGGCGGGCGCATTTGGGCCGAAGGTACCGTGGGCCAAGGCGCGGCTTTCCATTTCACCTTGCCGGTCGTCCCGCCGGCGAAGAAAGGATGACGGAACATGAACGCAACGGGCGGCAAATACATCCTGCTGGCCGAAGACAATCCCAACGACGTCGAGCTGACGCTCGCCGCGCTGGCGGACAGCCACATGGTCAATCCGGTCGAGGTCGTGCACGACGGCGCGGAGGCGCTCGATTTCCTTTTTCGCCGGGGCGCCTACGCCTCCCGGAACCAGGGGGATCCCGCCGTGATCCTGCTGGACATCAAAATGCCGAAAGTGGATGGTTTGGAAGTGCTGCGAACCATCAAAAACGATCCCAATCTGCGGCTCATCCCCGTCGTGATGCTGACGTCGTCGCGCGAAGAGGCCGATCTGGTCCGCAGCTACGAAAACGGCGTGAACGCCTACGTGGTCAAGCCGCTGAACTTCGACGATTTCATCCATGCCGTGCGCGAAATCGGCCTGTTCTGGGGTTTTCTCAACGAACCGTCGCCTGCGCCGAGGCCGGGCTAAGGAAAGGGAGGCCCCCCATGGACGCAAACGCTTTGCTCCCATCCGCTGAAACGCCGGCCCCGGATCCGGCCAAGCCGGCCCGCCGGCTGAAGATCCTCCATCTCGAGGACGACCCCGCCGACGCCTTGCTGGTCCAGGAAATCCTGCGCGACGAACACGTGGATTGCGAAATCGTCGTCGTGTCGAAACCGGCGGACTTCGAGCGCGAACTGGCCAAAGGCGACGTCGACGTGGTGATTTCGGACTACAGCCTGCCGCATTATTGCGGCACGGAGGCCTTGCAGCAGACCCGGAAAGCCGGCGAGGATACGCCGTTCATCTTCGTGTCGGGATCCATCGGCGAGGAACGCGCGGTGGAGGCCGTCCGGTTGGGAGCGACGGATTACGTGATGAAGGAGCATTTGCGGCGCTTGGGCATCGCCGTCCGCCGCGCCGTCGAAACCGCCGACAGCATCCGGCGACGCCGGGAAGCCGAAACCCGCCTGGCGGAAGAACGCGATTTTCTCGTGGACGTCTTTTCCAGCGTGCAAGACGGAATCGTCGTGCTGGATGCGGATCTGAAGATCGTCCGGACCAATTCCGCCATGGAAAAACTCTTTCCGGATCGAATGCCGCTGGCCGGCCAGCCGGCCAGTCTGTTCTGTCCGGCCGCCGCCGAAGCCGCCGCGGAGGCGTCCGCCCTGCGTTCCGGCCAGCCGACGAGAACGGTCTGCACGATGGAAACCGCGCGGGGCCGGGGCGAATTCAGCGTTTTCGCCTATCCGCTGCTGGAACGTCGCACCGGACGCCAAAAGGGCGTCATCCTCTACGTGCGCGACGTCACTCGGGAACATGCCCTCCAGCAGCAGCTATTCCAATCGCAGAAAATGGAAAGCATCGGCCAACTCGCCGGCGGCGTCGCCCACGACTTCAACAACATCCTCCAGGCCATCGTCGGCTTCAGCGACATCCTGGCCGCTGAAATTCCCGAAAGCGCTCCCGCTCATGCGGACGCCGCGGAGATCCGGGCGGCGGCCGGACGCGGCATTGCGTTGACCCGCCAGTTGTTGGCATTTGGCCGGAAACAGGTCCTGACGGCCGCCGACCTGGACTTGAACGAACTGGTGCGGCGCATGGGCAACATGCTGCAACGGATCATCGGCGAAAACGTCCAGCTCCAGTATGCCGCCGATTCCGTACCGGCGTTCGTTCGCGGCGATGCGGGCCAGATCGAGCAGGTTCTCCTGAACCTGGCGGTGAATGCGCGCGATGCGATGCCCCGCGGCGGCACGATCGTCGTAGGCACCCGCGCGCGTCAGGTGAACGCGGCCGAGGCCGCCGAACGGGGCGTGCCCTGGCATCCCGGCCGCTACGTCTGTCTTTCCGTGAAAGACGGCGGCAACGGCATTTCGCCGGACGTTCTTCCGCACCTGTTCGAACCGTTTTTCACCACGAAGCCCAAAGACAAGGGCACGGGTCTGGGATTGTCGACCGTCTACGGCATCGTCCACCAGCATGGCGGCTGGGTAGACGTGGCCAGCGAAGTCGGGCAGGGGACCGTTTTCGACGTGTATCTGCCGGCTACCGAGCCCGAAGCGACGAAAGGCCCAACTCCGTGAGCAGCGACAACGCTTCTTCCGCCCCGCGCGCGCTGAAGGCGCTCGTGATCGAAGACTCGGAGATCGATGCGACTCTCCTGGTGGAACAGCTCCAGGCGGGCGGCTACGCCGTGGAATCGCGCCGGGTGGATAATCCCGAAGACCTCGCGGATGCGCTGGAAAAGCAGAAGTGGGACATCATCTTTTCCGACCACAACATGCCCCGGTTCAGCTCCACGGAGGCGCTGGAAATCGTCCGGTCCTCCGCCATCGACGTGCCGTTCCTCATCGTGTCCGGCGCCATCGGCGAGGAAGCGGCCGTGGCCGCCATGAAGGCCGGCGCGCAGGACTATCTCATGAAAGGCAACATGGCCCGCCTGGTCGCGGCCGTGGACCGCGAACTGAAGGACGCGGCCGAACGCCGCGCGCGCTGCGCGGCCGAGCGGGCCCTGCTGGCCCAGGAAGAGGAATTCCGCATCGCCCGCGAGGTCCAGGAGCGCTTGTTCCCGGCCGGTCCGCCGGAGCTGGCCGGCTACGACATCGCCGGCGCTTCGCGTCCCGCCAACGCCACCGGCGGCGACTACTTCGATTTCATCGCGACGCCTAAGGGCCATCTGCTTGTCGTGGTGGGGGACGTGACCGGCCACGGCATCGGTCCGGCCATGCTCATGGCCGATGCCCGCGCCTATTTGCGCGCCTTGGCGCTGTCGAGCCCCACGTTCGCGGACATCCTGGCGCAGGCCCGCCATCTGCTGATCAAGGACCTCGGCGACGAACATTTCATCACCTTGCTGTTCGCCGATCTCGATCCGACGACCGGCTTGTTGACGTTCATCAACGCCGGACATCCCGCCGGCTACGTGCTGGCGCCCGACGGACGCATCAAGGCCGAAATGCCTCCCAACACCGCCGCCGTCGGCATCGACCGCGCGGAAGAACGCCTCGTGCCGGGGAAAATCGTCTTGGAGAAAGGGGATCTGCTGCTGCTGCTGACCGACGGCATTCTCGAGGCGCATGCCAAGACCGGCGACGAATTCGGCGAGGAACGGGCGCTGGAAACCGTGCGGCGCGAGCGCGCGAAACCCGCCGCGGAAATCATTCACGCCTTGCTGGAGGACGCCCAGCGCTTCAGCGGACCCGGTCATCCCCATCAGGACGACATGACCGCCGTGATCGTCAAGCTTTGATCGGAGAAACCCATGGAACGACGGTTGTTGGAAAAGAAAATAACGCATTTTCGAATTTTCGGCTTGGCGCTGCTGCTCGCCGGGGTCGCCTGGGCGCAGACGCCGTCGGCCGGCGCGCCGGAACGCCGGCCCGAAATCCGCCTGATCGAGACGGATCGCGACGGCCCCGCCCTGGAACGCATCGAAACCGTGCGGAAAAAATTGCCCGAGAAAAACCGGCGGCGGAACAACTTCGCCTGGGCCGTGGCGAAGATCGACGGCTTGGACAAGGTGGAATACTACGCCCACAGCGGCATCAACGGAACGGGAGGCCTTTCGGCCGAAGCCGCTGCCCAGATTCCGGACATTTCTCCCCGCCGCAAGAAAGGGCGCTTCGAAGTCCTCTGCGTGAATCACGCCGACGAGATCGAAGGCCCCGACTGCTGGCCCCGCTACATGGATACCGAATGCAAGATCATCGAAGATTTGGCCGCGCATTTGCCCGAACCCTCGGCCGCCGGCCGCGTCCGCCTCTATACGGATCTGTATCCGTGCGCCAGCTGTCGCCACGTCATGGCCCAGTTCCTGGCCAGCTATACCAACGTCCAGATGCAGGTCCTCTACCGGGAACGTTGAATCCCCATCGGATTCTAACGATATTTTCACGGGGAAGCGGTTGACGCGGTCCCCGTCCCGCGGTTCCATAATAAGTGTGGTGAGGGACGCTTCGCCGCAACGGTTTCGCGGGCGCGCGACCCGTCTGACCGCTCGGGAAACGGGCTCTTCCGGAAAGAAGAGGGCGGCATGAAAACGAAATGGGCGCAGGTGGCGTGCGGGGTGGGGGTTCTGTTGTGGTTGGCGGCGTTTGCCGAGGCCGGGCCGTCCTTGCCCGTGACCAAGCCGCCGGTGACCCCGCTCCTGTTGATGACCGGGCCGCCGGTCGATCCGACCGCCGCCCAGGGGCAATGGTTCATGAACGCCGGCGGGACGGAAACCGTCCGCACGAACGAATTCTACGACGAGCCGTTCGGCGGTCCGGCCGGCTTCAACGCCATCACGGGATACGTGGACAGCATCACCTATCTGGGCGGTCCCGGCACCCCGATCGTCGCCTTTACCATCCAGGCCACGATCTACAACGACGCCGGCATCGAGGGCCTGTGGAGCAACGGCGACAACCGGCACGGCGAAACGAACGTCTATCTGGAGCTTCCCTATGCCGGTCCTTTGGTGGACACCAAGCTCGTGGCGGAGTTCGCCATCGCCGATACCAACACGCTGCCGGCGATTTTCCAAGGACCGTACGTCGACTTCCAGCCCTACATCGAGGCGATCAACGAAGATCAATGGGCGTGGTATTGCTGGAACCCGGCCGATCCGGATCCCACGCACAAGCCCCAGGGGAATTACTTCGTGCCGACCTGGGATTTCGGCACCATTCCCCTCGGCCAGTCGGCCACCCGCCAGCTGCAATTCGTCGTTCCGGTCGGCTTGCCCCCCTTGGATCCGCGCTATGCGCCCATCGTGACGTCGTTTGCGACTTCCAACGACGTCCTGATGAACCGCTCGCTGTCGCTGAAAATCAGCACGTGGATCGAGACGATCGCCTTGGACCAAGGCGGCGGTCACGAGGAAGAACCCCCGGCGCGCCTGAGCGACGTTTCCGTTTTCCACAATCTCGCGGAAGAAGAGCCCATCCTGGACTTCGGCGATGCGCCGGACGGGCCGTATCCGACTCTGTTGGCCAACGACGGCGCCCGCCACGTCGTCGCGCCCGGCGTCTACATGGGCGCCCTGATCGACCTGGAGCTGGATGGCCAGCCCGATGCCACCGCCACCGGCGACGACAAGGCCGGCTTGAACGACGAGGACGGCGTAGCGTTCGTCGGCGCGATGGTCGCGGGCTTTTCGGCCACCGTGCAGGTCGTGGTCTCGACGTCGGGCTACTTGAGCGCCTGGGTCGATTTCGATTTCAATGGATCGTGGGCGGAAGCCGGCGAAAATATTTTCAGCGTGCAGGCGGTTGGGGCGGGCACCAACATGCTGACCTTCCCCGTGCCGGGCTCCGCCGCGATCACCAACACCTTCGCCCGCTTCCGGTTTTGCACCCAGCAGACGATCCTGAGCTTTAGCGGACTCGCTCCGGACGGCGAAGTGGAAGACCTCCAAGCCGCTATCCGCGCCGGCGAGGAGGAGGCTATGGACTTCGGCGACGCAAACGACAGCTTGGTCGTCGCGGGCTATCCGACCCTGCTGGCCAACAACGGCGCGCGGCATGCCATCGTGGCCGGCGTCTATCTGGGTGCCGCCGTCGATGCCGAACCCGATGGCCAGCCTGATGGCACCGCCACCGGCGACGATACCTTCGGCATCGACGACGAGGACGGCGTGGTCCTGCCGGCGATCTTCTCGTCCGGCTCGTCGATCTGGGTGCCGGTGGTCGCGTCGGTTCCGGGATACCTCAACGCTTGGATCGATTGGAATTCCGACGGGGACTGGGCGGATCCCGGCGAACAGGTGTTCTACAACCAACCGCTGGCATCCGGATTGAACACGCTCCCGGTTTCCGTTCCCTTGCCGCCGATATTCGTGGCCGGCGGCCCCGATTCCCGCTGGCGGTTCACCACCTATGCGCCGGCGCTGCCCGCCTATGTCGGCGCGGAAAGCGACGGCGAAGTGGAAGACTACGAGGTTCGGCTCGAAACGCTGGATTTCGGCGACGCGCCCGATCCGACCTATCCAACCCTGCTCGCCAGCGGCGGCGCTTGCCACCGCGTGCCGTCGTCCTACTGGCTGGGGGCGACCGCGCCGGACGCCGAACCCGACGGGCAGGCCTCCGTCGACGCGCTGGGCGACGATCTGCTCGGCACGGACGACGAGGATCTGGTCGTCGGTTCGGCCACCCTGGTGCAAGGCTCCAACAAAACGATCGGGGTCGTCGCCTCCGCCACCGGCTTCCTGAACCTCTGGATCGACTTCGATCAAAACGGCAGCTGGGCCGACGTCGGCGAGCAGGTGGTCGCGGATACGCTGCTCGCTCCCGGTTCCAACTCCGTCAGCTTCACGACGCCGGCCGCCGCCCATCTGGGCGCGACATTCGGGCGGCTCCGCTTCTGCAGCTACGCCGGCCTGGGATTTTCGGGCCTGGCCACCGACGGGGAAGTGGAGGACTACGAAATCACCGTCTATCAAATCGGACCCGACACCAACAACTTCGAGATCACCAACGTCGTGTATGCGGCCACGAACCAGGCGACGATCTGGTGGAACGGCGATACCAACGCGACCTACGAGACGCAATACATCCTCGACCTGCCCAGCACCGCCAGCCCGCCGTGGACGGCCTGGGGCCCGTGGGTGACCGGCGGTCCCCTCGTGCAGGTCGATACCAACGCGGCGGAAACCGCCAAACACTACCGCGTCGTCGCCCCGTTTTCCCCGCCGCCGCCCTAAACGCCGGGCGCGGGGAATCGCAGTTCGATGGTTTTACGTAGCGTGGAAAAAAGTTTTCCACGGTGTGGAAAAAATCGTCCAACGTTTTTACATGCTACATAAAACTCGCCGAAAGTTTTTGGGAATGTCCGAAAGCGTGTGACGGCTAGGTGGCGGAGAGGACGCG
>CALMNW010000082.1 GCA_937872095.1 uncultured Verrucomicrobiota bacterium
GTGGTGAATCCCGGCGGCTCGCCGCGCGTGATGCTGGCGGGGCACTACGACGAGATCGGGTTCATCGTGACGCTGATCGATGCCAGCGGCTTCCTCTGGATTTCGCCGATCGGCGGCTGGGACGCGCAGATTCCCCAGGGGCAGCGCGTCGCGATCCGCACGGCCAAGGGCGTCGTGCCCGGCATCATCGGCAAGGTGCCGGTGCATGTGCAGAAGCCCGACGAGCGCAACCGCGTGACGCCGTTGACGGATCTGTGGGTCGACGTCGGCGCGAAGAACCGCAAGGAAGCCGAAAAGCTGGTGTCGGTGGGCGATCCGATGGTGATCGACCAGAGCGTCGCCGAGCTGCCCAACGGGCGCCTGGCGGGGCGGGCGTTCGACGACCGCGCCGGGGCGTTCGTGGTGCTGGAGACGGCGCGGAAACTCGCCGCGCTGGCCCCCAAGGCCGAAATCCACGCCGTGGGCACGGTGCAAGAGGAAATCGGCAGCCGCGGCGCCGTCACGTCGTCGTTCGGCATCGCGCCGGACGTCGGCATCGCGGTGGACGTGACCTTCGCGACGGACCACCCCATGATGGACGGCGCGGAAAAGCGCGAGGGCAAGGTGTCGCTGGGCGGCGGCCCGGTGCTGTCGCGCGGGGCGAATATCAATCCCGTCCTGTACGAGCACCTGCTGCAGACGGCCAAGAAGCAGAAGATCCCCGTGCAGATCGTGGCCGACGGGCGCGCGACGCCGACGGACGCCGATCCCATCCAGATTTCCCGGGCCGGCGTAGCCGCCGCGCTCGTCAGCATCCCGCTGCGCTACATGCACACGCCCAGCGAAATCGTCGCCATCGACGACCTCGACCGCACGGTCGATCTGCTCGCGCACGCGATCGCGGCCATGAAGCCCGGCCAAAAGTGGATTCCGTTTTAAAGATCCGAGGAGGAAAGATCATGATCAAAGTCAAGGTGGTCGGTTGCGGGGGATACGGCGGCGTGGGGATCGTGGAGCTGCTGTTGCGGCATCCCGAAGCGCAGATCCAGACGCTGGTGGCGGCGACGGAAACGGGCATGCCGATGAGCGACCTGTATCCGCATCTGAAGGGATTCTGCGATCTCCCGATCCTGAAGCCCGACGATCCGGCGGCGCAGGAACCGGCCGACGTGGTCTTCTTCTCGACGCCCGACGGCGTCGGCATGGTGCAGGCGCCCGCCGAACTGGCGAAGGGCGCGCGCGTCATCGACTACAGCGGCGATTTCCGCTTCAACAACGTCGAGGACTACGCCGAGTACGCCCGGCGCATCGGGCGCGATCCCGTCCACAAGACGCCGGAACTGCTGCCGAAAACCGTCTACGGCCTGCCCGAGCTGAACCGCAAGGCCTACGCCAAGGACCAGCGCCTGGTCGGCAACCCGGGATGCTTCGCGATGAGCTGCCTGATCGGCCTCGCGCCGGCCGCGGCGGCGAAGCTGGTGGATTTCTCGAGCCTGATCTGCGACTGCAAGACGGGCGTTTCCGGCGCCGGCAAGAAGGCGACGCCGATCCACCATTATCCGGCCCGCTACGAAAACATGCAGGCCTACCGCCTGAGCGGCCACCAGCACGTGATGGAAGTCGAGCGGATGCTCGGCGGCCTCGCGGGCGACCCGCTGCGGGTGACCTTCACCGCGCAGGTCGTGCCCGTTTGCCGCGGCATCCTGAGCTGTCTCTACGGCACGCTCCGCGACGGCATCAATCTGTGCGAGGTATGGGAGGCCTATTCCGACTTCTACCAGGACAGCCCCTTCGTGCGGCTCTACGATTCCAAGGCCGCCATCGGCACTGTCCACGTGCGCGGCACGAACTTCTGCAACCTGATCGTGGACGTCGACGAGCGCACGCGCCGCCTGCGCGTGGTCTCGCACATCGACAACCTCATGAAAGGGCAGGCCGGCAACGCCTTGCAGAACATGAACCTGATCTGCGGGCTTCCCGAGAATACCGGGCTGGACCATCCCGGCGCCTATCCGTAAACTGGTTCCCGAAAGGAGAGGACCATGAAAACCATTTCGTTGCTCCTCGGCTTGCTTCCGCTCGCGGCGTTTGCCGCCGGCCCCCAGGTCACGATCTACAACGACGGCTTCGCCACCGTGAAGGAGGACCGGACGCTGAACCTCGCGGAAGGCGTCTCCGAAATCCGCGTGACGGACATGTCGCGCCAGCTCGAACCGGATTCCGTCATGCTGCGGGAACTCGCGCCGGAGCCCTTCGGCGTGCAGATCCTCGAACAGAGCTTCGTCAACGATCCGCTGACGGAAGGCCTGCTCCTGTACCAGATGGAAGGCCAGACGCTGCGGTTCGAGGAAAAGCGCGAAGACGGCACGATCCAGGAACACGTCGGCAAGCTGATCCGCAGCGGCTACGTGCCCGGCGGCGGCTCCGAGCAGCCCATCGTCGAGGAAGAGGGCGCGGTGCGGTTTTCGCTGCCGGGCCAACCCGTGTTCGAGGGCATCGATCCGAACGCGTTCCTGAAGCCGTCGCTCGTGTGGCAACTCGCCTCGAAGAAGGCGGGGGCGTGTCCCATCGAAGTCGCCTACGTCACGGCCGGCATGAGCTGGGAGGCCACCTACAACCTCGTCATGCCCGCCGAGGGCGGCGATACGTTCGACGTTTCCGGCTGGATTTCGCTGCACAACGACACCGGCAAGGACTTCGTGGACGCCGTCGTCAAGCTGATCGCCGGCGACGTCCAGAAGGTGCGACCACCGCCGCCCATGCCGCGGCGGCGCGTGGCGTTTGCGGGTGCGGCGGAAGACGAATTCGGCATGCCCGAAGAGCGCGCCTTCGACGAATTCCATCTCTACACGCTGCCGCGGCCGGTCCGGGTGCGGAACAACGAACTGAAGCAGGTCGAATTCCTGCGGACCTCGGGCGTGAAGGGCAGCCGCTACTACGTCTACAATCCGCTCGTGGGCTTCGGCTACTACGGCGGCGGCATCCAGACGGATCCGGATTACGGCGCGACGGCCGACAAAAAGGTCGGCGTGCGCATCGAAATCTCGAACAGCGAGACCAACGGCCTGGGCATGCCGCTGCCGAAGGGCCGCATGCGCCTGTACCGCACGGACGTCGACGGCCGGCGCGAATTCACCGGCGAGGACCAGCTGGACCACCTGCCCAAGAACGAGCTGCTGAAGCTCGACATGGGCAGCGCCTTCGATCTCGTCGGCGAGCGCAAGCGGACGGATTTTTCGGTGGATACCACGGGCAAGCGGATGACGGAATCCTTCGAGATCAAGCTGCGCAACCGCAAGGAGAAGGACGCCGTGGAAATCCGCGTGGTCGAGCCGCTCTATCGCGGCGCGAACTGGAAGATCACCGCCAGCAGCCTGCCGTACGAGAAGATCGATTCGCATACGGCCGAATTTCGCGTGCCGGTGCCGGCGGATGCCGAGGCGGTCTTGACCTATACGGTGAACTATCGGTGGTGAGGCGGTTTTCCACGCCGTGGAAAAAAGTTTTCCATAGCGTGGAAAAATCGAGATAACGTTTTCCACGGCGTGGGAAAAATGGAGACAAGCATGGATTTGAAATTGAAAACGATCGCCGCCGTCTGGGCGCTGGGAATGCTGGCCGCGCCGGGGTTCGGCGCGCCGACCATCGTGCACGATCCGATCAAGGTGGCGGAGAAGGGGCAGGCGCTAGGCGTGCGGGCCACGGTCCGCGACGCGGCGGCGCGCGTGGAGACGGTTTCGCTGTTCTACGCGGCTTCGCGGGGCATGACGCCCTTCCGGTCGGCGATGGCGAGCTCGGGGGCGGGGACGTGGTATGCGACGATTCCCGCCCACATGATGGGTCCCGGCGCGCAGATGTTCTACTACATCCAGGCCGAGAACGCCGACGGCGAAGTCCGGGATACGGATTGGCAAACCGTCAAGCTGGTGGATTCCGGCGTCGCGCCGGCCGCGATTCCCTCCGCCAGCGCGGTGGCGCAGCAGGCGCAGCAGCAGGCCGCGCCCGTTTCCCGGGGCACGGTCGCGCCGCCGCCGCCAGCCAAAAACAACAAGTCGAAGTATCTGCTTCCGGCCGCCGTCATCGTCGGCGGCGGACTGGCCATCGGCGGGGCCTTGGCGATCGCGACCTACGACAGCGGCGGGAGCGGGGGCGGGGACGACAACCCGGCGGTGGACGGCAACTACGGCGGCAACTACGACGTCTGTTTCGCGCCGAACGCCCTGTCCAACGCTCCGCCAGCCGCCACCGTCTGCGACAACGGGCTGGTGAACGTCTACGTGACCAACGGCTCAGCCCGGATCGTCGGCCTGTGGGAAGCGGAAGTCCTGACCGGCGCCGTCAACGGCAACCTGTTTTCCGCCGTCGAGGACGTCGGCTCCACCGCGCGGTTCCCGGCGGCGCATCTGATCGCCTCCGGCGAGATTTCCGGGGATGCCTGCACGGTCCGGATCGACGGCTACTCGACGGACGCGGAACAGCCCGGCAACTTCAGCGGGCGGCTCGACACCACGAAGAGGTAGGCCATGCAGAAGACGGCGTTTTTGGATTTGGCGGAAAAGCGGCGCAGCGTGCGGGCATACAAGCCCGACGACGTGCCCGAAGAACTGCTGCAGGCGGTGCTGGAGGCGGGCCGGCTCGCGCCGTCGGCCTGCAACAAGCAGCCCTGGCGGTTCATCGTGGTGCGCAGCGAAACCGGCCGCCGCGCCTTGGGCGCGGCCTACGCCCGCGAATGGTTCTGGAAAGCCCCGGTCGTGCTCGCCGTCTGCATCCTGCCCCGCGAGGCGTGGGTCCGTTCCTACGACGGCAAGAACTACGCGATGGCGGACGGCGCCCTGGCCATGGACCACATGACGCTGGCCGCCGCCGAACTGGGGCTGGGCACCTGCTGGATCGGCGCGTTCGATCCGGCCGCGGCCCATGAAATCCTCGGCTTGCCCGACGGCGTCGAGATCGTCGGCCTGACGCCGCTGGGGTTCCCGGACGTCGAAGCGAATCCGCGCGTCCGTTCCCGCCGCCCGCTGGGCGAAACCGTCATGAAGGAACGCTGGGGCTGAACAGCCGATGCAAACTACGAAACACGCGAATATGACGAATGAATATCTGGGGATCCCATTCGTTCAATTCGTGTCATTCGTAGTTGTCTTCGGATTTCGGGGTTTGGGGTTCTATGGCTTCGTTTGAACTGGTCTCGGACTACCGGCCGACGGGCGACCAGCCCGAGGCCATCGCCGCGCTGGTGGCGGGCTTCCGGGCCGGTCGGCGGTTCCGCACGCTGGAAGGCGTGACGGGCTCGGGCAAGACCTTCACGATGGCCAACGTGATCGCCCAGCTCGGTCGGCCCACGCTGGTCATCTCGCACAACAAGACGCTCGCCGCGCAGCTCTACGCGGAGCTCAAGGAATTCTTTCCCCGCAACGCCGTCGAATACTTCGTGAGCTACTACGACTATTACCAGCCCGAAGCCTACATCCCGCAGACGGACACCTACATCGAGAAGGACGCCAGCATCAACGAGGAGATCGAGCGCCTGCGCCTGGCGGCGACGGACGCGCTGATCAACCGCGAAGACGTGATCATCGTGGCCTCGGTCTCGTGCATCTACGGCCTGGGTTCGCCCGAGGACTATCGCGGCATGCTGATCACGCTGCGCGTCGGCGAGGAACGCTCCCGCGAGGAAATCATGCGCAAGCTGGTGGACGTGCAGTACGCGCGCAACGACCTGGCGGCGCTGCCGGGCACGTTCCGGGCGCGCGGCGACGTCCTCGACGTCTTCCCGTCCTACAGCAAGGACGGCGTGCGGATCGAATTCTTCGGCGACCGCATCGAAAGCCTGCGCCGGATCGATCCGCTGACGGGAAAGACGCTCCAGACCTTCGACCACACGACGATTTCGCCGGCCAAGCACTTCGTCATGCCCGCCGAGAAGCTGCTGCCCGCCAGCGAGCGGATCCGCGCGGAAATGGAAGCGCGCGTGGCGGAACTGGAAGGGCAAAACAAGCTGCTGGAAGCCCAGCGGCTGCGCATGCGCACGACCTTCGATCTGGAAATGATCCGCGAGGTGGGCTACTGCAGCGGCATCGAAAACTATTCGGGACCGCTTTCGGGCCGGCCGCGCGGCTCGCGGCCGTATACCCTGATCGACTTCTTCCCGCAGGAATTCCTGACGATCGTCGACGAGTCGCACGTCTCCCTGTCGCAGATCCGCGGCATGTTCAACGGCGACCAGGCCCGCAAGCGCACGCTGGTGGAGCACGGCTTCCGCCTGCCGTCCGCGCTCGACAACCGCCCCATGAACTTCGACGAATTCATGGACGTCACCGGTCCGATGCTGTTCACGTCGGCCACGCCGGGACCGCTGGAAGCCGGCCTCGCCGGCGAACCCGTCCGGCAGGTCATCCGGCCGACGGGCATCCTCGATCCGCTGGTCGAGGTGCGTCCCCTGAAAAACCAGATCGACGATCTCATCGAGGAAGTCCGCCGCTGCGCCGAGAACATGGATCGCGTGCTGGTGACGACGCTGACGAAAAAGACGGCGGAGGATCTCTCGGTCTATCTGCAGAACATCGGCATCCGCTGCAAGTACCTGCATTCCGACATCACGGCGCTGGACCGCGTGGCGATCCTGCGCGGCCTGCGCAAGGCGGATTTCGACTGCCTGGTCGGCATCAATCTCCTGCGGGAAGGGCTCGATTTGCCCGAGGTGGCGCTTGTGGCCGTCCTGGACGCGGACAAGGAAGGCTTCCTGCGCAGCGAGACCTCGCTGATCCAGACGGCCGGCCGCGCCGCGCGGCATTTGCAGGGCCGCGTGATCCTCTACGCCGACCAGATCACCGATTCCATGCGGCGCATGATCGACCTGACGCGGGAACGCCGGCGCATCCAGGAAGAATACAACCGCGCCAACGGCATCACGCCGACCAAGATCGAAAAGGCCATCAGCGAGAGCCTGGCGCAGTCCGAAAAGGCGCGCGAGACCGAGGAATTCGTCGTGCGGGAAGCGGGGGAGGACGTCGACGTGGTCCGCGTCCTCGCCGAGATGGAGCGCGAGATGGCCGAGGCCGCCGAGGCCATGGAATTCGAGCGCGCGGCCCTGCTGCGCGACCAGATCTACGAGCTGAAGCGGGCGGAAAACCCGTTCAAGGGAACCGTCCAGGAGAAGAAACGCAAGCCCATCGCGTATCATCCGGGCAAAAGCCGTCTGTTCGGCGGCCGGAGGAAGAAGAAATGAACGAAGACGCATTGGCCTTGGAACAGGATCCCGAAATCCGCGAGCTGATCGCGCGCGCGCTGGCCGAAGACGTCGGCTCCGGCGATGCGACGACCTTGGCGCTGGTGGACGCGGACGCGACGGCGAGCGCCCGCATCGTGGCGCGGCACGAGGTCGTGCCGGCCGGCATGGGCGTCGCGGCCGAAGTCTTCCGCCAGGCCGATCCGCGCCTGCACTGCGAAATCCTGTGCCCCGACGGCGAGCCGGTGGGGCCGGGGACGGCGCTGGTGCGCATCGCGGGGCCCGCGCGGGCCTTGCTGACCGCGGAACGGACGGCGCTGAATCTGGCGCAGCGCATGACGGGCATCGCCACGGCCACCGAGTGCCTCGTGCGGATCGTGGCCGACTACGGCACGCTGATCCTCGATACGCGCAAGACCGTGCCCGGCCTGCGGCGGCTGGACAAGTACGCCGTCCAATGCGGCGGCGGCACCAACCACCGCATCGGCCTGCACGACGCGATCCTGATCAAGGACAACCACCTCGCGTTCTGGCGGCAGAAGAACAAGGGCACGCTGGCCGACGCCGTGCGTGCGGCGCGCAAGGCCTATCCGGGCCTCAAGATCGAAATCGAAGTGGACACCATGGACCAGCTGGAGGAAGCGTTGCCGGGCCAGCCCGACTGGGTGCTGCTGGACAACATGTCGCCGCAGCTGGTGGCCGCGGCGGTCATCCTGTGCAACGGCGCCTGCAAAACCGAGGCCTCCGGCGGCATTACCAAGGAAAACGTCCGCGAATACGCCCGCGCCGGCGTCACGGCCATCTCCATCGGCGCGCTGACGCATTCGTCCCGCGCGGCAGATTTGGGATTGGATTTTATCGATCCATCATGAAGTTGCGATACCAGCGGATTGCGTTCGATCCGCAGAGGAGGGGCAGATGAGCCAAACCTTGCTTCAACCGATTCCCGACGAGGTCATCCGGACCCTCCGCGGCCAGCGGGTCATTTTGGATTTCGACTTGGCCGCGATCTATGGGGTCGAGACCAAGAGTCTCAATAAAGCCATCCGGCGCAACCCCGCCCGGTTTCCCGATGACTTTATGTTTCAGCTTCTCCCGGAGGAGGTTGCCAGCTTGAGGTTCCAAATTGGAACCTCAAAGCCGGGGCGTGGCGGCCGGCGTTATCGGCCCTATGCCTTTACCGAGCATGGGGCGATCATGACGGCAACGGTGCTGAACAGTCCGCAGGCCGTGGACATGAGCGTGTTCGTGGTCCGGGCGTTCGCCAAGATGCGGGAACAGCTTCTGGCAACAGCCACGCTGGCCAAGCGCTTGGCCGAGGTGGAAAAGGAACTCTTGCTCCACGATGCCGCCTTGCGGGAGTTGTACGAGCAAATCCGGCCGCTTTTGCTGCCGCCGCCCGATCCCCCGCGCAAGCCCATCGGCTTCAGCGTCAACGAGCGGTCCGGATGCTATCGCGTGCCGGGTAGCCGCCTGCCCAGTGCCAAGCGAAAGAACCGGTCATGAACGGAAATCCAGCTGGAGGATCGGTTGTCGCCGGGCACGGTCCTCCACGGGCGGATAAAATGGGCCGGCGGATCGGAACGGAATAACCAAACGACCATGAAATTCGGCTATCCCATCCGCTGGCTCGCGGAAACCGCGTCCACGAACGACGTCGCCCGCGAGTGGGCGCTGGCCGGCGCGCCCGATGGCGCGACGGTCGTGGCCGCGCGTCAAACGCGCGGCCGCGGGCGTCGCGAACGCATCTGGGATTCGCCGGCGGGCGCCGGCCTCTACGCTTCGTTCGTTCTGCGGCCGGGATGGCCGGCGGAACAAGCGCCGAACCTCGCGATCGTCGCGGGCATGGCGGCGTTCCATGCGTTGACGAAAGCGGGCGTGCCCCATCTGCGCGTGAAATGGCCCAACGACGTCTTGGCCAACGGCAAGAAAATCTGCGGCGTGCTGGTCGAGCCGCGTCTCGGCGCAGGCCGCATCGAGTTTGCCGTGGTCGGCATCGGCATCAACGTGGGCCAGGCCGCCGGCGATTTTCCGCCGGAACTTCGGGCGACGGCGACGTCGTGCCGCAACGAACAGGCGGCGATTTCAGTGGACGGCATGCTGCATCTTCTGGTGAAATCGCTGCAGGTGGCCAGCCGGGCGCCGTTCGCCGCGCTCCGCGCCGAATGGCTCGCGGCCGGCGCCCGGGAAGAGGAGCCGGAGCTATGAACGTCTTGGCGATCAACATCGGGAATTCCCGCACGGCGGCGGGCTGGTATTCCAAGGGCAAGATCCGGCGCTCGGTCCGGTTCGAGGAAGTGACCCCCGTCATCCTGGAAGCCGTCGCGAACGACGAGACGCCGGACGGCATCATGCTCGGTTCCGTGGCGCCGAAACGGAACCAGGCCTGGGCGAAACTGGTGAAAAAGGTCTTTCCGAAAGTGCCCGTGCGCTGGATGGATCCCAAACTGGACTTCGGCATCGGCGTGGATCTGAAGCGGCCCGACCAGACGGGACACGATCGCTACGCGAACGCGGTGGCCGCCGCGGAACTCTGCGGCGCCCCGTGCATCGCTTGCGATTTCGGCACGGCGACGACCTTCAATCTCGTGCTGCCGAAGCGGGGATTCTCGGGCGGGGTGATCGCGCCCGGCTACGGCATGTGGTTCGAGGCGCTGGGCCGCGCGGCGCAACTGCCGAAGCTGAAGCCCGGCGGGATCAAGTTGAAGACCGGCCGCAACACGGAAGAAGCCATCCGGCTGAGCGCGCGCTGGGGCTATCGCGGCATGGTGACGGAAATCCTGTGGCAACTGAGCAAGGCCTGCGGCAAAAAAGAGCCCTGCATCTGCGCGACCGGCGGCTACGCCAAAACGGTCATGGCCGATGCCGGCTTGAAGATCCCGATTGTTCCGGACCTGACGCTTTTCGGCCTCGCCCGCATCTACGAGCTCAACGCCGAATCGTGAGTTCGGTTCCGGAAAAACAGGCGAACGCCATTCCGGCTGCTTCCCGCAAATGGTGGACCTTGGCGGTCGTCGGGTTGGGCACGTTCATGGCGGCCCTGGACGGCAGCGCGGTCAACGTCGCCCTGCCGGTCATCCGCGAGATGACGCGTGCCTCGATTCCCACGATCGAATGGGTCGTGCTCGCCTACCTCATCACCGTCAGTTCGTCGCTGCTGGTCTTCGGTCGGCTCGCCGACATCTACGGGAAGCGCCGCATCTACATGACCGGGCAGGCGGTGTTCGTGCTCGGCTCCCTGGGTTGCGGCGTGTCCGGCTCCATCGGGGTTTTGATCGCCGCCCGCGTTCTCCAGGCGGCGGGGGGCGCCATGATGATCGCGCTGAGTCCTTCGATCCTGATCTCGGCCTTTCCCGGAGCCGAACGGGGCCGGGCGCTGGGCCTGCAGGCCACTTTGACCTATCTGGGCCTGTCCGTCGGTCCCGCGCTGGGCGGCTGGCTGACCCAGCATTGGGGCTGGCCGGCGATCTTCTTCGTGAACGTGCCGGTCGGATTGTGCGCGCTGGCGGCGGCGCACGCGGTGCTGCGGCCGGAACGGCAGGAGGGCGGTACGCCTTTCGATCCCGCCGGCGCCTTGGCGATGGCGCTTGCGCTGGCCTCGCTGCTGTTCGTGCTCAGCATGGGCGGGGATCTGGGGTGGCGGCATCCGTTGATCGCGGGCGGGGCGTTGCTGGCCGCCGGTTCCATCGCTCTTTTCGTGTCCATCGAACGCCGGTCCGCGCATCCCGCGCTAGACTTCGGCTTGTTCCTGAACCGGACGTTTTCAGCCTCCGTCCTGGCGGCCTACCTCTGCTATCTCTCCACGGCCGCCGTGAGTTTCCTGATGCCGTTCTATCTGCTCACGGCCGCCGGATATGCCGCGGCGCGCGCGGGCGGCCTGCTGATGGCGGTTCCGCTGGCGATGGTCGTAGTGACCGGACCGAGCGGATACCTGTCGGACAGGATCGGTTCGCGGGTCCCGGCGACGCTGGGCATGGCGCTGATGGCCGTCGGAATCGCCCTGCTGGGCAGCCTCCGGCCCGAGAGCGCGTCGGGGCACATCGTCGTCTGCCTGGCGTTGACCGGCATCGGAGCCGGGTTGTTCACCTCGCCGAACAACAGCGCGATCATGGGCTCGGTCCCGCAGAATCGACAGGGCGTCGCCGGCGCGCTGCTGGGCACCGCCCGCACGATCGGATTCGCCTCGGGCGTCGCGTTGGCGGGGCTGATTTTCATGGCTGGCCTCGGGCATGCGGACGGCGCGGGCACGCCCGAAGAGATCGCCCGTGCCGTTCGCCTGGGGATGCGCGCGACGGCGGCCATCGCGGTTGTCGGCGCCGTTGCCAGCGCGTTGCGCCATCCGATCCGACCCCTGCGCTCGCGGTAGGGCCGGACGCCGCGGCGCGGGCGGCGGGTTGGCTTGCGCGCGCGGGGGGCGGGGTGTAGGATGGCGGGTCATGAAACATGCGACCCCATTGACGGTGCGGCCGTACGAATGCGACTCGTACGGGCACGTGAACCATGCCGTCTACGTCAATTATCTGGAACATGCCCGGATGCAGTTCCTGCATGCGGCGGGATTCGACTACAAAGGCATGATCGCGGAGGGGTTCTTCACGGTCATCGCGCGGCTGGACATCTCGTACCGCTCGCCGGCCTACGCCGACGACGCGCTGGAAATCGAAACCGAAGCCGCGGAAACGCGGCGGATCGGCGGCACGTTCCATCAAGTCATCCGGCGCGGCGAGACGGTGGTCGCGGAAGCGGACGTGCATTGGTGCGTCGTGAACGGGGAGGGCCGGCCGGCGCGACCGCCAGAGAAGTACGATTTGCGGAGGCTGGTGCCGTGAAGCAGCCGTTGCGCGAAAAGATCAAGGGGCGCCGGGCGTCGCAAGGCGCCTCCGAAGCGATCCAAGAACGCCTGATGGCCGCGGATTGGTGGACGGCGGCGTTCGCCGTGGGTCTCTATCGTTCGACGCCGAACGAGCCGGCCACGGAAGCCCTGCTGGCCGACCTGCTGGCGCGGGGCGCGCAGGTGGCCGTGCCGGTGCGGCGGGGCGCGGAATACGGCTGGGGGCGGGTGGATGCGGCGACGCGCTGGAAAAAGGGCGCGCACGGGATCTGGGAGCCGACGGCGGCCCCGGCCGTCGCTACGAAGGACTTGCGGTTGATCGTGGTGCCCGGAGTGGCCTTCGATGCGCAAGGCGGCCGGCTGGGACATGGCCGGGGGCATTTCGACCGCTTGCTGGCCCGCAGCGAAGCCCTGTTGGTCGGTTTGTGCTTCGAGAACCGCCTCGTGGAGGCGGTGCCCATGGAACCCCACGACGTCCGCATGGACGTGGTGGCGACGGAAAAACGAATGCTCTTCGCCCCGGCGGCGGCGACGAAATTGGAACGGTTGCTCGGATAATGGCGGTATTTTGGGAATGGCTCTGGCCCTCGCTCACGGCGGCGGGCTTCGCGCTGATCGGTTTCTTCGGCCATGCGCTGTTCGTGCGCGTGCGCGACGCGGCGGCCAACCGCGCGGCAGGCGACATCCTGCGGGATGCGCAGCGCGACGCGGAAGTGTTGCGCAAGGAAGCCCAGCTGGCCGTGCGCGACGAATTGATGCGGAACCGCGAAAAGGCGGAAAGCGAATTGCAGCAACGCCAGTTGGTGCTGTCGGCGGCGGCCGACCGCCTGTCGAAGCAGGACGAACGCCAGGAACGCGAAAACCATCGGCTGGAAGAGCGCGCCCAGGCGCTGGATCTCCGGTCCGAGCAGCTGGAAAAGGACCGCGCCGCGCTGCAGGCGGAACGCGACAAGGTCGCGCAGTTGGCGGCGGAAGAACGCGGCCGTCTGGAAACCCTTTCCGGTCTTTCCGCGGATCAGGCCCGCCAGGCGCTGCTGGAGCGCCTCGACGGCGAACTGGCCGACGAAGCGACCGCGCTGATCCGCAAAAAGAAGGAAGACGCGCTGGCGACCGCCGAAGCGCAGGCGCGCCGGATCGTCACCGACGCCATTCAGCGGGTCGCGGCGGACCAGGTTTCCGACGTCACGACGGTGCCGGTGCATTTGCCGGACGAGACGATGAAAGGGCGCATCATCGGCCGCGAGGGCCGCAACATCCGGGCGCTGGAGATGGCGACGGGGGTGACGGTGATCATCGACGATTCGCCAGGCGTGGTCGTGTTGTCGTCGTTCGACCCGATTCGCCGCGAAATCGCGAAGGTCACGCTGGAACGGCTGGTGGCGGATGGCCGGATCAATCCGGCGCTGATCGAAGAGATGGCGGACAAGGTGACGGCCGAACTCGACGATTTGATCCTGCGGGCGGGCGAGGAAGCCGTGGCGGACCTGCATTTGGCGCGAGTGCCGCTGGAACTGCTGAAGCTGCTGGGCCGGCTGAAGTTCCGCACGAGCTATTCCCAGAACGTGCTGCGGCATTCGGTGGAAGCGGCCCGGCTGGCGGGCCTCATGGCCCCGGAAATCGGGCTCGATCCGGATCTCGCGAAACGGACGGCCCTGTTCCACGACGTCGGCAAAGCCGTGGACCACGAGGTGGCCGGCCGCCATGCGGACATCGGCGCGGATCTGCTGGCGCAGGCGGGCGAAAGCGAGACGGTCGTGAACGCCGTGCGCGGGCATCACGGGGAAACGGCGGTCGGCGGGGCGTATGCCGCGCTGGCGGCCGCCGCCGACGCCATCACCGCCGCCCGGCCGGGCGCGCGGACCGAAACGACGGATTTCTTTTTGCAACGCATGGAAAATCTCGAAGCCGTGGCCAAGGAAGAGCCCGGCGTGGTGCGCAGCCTGGCGATGCAGGCCGGCCGCGAATTGCGCGTGTTCGTGGAACCGACGGCGATCGACGACGCGGCGGCGATCCAGCTGGCGCGGCGCCTGTCGAAACGGATCGAAGAGAAGCTGGACTATCCGGGCCAGATCAAGGTAACGGTGATCCGCGAAACCCGTTGCGTGGAATATGCCCGTTGACCGGGCGGAAAAAGAGGGGACCATGAAGATCTTGCTGGTTGGAGACATCGTCGGCGGACCGGGCCGGATGGCCCTGGCGCGCGTGGGCCCCCGCGAAAAGGCGGAGGGGGGGGCGGACGTCGTCGTCGCCAACGCGGTATACAGAGCCGCCGGGCGCGGCATCACGTCCGCGCTGGCGGAAGAACTGTTCGCCGGCGGCGCGGATGCGCTGACCATGGGCGACCACGTCTGGGACCAAAAGGAAGCCGCCACCTACTTCAACAAGGAGCCCCGCATCGTGCGGGCCCTGAACCTCCCGCCCGGCTGCCCGGGCAAGGGCGCGATCGCGATCCAGACGAAGGAGGGACCGCTGGCGGTTGTCCAGCTCATGGGCCGCACGTTCATGAATGCCATGGCCGATTGTCCGTTCCGCACGATGGACGAGTGGCTCAAGAAAAACGCCGGCCAGTACAAAACGATCCTCGTGGACATGCACGCGGAAGCCACCAGCGAAAAGGTGGCGATGGGCAAATTCCTGGACGGCCGCGTGACGGCCGTGTTCGGCACGCACACCCACATCCAGACGGCGGACGAGGCCGTCACGGCCAAGGGCACGGCCTACATCACCGATCTGGGCATGACCGGTCCGTGCGACTCGGTCATCGGCCGCACCACGGATGCCATCCTGACGCGCTTTCTGACCGGCATGCCGACCAAATTCGAGATCGCCAGCGGCGATGTGCGCCTGCACGGCGCGTTGCTCTCGGTCGATTTCGCCACGGGCAAGGCGCTCAAGATCAAGCGCGTCGAGGAAATCCTGTCGAAACCTTCCTGATGAAACGCATCCTGGTCATCAAGCTGAGTTCGCTGGGCGACATCGCCCACGCCCTGCCGGCCGTTCGCGCGCTGAAAGATCGGACCGGCGCGGCGATCGACTGGGTGGTGCAGCCGGAATACGTCTCCCTGCTGGCGTGTTGCCCGGACGTCGCCCGGACGATCGCCTTTCCGCGCCGGAATTTCGCGCGGGGATTCTTTCCGTTCCTGCGCGAATTGCGCCGCGAGAAATACGACGCCGTCGTGGATTTGCAGGGACTGATGAAGAGCGCGCTGGCCGCGCGGCTGGCCCGCGGCCGGCGGCGCGTGGGTCCGGCCTGGGCGCGGGAAGGGGCTCCGCGTTTCTACCACGCACAACCCCCGAAAGTTTCCGGACCGCGCCGCCATGCGGTCGACGAACTGATGGACGTCGCGAATCTCGTCGCGCCCGGCGACGCGGCGCCGCCCGAACCAAATCTGGCCTTTCCGGAAGCCGAAAACGACGGCGATCCGGGGCCGCACGTGGCGTTCGCGCCTTTTTCGCGCTGGGCCACCAAGGATTGGCCGCCCGCGAAATTCGCGGAACTGGGCAAGCGGTTGGCCACGGAAATGGGTTGCCGGATCCGCATCGTCGGCGGCCGCGCCGACGAGGCGGCGGGCGAAGCGCTGGCCAGCCAGATCGGCGAGGGGGCGCGGAATCTGTGCGGCCGAACCGATCTGCCCGGCCTCTGTTCGCTGTTGAAGGGCATGGATCTGCTGGTGACCGTGGACTCCGGTCCCATGCATTGGGCGGATTCGCTGGGCGTGCCGCTGGTGGCGGTTTTCGGCGCGACCGATCCCGCGCGGACCGGACCGTATCGCCAACTGGCCCACGTGGTGGCGAAAGATGGCCTGTCCTGCCGTCCCTGCCATTCGCGAACTTGCGCGCGGGGCGATCTGGCCTGCCTGCGCACGCTCGACGTCGAAACCGTGATCCAAGCCGCCCTGGAACGCCTATGAACAGGATCTTTCGTCTTTTCATCTGGTTCGCGCTCGGCGCGGGCACGGCCTGGGCCGGGAGCCCGTTGCGGGTGCCTGTGCATTTTTCGATCACCAACGACGCGGGCATGGGCTACGAGTGGTTCGTCGTGGGCAGCCATCCCGATGTCGGCTCGTGGAACGTGACGAACGCCGTCAAGCTGGTGTGGTCGACGGGCAACGTCTGGTGGGGCGACGTCGGCGTGCAGGCCGGAACGGCGCTGGAATACAAATTCGTGAAACGGCTGACTGCCGCGGACCAGATCGGCAACGCCGGCAACGCGACCTGGTGGCCCGATGGCGACAACCTGCAGACCAACGTGCCGGCGGAGCCCGCCGCGCCATTTTCCGGAAAGCGGATCGAATTCTATTCCGACCTGACGAACGTGAGCGTGGTCTATTCCACCCTGGCCACCGCCGAATTCGAAGCGACGAGCGCCTGGCATACCGTCGGCATGACCTTGGCCGGTCCGGGCCTGCGGGCCGGCGAAGGACGGCACGTGGCGGAAGGCGTCGGCACCGAAGGCGAATGGCTGCGATTCACGTTCAACGGGCTCCGGAACGGAACGAACGTCTGGGAAGGCGCCTGGGACGGCAACGACTACTGGACGCCGCTGGACGCCCTAATCGTTCGCGATCGGCAGGTGTTCAACTATATTCCGCCGTCGAACGGCGTGTCCGCCAGCCGGATCGTCACCAATTACGTCGGGTCCTCAGCCGACCACGTGACGGGCCGCTGGGTGCGGGTTTATCTGCCGCGCGGCTACGACGAAAACGTCGGCCGCCGCTATCCGGTGGTCTACATGAGCGACGGCGAAAACGTCTTTCCGCCCGGCGGCGGCTATGGGTGCTGGCATGCGGACACGAACGCGGACGCGGAGATCAAGGGCGGCCGGATGCGCGAGGCGATCATCGTGGGCATTCCGTCCTCCGCGAACCGCACGGTGGAATATCTGCCCCACATGGATATCGATCCCGACGGCGGGGGCAGCGTCGGCCGGGCGAATTTCTATGCCGATTACCTGATCCACAACGTGCGCCCGATGGTGGACGTCGGGTTCCGCACGAAAAACGACCGGGCCAACACCGTGCACGTCGGCTCGTCCTGCGGCGGCTTGCTCTCCCTGTATCTCGGCACGTGGACGAACGTGTTCGGGCGCATCGGCCCCATGAGCGGCGTCTACAGCACCGATTTCTGCCCCAACTTCCGGAGCTGGCTGGCCGCGGCCGCTCCGCACGACCTGCGGATCTGGCAGGACGTCGGCAACGTCGGCTACGAATTGGACATCGAAGGCCTCAGCCTGTACGACGACAACTTCGACATGTACGGGCAGCTCGCGAACTTCGGCTACGCGCCCAACGCGGATCTGCGCTTCATGATCGGCTGGAACGACGATCACAACGAAGCCGCCTGGTGCCGGCGGTTGCCGTACGTCTTCCGCTTCCTGCTCGACGTGCGCGAGGAACCGAATCCGTTGCTGGACCACGCACTGGCCGTCGGCGTTTCGGCGAATCAGTTGACGTTCCCGGTCTACGCGGGCACGGCCTACGCCGTCGAATGGACGGATGCCCTGACGAACGGCTGGACGGCGGCGACGAACTGGCCGCGCGAAACCAGCCCCTGGAGCAACCAAACCGTGGACTTGCCGGCGCTGGCCCCCTCCGGCGGCTATTTCCGGGTGCGGGGCGAGTAATTGACGGAATCCCGCCGAAGGACTACAAAAGAACGATTTTTGCAGGAGAAACCGATGAACGAAACGACGACGGGCAAGGTGCTGGTGACAGGCGGGAGCGGATTTCTGGGGATCAACCTGATCCGCTATCTGTTCGCCAAAGGCCTGACGGACGTCCGTTCGCTGGACCTGGTGGCCTTCGATTATCCCGAAAAGGACCGCGTGGACGCCGTCGTGGGCGACATCCGCGATGCGGCGATGGTGGCGAAGTGCATGCAGGGGGTGAGATACGTGATCCACTGCGCGGCGGCGCTGCCGCTGTATTCGGAACACGACATCTACACGACCGACGTGGTCGGCACGCGCATCGTGCTGGCCGCCGCGCAACAGGCCGGCGTCGAGCGGTTCGTGATGATCTCGAGCACGGCGGTCTACGGCATTCCGGACCACCATCCGCTGCTGGAGGGCGACAAGCTGATCGGGGTGGGGCCGTACGGGCGGGCGAAGATCGAAGCCGAAGGCGAGTGCCTGAAGCGCCGCGAACAGGGGCTGTGCGTGCCGATCATCCGGCCTAAATCCTTCATCGGTCCGGAACGCCTGGGCGTGTTCGCGCTGTTCTACGACTGGGCCTACACCGGACATGGATTCCCCATGATCGGCAACGGCAAGAACCGCTACCAGCTGCTGGACGTGGAAGACCTCTGCGACGCGATCTGGCTGACGCTGACCTTGGACAAAGCCACGGTGAACGACGTCTTCAATATCGGCGCCAAGGATTTCCAAACGATGCGCGAGGACTACCAGGCGGTGCTGGACGAAGCCGGCCACGGCAAGAAGATCCGCGGCTTCCCGGCGGCGCCGATGATCTGGACGCTGCGCATCCTGGAATGGCTGAAGCTGTCGCCGCTCTACAAGTGGGTCTACGAAACCGCCGCCGAAGATTCCTTCGTCAGCGTCGAAAAGGCGGAACGGATCCTCGGCTACCGGCCGAAATATTCGAACCGGCAGGCGCTCGTGCGCAACTACCATTGGTACGTCGACCATCTGGACCAGTTCAAGAACGCCAGCGGCGTGTCGCACCGCGTGCCGTGGAAGCAGGGCATCCTGCGGCTGGCCAAACTGTTTTTCTGACCATGAAGGGCAAGGAACCGGTCCAGGTCGAATTGCGCTGTCCCGCTTGCGGGCAGGATGCCTGGCTGTCGCGCAAGCCGATCTACGACGGGTTCACGAAAACGGGCGAAACGCTGGCCTGCGCGCTGTGCGGGCACGTTTTCGCGTCCGAGGCCGAGATCCCGTTCAAGGACAACCGGCCGAAGGTGTTTTCGGAAGCCGACCGACCCCGGCCGGTGAAGGTGTTCCGCGAGGACGAAAAGGGGAAGATGTGCCGCTACTGCGCGGAATACGTCGTGAACCCGTTCCTGCAGCGCTGCGCCCTGCACAAATGCGAGGTCGAAGCGACGGATACCTGCCCGCACTTCCGGCCCAAGCCGCCGCCGAAGGAAGAGTCCGAACCCGAATCCCCGAACCCGTTCCGGCTCTAGGAGCCCGGGGAATCGAAGCTCGACGTTTTTACGTAGCGTGGAAAATAGCCGAGTACCGAGCCCAAGCCGCAGGCGCAGGGCGAACGCGAGGTCTAGAGCGCCGCGCCATGCGCGGCGAGCGAGGGAGTGTCAGCGACCGCAGCGGCAACATTTTTCCACGGCGTGGAAAAATCGGCCAATGTTTTTACGTAGCGTGGAAAAATACCGCCTTTCGGGCTTAAGCCGCGATTTCCGGCTTATGGCAAGGCCCAAACCCTATTTCGGGTAGCGAACGGCTTTTTCGCGCAGCTTGGCGAGCCGGGCGATGGCTTCGCGCAGGGTGCTTTCCTGCTTGGCGAAGTGGAAGCGGATCAGGTGGTGCACCGGCTCGCGGAAGAAGCTGGAACCCGGCACGGCCGCCACGCCGACTTCGCGCGCCAGCCACTCGCAGAACGCCGTGTCGTCCGTCGCGCCGAATTCGGACACGTCCACCATGACGTAGTAGGCGCCGTCGGGCTCGGTATAGGTCAGCCCGGCGTCGCGCAAGCCCCCGAGGAACAAATCGCGCTTCTTCGCGTAGAGCGCCGCGAGGGAATCGTAGTAGGCGTCCGGCATCGCGAGTCCGGCGATGGCCGCCTCCTGCAGCGGCGCCGCGGCGCCCACCGTCAGGAAGTCGTGCACCTTGCGCGCGCCGTCGATGAACGCCGGCGAGGCGATGACGTAGCCCAGCCGCCAGCCCGTGATGGAATAGGTCTTCGAGAGGGAACTGCACGACACTGTCCGGTCGAACATGCCGGGTAGGGCGGAGAAATAGACGTGCCGGTGCGGCGCGTAGAGGATGTGCTCGTAGACCTCGTCGGTGATGACGAACGCATCGAACTCCTCCGCCAGCGCCGCGATCTGCAGCAGCTCGTCGCGGGTGAACACCTTGCCCGTCGGATTCGACGGGTTGCACAGAATCAGCGCCTTGGGGCGCTGCTCGAAGGCGCGGCGCAGTTCGGCGGGATCGAACGCGAAATCGGGCGGGCGCAGAGGCACGTAGATCGGCTCCGCGCCGGACAGGATCGTGTCCGCGACGTAGTTCTCGTAGAAGGGGGAAAAGACGACGACCTTGTCGCCCGGATTGCAGGCCGTCATCATCGCCGCCATCATGGCTTCGGTGCTGCCGCAGGTGACGACGACGTTCGCGTCGGGATCGATGGCTAGGCCGGTGAAATGGCTTTGTTTGCGGGCGAGGGCCTTCCGGAAGCCCGGTGCGCCCCAGGTCACGGCGTACTGATGCGGACCGCCGTGCGCCGTCTTCTCCAGCGCCGTGCGCAGCTCTTCCGGCGGGTCGAAATCCGGAAATCCTTGGGACAGATTCACCGCGCCGCACTCCATGGCCACCCGCGTCATGCGGCGGATGACCGATTCCGTGAAACGTCCGACTCGATGGCTGGTGGCGGGCATGGGGGGAATTCTAGCGGAACCGGCCCCGCAATCAACCGCCAAGAACAAGGCGAACATCCCTATTATGGCCGTATGGTTCGGCGTTTGCGTTTCTCTCGCGCCCCTTGCGTCCTTTGCGTTGAAATGGAGCGGTGGATTTCGATGCATTTGCCGGGCCCCATGAAAAATACCCTCCGCCGGGACCGCAATCCGTTCCGCGGCTTTACTTTTGGCGGCGCCGTGGTAATGTTTCATCCATCAAACATTTCGAGGGGAACCGAACAACCGATGAAAATCGAACGGCTCAGCGCCAAGGCGGAAGATTATCTCGAAACCATCCTGCGGCTCTCGGAGACGCCCCGCGGCGCGCGCACCGGGGACATCGCCGAGGCCATGGACGTGCAGCCCTCGACGGTGTCCGCCGCGCTGAAGTCGCTGAAAGAGCAGGGACTCGCGGATTACGAGCCGTATGGCGCGGTGGGGCTGACGCCGAAAGGCCGCCAAGTCGCCGAGGACATCTCGGGCCGCCACGTGGCCTTGCGCCGGTTCTTCACGGAAACCCTGGGCCTGACCCAGGAAGAGGCCGAGGTGACGGCCTGCGGCATGGAACACGACGCGACCCCGCTGGTGCTGAGCCGGATGGCCTTGCTGGGCGATTTTCTGCGCGGGCATCCCGGCATGGCCGAAAAATGGGCCCAGACCCGCGAAACGGCCAGGAGCGAGCGCGCGCCGGGCGTGGAGTCGGGCCTCGACGAACTGCCGGAAGGAGTGCGCGGCGTGGTGCTGTCCGTGGACGTGGAATGCGCCCTGCGGAAACGCCTGGTGGAGATGGGCGTGACGCCGGGCGTACTGATCGCCGTGGAACGCGTGGCGCCGCTGGGCGATCCCATCGCGGTGGAAGTGCGCGGCTACCGGCTCTCGATGCGCAAGGCGGAGGCGGCGCACATCCGCGTGAAATGGCGCCCGGGGCTGATCTAGGCGGGAACGCATGGGCGGAAAGGACAAAGCCAAGCGTCCCCGGCTCGTCGTGCTGCTGGCGGGCAATCCGAACAGCGGCAAATCGAGCCTGTTCAACTGGATGGCCGGCGCCCACCAGCACGTGGGCAACTACCCGGGCGTGACCGTCGAGAAGAAATCGGCGCGGTTCGTCCGCGGCGACGTCGAAATCGAGCTCGTGGATCTGCCCGGCGTGTACAGTTTGCTCGCGGCTTCGCCGGAAGAGGCCATCGCCCGCGACGAAATCCTCTCGGGCGCGGCCGGCGTCGTGATCCAGGTCGTGGACGCGACGAATCTGGAACGGAATCTGCACCTGACCGCGCAGCTCGCGGAAATGGGCGTGCCGACGGTCTACGCGCTCAACATGAGCGACGAGGCCGCATCCCACGGCCTGACGTTCGACCTGGAATTGATGTCCGCCTTGCTGGGCGGCCCCGTGGTGCCGACCAACGGCAGCAACGGCGAGGGCGCCGACGCTCTGCTGGCCGCCGCGCAACGGGTGGCGGCCGGCGGGCAGGCCTGCTCCAGCCGCGTGAATTACGGGCTCGACCTGGAAAGCGCCATCGCGGCGGTCGCGGAGCAATTCGAGGGCGACGACGCGGTATCGGCGCGGCGTCGCGCCATCGCCTTGCTGGACGGCCTTTCGGATCCGCACGCGCCCGCCGGGGCGCGCGAGGCGGCCGCGCGCGAAGCCGCCCGCCTGGAAAAGCGCGGCGGCCGCCCGCTGGACGTGCAGATCGCGGAGGCCCGCTACGGCTTCGCCTTGGGCGTGGCGACGGAAGCCACGCGGGAATCGTCGCCCCACGTGCGGCACGCGCGCACGCTGCGCCTCGACAACCTGCTGCTGCACCGGATCTGGGGGCTGCCGATCTTCGTGTTCCTGATGTGGGGCGTGTTCAATCTGGTCTTCGCGCTGGGCGAGCCGCCCATGCAATGGATCGAAGCCGGCCTGGGCGGATTGGCCGCGCGGATCCTCGCCGTCTGGCCCGCCGGCGCCGCGCCGCTGCTGCAATCGCTGGTCGTGGACGGCATCATCGGCGGGGTGGGCGGCGTGATTTCCTTCCTGCCGAACATCCTGCTGCTGTTTCTGGCCATCGCGTTCCTCGAAGACACCGGCTACATGGCGCGCGTGGCCTTCCTGATGGACCGCGCCATGCACAAGATGGGCCTGCACGGCAAAAGCTTCATCCCCATGCTGATCGGCCTCGGCTGCACCGTCCCGGCGATTCTGGCCACGCGCACGCTGGAACACAAGCGCGACCGCTTCACGACGATCCTCGTGGCGCCGTTCGTGAGCTGCGGGGCCCGCATGACGATCTACGCGCTGCTGATTCCGGCCTTTTTCGCCCCGCGCTGGCGCGGCTGGGTGCTGTGGGGCGTCTACGTGGCCGGCATCCTCGCCGCGGTGCTCGTGGCGCGCCTGCTGCGCGGGACGCTGTTCCGCGGCGAAAGCGCGCCCTTCGTGATGGAATTGCCGCCGTACCGCCTCCCGACCCTCCGCTCCGTCGGCATCCACATGTGGGATCGCGCGTGGATGTACCTGCAGAAGGCCGGCACCGTCATTTTGGCCATCTCGATCCTGCTCTGGGCGCTGGGCACCTTTCCGCGCCGGACGGAATTCAGCCGCGACTACGCCGCGGCGATCGCCGCGGCGCCCGCGCCGGAAGCGGCCGCCGCGCTGGAAGCCGCCCGGCAGGCCGAAACGCTGGAATACTCGGCCATCGGGCGCATCGGCAAAGGCCTCGAGCCGGTCCTCCGCCCGCTGGGCTTCGACTGGCGCGTGGGCACCGCCCTGGTCGGCGCGTTCGCGGCGAAGGAAGTCTTCGTGGCGCAGATGGGCATCGTGTTTTCGCTCGGCGGCGCGGACGAAGGCCCGGAACGACTGCGGGCGGCGCTGCGGAAGAACTACACGCCCCTCCAGGGGCTGGCGATGATGCTCTTTTGCCTCCTGAGCGCGCCGTGCGTCGCGACCATTGCGGCGACGAAGCGCGAGACGAATTCATGGGGCTGGGCGCTCGGCATGCTGCTGGGCATGACGGCCATCGCGTGGATCGTCACGTTCGTCGTGGTCCGCCTGGGCCTGGCGCTGGGGTGGGGGCTGGCATGAACGCGCATTGGGCAGACTGGATCGCGGTCGGCCTTGCCGTGGCCGGCGCGGCCCTCTGGCTGGCCCTGCGCATCCGCCGCAACTGGAAGAAGCAACAAGAAGCCCGGGCCCGCTCCTGCGCCTGCCTGACGCCCTGCGACGGCTGCCCGTTCTCGAAAGACTGCGACGGCAAGGGCTCTTGACGCCGGCACGAGGTTCCGCCGCCGCCAAGGCGCTGGCGGGCGAGAGCGTTTCCGGATTTGTTGTAGCCGGCCCCGCTGGGGCCGGTCTTGCCTAGCCGGCCTCACCGAGGCCAGCTACAGAAAAGAGGAATTAGCTTTAGCTCACGACGCAAGGTCGTGGGGCGGCCCGATCCGCAACTGGTTGCGCGACAAATCGCGGCTTATTCCTTCGGCAAGGCCGCCTGGATCGTTGCGGCCGCCAGGCGCAATGCCTGGAGCCGGTTGCGCAGCAGCGTGTGCTGGGAAGTCCCGGGCGCGAACTTGGGCTGGACCTTTGCCGTCTTGTCGATCATCGACTCAAAAGCCCGGAGGGCGTCTTGCAGATCGGCCGGCGCGAGATCGCCCGGCTTTTCGGCGGCCGGATCCAGCAGCGCGACCGCCAGCCGCAGCGCCTTGAGATTGTCGCGCAGCATCGCGTGCTGCCAGGTCCCCGGCGCCAGCTTCCGCTGCGCCTTCTCGGACTTGCCGATCAGCGACGCGAGGGGACGTAGAGCTTGGTTGGTTGTTTCTACCATTTCCTGAAATCATTCGCAGGGTTTTGGATGGGCCGGCCTTTCTTGTCCCTTGTCGGCAGGCCCTTCATGGATGAACGAAAAACGGCGATATAGATGGCCAGACCTCCGGCCAATATGGCGATAGGCGCGAACACAAGGCCGCCCCAATAGTTCAGATATTGCGATCGTCCGGCAGATAAAGCGGACATCCCCGTGACAAGCAGGACGGCTCCGACGATTACGACAGCAACCCGGTTCGCCTTGCGCTTCGATTTTTCGGTAAGCGTCACTTGTTCAGATCCAATCTCACAGTTTCCTGGCATAGCGATAGCTGAGGAGGCAGGGGACGCACACCAGCACCGGGGAAAGCGCGATCGCATGGAACAACCCCGAATTTTCCTCGGGGGGGAGGAATAGCGCGACAACGCCAACGATCAGAAGGAGAACGGACCAGATGATCAACTGCTTCGCGCTGTAGGCATTGATCCGGCGCCAGTTCTCTTCGGATTCGAACGACTTCTTGAACCGGGCGCCATACCAGCGGTTCATGGGAATCTTGCGCATCAGCATGGGGATGCTGACCAGAATCATGACAACGGCGGCCACGATGATGGTCAGTCCCAATGTCGTCGCAGGCGTGTTCATTGGTGTCTCCTCTGCAAAAACATCATGGTTCGGGTCGCGCGCCGTTTGTGGCGAGTCCGGTGCGTTTTCTTTTCCGAATGATACCGCGGATTAAGTATCCGAGGACAGCCCAACAGAAGGCCGCATAAAACGGCGACAAGGCGTCATGAATGATGGCCATATTGGAAGGCGAACATCGGGATAACAGAAGCGCGATGATGTCTCCGGGCGTGATCAGAAATACGACAAAATAGATGAAGATCATGCCGAGCGGGCTTGGTGAAACGGTGATTTGGAACGCTCTTAGCCCCAGCAAGAATATGGACAGATAGGAAAATATCCTTAAGCCCGTTGATAATGGTCCTGATATTTTCATTTCCACAATGTCACGGGCGCGCGTTCGGTACTCCATGCAGCGGGTCATCGACAAGCTCAACTCGATTGTTGGCGGCATCCTTTATCGCCTCAAGCATCCCTCGGTACTTCTGCTGATAGGCATCAGCATATCTTTCAGTAAACGCAGTGATTGCTTTCTCATTCCTAGCCATCCAGTAGAAGTAGTGGTGCTTTCGTTCATGTATCAGGCGTGGGATATGTAACGCACCGAGGCGATCTAGGCCTTGATCGATGAGTCGACATTGTCCCGGTTGGATAGTGGGATGGCCTGATTCATTGTCGACGAATGCCGCGACATATGCGTTTCCAAAGATGGGGTTCTTTTCGATGCCGGTGAATTCCAGCCTTTGATGATATGAGAAGTGGCCATAGGCGATGCTGGTGGTGAGCATCACATCATGGCCCAGCATTTTCCGATTAATTTGTTCGACGACGCCCAGTAGAGACATGAGTCTTTGAGGTGCGTCGGTAGCCGCGTTGACGAATAGCACTGCGCAATCTGACACAAATATGCCATGTACATCTTGAGTCTCCTGCAGCACTTGATATCCTGCTGAGTAGAACTGATTAAGCGCTGTTATCGCTCGATCCCCGCGCTTCATCATCTCCTTGAAGCCTGAGATGTCGGCAAAACCGACGAACGTATCGCCATCGTAATCAGGTATGGGCATGTTCTATTTCTCCCACCAATGTCAGCGTTCTCCGGACGGCGCACCTTGTGCGACGTACGGAGCAACGCCTTGTTGTGCCTTCGTGTTTTTAGCTTCTCGGTTCCATTTCTCTACATCGAGAAATTGCCCGGAAAGCGAAAATCGATACCACTCACGTGTATCATGCTCTATAAGAACCAATTCTTCAGCAGAGATATAGTTGATGCCTGTAGCGCGGAATGTGGGCGGAGTCCGTAATATGCGGTGTTTACCCGTAATTCTGATGTATACATGAAGACCACCTCTGATAAGCCATAGTACATGTGCTAAATCTGGAGTAAGTCGAAAATATCCGATGCTAGAATGTGCGCCCTTTTTGAAGAATTGGGTTCCGTCCACATCAAATGCCAGAAGGATCGAATTATTGGTGGCAGTTGTTGTATCGATGATGAATGAGCCGTCATCCTCCACTTTTGCTGAGTCAATGCGATTAGATGTCCGTCCCGAAAAGACAACTCGGCTGTCCTTTATTAATCGGTATTCATTGTCATAAAGGGATGATGTTGTGTTTACTCCGCCCCAAGCGATAGAGAATGCGGCAGATGGCGAATCGGCAATACTTCCGAAAACGTCGTCTATCCGCACCATCCAGTCATGTCGTTTTATATCGCTCATATATTGCTGAGCACAATGTCAAGGCTCGGCATGTCCGGGTGACGATGCGTTCGCGCGCCCTTCGGGGTATGCTGAAGGCGATTGTTGGGCTTTCTGTGCTTCTGTGTAATCCATCATCCATCGTGTTAGCTGTCCGGCGATATTCTCTGCCACTGCAAATCGCCCGTCAGGCAGGATTACACACTGGCAGCTACGTGTAAGTAATACGATGCGATCATTGACTCGCGCGGCGAGGCCAACTTTATTTAGGCTATCAATGAGGGAATTGATTGTGTATCCATTGTCTTCAAGAAACTCCGCGAGTCCAGCGTCTGTGACATCGACCTGACCTTCTGTACAGAGGCGGTTCATGATCACGAACTGCGTCTTATCCAAAAAAACCGGCTGCCACTCGTCTGGGGAGGGCGACGGCGCGTCAACGACGCTGTCGGGCGCATCAGCGACACGATACATCCAGCCTGTTGTTTCACCCGATTTAGCAGGACGCGCATCGATAAATCGAATCATGGGCTGCAGGAACTCGTCGTCGTCAAAGACAGATGCTGGGATCTTCTCGTCATAGACTAACCGCGTCCAGATAATCTGAAGAAGCATTTCGACAGGATTCGCAGTGGTAGAATTTAATACTGGCCAAAACCCATCCTCCTCCAGTGGTGCGCAAAAGGGCATTCCGTTTGACTTGACCAAACAGTGTTGCCCGCAACAGATGAGGCTTGGAATACTCGGAAGCCCGTAGCCCTTGACGGGAGCTGCGCCCATTTGATCCGTCAGGAATTTGACGAAAGATCTTCGGAGCGATGAGAGTGATGCGAATCCATCGTATCCGAGGATGATCCGTGCCGGGTAGACAAGCTCCATGACAAGCGTGTGATATATCATCTGTATTTCCCATGGCAGACCATTGAGTTCTTCTCGAGCTGGTAGTGGGCGATGAGTGGTGCCTTGAAATGCATCTTGAAGCAGTGTGCCCCTCCTGTCTCTGGTCGGATCAAACTTGCCAATAGACTTGAGGTTCGCATATCCCGACCTGAGGTCGCGAGAGTATAGGTTCTTCTTAACTTGGATTATGGCAACAACGTCATCCAGCAGGAACTTCTTCTTGTCCGTGTAGGGAACTGGCTCGCCTGTACCAGTGACGACCATGCAATCTAGTTCGTCGCTGAGTATACCGGAGCCGTCAGTGATGAAGCCGCCCGTGATGTCGATCGACGAGGCCGGCGAAAAGGCACGGTCCAGAATGTCTTGCGTGAGACCTTCATACATGTCCCCAATGGTAGGGGGATGCGTGATATCTTGTTTTTTCAACTCCTCATGTTCGTGTACGCGAAGTCGGTCAAGAAATGCAGATACAGTTCGGATCATCGCGCGACCTCTTCCAGTCCAACAGTTTTATTCTAGCAACTTTTAAGTTGGTTTTATGCGTCGGTTATTATCGCCCTGACTGGCAAAAGAATAATGGAATAAAGAGGTTGGGTCAACGGCGCACGGGCGGCAGTTTTGTAGGGGCGCAGCTTGCTGCGACCGGGCGGGCGGCCGATAGCCCGGGCCGAGCAAGCTCGGCCCCTACGAGTCGCGGCCTGAAAATCGAACGAAAATGGCCCCGCAGGGGTGGAAAGGGGTCCGGAAACGCCGAAAATCGCGATAAAACGAGCTCCGAACGGCGAAAATCGGCCCGAATTTCACCGCAAAGAGCACAGAGGACACTAGAGGGGAAAATCAGCCTTTTGGAAACAACGAAAGGCACGAAATTCACGAAAATGGCACTTATGGGCGGGCAGGATGCCCGCGCTCCGGCATGGACGAGGGGCGAAGAGATCGGAACGCTTGCAGGATCGATGAGCCGCGATTTGTGGCGGAGGGAGCGGGGCGCAAAAAAGCCCGCCGGGGGGAACCCGGCGGGCGCGAAGGGCGGCGAGTCTAGTTCTTGCCGCGGCCCTTGGTGCCGACGGTGCTGCTCTTGGCCTTCTCGTGGGGGCGCAGGGAGCGGACGGCCGCGCCGGCGCGCCACATCTCGGAATTGCCCATGACGGCGAGTTCGGCGTCGAGCTTCTTCTTGTAGTCGGCGGCGCCGCAGACCTTGATGACGCGCTTGGCTTCGGCCTGGGTCTTCACGGCCTTGTAGAGGGCGTTGAAGACGGGCAGGACGGCCTTCTTGAAGCGGGGCTTCCAATCGAGCGCGCCGCGCTGGGCGGTGGCGGAGCAGTTGGAATACATCCAGTCCATGCCGTTTTCGTCCACGAGGCGGATGAGGCTCTGGGTGAGCTCTTCGACGGTCTCGTTGAAGGCTTCGGAGGGGCTGTGGCCGTTCTTGCGCAGCACGTCGTACTGGGCTTCCATGATGCCGGCCAGGGCGCCCATCAGCACGCCGCGCTCGCCGACGAGGTCGGAGGTGACTTCGTGCTCGAAGGTCGTCGGGAAGAGGTAGCCCGAACCGACGGCGATGCCGACGGCCAAGGTGCGTTCGAGGGCGCGCTTGGTGGCGTTGCGCTCGACGGCGAAGCTGGAATTGATGCCGACGCCGGCCAGGAAGTTGCGGCGCACGGAGGTGCCGGAACCCTTGGGGGCGACCATGATGACGTCCACGCCCTTCGGGGCGTCCACGCCGGTCAGTTGGCGGTAGACCCAGCCGAAGCCGTGGGAGAAGTAGAGGGCCTTGCCCTTGGTCAGGTAGGGGCGCACGCGCGGGAAGACGTACTTGAGGGCGCCGTCGTTCACGAGCATCATGATGATGGTGGCCTTGTCGCAGGCTTCTTCGACGTCGAAGAGGCTCTGGCCGGGCTTGAAGCCGTCCTTGGCGGCGCGGGCCCAGTCGCCTTTGAAGCGGGGATCCTGGCCGATGATGACCTTGATGCCGTTGTCGCGCATGTTGAGCGACTGGGCGGGGCCTTGCACGCCGTAGCCGATGACGGCGACGACTTCGTCCTTGAGGACCTTCTGGGCCTTCTTCAGGGGGAATTCGGCGCGGGTGACGATGTTTTCCTTCGTTCCGCCAAAATCAATCTTGGCCATATTTCATACTCCTTCTGGTGCTTTGTAAAACAAGTGAGGGACAATAAGGGGTCCGGCGCAGGCGAGGCAAGACTATTTCTGCAAAAACGGGGCGAGGGGCGCGGCGGGGGCGGCGCCGGAGGCGGGGGCCGAGCGGTCCCGGTCGGCGTCTGCGACGACGCGGAGGAAGTAGGGTTCGAGGGCCTGGCGCGGATGGTCGAGGGACGGATCGGCGCCGAGGGCGGCGCGCGCGGCATCGAGGATTTTCCGCAGCGCGTGGGGATCGGTCGGCGTGGGGAAGGTCAGCGTGGTCTTGTCTTTTTGCGCGAGGAGGGCGTCGAGCGTGCCGTGGGCGAGGATGCGCCCGTTGAAGAGGATGGCGACCTGCCGGCAGACGTCCTCGACGTCCGCGAGGAGGTGCGAAGTCAGCAGGACGGTCTTGCCGCGGGCGGCGAGGGCGAGGATGAGATCCTTGACCTGGCGGGTGCCCTGCGGATCGAGGCCGGCGGTGGGTTCGTCGAGGATGACGAGATCGGGATCGTTGAGCAAGGCCTGGGCCAGGCCGATGCGCCGGGCCATGCCCTTGGAGAATTCGCCGACGGGCCGATGCCGCGCGTGGGCCAGGCCGATCATCTCGAGGAGCTGGTCGATGCGTTCGCGGGCGACGGCGGGGGGCAGGCGGAAAAGCCGCGCATAAAAGGCCAGGGTTTCGAGCGGCGTGAGATGCGGATAGAGGTAGGACTCTTCGGGAAGATACCCGATGCGGCTTTTGACGGCGACGGACCGGGGCGAGGCGCCGAGGACTTCGAGGGTGCCCGCGGTGGGAAACAGCAGGCCGAGGATCATCTTGATGGTGGTGGATTTGCCGGAGCCGTTGGGGCCCAGCAGGCCGAAGACCTGCCCGGCCGGCACCGCGAAGGAAATGCCCCGGACGGCCTCGACGCGCGGGCGCTGCCAAAAATCGCGGAACGTCTTGGCGAGGTCTTGGGCTTGGATGGCAGCACTCATAGGAGAATTAAGAATTAAAAATGAAGAATGAAGAATTCAATAATTGAGAATGAAGTTTTCCATGGCGTGGAAAATATTTTTCCACGGTGTGGAAAAATCGGCCAGCCGCGATGGGGCGCGCGGGGAACATCAGGCGATCTCCAGTTGCCGGAAGGACGCGATGCCGAGGGCGAGGGCGGCGGCGGACCAGGCGGCGGCGTAGGCGGCGGAGAGGACGACGTAGGAAACGGGGATGCGCGCGGCGGCGTCGAGGGCGTCGAGCAGCCAAAAGGCCTGGACGTTGGGCAGAACGGCGTAGGCGGCGCGCGCGGCGAGGGAGCCGGCGAGATGCGGGCCGAAGAGATAGTCGGACATGAGGCCGAAGAGGAAGAAGCCCGCGCAGATCAGCAGGACGGGCGTGACGGACAGGCGCGTGGCGAGCGCGGCGGCCAGGGCGACGACCATGCCGAGGCAGAAGAACAGCAGCAGGCCGACGTCCAGAATGGCCCACGTGAAGTTGGCGGGAAAAACGAGATGGTCGAGGGGCGTCGGGAAGAACGCGGAAACGGCCACGGCGAGCGGCAGGAAGAACAGCAGCAGGAAAAAGGCGGCGGAGGTGAACGGCCGGCGGGTGCGGTGATTCCAGGTGCCGGCCAGGGCCAGGGCGAAGACCAAGGCCAGCAGCGCGGGGACGGCGGCGGCCCAATCGAGGCGCAGGTCGCTGGCGCCGGCGCGCACGGCCAGCAGCGTGGCGGCGAGCGCGGCGACGGAAAACAGGAAGATCGCCGCGCCGACGCCGGCGGCCTTGGCCAGGAAGAAAACCGCGCGCGATACGGGCTTGGCGAGGATCGCGGCGGCGGTGCCCCGGCGCAGCTCGCGGGAGAGGGCCTCGCCCGCCGCATGGGCGGCCAGCAGCAGGCCGCCGACGAAGTAGAGCGCCAAGGCGCTGTCGCGGATGATGCGCGCGGAGTCGCCGAGGGTGTAGTTGAGCAGGAGGGGCAGCGCGACGATGCCCGCGAGGACGGAGAGGGAGACGAGGAGAAAGACCGGCCGCCGGATGGCTTCGAGCGCGGCGAGGCGCGCGATGGCGAAAAACTGGACGGCGGCCCGCATGCTAGAACAACGTCTCGTAGGCCGGGGTGCAGCGCGTCTTGAGGTTTTGGAGAACGAGCGGCACGTCGATGGGCTGGGGCCGGCCGCCATTGGGATAATCGAACACCATGAGGCGGTTGCGCATCGTGCTGCCGGGCTGGATCACGAAGATGGCCGGGGTGCGGCTCACCTTGAAGAGATCGACCAGATCCCGGACGGCGGACGGGCCGGGCATGTCGACTTCCAGCTTGATGAAGTATTTCATCGCCTTGCGCCAGTCGATGTCGGTGGTGATGCTCTTCTCGAACCAGCTGCACAGCCCCTTTTCGTTGGGCACGGAGGGATTCTTGAAATAGACCAGCATGCAGGCGCCGGTCTTTTTCTGGAGCGCGACCAGTTCTTCGTAGTCCTTGGCGTTGTTGAACCACTTGCTGGGCACCTGGTCGAACAGCGGGTGGTCGATGGCGGCCTTTTCCTCGGGGGTGGCGTCGGGCGG
>CALMNW010000083.1 GCA_937872095.1 uncultured Verrucomicrobiota bacterium
TCCGCGAGCATCTCGTCGGCGGGCGCGTCGTGGACCGGCTGATCGACCACGACGAAGCGAGCGGCAAGCCGCAGGCCAAGGACGGCGAGATGCCCTTTTTCACGAAGCAGACGCCGATCGTGCTGCGCAACTGCGGGCGCATCGATCCGGAGCGGATCGAGGAATACGTGGCGCGCGACGGCTACGTGGCGTTGGCGAAGGTGCTGGACGGGCTGAGCCCCGAGCAGGTGGTCGAGGAAATGAAGGGCTCCGGCCTGCGCGGTCGCGGCGGGGCCGGGTTCCCGACGTTCATGAAGTGGGAATTCACCCGGCGCGCGCCGGGCGAGACGAAGTACGTGCTGTGCAACGCGGACGAAGGCGATCCGGGCGCGTACATGGACCGCAGCGTGCTGGAGGGCGATCCGCACAGCGTGATCGAAGGCATGGCGATCGCGGCCTACACGATCGGGGCGGCGCAGGGCTACGTCTACGTGCGGGCGGAATATCCGCTGGCGGTGGCGCGGCTGAAGAAGGCGATCGAGCAGGCGCGCGCCTGCGGATTCCTGGGCAAGAAGATCCTGGGCAGCGCCTTCGCGTTCGATCTCGACATCCGCATGGGTTCCGGCGCGTTCGTGTGCGGCGAGGAAACGGCGCTGATCGCGTCCATCGAGGGCAAGCGGGGCGAACCGCGGCCGCGGCCGCCGTTCCCGGCGCAGAAGGGGCTGTGGGGCAAGCCGACGGTGCTGAACAACGTGGAAACCTACGCCAACGTGCCGGCGATCCTGCTGAACGGCGCGGCGTGGTACGCGCAATGGGGCACGCCGAAAAGCAAGGGCACGAAGGTGTTCGCGTTGGCCGGCTGCGTGAACAACACGGGCCTGGTGGAAGTGCCGGTGGGCACGTCGCTGGGCGAGCTGATCTACGACATCGGCGGCGGCATCCGGGGCGGCAAGGCCTACAAGGCCGCGCAGATCGGCGGGCCGTCGGGCGGGTGCATCCCGAAGCAGAATCTCAACGTGCCGCTGGACTACGAAAGCCTGCAGGAACTGGGCGCCATCATGGGCTCCGGCGGCCTGATCGTGATGGACGAAGACACGTGCATGGTGGACGTGGCCCGGTTCTTCATCGAATTCGTGCAGGAGGAATCCTGCGGCAAGTGCGTGCCGTGCCGGGTGGGCACGAAGCGCATGGGCGAGATCTTGCAGCGCATCTGCGACGGCGAGGGCGAGCTGGCAGACATCGAGCGCCTCGAGAAGCTGGGGGCGTTCATCAAGGAGGCGTCGCTGTGCGGGCTGGGGCAGACGGCGCCGAATCCGGTGCTGTCGACGATCCGGCACTTCCGCGAGGAATACGTGCAGCACATCCGCGACAAGCACTGCGCGGCGGGCGTGTGCCCGGCGCTGGTGCTGGCGCCGTGCCTGAGCGCGTGCCCGGCGGGCGTGCAGGTGCCGGGATTCGTTTCCCTGACGGCGGAAGGCCGCTACGCCGAGGCGCTCAAGCTGCACCGCGAGCGCAATCCGTTCGCGGCGATCTGCGCGCGGGTGTGCTTCCACACCTGCGAAGACCACTGCCGGCGGACGTCGCTCGACGGCGAGGCGGTGGCGATCCGCGGCATCAAGCGCTTCATGGTGGACCAGGAAGTGACGATCGTGAAGCCGGAAGCGCGAGAGAACGCGGCCAACGCGGCGCGCAAGGTGGCGATCGTCGGCGCGGGGCCGGCGGGACTGACCTGCGCGTATTTCCTGGCGCGGCTGGGCTACAAGCCGACCGTGTACGAGGCGGAACCGCGGCCGGGCGGGATGCTGGTGCAGGCGATCCCCGCCTACCGGCTGCCGCGCGAGACGCTCGCGCGCGAAATCCGCATGATCGAATCGCTGGGCGTCGAGATCCAGACCCTCCAGCGGCTGGGCAAGGACTTCACGCTCCAGCAACTGCGCGACGAAGGCGCCGAGGCGGTCTTCCTGGCCGTGGGCGCGCCGGACGGCCTCGGGCTGGAGCTGCCGGGCGGCGACGCGAAGGGCGTCGTGGATTCGATGGATTTCCTGCGGCAATACAACATCCGCGGGTCGGCGCCGGTGGGCAAGGACGTCGTGGTGATCGGCGGCGGCAACGCGGCGATCGACGCGGCGCGGACGGCGCTGCGGCTGGGCGCGGCGCGGGTGACGGTGGTCTACCGCCGCACGCGCGAGCAGATGCCGGCCTACGCGGAGGAGATCGAAGAAGCGCAGCAGGAAGGCGTGAAACTGCGCACGCTCTGCGCGCCGGAACGGTTCGAAGTCGAAAACGGCCAGATCGCCGGCTTGGTTTGCCGGCGGATGACGCTGGGCGACTACGACCGCAGCGGGCGGCGCGCGGCGCGGGCCGAAAGCGACGACGCGCTGGAGACGATTCCCTGCGACCAGGCGATTTTGGCGATCGGCCAGCGGCTGGACGCGAAGGCGGCGCTGGGCAAGGTGGCGGCGGCGACGGCCGGCGGCTGGATCCAGGCCGATCCCGTCACGGGCCAGACCGCGGTGCCGTGGCTTTTCGCGGGCGGCGACGCCGTCACCGGGCCGTCGTCCGTGGTCGAAGCCATCGCGGCGGGCGAGCGCGCGGCGGTCGGCATCGACCGGATGCTGACGGGCGCGGACCACGCCTTCTGGCGCGGCTATCCGGACGTGCCGACGGACTACGATCCCGACGCCGATCCGGTGCCGTATCCGCGCGAGGACCTCAACCTCATCGCGCTGGACCGGCGGAAGAACAACTTCGACGAAGTGGAACAGCCGTGGAACGAAGCCACGGCGCGGCGGCAGGCGCGGCGGTGCCTGCGGTGCGACTACGGCAAGACCGGCAAGGTCAGGGGGGCGGCGCAATGATCCATCTCACGATCAACGGCAAGGCGATCGAAATCGCCGAAGGGGCCACGATCCTGCAGGCGGCGAAATCGGCGGGCATCCAGGTTCCGACGCTGTGCTTCCTCGAGAAGCGCGAGCCGCTCGGCGCGTGCCGGGTGTGCCTGGTGGAGGTCGAAGGGGCGCGGACGCTGGTGGCGGCGTGCTCCACGCCCTGCACGGAAGGCCAGGTGGTGCACGTCAACAGCCCCAAGGCGCGCGCCGCGCGCAAGCAGGTGGTCGAGCTGCTGCTGTCCGAGCACGACGGCGACTGCCAAACCTGCGAGCGCAACGAGGACTGCGAGCTGCGGAAGCTGGCCAGCGACATGGGCATCCGCACGGTGACCTACGCCGGGAAGCGCGCGGCGCCGAAGCGCGACGAAAGCACGCCGGGGCTGGTGCGCGACAATTCCAAGTGCATCAAGTGCCGCCGCTGCGTCACGGTCTGCAACCAGGTGCAGGGCATCGGCGCGCTGTTCCCGCAGGGCCGCGGATTTTCCACGGTGATCGGTCCCGCGTTCGCGAGCGACCTGGACGGCGTGACCTGCGTGCAGTGCGGCCAGTGCGCCGCGGTCTGTCCCGTGGGCGCCATCACGGAACGCAGCGCCATCGACGACGTCTGGGCCGCGCTGGACGATCCGGCCAAGACGGTGATCGTGCAGACGGCGCCCGCGATCCGCGCGGCGCTGGGCGAGGAATTCGGCTATCCGCCCGGCACGCGCGTGACGGGCAAGATGGTCACCGCTTTGCGCCAGATGGGCTTCGACGCGACGTTCGACACGAACTTCGCGGCCGACCTGACCATCCTGGAGGAAGGCACCGAGCTGCTGACCCGCCTGAAACGCGCGCTGGTGGACAAGGACAAGACGGCGGCGCTGCCGATGTTCACGAGCTGCTCGCCGGGCTGGATCCAGTACGCGGAGTACTACTACCCGAATTTCCTCGACCATCTCTCGACGTGCAAGTCGCCGCAGCAGATGTTCGGCGCGGTGGCGAAGACCTACTACGCCCAGAAGATCGGCGTGAAGTCGGAAGACCTCGTCGTGGTGTCGGTGATGCCGTGCACGGCGAAGAAGTTCGAGGCGCAACGGCCCGAGATGAACGCCAGCGGCGTGCGCGACGTCGATTACGTGCTGACGACGCGCGAGCTGGCGCGGATGATCCGCCAGGCCAACCTGGCGTTCACCGAGCTGCCGGACGGCGAGATGGATGCCCCGCTGGGGCTGTCCAGCGGCGCGGCGGACATCTTCGCGAACACGGGCGGCGTGATGGAAGCGGCGCTGCGCACGGCCTACGAGATCGTGACGGGCCGCGAACTGCCGGCGGACAACCTGCACGTGAAGCCCATCGAAGGCCTCGAGGGCATCAAGGAAGCTTCCCTCAAGATCGAGCGGACGCAGGCGGCTTGGTCGTTCCTGGAAGGGGCGGAGCTGAAAGTGGCGGTGGTGCACGGGCTGGGCAACGCGCGGAAGCTGCTGGAGAAGATCCGCGCGGGCGAAGCGACCTACCATTTCGTCGAAGTGATGACCTGTCCCGGCGGCTGCATCGGCGGCGGCGGGCAGCCGCGGTTCACGGACGATTCCGTGCGGCTGAAGCGCATTTCGGCGATCTACGCCGAGGACGAATCCAAGAAGCTGCGCAAGTCGCACGACAATCCGGCGGTGGCGGAACTCTACCGGGAATTCCTGGGCAAGCCGCTCGGTCACAAGTCGCACGAGCTGCTGCACACGCGCTACGCGCGCAAGGAACGGCGCTGAGGCGTTTGGCCCCCGCGCTCCGGCGCGGGGAATCGCGGCTTTTGTTCCGCCGGAGAATCCGGGCCGGCGCTAGGAAACGGCGGCGGCGGGCATGGGATGGAGCTTGCCGACGCGGCACAGGACGGCGTTGATTCGCTCCCGCAGGGCCGCGATGGAAACGGGTTTTTCGATGTATTCCTCGCCGTATTCGTAGGAACACTCCCGCTTGGTGGTTTCATCCAGCAAACCGGAAAGCATGATCACGGGAATTTGGGAGTGGGGGAAATCGCTTTTCAGGTTTCGGAGGACTTCGATGCCGTTCATTTTCGGCATGCGAACGTCGAGCAGGATGACGTCGGGGACGCCTTTGCGGGCCATGAGGAGACCCGTTTTGCCGTCGGTGGCGAAACCCACTTCGAATACGCCGGTCCGTTCCAGACCATGCTTGACTACTTCGCAAAGCATTTCTTCGTCGTCGATCATCAGCACTCTGAACTTCATGGGGCATCCCTCCGGAGCGGGCGGTCATTTCTGGGGCCGACCTGATTGTTATGATTATATTACGATTGTATTACGCTCATGTCAACGCGCGAACCGCAAAAAACGGAGAAAAAGCGCCCGGCGCTAAATGGTCGTTATTTCCTCGGCCGAAGCGAGGTGTGTCGCTCTATCCGCCGGAGCGGCGCCGGGATTTGCGAGGCGAGGCCGATTTGTCGGTTGGTTGGAGTTCAGTGATGTCGCGCACGATGGTGAGGACCGTTTCCTGGGTGCAGGGCGCGATGCGGGCCTCGAACCGCCGTTTGCGGCCGTCGATCGGAATCGTGTAGGTCAATTCTTGCAGTTCATGCGTGTCCAGGGCGGTCGCGATGGCTTTCAGGCAACGCTCCGCGACGGATTTGGGGAGCAATTCGTCGATTCGCCGATGGAGGATGGCGCCGGCGGGCGCGGCCAGCAAGCGGGGATCCGGGGCGTGGACGGCCAGATATTCGCCGTTGCGCTTGTTCATGAAAACGAGATCGGGAATGGCATGGATGAAGGCCCGGTTCTGGGCTTCGCTTTCCCGCAGCGCCGCTTCGGCCCGCCGGTGACGGATTTCGATTTCGAAGCATTCCATCGCGAAGGAGAGGGTGTCGCCGATCCGTTTCAGCAGATCCATTTCCACCTGGGAACACGCGCAGGGTTCTTCGACGTAGAGGTTCAAGGTGCCGATCACCGCGTTGTTCTGGCGGAAAGGCACCGCCGCCATCGCGCGGTAGCCGCGCTTGAGCATTTCGAAGCGCCAGGGCGAGCGCTGGAAGGAGGCGTCGGTTTCGGTGCTGGCCATGACCCGGTTCTGAAGGATCGCCTTGCCGATGGGGCCTTGGCTGAATGCGCTGTTGGGGTTGACGTTGACGTGGATCGATTTCAGGAAGCCCTCTTCGTGTCCGTCGTGGGCGATGGGGTTCAATTGGCCGGTCGCCTCGTCCACCCGCCCGATCCAGGCCATGCGAAAGGGGCCGGCTTGGACGGCGATCCGGCAAATTTCCCGGAACAATTCGTCCGGTTGCCGGAAGTGGACGATGGCTTGGTTGACTTGGGCGAGGACGACGTGCAGGGACTGCACGAACTGTTCTTTATGCTTGAGCGACGTGACGTCGCACAGAACGACGTGGCCGGTCGGCGTTCCGTCGGCTTCCGGAACGAGCGTGGCCGTCAGCAGCGCCCACAGAACTCCGCCCTCTTTCTTTTCCATCCGCACTTCGCAAGTCAGGGGGTGGTCGGTTTCGGCCAGTTGCCGGCGGAAGCGGCCAAAGGAATCTTGATCTTCCGGAAGGATGAAGCGCGCCAGGGGTTGTTGAAGCAACGCGGAAATCGGCCGTTCGAGGAGGTTCGCCAGCGCGAGGTTCGCCTCCCGGATCCGCCCGTCGGCATCGAGGGTGCAATAGCCTGCCGGAGCGCGGTGGAAAAGGTCGGCATCGCCGGAGGCCGGGGCATCGGCTTTCTCTGCGGTCGTTGGAGACGCTTTGCGCGTCGAGGCGAGCATCTCATGGAGTTGAGTCATGATGGACCTCCAGAATCCCGGCTCCTTCTCACGAATAATCTATCGCGGCCCAAGGTCGTTCGCCACTGGGTGGCGAGGAGGCGAGCCTGCGGGCAACGATCATTTGTTAGGATTGTATTAAGATCCGAATGGGGGCAAAGGTCAACCGAAAAACAAACCGAAATTTCGGGATGCGCCGCGATTTACCGGATGCGGGCTGGGACCGGGAGGCCAGGTCAGTCGGGGGAACCGAGCAGGTGGTAAAGCAGGTTGTTGGCGACAGCCTGGGGCAGGAGCAGAATGGAGCGGAAGAGGGGCTGGCCTTCGGGGCCTTCGGTGAAATCGGCGGTCTCGGAATCGATGCGGAGCGTGCCTTCGCCCTTGAGGGTGCGGTGGGAGGCGCGGACGTCGCCCTTTTCGGGCAAGGCGCGGCCGGTGACGAAATCCATGATCTTGGAAACCGTCGAGAACGTCATGGGGGACGACTGCAGGGGCGAGTCGGGTTTTTCATCGACGAGCTGGACGGCGACGAGCTGGTCTTCGCAGTCGGTGATGAGGCGGAGGGTGGGATAGGGCGGCTGACCGGGGCCGATGGCGCCGAGGCGGCCGGCGGGGAAGGCGTGCATGAAGAATCCGCCGTAGGGGAAGGGGGCGCCTTCGATGGGAATGCGCGGTTCGACGGGGCGGACGCCGAGGGCCCGGCAGGCCTTGTCCAGCGGCATGAGCCAGACGAGCGGACCGTGGATGAAGAGACCGGCTTGCGCGCGGGTGTCGGGACTGGGTTCGGCGACGGTGGAAAGCAGGAAGACGAATTCGGCGGTTTCGGGGCGGTCGACGGGAGCGGGGAGGGTGTCCCACGCGTAGCCGAACTGCATGAAGCGCGGGCTGAACTTGTCGGCGGGATCGGGCGGGGGGGTGGGGTAGGGGGCGAGGGTGGCGTGGCGCTTCTTGGGAGCGAGGGCGTAGAGGTTTTTCTTGTCGGCGAGGGTCAGCCGTGCGCGGCGGACGTCGTTGGCGAGCTGGTAGCACTGGTTGGCGTAGAGCGTGACGGGCACGGAAGGGGGCGCATCGGGCTTGATCGTCTCGAACAGGAGCGCGGCGTATTGGGCGTCGGCGACGAGCGGCACGAGCGCGGGATCCTGCGGATCGGGCTTCTTGAGGTGTTTCTGGTAGGCGGTCAGGGTCTTGTTGAACAGATTGGCGGCCTGGATGAAGCCGGGATGGTTCCAGGCGCCGGGCGGGACGGTGCCCGTGTCGGCGGAAAGCGGTTCCGGTTCTTCCGGAAGCACGAGGGCGGCCGCGGCGGCGGGCGCGGCAGGGGCCGGCGTCGCCGGCGCGGCGGCGGGGATCGG
>CALMNW010000084.1 GCA_937872095.1 uncultured Verrucomicrobiota bacterium
TCAAACCAGCCTTTTCTTTATCCCCACCCGATTCCTATGGGACGGTAGTGGAAAACTTTTTTCCACGCTACGTAAAACCGGCGAGCCGTCCGCCTGCGCCAAGGCTGTGAGCGATTTATCGCGGCGGGAGGGGCTCGGGAAAGCGCCCGCGGTGGGCGAGGGCGTAGGCGGTCGCGGCGAGCAGGGCGCCGAGGCCGTCGGCCAGCATGTCTTTCTGCGCGTCCCAGACGTCGCCCTGCGAGCCGAGGAATTCCGCGCCGGCGACCGGGTCGGCGGAGACGGCGTAGAGCCATTCGACGATTTCGAAGAGGGACGCCACGGCGAAGATCGCGGCGACGGCGAAGACGAAGCTGAAGGCGCGGCGGGTGCTGAGGCGGCGGCTTTCGGCGAATTCCATGAGGGCCCAGGCGTAGAAGCCGACGCTGAAATGCGCCAGGCGGTCGAAGTGGTTGCGCTGCGCGCCGAGCAGGTCCGTGACCCAGCCGAAGGGCACCTGCGCGAAGGTGTAGTGGCCGCCGACGGTGTGCAGATAGATCAGCACGGACATGAGCACATAGGCCGCGTTCGAGAACCGGATGCCCTTGAGATACAGCCCGACCAGCGGCACGACGATGCACAGCACCGTGACGTTTTCGGAAATCCACGTGGGGCGCGAGACCGGGCGGATGGCCAAGACGGCGAATTCGACGAGATAGATCGCGAAAAGCAGGACGGGCAGTCGGAGTTTCATGCGCCCGAGCGTAGCCGATGGGCTGGCGGAACGGAAAGTTTTTTCCGATTTTAGGCTTGCGCTTTGGCGCGGGGGGGGGTACGGTTCGCACGCATTCTTGAACAGATTGCGGGGTGGAGCAGCCCGGCAGCTCGTCAGGCTCATAACCTGAAGGTCCTTGGTTCAAATCCAAGCCCCGCTACCATTTTTGAAGGCCGGAACCTTGGTTCCGGCCTTTTGTTTAGGCAACCGAAACGGCATTCGATGTCAGGTTCGATTCATTCGAAAGCGGCGTTGTTTCTCGCCGCGTGGTTTGTCTGGAGCTCCGCGGCGCGCGGCGGGATCTTCGAATTCGGGGAGCGTCCGCTGGGAACCGAGGCCAACCGCAACGCGGCGGAATATCTGGCGACGGAAGCGGAACGGATGGGCTACGAGGTGACGCGGCTGCCGTTCAAATGCGCCCGCTGGGTCAAGGGGCCGTCGTTTCTGGACCGGGAAGGCGCCCGGGTGGAAGTGTTTCCCGGACCGTTCTCGCCGGCGTACGACAAGTGGTGCGACGCGGTGCTGGTGACTTCGACGCAGCAGTTGAAGCGGACGAAATGCGAAGGGAAAATCGTGTTCCTGCGCGGTCCAATCGCGAAGGAGCCGCTCATGCCTTTGGATTATCCGTTCTATTTTCCGGAGCGGCACAAGGAAATCTACGCGCTGCTGGACGAACGGAAACCGGCGGCGATCGTGGCGGTGACCGGCAAGCATCCGGCGTGCGGGCTGGAGCCGTATCCGCTGTTCGACGACGCGAGTTTCAAAATTCCGACGGGCTATCTGGACGCAGCCGCGATGGATCGGCTCCTGGAGGGGCGGGGGAAGATGCGCCTGATGCTCGATTCGAAGTCCTTTCCCGAAACGGGCGAACAGGTGGTGGCCCGGAAGAAGGCGGCCGGCGCGTCGCAAGGCAAGATCGTGGTCTTCGCGCACATGGACACGGCCTATGGGACGCAAGGCGCGTTGGACAACTCGGCCGGCGTGGCCGTGCTGCTGGCGGCGATGGCCCGCCTGAAGAACTACGCGGGGCCCTACGATCTGGAATTCATCCCGTTCAACGGCGAGGATTCGCCGATGGTGAAGGGGGAGACGACCTATCTGGCGCGTTACGGCCGGGAATTGAGCGACATCCAACTGGCCATCAACATCTTTGCGCCGGGCGCCAAGGGGTCGCAGACGGCGGTGTCGGCCTACAATCTGGACGAAGACCGCCAAACGTGGCTGGACGGGGAAATCGCGAAGCATCCGCAGGTGAAACGCGGTCCGGAATGGGTCGAAAGCGACCACTCGATCTTCGTTTTCCAAGGCGTGCCCTGCCTGGCGGTGACCTCGTCGAATCTGCGCGATACGGTGATGGCCGTGACGCATACGCCCCGGGACACGATCGACTTGGTGGATCGGAACTTGCTGCTCGAAACCGTCGATTTCATCGTCGATGCAGTGAACGAGTTCTGACGGAGGGAGTTGGGGGGATTTCGACTTTTTGCTGGTCAAGTCCGCGGCGACATGGTTAAGTGGGTAAAACGCTTTAGCAAGGATGCCTCATGCCGCGGCGCGACGACATTTCGAAGATTTTGCTGATTGGCGCGGGCCCCATCGTCATCGGACAGGCCTGCGAGTTCGACTATTCCGGCGCCCAAGCCTGCAAGGCCCTCCGGGAAGAGGGCTACGAAGTCGTGCTGGTCAACAGCAACCCGGCCACCATCATGACCGATCCCGGGTTCGCCGACCGCACCTACGTCGAACCGCTCACCGAAGAAGCCCTGACCGCCATCATCCGCCGCGAACGCCCCGATGCCCTGTTGCCCACCATGGGCGGCCAGACCGCGCTGAATCTGGCCGTGCGGCTCGAGGAAAGCGGCGTTCTGAAGCGCTACCAGGTGGAACTGATCGGCGCGACGGCCGACGTGATCCGGCGCGCGGAAGATCGCGGCCTCTTCAAGAAAGCCATGGCGGAAATCGGCCTGGCGGTTCCGCGCTCGGGTTCGGCCCACTCCCTGGAGGAAGCGCGGCAGGTCCAAGCCGAGATCGGCGCGTGGCCGGTCATCCTGCGCCCCGGCTTCACGCTGGGCGGCGCCGGCGGCGGCATCGCGCGCAACGCGGCGGAATTCGAGGCCATCTGCGCGAACGGTCTCGCCCTGAGCCCCGTCGGCGAAGTGCTGATCGAGGAGTCGGTGCTGGGCTGGAAGGAATTCGAGATGGAGGTCATGCGCGACCGCAAGGACAACGCGTGCATCGTCTGTTCCATCGAAAACCTCGATCCCATGGGCGTGCACACGGGCGACAGCATCACGGTGGCGCCGGCGCAGACGCTGACGGACCGCGAATACCAGGCGCTGCGCGACGCCAGTCTGGCCGTCATGCGCGTCATCGGCGTGGAGACCGGCGGCGCCAACGTGCAGTTCGCCGTGAACCCGTCCGACGGCCGTCTCGTCGTCATCGAAATGAACCCGCGCGTCAGCCGCAGCTCCGCACTGGCGTCGAAGGCCACCGGTTTTCCGATCGCGAAGATCGCGGCCAAGCTCGCCATCGGCTACACCCTCGACGAGCTGCCCAACGACATCACGCGCTCGACGCCGGCCTGCTTCGAGCCGTCGCTGGACTATATCGTGGTGAAGGCCCCGCGCTTCGCCTTCGAGAAGTTCCAGGGCTCGGACGACACGCTGACGACGCAAATGAAGTCGGTGGGCGAGACGATGGCCATCGGCCGCAACTTCAAGCAGGCGCTGCAGAAGGCGCTGCGGTCGCTCGAAATCGGGCGCGCGGGGCTCGTGCGGCGCGCGGACGCCGAGGGCCAGCTGGCGGATGCGGAGCTGGAGAAGGCCGTGGCGCGACCGAGCCCGTTGCGGCTCTTCCATCTGCGTGAAGCCTTGGCCCGCGGCTGGGAAATCGACCGCGTCGCCCGGCTGTCGGGCGTGGATCCCTGGTTTTTGCGGCAGATCGCCGAGATCGTCGCGTTCGAGGAGGAAATCGCCGCCGCGAAAACGCTCGCCGGCCTGGAGGCCGATCGCGCGCTCTTCGCGCAGACCAAGGAATTCGGATTTTCGGACAAGCAGCTCGCCGTGCGGCTTGGCGTGGCGGAAGGCGAGGTGCGCGCGGCGCGCGAACGCATCGGCCTGCGGCCGACCTTCGGCGTCGTGGACACCTGCGCGGCGGAATTCGCCGCCGCGACCCCGTATTTCTATTCGGCCTACGGCGACGAACCGGAAGCGCCGCTGCCGCCCGCGGAGAAAAAGAAGATCATGATCCTCGGCGGCGGTCCCAACCGGATCGGGCAGGGCATCGAGTTCGATTACTGCTGCGTGCACGCCTGCCAGGCCCTGCGGAAAGCCGGCTACGAAACCGTCATGGTGAACAGCAATCCCGAGACGGTTTCGACCGACTACGACACCAGCGACCGGCTCTACTTCGAGCCCGTGACGCTGGAAGACGTGCTGGAAGTCTACCGCCGCGAACGGTGCGACGGCGCCATCGTGCAGTTCGGCGGGCAGACGCCGCTGAACTTGGCGCTGGAGCTGAAAGCGGCCGGCGTGAACGTCATCGGCACGAGTCCCGAAAACATCGAAAAGGCCGAAGACCGCGAATTCTTCAAGCAGCTGGCCGACCAGGTCGGCGTAAAGCAGCCCGCGAACGGCACGGCCACGGACTTGGCCGGCGCGCTGGCCGTGGCCCGGCGCGTGGGCTTTCCGGTGCTGGTGCGGCCGTCGTTCGTGCTCGGCGGCCGGGCCATGGCCATCGTCTATACGGAGCCGTTCTTCGAAAAATTCTGCGCCGAGGCCTTCGCGGCTTCGGAAGGCCGCCCGGTGCTCATCGACAAGTTCCTCGAAGACGCCGTTGAAGTGGACGTGGATTGCATCGCCGACGGCGAAATCGAGGTCATCGGCGCGGTGATGGAGCACATCGAGAAAGCGGGCATCCACAGCGGCGACAGCGCCTGCGCGATTCCGCCGCAGGGCCTCGATCCGGCCCTCGTCGACCGCATCCGCGAGCATACCCAGGCCTTGGCTCGCGGCCTGAACGTGCGCGGCCTCATGAACGTGCAGTACGCCGTGCAGGACGGCGAGGTCTACATCCTCGAAGTCAATCCGCGCGCTTCCCGGACCGTGCCGTTCGTCAGCAAGGCCACCGGCGTGCCGCTGGCGGGCTACGCCGCGCGCGTCATGGCCGGCGAATCCCTGAAAAAGATCGGTTTCACGCAGGAAGTCGTCCTGCGCCACGTGGCCGTCAAGGAAGCCGTCCTGCCGTTCGCGCGGTTCCCCGGCTGCGACGTGCGCCTGACGCCCGAAATGAAATCCACCGGCGAAGTCATGGGCATGGATCCCGATCCCGGCATGGCCTTCGTGAAGAGCCAGCAGGCCGCCGGCAATCCGCTGCCGGGCGAAGGCGGCGTCTTCATCAGCGTCTCCGGCGAACGGCCTTCCGACCGCGTGGAAATGGTGAAATTCGCCAAGGAACTCGTGGAAATGGGCTATGGCATCTGGGCCACCTGCGGCACCGCCACCTTGCTGCGCGAGTCGGGCGTGCCTGCGCGCGCCGCGTTCGCGATTTCCGAAGGCCGGCCGCACGTGCTGGATCTGGTGCTCGACGGCGCCGTCGGTTGGATCGTCAACGTGCCTTCCGGCTGCCAGCCGCAGCTCGACGAAGTCAAGATGCGCACCGAAGCCGTGCGCCGCGGCATTCCGATGACGACGACCATCCGCGGCCTGCGCGCCGCGCTCGACGGGCTCAAGACCCTGCGCCGGAACGCGGAATTCGAAGTGCTTTCCTTGCAGGAATACAACCGGGCCACGGCTCGGAAGGGGGGGCGGAAATCATGAGCGGAGCTTCCGGCAACTGGGCGGCGCGGCGGGAGAAGAAAGCCTTTCTGGCGCTGGCGGACGGCACCGTGATCCGGGGCTGGTCGTGCGGCGCGGCCGCCGACCGCCTCGGCGAAGTCGTGTTCAACACCGGCATGACCGGCTACGAAGAGATCCTGACCGATCCGTCCTACGCCGGGCAGCTCGTCGCGCTGACCATGCCCGAAATCGGCAACACGGGGTTCAATCGCGAAGACCACGAGTCCGCCGCCATCCACGCCTCGGGCCTGATCGTGCGCGAAATGAATCCGCCGTCGAACTGGCGGTCGGAAGAAACGCTGGAAGCGGCGCTGGTCCGCTGGAACGTGCCCGCGCTGGCGGGGGTGGATACGCGGTCCTTGACGCTCAAGCTGCGCGAAGGCGGCACGCAAAAGGCCTACCTGTGCGCCACGGGCGCCCTGTCGCCGGAAGAAGCCGTGGCCAAGGCCCGCGCGTGGGAAGGGCTCGACGGACAGGATTACGCCTCCAAGGTCTCCGCGCCGAAGGCCTACGACTGGACGGGCGACTTGCTCGCGGATGCGCCGCTCGTCGCGGTGATCGACTACGGCATCAAGTTCAACACCCTGCGCCTGCTGGAGCGCGAAGGTTTCCGCGTGCGCGTGCTCAATGCCCATGCCAAAGCCGTCGATGTGTTGGCGCTGAAGCCGGCGGGCGTCATGCTTTCCAACGGTCCCGCCGATCCCGCGGCCTTGCCGTACGCAGCCGAGATGATCCGCGGCTTGCTGGGGAAGGTGCCCATCATGGGCATCTGCCTTGGACATCAACTGCTGGGCTTGGCGTTGGGCGGCCGGACCTGCCGGCTCAAGTTCGGCCACCACGGCTGCAACCATCCGGTGAAAGACCTGCGCGCGAGCACCGTCGAGATCACCTCCCAGAACCACAACTACATGGTCGCGGCGGACAGCCTCGATCCGGCCGTGGCGGAGATCACCCACGTCAGCCTCAACGACGGGACCGTCGAAGGCCTGGAGGCGAAGAAATATCCCGCGTTTTCCCTGCAGTACCACCCCGAAGCCGCCCCCGGCCCCCACGACGCCGTCCCCGCCTTCAAACGCTTCCGCCGGCTGATGGGGCGGGCTTAGCCCGCTTCGTGGTTCGGCTTTCGCTTTCGCAGGTAGATGACATCTTCTTTCGTCTCGGCGACGAACCAGCCCTGACGGATGTAGAAGCCGTACGCGCGCTTCTGCGGGTCGGACGAAGTCCAAAGCCAGATTTCATCCCAGCCCTTCGACCAAAGCCACTCCTCAACGGCGGTGAGAAGCCGTGCACCGATCCCTTTGCCCTCGTAATCGGGCAAAATGGCAATCACCCACATTTCCCCGGTCTTGCCGTCGCCGATTGCGAATCCCGCGATACGCCCGACATCTTCGCAGAGCCAGCCGCGATGCGTGGTTCGCAGCAGCGCGGAAATCGATTCCGCCGACACGTCGATTCGGCGCAATTCTTCGCGCGAGATCGAGTTTTCCCGCGTGGCCGCCCGCACGTCGATCAGCGCGTCGATGTCTTTTTCTTCGATCAGGCGATAGTTCATCGTGTTTTATCGAACGTCAGGGGTCAGGGAACCCGGCACCTTTTGGCGAGTGCCCTGGACCTGGTTGTCTTGCGCCTTCGTGTTTTCGTGACCACACCCAGTGGGATATAAAAGCGAGAATCATGGGGGCAAAGAGCATCCAGGGCACCGTTGCATCTCTAACCAGGTAACAGTGAGAGCCATCGTCTCGAATGCAGCCGCAGCCCCAACGGCCATGGCTTCCAAAGTGTAGAGCGATGTCATGCATCGGGTGCTGGAACCACATGAAGGCCCAGCCGAAGGCAAGGATCGCAGTGCCCAGAAGACATATATAGGTTCTGGTCGGTATCCTCCCGCGGGTCAGATGCCGCTCGGTCAGCAATATGGCTGTGCCCATCAAAAGAAAGGGCAAGGATTGGAGCGTGATAATCTTAACGGTGGGCGACTTCTTGGCTATCGGACTTAGGTGCATGCCGTCGGATACTGAAGCAAGAAACGCCAATTGATTTGCTGCCGTTGCTGCGAAAATGCAGGTGCAAACAATGAGACCTGATAGGAGTACCATCCATAGGGCGGCATCGGCCGGATGTTTAAAGTTGCGCATTTTCAATTCAACGGAGCGTCACGGGGTCGAGGATCCGGCGCCTTGCGGAAGGTTCCCGTCGCCCGCGGGTTGGGCCGATATTTTGATATAGCTTGGATTTCGGGCCAGGGATTTCTGGATATATTCCGCCCAATCGTCGTTTCGTTCGGCCAGTTCGAGTAAAATGTCGTCGGGGGTGTTGGGGTTGTCAGCCAAGCACATCTCGGTCCCGACTTGGTGCGGCTTTCCGTGCAGCGAACGCAGTACGTCCACGGGGGTGTTGGGGTTGGAGGCGATGCGATTGTCGATCTCGTACCCGAATCCCGTTTCATAACCGACCAGTGCGCGCAGTCGCTCCGGGTCCGTGGCCGGATCGGCGGCGTCGACCAGGGCGAGTCGAACGTCTTTCAGTTGGACCATCGAATTCGCGGTGCATCCGCCGATCAGGATAAGCCCCAAAAGCGCCAGGGAACCCCGCATCCGCATGTGCTTGCCGAAATAGCGCAGGGCCAGAAAGCAAAGAAGGGAAGCGACGATGGCGGTCGCTCCGCTTGCAACGAGAGAGAACACGACCCATATGCCGCCTTGTGCGTCGTACGGAACCAGCGCAGGCATGGACGACTCGTAGAGATATCGCGACCCGCCGATCAGCAGCCCCACGAGCAGCGCCAGGATCATCCGGATTGCGTGTGTCATTATTTTAAGCTCCAGTGTCACGGTTCAGGCTGGGACGCGCTTGGGCGCCGATAGCCTCTGACGCATTGTGTGGCCCAAATTTCATATCGTTTTCTCCGGAAGAGCGAAGGGATTGGAGCGCGTGGAGACGGCGACATAGGCGATTCGCGTCGCGCCGAAGAGCAGAAGGGGCAATCCGGATCCGCTGACCGTGATTACGACGCCCCAGAAAAGGCCGAAGGCGTGTGCTTCGCTTGGCAGCAGCGCCAGTTTGATTCCCGCGTCCAACAGAAGGAACAGGATTGCCCCCAGGATATACCGATCTTTCCGGAGCCAGCCGTAGACGGAGAAATAGATCAGCGCCAGCAAGCTGGCCGCGGTTGTGGCCAGCAACATTACCGGCCATTTTCCATACGTGGAATCGGGCGAAGACAGGGCGGCGAGGGCGGCTAGCGCCCCGATCAGAGCCGTTGCGATGGCGGTGAATATTTTCATTATCTCCTCTGCCGGATGCCCTATGGACCGCCGTTGCCCATGCCAGGGGAAAGGCCGATTTTCCGGATATCAGGGTAGGGGGAGCTGCTCGGATTGGCAAGGGGATTAAGGTTTGCCTTCAGGGGCGGTTTGGCCGGGGAACAATGGCCGGAGGAGCCCGCCTGCGGCTTCCGGGTCGGGGAATGGGTTGGCGCCGAAAAGGGATTGTGTTTTGCGGGGGAGAGGGCACAATGACGGTTCAGATTTGGAGGAATGAACATGCGCAAAATTCTGATGGGTTTGACGATGGTCGCGCTGCTGGCTTCGGTTGCCGGAGCGTTCGGGCAAGAGCCGTCCGCGTTCGACGCCCGCTACAACGCGGTGCTGAGCAAGTTGCAAAGCATGGGCCACGGCTATTATTCCGAGAAGGAATGGGCCGACATCGACCGCTCCGTGCAGGATCTGGTGGACGACGCTGCCCGCCGGAACGACGGCGCGGCCTACGTGAAGGCGGCCGTGATCCAGGCGATGGTCCTGAGCGACATGCGCCGGCGGCACGCCGAAGCCAACGACGTCCTGGTAGCCGCCCGCAAGAAGGTGGCGAAGATGGCGGGCGTGGACGCGTCCCATCTGTTCGTGAAGCAGGCCGAAGTGCAGGCGGAAGCGGGCAACGCGGCCGCGGTGGCGGATCTGATCAAGGAATACAAGGCGAGCAAGTACTACGATCCCAAGCCGTATGCGTGGTCGGGCGGAACGCGGCCCGGCGATCCGCTGCTGGTGGCGCGGCCGGGCGCGACGGGCGGGGATTCGCTGCCGCTGACGATCATGGAAAAGGCGCTGGTCCGCGCCCAGAGCGCGCCGGGCGTGGCGTTTCCGGATGCGACGCTGACGGACATCTCGGGCCGGAGCTTCACGCTTTCCAGCCTGCGCGGCAAGGTGGTGCTGGTGGATTTCTTCGCGCGCGGCTGGAAGGTCTGGGAAGAGAATCTCCCGCAGGTCGTGGATCTCTGGAACCGCTACCACGGGTCCGGCTTCGAAGTGGTCAGCATCTGCCTGGAACCGAACGCGACGGGACTGGAAGCGAGCCGCTTGCCGTGGCCGGTCGTGGCGGGCGCGCCGGCGCTGACCCGGCCGCTGGGCATCTTCGGCGAAACAACAAGCTATCTGCTGAACGCCGACGGCCAGGTGATCGCGCGCGATTTGCGCGGACAGGATCTGGCTTTCGCGGTTCGCCGCGCGCTGGGCAAATAGCACCGCGGGTCGTCCGCATGGCCTCTCCGGTGTTCCATGGATTGGCCGGGGCCGGACTGGCCTATGCGCTGGCGGGAGACGCACGTCTCCCGCTTTTCGCGTCCTTGAAGAAAGCGGCTCCGTGGCTGGTCGCCGGCGCGGCGCTGGCCTGCCTGCCCGACGTGGATTATCTGCCGGGACTGTGGCGGGGCTATCTGAACACCACGCACCAGCAGGCGACGCACAGCATGGCCTGGGTGCTGCTGGTTTCGGCGGGAATCTGGCTGCTGGGCCGGGCTTGGCGCCCGGCTTGGTTCGGCCGGAAGACGGCGGGATTCCTGCTGATCGCGATCGGCAGCCATCTGGCGATCGATCTCGTCACCGAAGACCGCCTCGCGCCATATGGGATCCCGCTCGGCGCGCCGTTTTCGAGCCGGCCCGTGCAGGCGCCCGTGGCGTTTTTGCCGGCATGGGAGAAGACGGCGCTGGCGGATCTGGGCAGTTGGAACAATCTGCGGACGTTGGGAATCGAAGCAGGCGCGGGGCTGGCCTTCGCGGCGGGGTGCGGGATTGCCAAGCGGCGCAAGTCCGCGCTAAGATGCGGAACATGAGCGAGATGGACTCCATCGAGATGCCGGAAACCTTGGGCGTGATCGCCGGTCTCGGCAGCTATCCCTGGCAATTGGCGCGTTCGGCGCACGCGCAGGGCGTGAAGCGCGTCGTGGCGTTCGCCTTCAAGGGCGAGACGGAGCGGGTCATCGCGAAGTACGCCGACGAGGTGGTTTGGCTGCACTTGGGGAGCCTGCAGGCGCTGCTCGACGCGGTACGGGCGAAAGGCGTCGCCAAGATCGTGATGGCGGGGCAGATCAAGCCGACGCGGCTGTTCAGCCTGCGGTTGGACGCGAAGGCGCTGGCGATCCTGCGGACGCTCAAAACCAAGAACGCGCACACGATCTTCGGGGCCATCGGCGACGAACTGCGGGCGGTTGGGGCGGAACTGATGCCGGCCTACCGCTTCATGGAGACGGAAATGCCGGCGGCGGGAACGCTGGGCCGCCGCGCGCCGGACGAACGCGAACAGGCCGACATCCGGCTCGGTGCGAAGGCCGCGAAACTCACCAGCGGGCTGGAGATCGGCCAGACGGTGGTCGTGAAGGACGGCACCATCCTGGCCGTGGAGGGGTTCGAGGGCACGGACGAGACGATTTTGCGCGCCGGGCGCTTGGGCGGCGCGGGCGCCGTGGTGGTCAAGGTGGCCAAGCTCGGCCACGACATGCGTTTCGACATCCCGATCATCGGGATGCGGACGTTCAAGATGCTGAAGAAGGCGAAGATCTCCTGCCTGGCCGTGGAGGCGAAGCGGACGATCTTGCTGGAACGGGACAAGCTGACGGCGGAGGCCGACCGGCTGGGCATCGCGTTCGCGGCGTTCGACGCCGCGAAGACGGAACCGATCTGAAGGCGCGGAACTCGCAACGGGAGCAGCCGATGGGCGAACCAAAGAAGATCCGGACGGGCGTGGTGGGCGTGGGCAGCCTGGGGCAGTGGCATGCGCGCATCTATTCGGAAATGCCCGACGTGGAACTCGTCGGCGTTTACGACGCGGACAAAAAGCGCGCGCAGGAAATCGCGGAGCGCTACCATACGGCGGCCTTCAAGACGATGGAAGAGCTGGCCGACGCCGCCGAGGCGCTGAACGTCGTGGTGCCGACGGACAAGCACCGCGCGGTGGCGGGCATGGTGATCGAAAAGGGCAAACACGTGCTGGTGGAGAAACCCATCGCGGCCAGCACGCAGGAGGCCGAGGAACTCGTCGAACTGGCCCAGAAGCACGGCGCGATTCTGCAGGTGGGGCACGTCGAGCGGTTCAACCCGGTGCTGGACGTGGTCAACAAGGCGCAGCACAAGCCCCTCTACGTGGAGGCGTTGCGCATCGCGCCGTATCCGCCGCCGCGGTTCGGCCTGCTGCCGCGCGGGACGGAAGTCAGCGTGATCCTGGACCTGATGATCCACGATCTGGAGATCATCCTGCATCTGGTGCAATCGAAGGTGGTGGACATCCGGGCGGTGGGCGTGCCGATCCTGAGCAAGAGCGAGGACATCGCGAACGTGCGCCTGCGCTTCGAGAACGGCTGCATCGCGAACGTGACGGCCAGCCGCATCAGCATGGAGAAGCAGCGCAAGATCCGCATGTTCCTGCCGGACGCCTACGTTTCCCTGGACTACCAGGAGCAGACCGGCAAGGTCCTGCGCAAGAAACTGCTGGGGATCGAAAAGACCGACGTGCCGATCCACAAGGGCGAACCGCTGGCGTTGGAACTGCGGGCGTTCGTGGATTGCGTGCGGAACCGGTCCGAGCCGGTGGTGAGCGGCGAGCACGCCGCCGAAGCCCTGAAGCTGGCCGTAGCCATTTGCCAGAGCATCCGCCGGGGACAGACCTGATGCCGAAAAAGGTCATGATCGTGGCCGGAGAGGTGTCCGGCGACCAGCACGCGGCGCGGCTCGTGCGCGATCTGCGCGCGGCGCGGAACGACGTGGAATTCTTCGGTATCGGCGGCGACGCCCTGCGGCGCGAAGGCGTGCGCACGGTCGTGGACGCGCGCGACATGGCCGTGGTGGGCTTTTGGGAGGTGCTGGCGCGATATTCGTTTTTCCGCCGCGTCTTCCGGCAGATGGTCGAGCTTCTTTCTGCGGAAAAGCCCGACGCGCTGCTGCTGGTGGACTATCCGGGCTTCAATCTGCGCCTGGCGGAAAAGGCCCACGAACTGGGGATTCCGGTCTACTACTACGTGAGCCCGCAGGTCTGGGCGTGGCACCGGAGCCGCATTCCGAAGATGGCGAAAATCATCGACCTGCTGATGGTGATTTTCCCGTTCGAGGTGGACGTGTTCAAGGGGACGGGGCTGAAGACCGTCTTCGTTGGGCATCCGCTGGTGGAATCGACGAAGCGGACCTGGGCGACGCCGACGCCGGAGCTGCCGTGGCCGGCGGGGAGCAAGCGGGTGGGGATTCTGCCCGGCAGCCGCCGGCAGGAGATCCAGCGCGTGTTGCCGCCGCTGCTCGACGCGGCGCGGGAACTGCGCCGGCGCGATCCGGAAACGACGTTTCTCATTCCCGCGGCCAGCGCGGAAATCCGCGGCCTGATCGAAGCGCAGCTCGCGGCGCGGCCGGCCGAAGAACGGGCGGCCATCGCCGTGGTGACGGGCCAGATGCGCGAGGTAGCGCGGCAGGCGCGCGCGGCGATGGTCTGTTCGGGCACGGCGACGGTGGAAACGGCCCTGATGAAGTGCCCGATGATCGTCGCGTACCGCGCCGCCGGGCTGACCTATTGGTTCGGGCGGCGGATCATCCGCGTGAAGTGGCTGGGGATGGTGAACTTGATCGCGGACCGGACGCTCTGCCCGGAATTCATCCAGGACGATGCGACGCCTGCCGCGATGGCGGACGCGCTGGAACCGCTGATCGCCGACACGCCCGCGCGGCAGGCGCAGCTCGACGGCCTGGCGGCCGTGGCGAAGGCGCTGGAAGGCGAGGGGCCGCTCCGGACCGCCGGGCAGCTCGTGGCCGAAGCGCTGGGCGCCTGAACGCCGTCCGTTCGGCCGCCCGGCTTTTCCACGCTACGTAAAAACTATGGCCGTTTTTTCCACGGCGTGGAAAAATGATTTCCACGCTATGGAAAACTCGCCGGCGGCCGGAAGGCGACCGCGGGAATCAGGCTTTTTCGGCCGGCTGGTCCGCGGCCGGGGCGTCGATCTTGCCGAGGTAATCGGGCAGCTGCACGCCGGCCATGCGGGCCACTTCGTGCAGGGGCGGGACGCTCTTGATCAGGTTCTGGGCGAAATTCGCCGTGCTGGACGTGCCGTTGGCCGCGCCGGAATCCCAGACGGTGATCTTGTCGATCTTGAGGTTCTTGATGGCTTCGACCTGGCGCGCCACGATGTCCTCGATCTTTTCGACCATAAGGAAGGTGGCCGCGGCCTGGGCGTTGCCGCCGCAGCTTTCCACGAGCTTGGAATAGCCGGTGGCCTTGCCTTCGAGCAGCTTCCGCATGCCTTCGGCCTCGGCCTGGTACTTGAGCAGGACGCCGTCGGCTTCGCCCTTGGCGACGCGCCGGATGCGCTCGGCCTCGGCTTCCGCCGCGATTTCCACTTTGCGTTTCTGGATTTCCTGCTGGGCCACTTCGGCGGCGTTCAGGCGTTCGGTTTCGGCCTTGTACTGGGCTTTCTGGATTTCCACTTCGGCCATGCGCTTGGCCACTTCGCTGCGCTGCTGGGCTTCGGCCTGCTTGACGATCAGGGAGGCGTTGTAGTCGGCGATTTCCGCCTTGGACTTGTTTTCGCCGCCGATGGCCTGGGATTCCTGCTGCTGCACGTAGACGCGGCGGTCGGCTTCGGCGTGCTTCATGCCTTTCTGGCCTTCCGCCTCGTTTTCCGCCACGCGGATGTTGCGTTCCTTCTGGGCCTGCGTCTCGCCGATCGCGCCCAGCTTTTCCTGCTCGGCCACGTCGATCATGGCCTGGTTGACGGCCTCGGCCGCGGCCTTCTTGCCCAGCGCGTCGATGTAGCCGGACACGTCGGTGATGTCGGTGATGTTGACGTTGATGAGATAGAGGCCGATCTTGTTGAGTTCCGGCTCCACGTTGCGCCGGACCGAAGCCAGGAAGCTTTCGCGGTCCTGGTTGATCTGCTCGATGGTCAGGGAGGCCACGGTCAGGCGCAGCTGTCCGAAAATGATTTCGCGGGCCATCTGCTCGATTTCGGGGGGCGCGAGTCCCAGCAGGCGTTCGGCGGCGTTGGTCATGACGGCGGGATCGGTGCTGATGCCCACGGTGAAGGTGCTGGGCACGTGGACGCGGATGTTCTGGAGCGACAGCGCGCCCTGCAGCGGGATGCTGATGGTCATGGGCGTCAGGCTCAGGAAGGAGCAGTCCTGGATCAGCGGCCAGACGAGGGCGCCGCCGCCGTGGATGCACTTGGCGGTCATGTCGCCGACCTTGCCGTAGATGACCAAGATGGCGTCCGACGGGCAGCGCTTGTAGCGCGAGGCGAAGAACAGGAGCGTGGACAGGAACAGGGCGACGAACGCGACGACGAAAATGATCCAACCGACCGTCATGGGATTTCCTCTTTCTCTACTTGACCGATTCCACTTCCAACACGTTTCCGTTCGCGACCCGGACCACCTTGACGCGGGTGCCCGTCGGCAGGGTTTGGCCGTTGGCCGAACGCGCGTCGAGCACGCTGAGGCGCCCATTGACGGCGATCTGGACTTTGCCGACGTCGCCGGCCGGAACGGTCAGGTAGACCGAACCTTCCAAGCCCACGGCCTTGTCGAGATGGGTGGTGCCGTCGGATTGCATTTTTTTCATGGCCTTGAACAGCCAGGCCATGAGCCACATGCTGATTCCGCCGGCGAGCAGCGCGACGACCAGCGCCGGCAACGGTTGGCCGGGACGGCTTTCCAACATGGCCCGGCCGCCGAGGCCGAACATCATCAGGAAGGCCGTGATGCCGAGCAGGCTCAGCATCTTGAAGCTGGCGTCCGTGTGGGAGGCGTCGAGGTCGCCCGGATGGTCGACGGGCGCATCGTCGGCTCCGTAGCCGAGCAATTGCATGACGAGGCGGATGAGAAACAGCGTGCCCCCGATCAGCGCGCAGACCGTGAAAACCAATTCCAGTTTGTTCATGGTTCAATCTCCGATAAACATTATCGGATATTGCGGAATCCATGGCAAGCGGGATCGGCGGAAACGCCTCCGCAAGGGGGCGCAAACCGTCCGCCTTCGCCAAGGCTTCCTCCTTCGCGAAAGCTGCGGAGGACAAGTCGGCGGACAGGCGATTCCCCGAGTCTGGGCACGGGATGCCGTCGCGACGGAATCTTTGGGGCTAGGGCAGTTTGACGCCGGTGCGGTAGTGGGCGACGGGGAGGGCGTTGGTGACGCGGAGGACGACGGCGGTGCCGGCGGCGTTGCCGGGGACGTCGAGGTGCAGAGGCTGCCACATGACGGTGCCCAGCAGGTTGGTGGTGCGCCACACGTCGTAGACGCGGCCGGTGGCGGTCGGGACGGGCGATTGGATCTCATAGACGCCGGCGCCGAGGGGCGTCGGCGCCGGGACGTCTGCGGACAGGAAGGACGCGGCGCTGTTCGGCAGCGTGTTGGCGATGTATTCCTGCAGGTTGTTCAGCCAGTCGCCGTCGGCGTTGGCGGTGGGGTTGGCGTTGGAGAAGCCGCCGAAGTAGGCGATTTCCCACTCGTTGGGCATGCCGTCGCCGTCGGTGTCGCCGCCGGTATGGTAGGCCAGCTTGAAGGAATTGGTCGAGACGGTGGTGCGGACGTTGCCCTGGGCGTCGCGGGTTGCGAAGACGAAGACGTAGTTGGTGTGCATGTCCTGGAAGCCGACGGTGAAGGGGACGGTCTGGTTGGCGATGGTGTTGGCGCGGTTGGTGGCGATGGTCTGGACGAGCAGGTTCGAGTAGCGCGCCGGGGCGATGGAAATGGTGTGGGTCAGGTTCGTGATGAACGTGTCGTTGTCCCAGAAGTCCTGGTAGCGGAAGGCCAGGGAGAGGTTGCTGCCCTGGTCGTACGTCACGGAGGTGGAGGGGGCGGAGGAAAGCGGGCTGTCGGCGCGGAAGGGGGCGACGTCGTCGACGGGGCCGCTCTGGAGGAGCGGCAGATCGAGGAACTGGAGTTCGTCGCGGTCGAGTTCGCCGGTGGTGGTCAGGCCGGCGTGGCCGGTTTGGAGGGCGGCGCGGATCTGGGCGAAGGTCTGGCGGCTGTATTCGAGGAACGGATGCACGACGGCGACGTTCATCCGCTTGGTGCGGCCGCGGACGTCGACGGTCTCGCCGGTCACGCCGAGCGACGTCATGAGGGCCGGTTCGCCGTAGCGGGGGGTGCCGTCGACGATGGTCAGGAGGACTTGGGGCGGGCGGGCGTGGATGAGGGCCAGATAGGGATCGGCGGCGTCGCCTTCGATGACGCAGAGGCCGGCGTTGTAGCCGACGGCGATCTGGCCGTAGTGGCCGTCGAGGCCGGCGGCCTTGGCGCCGTTGATCGTGACCATGTCGGTCATTTCGCGGGCGGTGAAGGCGTTGGAGAAGATCGTCGTGTTGAGTTCCCAGGCGTAGCCGAGTTCCTCGAGGAGATTGAAGCAGCCGCTGGGCGTCCAGTCGGGCGAGAGCGCGACGGTGACGCCGGCGTCCTTGGCCGCCTTGACGTTGGCGGTGCCGGCGTAGAGTTTCATGTTCGACATGGGCGACCAGATCAGCTTGGCGCCGGCGGCGGCCATCTGGGCGAAATCGGCGGACTGGAGGGCCGCGCCGTGAATGATGGCGACGGTTTCGTTCAACATGCCCCAGTCGCGCCAGGTGGCGAATTGCGCGCGGGCGACAATGTCGGTGCCCTCGCAGAGATGGATCATGGTGGCGTTGACGGAGCCGCCCTCGATCTTGGCCAGCAGGTTGGTGCGTTCGGAGACGGTGCTGGTCCACGGGAAGATGTCCTGCCAGGTACGCGAGGGAAACTGCTCGACGTTGAAGAGCACTACGTCGGGATGGGTGTGTTCCGCGTCCGAATTGCTTTGGCCCTGGATGGCGATGCAGCCGGCCATCAGTTCGAGGCATTCGCCGTACTTGGTGATCAGATCCTGCGTGGTGTCGCCGACGGCGGTGCGCAGCGTCGTGCGCACGGCTTTCCAGTCGTCGTATTCCGTGTCGGATTCGCCCCATTCGTCGCGGTGGCCGTAGGGGAAGTTGTTGAACATGAGGGTGGGGAAGGAGTTGTAGGCGGGGTGGTTGTGGACGTCGAACAGGCCCGGATAGATGATGCCGCCGGTGTCCACGACGGTGACCCCGCCGGGCTGGACGTTGGTGACGGCCACGATGACGTCGTCTTCCACCTGCACGTACCAGTTGGTGCGGGGGCCGTCGGGCGTCATGACGAGGCCGCGAAGGGCGTATTCGAACATGGGCCGTCCGGCGAAATCGGCGTCGAAGCGGGGCTGGAGGAAATTGGTGAAGACGATGCCTTGCATGGCGGTCAGCGTCGCGTTGCTGGACCAGACGTAGCGGTAGGGCGCGCGCGTGCCGACGAGGAAGTTGCTCGAGCCGTCGCCGGCCTGCCAGAACGTGCGGCCGTTGTTCCAGTTGGTGTTGCGCACCGTGATGTTCGTGATGCGCACCAGCACGCCTTCGTAGGCTTCCTGGTAGAGCTGGTTGCCGCGGATGGCCGTGACGGGCACGGGCTGGTTGGAGGCCGTCACGACGAGATTCGAGACGGAGGACAGGATGGTCAGCGTGCCGGATTCCTGCACGAGGGCCTCGAGCCGGACCTGGTCGCCGAGGTTGGGACGGTGGTAGACGTCGGAGACGTAGATGCCGCTCCAGGGACCGCCGGCGGGATCGGAAATGGCGTAGCCGGACGGATCGGCGTAGGTGGCGACGCCCGCGACGGCCACGTGGCTGCCGGAATAGGGCGAAGTGCCGGAGACGCTGTATTGCACGTTCGACACGGTCAGCGCCGCGCCGACCGTCGCGCCGGAGAAGACGATCGGCTGGGTCGGCGTCGAGGGGTCGTCGGTGATCAAATTGAACGTGGCGGAGTGCAGGACGCCGGACACGGCGCCGGGGCTGTACACGACGGAAACGGCGGCGGTGGCGCCGGGCCCGAGCGAGGCGGGAATGGAGCCGACGGAGAATTTGGTGGTATCGCCGCTGGCGGGCGAAAGCGAGGTCAGGTGGAGGGTATTCGAGGCGCCGGAATTGGCGAGCGCGAGCGTTTGCGTGGCGGCGGCGCCGGGGGCGATGGTGCCGAACGACAGCGTGGCGGGCGCGGACAGATTGGGATCTTCGCCGGCACCTTGGACCACGACGTCGTCGAACGCGCAGTTGTACGTGTTTTTCGTGAAGGTGAAGCGGAGTTGGGTGGCGGCGGCCGGCACCGTCACGTTGTAGGTGCCGTCGTTCTGGGCGATGCTCACGGTGTCGAGCGTGCTCCAGGAACCGCCGACGAGGCCTTCGACGGCGATCGTGCTGCCGGCGCCAAGGTTGCCATAGGCCCAGAATTGGAGATTCGCCGCGCCCGTGGCAAACGTGGGGCTGGTAAGGGTGTTTCCGGTTGCCGAAAACTTGAACGCCGGCGCCGCGACGCCGACATAAGGTTCGGACGTATAGTCCATGTCGGAGGTTTTGCTGCTGGTCCAGCCGGCGGGCAGCGTGGTGTCCGTCAGCGTGGCGAAATCCTCGGCGAGGAGATCCGCTCCGCTGGCGGCGGCGGCGAGAAGCAGCATCGCTGCGAAGGCAAAACAGGCGATCCGGCGACGGCGCGGATCCGCAAATCGGACAGGGAAAGTCATCATAAAAGGCCTCATGTGGTAAGGGGGAATGTATCGATTTGATTAAGCCGGGGCGAACGAAATGAGCGCCGCCGGGTCAACCGTTTCGATTTTCCGCCGGGGACGGCGGCGAGAGCATTTCTGTCGTTGCTGCAACCGTTGATTTTCCCCCGACGGGGTCGTCGGGGGCTCCAAAACGGGCTGGTTGGAGCCGGCACGACCTCGTGCCGGTTTTGTTCAGAAAAGCGAGAAGGCGACGCCCGCGGCGGCCGCGCCCAGCATGAGCAGGGCGGGATGGGGATTTTTCCAGAGGACGAGGCCGAAAGTGGCGGCGAAAATCAGGATGGTTTGCGGCGCGGGCAGCGCCGCGCCGGCGGGTACGAGGGCGAGTCCAAGGCGCAGGGACGTGGCGGCCAACAGGCCGACGAGCGCCGGCATCAAGCCGCGCATCGCGGCGGCGAAGGCGGGGCGGTCGCGCAGGCGGATGGCGATCGCGCCCAGCGCCAGCAGGAGAATCGAACCGGGCAGGCAGACGCCGACGGTGGCGGCGATCGATCCGGTCAAGCCCGCGACGTGGTAGCCGGCGAACGTCGCCAGATTGACCGCGACGGGGCCGGGCGTGATTTCCGAGACCGCGAGGATGTCGAGGAAGCGTTCGGAGGTCAGCCAGCCGTGGCCCGCGACTTCGTGCTGCATCAGGGGGATCATGTTGTAGCCGCCGCCGATGCTGAAGAGGCTGATCTTGAAAAAGACCCAGAAGAGCAGGAGATGCAACGTCATGGCGCGGCCTCCTTCTTCCGGCGGAGGACGTGGAGCGCGAGTCCCGCGCCCGCGCCGAGAAGGAT
>CALMNW010000085.1 GCA_937872095.1 uncultured Verrucomicrobiota bacterium
TCAACGACTTCATGTCGCGCGCCGTCCCGCCGGCGGCGCCGGCGGACGCCCCCGAAGCCCGGCGGCGGGCGGCGGGCCTGCTGCAGAGCGAGTTCGCCAAGAAGGTCCTGGCCGGCGCGGACGGGCAGCCGCTCGTGCCCGCCGCCGAATTGGCGGCGTGGGCGGGCCGGCTGACGAGCCAGCTTTATGGCCAGGGCGAAACCGTCTTCCGGCAGGGGGAGCCGGGCGCGTGCTGCTACGTGGTGCTGTCCGGGCGGCTGGAAGGACGCATCGCGCACCGGGAATCGGGCCGGACGACGACGTTCGAACTGGGGCCGGGCGCGGTCGTCGGCGAGATGAGCCTGGTGACGGGTCTGCCGCGCACGGCGGCCGTCGCCGCAAAGGAATCGGCGGAGCTGCTGAAGATTCCGGCGGCGGATTTCGCGGAACTTCTGGACAAGCACGCGGGGCTGGTCGAACAGCTGAGCCAGCTGGTGGCGGAACGGGCGCAGCAGAACCGCAAGCAGCTCGAAGACGCCTTGGCGGCCGGCGCGGCGCCGGTGGAACAGGCGCTGTCGCGCGACGGCATCCTGAAGCGCTTCTGGCGGCTGTTGGGCGGCGGCGCCCGGTAAAACGCGGTAAAACCGGCGCCGTTTTGCGGTTGATTTGACCGGAACCGGAACGGATACTGTTTTCGATGGCTGGACGGAAAGCGTCCGCGGCCAGGTGCAAAGAGGTAGACGATGAACGTGGTCGGCGTGGTGTTGGGTGGAGGCGAAGGCAAGCGGCTGCAGCCGTTGACGCGCGATCGGTGCAAGCCGGCGGTTCCGCTGGCGGGCAAATACCGGCTGGTGGACATCCCCGTCAGCAACTGCATCAACAGCGGCATCCGGCGCATCTACGTCCTGACGCAGTTCAACAGCGTGTCGCTGCACCAGCACGTGCAGAACACCTACGTGTTCGACCAGTTCCACAGCGGGTTCGTGCGGATCCTCGCGGCGCAGCAGACGCCCGGCAGCGAATCGTGGTTCCAGGGCACGGCCGACGCGGTGCGGCAGGGGCTGCGCTACGTGCTCGACCGGCAGCCCGACCACGTGCTGATCCTCTCCGGCGACCAGCTCTACCAGATGGATTTCCGCCCGGTGCTGGAAGAGCATGTCCGGAACAAGGCCGAAGTGACGATCTGCACGAAGCCGGTGGGCCGCGACGAGGCGGGGGCGCTGGGCATCATGCAGGCCGACGCCAAGGGGCGCATCGTCCGGTTCGTGGAGAAGCCGGGCAACACGCCGGCGCTGGACGAACTGCGCGAACCCGGTTCCGGCCCGGAGCGCTATCTGGCCAGCATGGGCATCTACGTGTTCGACACGAAAGTGCTGCTGGAGCTGCTGGACAACGACGCCAAGGATTTCGGCAAGAACATCATTCCCGCGGCCATCCAGAACCGCTCGGTCTATCGCTATCTGTTCGACGGCTACTGGCGCGACATCGGAACGATTCGCGCGTTCTGGGAGGCGAACATGGAGCTGGCGGAAGCGCTGCCGCAGTTCAACCTCTACGCCGCGAACGCTCCGGTCTACACGCACATGCGCTATCTGCCGCCTTCGAAAATCAACGGCTGCGACCTGAACCGGGCGCTGCTGAGCGAAGGCTGCATCATTTCCGGCCACCGCATCCTGCGCTCCATCATCGGCGTCCGCGCCAAGGTGGGCGAAGGCAGCGTCATCGAGCACACGGTCATGATGGGCGCGGACTACTACGACAAGAAAGACGTGCCCGAAGGGGAAATCCCGATGGGCGTCGGCCGCGATTGCTTCATCCGCAACGCCATCATCGACAAGAACGCGCGCATCGGCGACGGCTGCTACATCACGCCCGACGGCAAAGACGACGTCGTGACGGATCTCTACACCGTGCAGGACGGCGTCATCGTCATCCCCAAGAAGACGGTCATACCCCCCGGCACGCGGATCTGACCCGCCGGGGTCATGTTGAGCGAAGGCGCATTGCGCCGGAGTCGAAACATCTCGCGCATGGTCCCCATCTGTCGCGATCGGCCATGACGGAGATCCCTCGACAAGCTCGGGATGACCGGGCTTAAGGCGCCGGCGGCTGGTAGGCAGGGAGCGCGGGACGCCGGTTGGGGCCGACGACCTTGCCGCGGGAGCCCGGGCTGTCGTTTTCCGGCGCCGATCCGAATTCCAGGTTCTGGCGCCGACAATCGGAAATCAGCCGGTAGCATTTCGAAATATGGTCGCCGACGGGGACGTTGGTAGGCGCGACGCTTTGGATCGCCTCGAATTTCTTCGCGGCCTGGAACGCGGTTTCCTCGATGGACTTGAGCAAGTCCACTTGCGATTTGTCGTCGAGAAACTGCTTGTACTGCTGCAAGGCCTGGTTGAACAGCTTCGCGCCCTCGAGATAGTCGGGGTCTTGCCAAGCCTCGCCGGGTTTAAGCGGCGGCGCGGTCGGCCGGGGGGGCGCCTTGACGACGGGGGCCGGCGCGGGAATCGCGGCCGGCCGGCCGAAATTCCGGGCTTCCAGCGCCAGCTTCTGGCAGCGGGCGATATATTCGGCGAGCGGCACCGCGGCCGGGGCTTCGGCGCGGATCTGGTTGAACGCCACGGCCGCCTGGAGCGCGCCGTCTTCGATCAGCTTCAACTGGCCGTCCGGCCGGCGGTCGCGCTGGTAGGCGCGGTAGCGGTCCAGCGCCTGGTTGAACAGGCGCACGCCCAAGATGAATTGGGGGTGGTCCCAAGCGGCGGCGGAAAGAAAATCCAGCGCGATCGGGGCGGCCGGCGCGGGAGACGAAACGCCGGCCGCCGGCTCCGCGGAGGCCGCGGGCGCCGTCGATTCCGCCTCGACGGGTTGCGTTGCGTCCGCCGGAGCCTCGTCCGCCGGGAACCAATACGGCAACCAGCTGTCCTGGAAATACCACAGCACGTTGCCCAAGGCGGCCAGCACCAGCAACCCGACCAGCCCGAACGCGATGCGCTTCTTCCGGGGCGAAGAAATCTGCATGGCATAGACTTCGGATTTCGTCAGGCGGATCTTCTTCCGGCCGGTCGGCGGCGGGGGTTGGGGCGTGGGTTCATCCATGCCAAAAGAATGCGAAAAATCACCGGGAAAAACAATGTCAATTGCATCTTCGCAAGCGCGAAACCGCCCAACGGATGCCGTTCTCGGATGGCCGGACGTTTTTATGATATTTATAAATAACATATATGATATTTATAAATAACATAATTCGCCGGCGGCGGAGTTTGATCGACGGAGGTCTTCTTTTTCAGGAGGAAAGAGAGTATAAGGATGGGCATGAAAGTCTGCATGGACATCCAGGCGGCGCTGGGCCAGCGCGCGGGCGTGGGGCGCTACGTGCGCGAACTGCTTTTCCATCTGGGGGCCGCCGCGGGCGCGGACGAGCTGGCGGCGTTCTATTTCGACTTCAAGCGCACCGGCCTGGACGCCGCGCCGCCGGGCGTGGAGCTGCGCTCGTGCCGCTGGCTGCCCGGCCGCGTCGCGCAGGCCGCGTGGAAGCGCCTCGGCTTTCCGCCCTACGAATGGTTCGCGGGCCGAGCCGACCTCTACCACTTTCCCAACTTCATCCGCCCGCCGCTCGGGCGCGGACGGAAATCCGTCGTGACGATCCACGACGTGTCTTTCCTGCGCATGCCCGAAACGACGGAAGCCAAGAATCTCGCCTGGCTCTCCGCCGAAATCCACGCCACCGCCGAACGCGCCGACGCCATCCTGACCGACAGCCGGTTCTCCGCGCGCGAGATCGTCGAGCTGCTGCGCGTGCCGGCGGAAAAGGTGTTCCCCGTTTGGCTGGGCCTGCCTAAGTTCGGTCCGCCGCCCGCGCCGGAAGCCGCCGCGGCCGCGCGCCGCGCCCTGGGCTTGGACAAGCCGTACCTGCTGATGGTCGGCACGATCGAACCGCGCAAGAACATCCCGTTCCTCGTGAAGATCTACGAAGCGCTGCGGGACTTCGACGGCGATCTCGTGCTGGCGGGCGGACTCGGCTGGAAGACTGGGCCCACGCTGAAGGCCATCGCCGAATCGCCGCGCAAGGGCGGGATCAAGCTGCTGAAGCACCTGAGCGACGCGCAGCTCTCGGCGCTCTACGCCGGCGCCGCGGCGTTTACGTTTCCGACGCGCTACGAAGGGTTCGGCTTCACGCCGCTGGAAGCGATGGGCCGCGGCGCGCCCGTGGTTTCCGCGCGGAACAGTTCTTTGCCCGAAGTGCTCGGCGATGCCGTCGCATGGGTGGAGGGATATGATGTCGAAGCCTGGGCCGCCGCCATCCGCGGCGTGCTGAACGATTCCGCCCGCGCCGCGCACCTGCGCGCCGCCGGCCTCGAACAGGCCCGGAAATTCACCTGGGAAGAAACCGCGCGCCAAACCTGGGAAGTCTACCGCCGCCTCGCCTAAAATCCCCCCCGCTCCCGGCGAGGGGAATCGCGGCTTAACGTCAGTGGGCAGGGGATCCGGCACCTTGTGGCGCGTACCCTGCACCCCCTTGGGCACTCGGTCGTTCTTCTTCGATTAGATCATACAGAACATTACCGCTCTCAAACAAAAACTTCAGTCCGGTAGGCGTGAGGCTCCATGTGCTCATGCCGGATCGACCCTTGTTATGACGCTCAATCATCCCCATATCAGCTAGCTTTAGCAGCTTGTATTCCAATTCAAGAGGAGCGTATTTGAGGTGATGTTCGACAAGCTGTTTTGTCCCCATCGGAATCCCTTCCTCATAACCGTCATGGAGCAAATACTGCATAAAATATATATCATCTTCGTCTGGCGTCTGCCCGGGTGTCTGATTAAGAGTGTTGTTGTCTGGCGCACATAGATGTTTGCCAATTATCGGAAGGGCTAATTCTATTAACTTGTGTACCGGGCCGTTAAAAAACTCGCGATTCTTGTTTGGCCGATAAGATGCCAGCGTATCATGTATCGATTTTTCACAAGTATCGGGTTCAGTGACCTGGAATGTTGCAACGACTTGAAATGGTTGCGGAACCCCAGTAGCAGAAAGTTGTCGAAGCCTGGTCTCAATGGTTCCAGCAGTGCGGCCAATTTTAACAAGGCCAGGCATGGCGGAGTTGATCAAGAAATATATAGTACCATTGTTACTCATGTGGATTGTGCCCAGTAAAACAGGTCAGGTAGTTTGACGCAATTGTGTAGATCCTTGGTAGCCGATTGTCGTTTTCATGGCTTGAAAAAGTGCGGTCCATTTAAGCATGTGCATCGTGGTACTGGTTCATGGAGAAATATAAAACCAACCCCAACTGTGCCTGTGGCGCATTGTTTCCGATCCTGCGTGATAGAATCCAATCGCAAAGCCGCTTGCTGGAAAATGTCAGCTTTTGAGATTCCAGATAAAATTCAAAAAGGTAGCGCATTATTGCGCGATGTGTTTTATCTGGTATCCCGTCTAGCATGATATTCACTATCGATCTGTTAGAGATATTTCCGCTACAATCTGATATTCCTTTGCAGGCCTTGACCATTCCTTTGAAAAGGTCGTAATTGGGCCCGATCATTTCTGGGGAAAGCACGACAAATACATTTTGGATCCCGAGTGAAGTCCCCAGCGTCAGTTCGCATTGTGTAATCCAATCTGTTTGATCATCAACAGTGAGCTCCTTGTCGGGTAATCTGGGCAAGATAAAGTCACAATTAACCTGAAAATGATTCTTGGATGCGGATGCCACCTGTTCAGGAGAAACTCGGCGTTTAAGAAATAACGACAATAGACTCGGGTATTTCATTTTGTATTTCTCTTATGGCCATGAGGATTTATTCACTGAATTTCAGGTTGTCCCTATGCTGTCAGCGGCCCATTCCGTTGGATGACATGGTAGGCGGGGAAAGAGGGGCGGTCAAGGCGGCGGAGGGGGCTCAAAACGGGTCGAAATGCCTCGAAAATGGCTTATTGGGGCCCTAAAACGGCCAAAACTGCGATAAAACGCAAAATGGGGGGCAAAAAATGGCCGAGCGGACGCTCGGCGTACCCAGAAAGGACGGTTTTGATGGCGGCGGGCCCCATTTGCGTCCCTCCGCGTTCATTTGCGGTCGGATTTTCCGGATTATCGTCTCGCACGAAGGCGCGAAGGCACGGAGAAGCTGCGATTTGTGTCCCTTGGCGGCTTTGTGTCTTGGTGTGAGCGGATCCGGACCTTTTCGCGATTTGTGGTGCGGAGAGGGCGTTCAGTGGAATCAGGCGCGTTTTTTACCACAGGCGGGGGATGAAACGACCCGTGCGCTTGGCGTACGCCACATATTCATCGCCGAATTGGGCGACCATGCCCTTTTCTTCCACGGCGATGACGAGATGCCAGAGCACGTGGAGCGCCACGATCCAGAGGAGCCAAATCCAATGGTCGAGGAAGACGGCGACGCCGGGCGCACCCAGGGAAATGAACGATGCGTAGAGCGGGTGGCGCACCCAGCGATAGGCGCCTCCCGTGCATAAGCCGTGGCCGCGTTGAGCCACCGGGAGGGAACGGAAGGACCAGACGACCCCGGCCAAGTTGCCCAGACCCGCGACGATCAGGACCCCGTATCGGACCTGCGGCGAAAGCCCCAGGGTGCCGGCAGGAAAACGGTTCTGGCACCACAAGGCGAGACCGATAAGAGCGAGGGTGAGCAGAACGCCCAGCGGGCCTGCTCCAAAGATTCGGAAAAACGCGTTCATGAAATCTCCGAAATGATTTGGGCGTCGCGGTTCAGGCGGAGGCGACTTGCGGCCGATGGCCGCCAATGCCTTCTTGGCGGTCTTTCTATTTCGGTTTCTTGGATTCTTCCAGTTGCCTTAAAAATGCGGGGTTGAGTGCCCTTACTTCGGTAAAAATAATGTCCTGCTTCATTTCTTTTCCGATGAGAGGAGGGCGTTTTCGCAGGACATACGCTTTGCCATCGGCCTGGCCGATGTATTCGTACCAGTAGAAAGAGTTCACAACTTGTAGGTCTGTCTGGAATTTCTCTGGCGTAACTTTATGAATGCTAGAGCAACCGGTTAGCGCCATTGCGAGGAGCAGTATGGTTGCCTTTTTCATTCTTTCCCTCGAACAGTATTTATTCAACGAACGACGAGTTATTTTTTTGCCGACAGCGGTTCATTCCGTTGGATGCCATGATAGGCGGGGAAGGAGGGGCGGTCAAGGCGGCGGAGGGGGCTCAAAACGGGTCGAAATGCCTCGAAAATGGCTTTTTGGGGCCATGAAACGGTCCAAACCGCGATAAAACGCAAAATGGGGGGCAAAAAATGGTCGAGCGGACGCTCGGCGGACCCAGAAAGGCGGTTTTTGGGGTAATCAGGTCCCATTTGCGTCCATTTGCGGTTGGATTATGGGCCGAAAACGGCGATCTGGACCGCAAATGGACGCAAATCCACGCATATGGGGGCTGGAAGCGGTCGACCGGGACGAGGTCGTCCCGGCACCAAGCAGCCACGGGATACATGTCTTTGGAGCCCCCGACGATCCCGTCGGGGGATGGAGCGGCCGCGGTATTCTGAAAATAGCCCTAAAACGGGGATTTCAGCACAACAGGATGGGAAAGGGGGATTCATCCTGTTTTCCTGAGCATTTCCTGTTTTCCTGCTTCGGTTTTATGGATGAGCGGACCTGATTCACCCGTCACGCGAGGTGGCGGGGGTCTAAGAGGGAAAAACGGGGCAGCCGCGATTTGTGGCGCAGGGAGGGCGTTCGGCGGGGATCAGGAATTCCGGTGGAGGAGGGCGAGGGTTTCGACGTGGAAGGTGTGGGGGAAGAGGTCGAAAGGTTCGACGGCTTCGAGGCGGTAGGGGGATTGGAGGAAGAGCTTGAGATCGCGCGCGAGGGTGGCGGGGTTGCAGGAGACGTAGAGGATGGTGGCGGGCTCGAGCTTGGCGATCCAGGCGATGGCTTCGGGGGAAAGGCCGGGGCGCGGCGGATCGACGACGACGAGATCGACCTTTTCCGGCATGCCGGGGGGCAGGGCTTCGTTGACGTCGGCGGCCAGCACGTCGACGTTCTGGACGTCGTTGAGGGCGAGGTTTTCGCGGGCGGCGGCGACGGAGGGTTCCCAGCTTTCGACGGCGACGACGCGGTCGGCGACGGCGGCGAGATGGAGGGCGATGGGCCCGGTGCCGGCGAAGAGATCGAGGGCGACGGCGGGGCGTCCGTGGCGGACGGCCAGTTCGCGGAGGCGGGTGAAGAGTTTTTCGGCCTGGGCGGTGTTGCTCTGGAAGAAGGTGTCGGGGCCGATGCGGAAGCGCAGGCCGTTGAGGATTTCCTCGATGGCGCCGGAGCCTTTGAGGACGGTGCGTTTTTCGGGCCGGGGGGAGCCGTAGATGTTGGTGTCGATGGAGAAGTAGAGGACGTCGACGAGGTCTTCGAGGATGGCGAGGAGGTGCTCGGCGAGGCCGGGATAGGCGGTGGTGGTGACGAGTTCGACCATGCGCTGGTTCGTGCCGCGGGCTTCGCGGATGGTGAGGGAGCGGAGGCCGGGGGTCTTTTTGATTTCGTGGAAGGCGGGAACGTTCATCTGCTTGGCGAGGGCGAGGACGCGGCGGACGATTTCGCGGGAGCCTTCGGACTGGAGCCAGCAGGTATCCGCCGGGATGATGTGCATGAAGCTGCCGCGGCGGTGCAGGCCGAGGCGCAGCTCGCCTTCCATGGTGGCGCCGAAGCTGAAGACCATTTTGTTGCGGTAGTCGGTGGTCTGTTCGGCGGGGACGACGTCGCGGACGAGTTCCTGGGCGCCGGGGACGCCGTGGAGGGATTCGACGAGGACTTCTTTCTTGAAGCGGAGCTGGGCGGGATAGGCGCAGTGGCGGAAGGTGCAGCCGCCGCAGTCGCCGGTCCAGGGGCAGTCGGAAGGGATGCGCTCGGGGGCGGGCTCGAGGATTTCGACGGCGCGGCCGAAGGCGAATTGCTTCTTCTTCTTGTAGAGCCGGGCGCGGACGGTTTCGTTGGGCAGGGCGTCGTCGACGAACACGACGAAGCGGTCGGCGCGGGCGAGGGCTTGGCCGCCGTAGACCATTTTTTCGGTGCGGACGGTCAGTTCTTGGGGGGGGAGGCGTTTTTTCATGGGGGAAATCTCAATGTCCAATGTTCAATGACCAATATCCAATCTTCAAGTGAGCAGCCGGATCGGACTCGGTCCCAACCGTGAACCGTGAACCGCTGAACCGTTGAACCCCCTACCGTCTCATCTCGCGGGCGGCTTCGCGTTCGTCGGTTTTGCGGCGGAGGGATTCGCGTTTGTCGTAGAGGAGCTTGCCCTTGCCGAGACCGAGCTCGAGCTTGATCTTGCCGCGGGCGAGGTAGAGCTTGAGGGGGACGAGGGCGTGGCCCTTGAGCTGGAGGGTGCCGGCGAGGCGGTCGAGCTCGCGGCGGTGCATGAGGACCTTCTTGGGGCGGTCGGGCTCGTGGGTATTGAAGCCGGACTTGGCGGCAAGGTAGGGCTGGATGCGCATGCCGTAGATGAAGAGTTCGCCTTTGTCGAAGGCGGCGTAGGCTTCGGCGAGGCTGGCTTGGCCGGCGCGGCAGCTTTTGACTTCGCCGCCGGTCAGGGACAGGCCGACTTCCCAGGAGTCCAGGATGTGGAACTCGTGGCGGGCCTTGCGGTTGGTGGCCAGCGCGCCGGAGCCGGCCTCTTGCCGAGGGGTCATGGCGCGGGAAGCGCCTTACAAGGCGAGCAGGGAGCTGCCGCCCCGGTCGGCCCGCGGGCTCGTGAAGGCGCCGAGTTCGGCGGACAGCTTGCCTTCGGCGATTTCCTTGAGGGCGAGATCGAGGTGGTCCATGTCCAGCGTGTCGGGCTTGATGAGGGGGCGCTGGCCGGCGTTGAGCTGGCGGACGCGCTTCGAAACCACGTTGACCAGCAACGGGATGTTGGGCATCCGTTCTTTCGCCTTTTCCAAATACGTCGCGTTCATGCGGGGCCTCCAGACTGCGTGCGGGAACTCATCAAAGCGGCGCACTATACGGGCGGGCCCGGGGGGAGTCAATGGCGAAAATGGCGGGCCGGAAGGCTTGCCAGCGCCGGGGAAGGGGGTGTATAACCACCGGGACAGTTCTTTGTTTGGCTGGAAGAAAAGCGAGGGATAGGCGTGGCGAAAGCGATCGAGCAACTATTGGTTTTGCAGGAATGCGACCAGGAAATCCGGCGTTTGCGCAAGGAAATGGAAGACATTCCGTTGCGGAAACAGCAGATCGAATCGCGCCTGGATGCGCACAAGGAGGGGCAGGCCCAGGCGGAACACGTGCTGCTGGAGGCGAAGGCGGCCATCAAGCGCCTGGAAGGGGAAATCGAAGCCGCGCGGCAGCAGGTCAAGAAATACCGCGACCAGCAGCTCCAGATCAAAAGCAACGTGGAATACAAGGCGCTCGAGAAGGAAGTGGCCGCGACCCAGCAGGGCATCCGGGCGCTCGAGGACCAGGAACTGGCGGCGATGGAAGCCGTCGAAGAAGCGACCGCGGCCACGAAGGGCCGCCAGGAAGCGCTGGCGAAAGAACAGGTCCGGGTCGACGGGGAAATCCAGGAATTCATGGTGCGCAGCGCCGGGCTGGGCGACGAACTGAAGCGCAAGGAAGAGGAACGCAAGGTCCTGGCGGCGGACGTCGATCCGGTCTGGCTGTCCCGCTACGAGCGGCTGTTCGCCAAGCAGCGGGACGCGGCGATCGCCCTGGTGGAACACGGCACGTGCGGCAGCTGCCACATGAAGCTGTCGCCTTCGCAGGTGGTGGAAGCGCGGAAGCCGGATTCGCTGACGCTGTGCGACTTTTGCGGGCGGATGTTGTATCTTGGGTCCTAGGCGGACGACCGCCGGACGATTTTTAGGATCTTTGACAGCCGGGGCTCCGGGCGCCGGTCGCCGGCGGGGTGCGCAAGCGCGTCCGCCGGAGGAAAGTCCGGACTCCATAGGGCAGGATGTCCGCGTTGGCAACGATGCGGAATCCCTTTGGCAAACGAAGGGAAAGGAAAGTGCCACAGAAACCAAACCGCCCGGGCGCGCCGCAAGGCGAGCCCAGGTAAGGGTGAAACGGCGGTGCAAGAGACCACCGTGCGGGATCGAGAGGTCCCGCGCAAGGCAAACCCCGTCCGGAGCAAGATCAAATAGGGAACCGCAGGGGCGGCCCGTCCCGAAGCGCGGCGACGCGCGGCGGTTCCGGGTTGATCGCGCAGACAAATGACCGGGCCCGCGCAAGCGGGCGACAGAATCCGGCTTATTCGCCCGGAGTTCCGGCTGTCAAAACTTTTTCGGGAACGTGCAGATGGCGATGGCGAACAAAGGATGGACGTGGGCGGCGCGGGCGCTGTGGGCGCTGGCGGCGCTGCTGGCGCTTCGCCTGGCGGTCGGCCTGTGGGCCGCGCGGACGCCGGAAGCCGCCTCGACGGGGGAGGCGACTAGCGCTCCGGAACCGTTCCGCTGGCCGGCGCTGGACGCGGAGACGTGGAAATCGTTTCGCTCGGGCGCTCCGCTGGCCCCGCCCGCGCCGGTCGGCGCGCTGGCGGCCCGCTATCGCCTGGCCGGCGTTTTCCTGATCCTGTCCGATCCGACGGCCGCCGCTTCCGAAAACCGCTGCGCCATTCTCGACGATCTGCAGGAGCAGCGGCAGGTCCTGGCCGGCGAAGGGGAAGACATGGGGGCCGCCCGCGTAGTCCGCGTGGCCGCCGACCACGTGGTGCTCTCCGACGGCCGGCACGAAGAAACGATCGTTCTGGCGGCCGGTTCGCTGGCGGGCCAAGGCAAGGGCGGGACCGCGGGCGCGCCGGCGCCGGCGCCGTCCCAGATCCTCGAAACCACCCGCTTCGGCAACCGCGTGGGCGAAACGCGCTGGGAAATCAACAAGCAGGCGGTTTTGGACTATTATCAGGAGATGATGGACAACCCCGAACGCCTGGTGGGCCTGTTCGACGCCATGGAACCCGACCGCGACGAGGCCGGCAAGGTGGCCGGCTACCGCCTGAACGTCGCGCGGGGCGAAAAGGATTTCTACACCCAGGTGGGCTTGCAAGACGGCGACGTCGTCCGCAAGGTCAATTCCATGCGCATGACCAGCCAGCGCCGCGCCGAATATTTCATCGGCGAATTCGTCCAGGACCGCCTGGGCGCGGTCGTCATCGACGTGGAACGCAACGGCCAACCCCAGAAGCTGGTCTATCTGGTCAAGTAGGAGGGGGCATGGCGGTCCCGGGTGCAGGCGACGTCCTCGAACCGGTCGTCCTGTCCGCCAGCCGGGCCACGGACGTGCCGGCATTCTATGCGGACTGGTTCATGAACCGGATCCGCGCGGGGTTTTTCCGGTGGCGGAATCCGTTCCGGCCGACGCAAGTTCAAACGATCTCCGTCGCGAAGACGCGGGCCATCGTGTTCTGGTCGAAAGATCCGGCGGGTCTGGAGCGGCATCTGGACGAACTGGATCGGCGCGGCTTCCGCTATTATTTCCAATACACGCTGAACGACTACGAGGCGGAAGGGCTCGAGCCGCGGCTGCCGCAGCTGGCGGAGCGGATCGACCGGTTTCGGCGGCTGGCGGACCGGCTGGGGCCGGAGCGGGTGGTTTGGCGCCTGGATCCGCTGCTGCGGACCGACCGGCTCGGCGTGGCGGAATGGCTGGAACGAACCGCGCGGCTCATGCCGCAACTGGCGAGCCACACCCGCAAGCTGGTGTTCAGCTTCGCGGATCTCGAGCGCTATCCGGCGGTGCGGCGCAACTTGGCGCGCGCGGGAATCGCGGCTCGCGAAGGCACCCGCGAGGAGATGGAAGCCTTCGCCCGGGGGCTGGCGGATCTCAACCGGCGGCACGGGTTGGCGCTGGCGACCTGCGCGGAGGAGATCGATCTCGCGGCGTACGGCGTCGCGCACAACCGGTGCGTGGACGGCGAACTTCTGGCGCGGTTGTGGCCGGACGACGTGCCGCTGATGGAATTCCTGGGTTCGCGCGCGGCGCGGAAAGACAAGGGCCAGCGCAAGGCCTGCGGCTGCCTCGCCAGCAAGGACGTCGGCCGCTATCGGACTTGTCCGCATCTGTGCGCGTACTGCTACGCGAACGGCTCGCGCGCCGAGACGGAACGGAATTCCCGGGCGCACCGTCCCGAGAACGAAAGCCTCTGACGGAACCGGCGGATTAAGGGCTTGCCTGCCGCGCAATTCCGATACAAAATCCACGAAGATATAGGCAGAAGTGGCGGAGCCGGGGAACTTGGTCACGGAGAGGTGAACAAGATGAAAAAAATCCGGATTGGGCTGTTTGGATTCGGAAAGACCGGGAAACTGGTCGCCAACGAATTCATCAAGGACGAGCGCTTCGAGTTGGTCTGGGTGATCAAGCGGACCCGGACCAACGCCGAAAAGTACGCCAGCCGCCTGCTGGGGTACGAGTTCAACGAGGGCAAGATCCATTGCGTGGCCAAGGCGGGCCCGCGGTTTTTCGCGAAGAACCCGGTGGACGTCCTGGTGGATTTCTCCAGTTCGCAGGGATATCTGAACTACGCGCCGGCGGCGGAACTGGGCGTCAAAATCATCACGGCGATTTCCAAGTACGGCCCGAAAGACCTCGCGGCGCTGAAGGCGATGGCCAAGAAGACGGCGGTGCTGGTGTCGCCGAACATCACGCTGGGCATCAACTTCCTGCTGGTGGCGTCCCAGGTGCTGCTGAAAATCGCGCCGCACGCCGACGTCGAAATCGTGGAGGAGCATTTCCGGCAAAAGCAGGAGACGTCGGGCACGGCGCTGAAGATCGCGGAAGTGCTCGGGCTGGAAAAGGCGAAGCACGTGAATTCGATCCGGGTGGGGGGCATCGTGGGCCGGCACGAGGTGGTGTTCGGGCTGCCGAACCAGACCATCCGCCTGGTGCACGAAAGCATCAGCCGGGCGGCGTTCGGGCAAGGGGCGATTTTCGGGGCCCTGTGGCTGGTGGGCAAGGGGGCGGGGCTGTATTCGATGGAGCAGATCGTAGCGGACAAGATGAGCCGCAACATCCCGATTTTCTGACGTGGAGCGAAAAAAAGGGTTGCGCGGGGGAGGGCACGTGATAGATTCCCCGCGTCCTGTAAAGGGGCGAGCGTAGCTCAGTGGTAGAGCGCCACCTTGCCAAGGTGGCTGTCGTGGGTTCAAATCCCATCGCTCGCTCCAATTTTTTTGTCCGGTTCCCGGGGATTGCGCAGAACCCGATCAACCAAGCCGAAACAAGGAGAGGTCGCATGAGCATCGTGAAGGAATTCCAGGAATTCGCCGTGAAGGGCAATATGGTGGACATGGCGGTGGGCATCATCGTCGGCGGGGCGTTCGGCAAGATCGTGACCTCGCTGGTGAACGACGTGATCATGCCGCCGATCGGACTGTTGCTGGGCGGCGTGGACTTCAAGGATCTGGCCCTGACGCTGAAAGCGGCCACGGTGGACGCGTCCGGCGCCGAAGTGGCGGCGGTGACGCTGAAATACGGGGCGTTCGTGCAGACCGTGGTCGATTTTCTGATCGTGGCGATCGCCGTGTTCGCGATGGTCAAGGTCATCAACGGCCTGCGCCGGAAGCAGGACGCCGCCGCGGCGAAGTGACGGCCGGCAACCCGCCGCGGCGGGCGTAAACGGGGCCAACAGGGGGCGACGAGGCGCGGCGAGGCCGCGCCTCCGCGCGTTTCCGCGCCGAAACGCTCTTTTGGCTTTGCGCGGGGGGGAGGGGGCGGTAGGATGCGCGGGTTATTTGTCCAAGGAAGATCGGAAAGCGAAGAGATGAGAATTTTGTCGGGCATCCAGCCGTCGGGCAAGCTGCACATCGGAAACTATTTCGGGATGATGCGGCCGGCCCTGGAACTGCAGAACAAGGGCGACGCGTACCTGTTCATCGCGAACTACCACGCGCTGACGTCGGTGGCGGACGCCGCGGCGATGCGGCAGGGGACGTGGGACGTGGCGCTGGATTTCCTGGCCTGCGGGCTGGATCCGGAGCGGACGGCGTTCTACCGGCAGAGCGACCTGCCGGAAGTGCACGAGCTGGCGTGGCTGCTTTCCAACGTGACGCCGCTGGGGCTGCTCGAACGCTGCCATTCCTACAAGGACAAGCTGGCGAAGGGCATCGCCCCGAACCACGGCTTGCTGGCCTATCCGGTGCTGATGGCGGCGGACATCCTGATCGTGCAGTCCAACGTGGTGCCGGTCGGCAAGGACCAGAAGCAGCACGTCGAGGTGACGCGCGACGTCGCCATCAAGTTCAACAACGCGTTCGGGGAGACGTTCACGATTCCGGAACCGCAGATTTCGGAGGACGTGGCGGTGGTGCCGGGGCTCGACGGCCAGAAGATGTCGAAAAGCTACGGCAACACGATCGAGATTTTCGGGGATCCGAAGGCGACGCGGAAGCGGTTCATGGGGATCGTGACCGACAGCAAGGCGCTGGAGGAGCCGAAGGATCCGGAAGCCTGCAACGTGTTCAAGCTCTACAAGCTGTTCGCGACGCCGGAACAGCAGGCGGACTTGGCGGCGCGGTACCGGGCCGGGGGCCTGGGCTACGGGACGGCGAAGAAGGAGCTGGCGGACCTGTTCGAGGCTCATTTCGCGCCGATGCGGGCGAAGCGCGCCGAACTGGCCGCCAACCCGGACTACGTCGAAAACGTCCTGCGGCAGGGCGCGGCGAAAGCCCGGGCGCTCGCCAGCGAGACGCTGCGGAAAGCGCGGCGGGCCGTCGGATTGGAATGAACCGGGCCGGTCCCGTCCGAAATGAAGAATTGAGAATGAAGAATTAGGAATTTCTCCGTCCCATGGCGCACGAAGAGGAATACAAGGTCAAGCTGGAGGTGTTCGAGGGCCCCCTCGATCTGCTGCTCTACCTGATCAAGAAGGAAGAGCTCGAGATCCACGACATCCCGATGGAGACCATCACGACGCAGTACGTGCAGTATCTCGAGCTGATGAAGATGCTGGACCTGAACGTCGCGGGGGAATTCCTCGTGATGGCGGCGACGCTGATGATGATCAAGAGCCGCATGCTGCTGCCGGCGGAAGACCGGCCGGAACTGGAAGAGGAAGAAGAGGATCCCCGCTGGGACCTCGTGCGGCAGCTGGTCGAGTACAAGAAATTCAAGGATGCGGCGCTGCATCTGGAAGCGTTGGAACTGCGGCGGGAGGACATCTTCGGCCGCGACGGGGCGGACGCGGTGCTGGACGGAACGACGTCCGAGGTGGCGCTGCACGACGTGGGGCTGTTCGACCTGATCAGCGCGTTCAGCGAGGCGCTGAAGAAGGTCAAGAGCGAGGAGCTGCGGGAGATCTTCGCGGAGCGCTTCACGGTGGCGGAGAAGATCGAGACGCTGGGCGACCGCCTGCGGCGGGAGAAGCGGTTTTCGATTTCGCGGATGTTCGAAGGGATGCGTTCGCGCCACGAGATCGCGTGCACGTTCTTGGCGCTGCTGGAACTGATCCGGCTGAACCAGGCGCGGGCGGTGCAGAGCGAGACCTACGGGGAAATTTTCATCGAGCGGGCGGAAGGCATCGTGGAGCTGGTGCCGCCGCTGGTGGAGGAAGTCCCGGCGCCGGCGGGCGACGGGGAGTGAGGAAACGACGATGAACGATTTTACGTTGCCGGAACTGAAGCAGATCATCGGGGCGATGCTGTTCGTCCGCAAGGAGCCGCTGACGACGGCGGAGATCCGCCGCGTGCTGGCCGCGACCGCCGAACGGCGCGGCGGCATCACGAGCGATTTCGCCAAGGCGAACGAAGCGTTGATCCGCGAGGCGGTGGACGCGCTGGGGCGCGAGCTGGCCGAGCGCAAGACGGGCTTCCACGTCATCGAAGTGGCGGGCGGTTTCCGGCTGGAGAACGACGCGAACTGCGGGCCGTGGCTGCGGACGATGCTGCAGAAGGGGCGCGGGGCGCGGCTGTCGCTGCCGGCGCTGGAGACGCTGGCGATCGTGGCCTACCGGCAGCCGTGCGTGCGTTCGGAAATCGAAGCGGTGCGCGGCGTGGCCGTGGACGCGATCCTGCGGAACCTGCTGGAGATGCAGCTGGTCCGCGTGGTGGGCCGCAGCGAGCTGCCGGGCCGGCCGTGGATGTTCGGCACGACGCAGAAGTTCATGGAGCATTTCGGGCTGAAGAGCCTCGACGACCTGCCGGGAACGGACGAACTGCGGCGCTTGGAGGCGGAACAGGCGCGCGCACGCGCGCCGAAGGCGGCGGAAACGCCGGAAATGGCCCCGGAAGATCCGAACCAGATGAAACTCGAAGGGGTTGAAAAAGCCGTGGCCGCGGAAGCCGTGGCGGACGGCGTCGCGGACGAGGAAGAGCCCATCGAGCGCGAAGAACTGTCGGCGGAAGACATCGTCGGGGGCGACGAGGACGACGAAGACGAATTTGATGAGGACGAAGACGACGAGTTCGACGACGAGGACGAAGACGAATTCGACGATGACGACGACGATGAGGATGAGGAGGAAGAAGAATGAGCCTGTTTGCACCGTTGGCGAATTCCTGGATCGCGTCGCAGCGCCCGTACCAGCCCGGGCGCCCCATCGAAGAGGTGGCGCGCGAACTGGGGTTGGGCGACGTGGAAGGCATCGTGAAGCTGGCGTCGAACGAAAATGCGCTGGGACCTTCGCCCAAGGCGCAGGAAGCGATGAGGAAGGCGATTCCCCAGATGCACCTCTATCCGGACGGCGGTTCGTTCTATCTGCGGCAGGCCATCGCGAAGAAGTACGGGATTTCCGACGACATGACGATGCTGGGCTGCGGTTGCAACGAGCATGCCGTGCTGCTGGCGCATGCGTTCATGGACAAGGGCGACAACTGGGTCGTCTCGGAGCGTTCCTTCGTGGTCTACAAGCTGGTGGCGTCGCTGTACCACTGCCAATGCATCGAAGCGCCGATGAAGGGGATGACGCACGATCTGGACGCGATGCTCGCGGCGATCACGCCGCGGACGAAGGCCGTCGTGGTGGGCAATCCGAACAACCCGACGGGCACGATGGTGTCGCAGGCGGACGTGGACCGGTTCGTGGACGCGGTGCCGGCCAGCGTGGTGACGGTGTTCGACGAGGCCTACATGGAGCTGGTCGACCCGCGAAACCAGGTGGACACGCTCAAGCACGTGAAGGCGGGGAAGAAGCCGGTGGTGACGCTGCGGACGTTTTCCAAGGCCTACGGGCTGGCGGGACTGCGGGTGGGCTACGCGATGGCGCAGCCGGACGGCATCGACCTGCTGAACAAGGTGCGCCAGGCGTTCAACGTGAACGCGATGGCGCAGGCTGCCGCGGTGGCCGCGCTGGAGGACGACGCGCATCTGGACGCGACGCGCAAAATGCTGGTCGCGGGGCGGGCCCAGTTGATGGACGGCATGCGGAAGTTGGGGCTGGACCCGGTGGAATCCGTCACGAATTTCATCCTGTTCCCGTTCCAGAAAGCGGCGGGCCTGACGGCGGCGCTGACGAAGCGCAAGGTGATCGTCCGTCCGATGGCGGGCTTCGGCCTGCCGGAGCATGTGCGCGTGAGCGTGGGGACGGCGCAGGAAAACGCGCAGTTCCTGCGCGCGCTGTCGGAGGCTCTGATCGAGTTGCGCTAGAACGGCGCGCCAGCGTCAAGCCGTTCCGCCGGCCGCAGGCCAGCAAAGCGTCATGATGGTGCCCGCGCCGGGCGTGCTGGCAGCGGAGATCCGGCCGCCGTGGGTTTCGACGATGGCTTTGCAAATCGCCAAACCGAGTCCGGCATGTGCGGCCGAATGGGAGCGCGCCGGGGACGTCCGGTAGAAGCGGTCGAAGACGTGCGGAAGATCGGCGGGGGAAATGCCGATACCGGTATCCGCGACGGTCGCCGTTGTTTTTCCGTCCGGCGTGCCGGTGGTCACGCGGATTCGGCCTTCCGGATGGCTGTATTCCAGCGCGTTGGAAATCAGATTGGCGAACACCCGGGCGATCTGGTCGGGGTGGCAGGCGAGCGGCGCCGGCCGCAGATCCGTTTCGATCTGGACGTTCCGCTGCGCGGCCAGCGGTCGCAGCTGCGCGGTGCAATCCGCCGCGATCTGGGCCAGATCGGCATCGATCCGCTGGCCCTGTTCGCCGGCGGCATCCAGCCGGGCCAGTTCCAGCAGGGAATCGGACAGCCGGCGCATCTGCTGGGCGGCTTCTTCGCAGGCGCGGATCGAATCGCGGTATTCCTCCGGCGCGCGGTCGCGCCGCAGGGCGGTCTGGGTTTCGGAGAGGATGACGGCGAGGGGGGTGCGCAATTCATGGGCGGCGTCCGCGGTGAACTGCTGCTGGCGCGCGAAGGCGGCGTCCAGGCGGGCAAAGGTGGAATTGAGCACGTCGGCCAGTTCGCCCAGCTCGCGATCCATGTCGGCGGCGGGGATGCGTTCCGCCAGATTGCCGTCGGCGATGCGCCGGGCGGTCGCGCCGATGCGCCGGATGGAAGCGAACAGGAGGCGCGAAGCCATGCCGCCGCCACCGAGGCCCAGCAGGAGGACGAGCACGCCGGCGACGACCAGCTGGCCGGCGAAGAGCCGCAGCCGGGCTTGCAGCGGGGCGAGGTCGCGTCCCGCCAGGATGCAATCGCCCCGTTCCGTGTACAGATAGGCTTCGCGGATCGAGCCGCGGGTCCGGTAACGGAGCCGGGTTTCCGTCGGGGAATCGGTTGGCCGGGGAATGGCGTCCGCTTCCGGGCCGGATTGGGCCAGGAGCCGGTTTTCGCGCAATCCCCAGACGGCGAAATAGTCGCCGGGTTCGAATTGGCGCAAGACCTCGTCCGGCAATTGGACGGGCGTGCGGTTGTGGAACCGCGGTCCGAAATCGGGCGGCGGCCCGTGGTGGCGATCCTCGTGGAAGTCCGGCGGCGGCGGCGGATGGGGCTCCGAACCGCGGAACGCGCGGCTGACCGCGTCCACGCGAAGCGCCAAGGCGGCGTCGACGTCGCCGAAATCGGCCCGCTTCTGGAACTGGAACGCCACGACGCCGAATCCGGCGACCAGCGCGGCGAGAAAAAACCCGAACCACGCCAGCAAGCGCAGGCGGATGGATTTTCGGCGCATGCTACTCCTCGATGCAGTAACCCAGCCCGCGCCGGGTGACGATGAGATCGCAGGCCAGTTTTTTGCGCAGGTTGTAGACGTGGACGTCGAGCAGATTGGACATGGTATCCGCGCGTTCGTCGAACACGTGTTCGTAGAGTTCTGTGCGGGTGATGACCTTGCCCCGGTGGTGCGCGAGATATTCCAGGATCATGTATTCCTTGGCGGTCAGCGGGACGGGTTGGCCGCCGACGGAGACCGTGCGGGCGCGGGTGTCGATTTTCACTTCGCCCAGCGCGATTTCCGGGCTGGGCCGGTCGGCGGCGCGGCGGATCAGCGCGCGGAGGCGCGCGAACAATTCGGACAGGTCGAAGGGTTTGACGAGATAGTCGTCGCCGCCGCCGTCGAGTCCCCGGATGCGGTCGGCGGTGGTGTCGCGCGCCGTCAGGAACAGGACGGGGGTTTTGCGGGTTTTGCGCAGGCGGGCGAGCACTTGCCAGCCGTCGAGGCCCGGCAGCATGACGTCGAGCACGATGGCGTCGTAGTCGCTGTTCTGGGCTTTGTAGAGCCCCTCCTCGCCGTCGGCGGCCGTATCCACGGCATAGCCTTCCTCGCGCAAGGCCTTGGCCAGGTTGCGCAGCAGCCGGACTTCGTCTTCGATCACGAGCAGTCTCATAGGCGCATTCTTCATAGCATCTGGACCAAAGCTCGCACAAGGCGGATGAAGGGAGCATGAAGCCCCCAAACCGGTTCTTTCGAGACCGGCGGGCCCGCTCCGGGCGTTCGGAAGCGCGGTTCCGAAGGGGTCGTCCGTGAAGATCAAATGAAGCTGAAAAACCGTTTTTTCCCAAATATTCTCCGCATTTTCATGCGGCCTTCATCGGGGTTTCGGCAGAGTGCCGTTGTCAGGTGGATCTATGGCGGCGTCCGAGCCATGCCGGCGCCGCGGGCGGAATGTATGCGACGAGTTCGAAGGAGTGGTGGAACGATGAAATCGCGATGGGCGGGAATCTGGGCGGGGACGGCGGGGCTGGCCTGCGCCGCGGCGTTCGGGACGGACGCGGACTACGTGGAGGCGGCGGCGTTCACGCAAACCGTGTCCGTGACGTTTTCCGGCGCGACGGCGACGGTGTCCAACGGCGCCGGCGCGGGCGTAGCTGTGTTGCGGGACGGGGCGAACGTGGCGCTGACCTCGACGGTCGCGGGCGTGGAAGTCCGCGTGTCCGGCACGGCGTCGCCGGGTTCGCTGCAAATCGGCAGCAGCCAGCCGATCCAGCTGACGCTGGCCGGCGTGGATCTCGCGAGCGCGACCAATCCGGCCATCGGCGTTTGGACGAGCAACCGCTGTTTCGTGGTGCTGGCGAAGGGCACGACGAACGTCCTGGCGGACGGCGCGGTCAACGCGGCCGGCGGAGCGTTCTACGGCAGCGGCCCGCTGACGTTCAGCGGGCCCGGACGGCTCGCCGTCCGCGGCCTGAAAAAACACGGCATCTACGGCGCCGAAGCGATCCGGATCCGGGACGGCGAAATCGAGGTGTCGCAGGCGGTCTCCGACGCCATCCACGCGAGCGGAACGTTCCGGCTGGACAACGGCACGCTGAAGTTGGCGGCCGACAGCGACGGCATCGACGCCGACGCGGTGCGGATCGACGGCGGCGCCCTCGCGATCGCGAGCGTTTTGAACGGCACGCGCGCCATCCATTGCGACGGCGCGATGACGGTCGGCGGCGGGCTCATGGACGTGGCGGTGCGGGGAGCGCAGGGCAAGGGCATTTCCGCCACGGACCTGACCGTCGACGGGGGCACGATGCTGTTCCGGTTGACGGGCGACGCGGTGGTGGCGACGGTCACCAACGTCAGCACCAACGGCGCGACGGTCGCGACGAACGTCTACGGAAATCCTTCCTATTGTTCGGCCATCAAGTGCGGCAGCAACCTGACGGTCAACGCGGGGACGATCGTCGTGACCCATTCCGGCTTGGCGGGCAAAGGGCTTTCCGCGGACGGCGACGTCACGATCAACGGCGGCACGCTCGACCTGTTCACCAGCGGCGGCAATTCCGCGGCCTTCACCAACGCCGACAAGACGTACGACGTGGCGGCGGCCGACTGCCTGAAGGCCGACGGCACGCTGCGCATCCTGGGCGGCACCGTCCGGGCGACCAGCACCGGGGCGGCGGGCGACGCCATCTCGACGGAAGGCGCGGCGATCATCGGCGTGGCGGGCATCACCAATACGCCCTACGTCGAGGTGGCTACGCGCGGCGTGCGGGTCTATTTGTCCGGATCGAACGACGGCGCGGCCTATTCCAACCCGAAGACTTTTTGCGCGCAGGGCAACGTGACGGTCAACGGCGGCACGTTCCGCGCCACGACGGTGAACGACGGCGGCGAGGGTTTGGAGAGCAAGAACGTCCTGACGATCAACGGCGGCGATCTGGAGATCGTCTGCTACGACGATTGCATCAACGCGGCCACCAACATCACCATCAACGGCGGGCGGATCTACTGCTACAGCACGGGCAACGACGCCATCGACTCCAACGGCACGCTGACGTTCAACGGCGGCCTGATCGTGGCGTCGGGCACGACCGCGCCGGAAGAGGGTTTCGACTGCGACCAGAACACGTTCGCGATCCGGGGCGGAACGCTGGTGGGGACGGGCGGCGCCAGCAGCACGCCGACCGCGGCGAACTGCACGCAGCGGTCGGTGCTCTACAAGGCGGTGGGCACGTCGGGCACGGTGGTGCGGGTCGCGACGGGCGGCAACGATGTCCTGGTCTACAAGCTGCCGCGGACGTATTCGGGCGGCGGCGGGCCGGGCGGACCGGGCAGCACCACGACCAGCATGACGATGCTGTTCAGCCTGCCTGGCCTCACCAACGCGACCTATTCCATCGTGACCAACGCCGTGGTTTCCGGTGGCACCGAATTCCACGGCTACTACGTGGGGGCGACGGTGTCCGGCGGCCGGACGTCGAAGACCTTCACGGCTTCGTCCATGGTCACCACGGTCCAGTAAGGGAGGACGCCATGAAGCGCATGAACGGATGGATGGGCTTGATCGGGGCGCTGGCGCTGGCAGGCACGGCGCTGGGGTCCGTCAACGTGGATTCGGCCGCGAACTATTCCGCCGGCTGGACGAACGGCGCGAACGGCGGCGGCGGTTTCGGCGCGTGGAGCATCGTCGCGGATTCCGGCGCCGGCTGGGCGGGCTGCGGCATCTGGGACAGCTCCCTCGCGTCGCTCAACCTCGGGACCGCGTTCGGCTACGTGGCCAAGGGCGCGGGAGCCTATATCGATATGGACCGGCCGTTCGCGACGGCGCTGGCCGCCGGCGACACCTTCAAGCTCGATCTGGGCCTGAACTACGACTCCGGCACCGGCGGGAACAAGGGCTTCTCCCTGCGCACCGCCGACAACCGCGAAATCGTCGTGGTGAACCAGGCCGATTCGGAGATCGTCACGGTGAACGGCGTCGCCGCCCTGACCAACTACGGCGTGAACACGATGTACTGGACCTTCACGCAGGTGTCGGCCACGCAGGTGATGGTATACGCGACGGGCCGCGCCGGCGCCGAAACCTTTACGACCACGGTGGGCACCAACGTGGCCAGCTATCTCGCCAACGTCCATTTCTACGCCGCGGCCATCGCCAACGACGCGGATGCGGAATATCGCCAGGTGTATTTCGACAACCTGACGCTGACGCAGGGCGCGTCCGACACCAACCTGTTCCGCTATGCCGTCGAAAACGGCCGGGCGGTCGTCACGAGCGTGCTGGCCAGCGCCGCGGGCGATCTCGTCGTGCCGGCCACGTTGGGCGGCTACGTCGTCGGCGGCATCGGGCGCGGGGCGTTCCAAAACCTCACCAACGTCACGGGCATTGCGTTTGCCGGCGGGGCGAACGTGACGAACGTCGGCCCGCAGGCCTTCCAAGACTGCACCGCCTTGGCCATCGCCGTGCTTCCAGATGGCTTGACGGCGCTGGCTCCGGGCCTGTTCTGCGGCTGCACGGAACTGGGCGCGGTGACCATCCCCGGCGGCGTGACGAACGTCGGGGACGCGGCGTTCGCCGAATGCCGCAACTTGGCGGCGATCGCCTTGCCGAGCGGCCTGACCGGGCTGGGCGAGTCGCCGTTCCTGAATTGCCGCAACTTGGCTGCGATCGCCGTGCCGGCGGGCGTCGCGGCCATCCCGGCCCAGTTCTGCTACGAATGCCGGAGCTTGGCGTCCGTCGATCTGCCGGACGGCGCGACGCAAATCGGCCGGGCGGCGTTCTTCAATTGCTTTGGGCTGACGGCGCTGACGCTGGACGGCGCGCTGGACGCGGTCGGGGACCAGGCGTTTGCCGGCTGCGACGGGTTGGAGAAGCTGGCGTTCAGCGGCGGCGTGGCCGGTCTGGGGACGAACGTCTTCGGCAACTGCTCGTCGCTGGCGGGCGTCTATTTCCTCTGCGACGAACCGGCGGCGGGGGACGACCTGTTTCTCGGCGCCGATCTCGCCACGGTTTATTATCTGGTTTCGCCGTCGAGTTGGGGGGCTACCTTTAGCGGGGTACCGGCCGTGGAATGGGCGCCGGAAGCCGTCAGTCTCGCGGCGACAAACGGCGTATTCCGGATCGAGTTGGAGTGGGCGGACGGGCAATCCGTCAAAGTACAGGCCAGCGGCGATCTGGTGGCGACGGACTGGCGGGACGTGGGCTCCTGCGTCATCGCGAACGGAACCGCCAGCGTCGCAGATACGAACTGGCCGGCGACGGCGGTGCGATACTATCGTTTTATCGCGCCTTGACGGCGTCTCCGCCGTCGCAACACGATGCGGTGAAAAGAAATGCGCGGCCGAGCCGATTTTTTGCCCGGCTGCCCGTTTTTAGGGTGGAAAAAATGCCGAAGGGGGGAGTATGGTTCCCGCTCGAATCGCGTCCCGCGGGACGCGCGGGAAGGCGTGCCGGCGAACCGGAGTTTTTATGATCGTGGTGATGAAAAAAGGGGCCGACGAGGCCCAAATCCAGGCCATTTCGGAGCGGGCCGCGGGCTGGGGCCTGAAGGCGCACGTCAGCGCGGGCGCCGAAGTGACGGTGATCGGCCTGATCGGCGAGGAAGCCGCGGCGCAGGGGCCCGCGCTGGAGATGATGCCGGGGGTGGAAAAAGTCATGCCGGTGATGAAGCCCTACAAGCGGGCCAGCACGGAATTCCACCCGGAAAAGACCGTGATCAAGATCCCGCCCGCGCGCCACGGCGACCGGGGGCTGAATATCGGCGGTCCGGGCGTGGTGGTGATGGCGGGGCCCTGCTCGGTCGAGAACCGCGACATGATCCTGTCGCTCGGGGCGTTTCTGAAAGGAACGGGGGCGCACATGTTGCGGGGCGGGGCGTTCAAGCCGCGCACCTCGCCCTATGCGTTCCAGGGGCTGGGCGTCGAAGGCCTCCGCTATCTGGCCGAGGAACGTTCCGTGGTGGGCTTGCCGGTCGTGACCGAAGTGATGGACACGCGCGACGTGGAAATGGTTTCGGAGTTCGCGGACGTCATCCAGGTGGGCGCCCGGAACATGCAGAATTTCAACCTGCTCAAGGTGCTGGGGCGCTGCCGGAAACCCGTGATGCTCAAGCGCGGCCTGGCCAGCACGCTGGAAGAGCTGCTGATGAGCGCGGAATACGTGATGAGCGAAGGCAACACGGAGGTGATCCTGTGCGAACGGGGCATCCGCACCTTCGAAAAGTTCACGCGCAACACGCTGGATCTGAGCGCGGTGCCGGTGCTGAAGCGCGAAAGCCATCTGCCGGTGGTGGTGGACCCGAGCCACGGCGTGGGCCATTGGGACCTGGTGGCGCCGATGGCGAAGGCCGCCGTGGCGGCCGGCGCGGACGGCCTGCTGCTGGAGGTGCATCCCGATCCCGCCAAAGCGGTGTCGGACGGGCCCCAGTCGCTGACGCCCAAGCGCTTCAAGGAACTGATGGGCGAATTGGAACTGGTGGCGCGGGCCGTGGGGCGCAATCTCCATTAGGCCGGAGCCGGGAACGACGGAAATGACCAAAGAACCGTGCATTTCGATCCTCGGGCTGGGGCTGATGGGCGCCTCGCTGGCGATGGCCTTGCGCAAGCGGGGCTACGCCGGCCGGCTCGCGGCCTATGCGCGCAAGGAAGCGACGCGCAAGGAAGCGCTGGCCCGCGGCATCGTGGACGAGGCGTTCGCCGATCCCGACGCGGCGGTCCAGGCGGCCAGCCTGGTGGTGCTGTGCGCGCCGATCCGTTCCTGCGCGGAACTGGCGGCCGACGTCGCTCCGGCGATCCAGCCGGGAACGGTCGTCACGGACGTGGGCAGCACCAAGGGTTGGATCGGCCGCCAAATGGCGGGTCTCCTGCCGGCCGGGGTCTTCGTGGGCAGCCATCCCATCGCGGGTTCGGAAAAACAAGGTCTCCAGGCCGCCTCGGCCGATCTGTACGAAAACGCCCTGACCGTCATTGCCGGCTCCGCGGACGCGCCGGAAGCGGCGGTGGCGCGCGTGGCGGATCTCTGGAAATCGGCGGGTTCGCGGACGTGCCGCATGGCGCCGGAAGATCACGACCGCCTGCTGGCGCGCACGAGCCATCTGCCGCATGTGGCCGCCGCCGCGCTGGCGAAGGCCATCGGGCGCGACTCCGCCGCGCAGGTCGGCACCTTCTGCGGGACGGGCTTCTACGATTCCACCCGGGTGGCCTCCGGCTCCATCGAGATGTGGAACGACATCCTTCGGACCAACGCGCCGGCCGTCGCCGAGGAATTGAGAGCTTTCAAATTGGAAGTCGAGCGGGTATATGATGATCTCCAAGCAGGTCGGTTCGACGACGTGGCGGCGTTCTTGGAACGCGCCCGGGCGGCCCGCGCGGAATTGTTGAAGGGTCGCGGCCCCGGTGCCGCCGTTCCTCCATAACGTACAACCAGGCAAACCGATGGTTATCCAAAAACAGACGAAGATCGTACATCCCGGCGGATTCGACGGCGGCGTGGTCCGCGTGCCGGGCGACAAGAGCATTTCGCACCGGACGGCCTTGCTGGCCGGCATCTCCTCGGGAACCTCGGAAATCCGCGGCTTCCTGCAGGCGGAGGATTGCCTGAACACGCTCAAGGCCATGGAATCCTTCGGCGCGCGGTCGTGGATCGACGACGAAGGCGTCCTGTCGATCCAGGGCACGGGCGGCAAGATGATCGAGCCGGTCGGTCCGCTGGACGTGGGCAATTCCGGCACGGGCATGCGCCTGCTGGCGGGTTTGTGCGCCGGTTCGCCGATCCACGTGACGCTGACGGGCGACGAATCGCTGCAGTCGCGCCCCATGCGCCGCATCAAGGAACCGCTGGAGCTGATGGGCGCGAAGGTGGACCTCACGCCGCAGGGCACCGCGCCGATGACGATCCAGGGCGGCCAGCTGCGCGGCATCGAATACTGCCTGCCGACGGCCTCCGCGCAGGTGAAAAGCTGTTGCATCCTCGCCGGCCTCTACGCCGAAGGCCGCACGACGGTCCTCGAGCCGATCCCGACGCGCGACCACACGGAACGCATGCTGCGCGCGGTCGGCGCGCCCATCCGCGTGGAAGGGCAGAACATTTCCGTGGACGGCTACGGTCCCAAGGGGCCCAAGTTCCTCGCGCGCCCCTACGTCGTGCCCGGCGATTTCTCCTCCGCGGCCTATTGGCTGGCGGCCGGCGCCGCGGTCCCCGGCGTGAGCGTCCGTGCGGAAGGCGTGGGCCTGAACCTGCGGCGCACCGCGCTCCTGGACGTCCTGCGTCGCATGGGCGCGCGCGTCGAGATCGAACGCACCTCGGCGCCCACCGATCCCGAAGTCTACGGCAACGTGACCGTTTACGGCGCGGAACTCAAGGGCACCGAAATCGGCGGGGCGGAAATCCCGAACCTGATCGACGAGCTGCCGCTGGTGGCCGTGCTCGGCGCCCTCGCGCAGGGCCGCACCGTCATCCGCGACGCCAGCGAGCTGCGCGTGAAGGAATCCGACCGCGTCGCGGTCATGGTCGAGAATCTCGCCGGCATGGGCGTGACGGTCGCCGAACAGCCCGACGGCATGGTCATCGAAGGCCCGACGAAGGTCTCGCCCACGAAGAGCATCCGCAGCTACGGCGACCACCGCGTGGCCATGAGCATGTCGATCCTGGCGATTTTCGCCGACCAGCCGGTCACGATCGCCAACGTGGCGTGCGTGGACACGTCGTATCCGGAATTTTGGGAGCAGCTGAGCCAACTGGGAGTGAAAGTTGAATAAACAAGTGACGATCGTGGCGGTGGACGGCCCTTCGGCCTCCGGGAAATCGACCGTGTCCCGCAAGACGGCCCAGGCCGTCGGGTTCATCTACGTGGATTCCGGCGCGCTCTATCGGGGCGTGACCTGGAAGTGCGTCAAGGAAGGCATCGACGTGAAGGACGCGCAGGCGGTGACGAACCTGCTGATCCGGATGAACATGGAACTGGTGCTGCAGGACAACGCCGTTGGCTACCGCATCGACGGCGAGGATCCGGGGCAGGAAATCCGGGCCGAACCCGTGCGCGAGCGCGTCGCGGACATCGCCTCCCAACAGGCCGTGCGCGTCTACATCGTCGAAAAACTGCGCATGATGACCAAGTTCGGCAGCCTCGTGATGGAAGGCCGCGACATCGGCACGGTCGTGTTCCCCGACACCCCCTTCAAGTACTACCTCGACGCCGATCCCGAGGAGCGGGCCCGCCGCCGCGCCGCCGAGATCAAGGTGCAGGAAGGCACCGAGGACGTCGGCGCCGTGCTCAGTTCCCTGCGCCGCCGCGACCAAAAGGACTCCAGCCGCGCCACCGCGCCGCTGCAGATCGCCCTCGGCGCCAAGATCATCAACAGCACCGGCATGACCGTCGAGCAGGTGGTGGACACCATCGTCGTCGACCTGAAGAAGGCCGGCGCGGTGCCGGCCTGATCCCATGCGCGAAGGCCTTTTCACGCAGCCGCTCTACTGGCTTTCGCGCGGGTTCGTCTATTTTTGCCTCCTGCTGAAGTACCGCATGCGGATCTCCGGCCGCGAACACGTGCCGGCGCAAGGCGGCGCCGTGATCGCCGCCAACCACTGCAGCTACCTCGATCCGCCGGTGATGGCCGGCTCCAACAACCGGCGCATCGTGCATTTCATGGCGCGCGACACGCTCTTTTCCAATCCCATCGCGCGCTGGTTCTTCCCGCGGGTGGGGGTGATCGCGCTCGACCGGACCAAGGGGGATCTCGGCGCGTTGAAGAAAGCCATCGCCACCCTTAAAGGAGGCCAGGTCATTGGCCTGTTCCCCGAAGGCACCCGCTCGCCGGACGGCCAGATGCGCGACGCCAAGGGCGGCATCGGCTTCCTGATCGCGAAGGGCGACGTGCCCGTCGTGCCGCTCTACATCTCCGGCACCCACGGGGCATTTCCGAAGGGTGCGGACAAACTCCGCCCCGGCCGCATCGTCGCGCGATTCGGTCCGGCCATCACGCCCGAGGAAATCCGCGCCGCCATGCCCGCCAAGAACGACTACGCCGCCGTCGGCGCCCTCGTCATGCGACGCATCCGCGCACTCGCGGATGAAACCGCCCCGGCCTGAGCCTCCCGCAAATCGCAGTTTCTCGTTTTTACGTAGCGTGGAAAAACGGCTGGGTCGCCCGCCTTCGCCAATTCCTCGCGATTGAACTTTTTTGCGGCCGAAAGCGTTTCTTTCCATGGCAACCACTTTGCCTGGAGGAAGAAACGTGCAGGAAACGATTCGGACGATCATGTTGGGGGCGGCGCTGGGCGTCGCCGGCGCCGGAAGTTGTTGGAGCCAGACCGCGGTCGCCGCCGCCGCGGCGCTGCCGGAAATCGTCGTGACGGCGACGCGGACCGAGGAAAACGCCGTCCGGCTGCCCCAGTCCACGTGCGTGGCGACGGCGGAGGAGATCCGGGAACGGCATCCGACGCAGCCCGTCGAAGCGCTGCGCAACGAGCCGGGCATTTGGATCCAGAAGACGGGCGCCGGGGGCGGCACGCCGGTGGTGCGCGGCATGATGGGCAACACGGTGCTGTATCTGGTGGACGGCATCCGCATCAACAACGGGCGGCTGTTCAGCGGGCCCAACGCGTTTTTCAACCAGATCGACGTCGGTTCGATCGACCGGATCGAGATCCTGAAGGGGCCCGGTTCGGTGCAGTACGGCAGCGACGCCATGGGCGGCGTCATCCAGATGCAGACGCCGACGCTGGATTTCTTCCCCGAATCGCCCGTTTGGGGAGGTCGGCTGGCGGGGCAATACAGCACGGCCGACGAAGGCGGGCTGGGGCACGGCGAGGCCTATTACGCGGACAGCCGCATGAACGCCAGCGCGGGCGCGACCTATTTCACGGCGGACGACGTCCGCGCCGGCGGCGGCGACAAGCTGGAGCACACGTCGCTGAACAGTTCCGGCGGTTTCGGCAAGGCCCGGATCAAGCTGGGCGAGGGGCACGTGCTGACGCTGGGCTGCCTGGAAAACGTCCGGACGGACGTGGAGCGCCACGACCAGTCCGCGCGCAATCCGAACAGCGGCGAGCCCCGGTTCTTCACGCCGCGGGAGGAACGGACGCTGGTGTACCTCAAGGACACGTTCGACCGCGAGGGCGGAGTCGTTTCGCATCTGGAACCGTATCTGTACTACCAGAACTACCAAGCGAAGTCGTACTACAACACGGAGAAAGACGCGACGACCTTCCAGCGCGACGTCACGCAACAGGACCAGGACATGGTCGGGGCCGGATTGACCGCCGCAAGCCCGCTGGGCGACGGGCTCAAGCTGGTTTACGGGGCGGACTACCGCTATGAAAACTTCACGGAGGACAAGGATCGCTGCGTTTGGTCTCCCGGCGGCGGCGACGGGACGTGGTCGCTGCCGAAAGGCACGACGCCGGACGGGACCTACGACGTGGCCGACGCCTTCGCCATGCTCGACTGGAATCCGATCGAACGCCTCCGCCTGACCGCGGGCGCCCGGTTCGAAAGCACCCATCTGAACTCCGATCCGGAGGCGCAAAACGCCACGGCCGGCTTCACGACGGACGATCTCGATCTGGACGAACGCTGGAACTCGACGACGTACAGCCTGGGCGGCATCTATTGGTTCACCACGAACCTGGCGCTGAGTTCCCAGGCTTCGACCGGCTATCGCGCGCCGACCTATTCCGACGTGCTGAGCTTCGGACCGTTCACCTACGGCGTGAGCGTTCCCAGTCCCGACGTGGGGCCCGAGAAATGCACGACCTGGGAAATCGGTCCGCGGTTCGAGTCCGAGGCGGTTTCGGCCTCGGTCACCTACTTCTACACGTGGCTCGACGACATGGTCGACAGCGCGCGCGTCGAGGGCTACACCGACGTCAACGGCAACGGCGTCGAGGACGCGGGCGAGGGGAACTACGCCAAGGGCAACTACGGAACGGGCTATATCCAGGGCGTGGAATCGGCGGTCGAGTGGCGGTTCCTCGAAGACTGGGCGCTGTTCGGCAACTTGGCTTGGGCGGAAGGCTGGAACGACGAGCAGCACGACCATCTGCGCTTCATCCCGCCGCTGAACGGCGTCGCCGGCGTGCGCTGGCACGCGACGGATCGGCTGGCGCTGTCCGCGTACGCCCGCATGGCGGCCGCGCAGGACAAGATCTCGGAGGACGACAAGAGCGATCCGGCCCGCGCGAGCGATCCGTCGCGGACCTATCCGGCGGACGACAATCCGCCGCTGCGCGCGGATTATTCCGTGCCGGGCTTCGTGACCTACCATGCCCGCGCCGATTTCGCGGTCCGCGAAGGGCTGAGCCTGTTCCTGGCCGGCGACAATCTCTCCGACAAGAACTATCGCGAGGCGTTCAGCCGCCTGGACGCTCCCGGCATCAACTTCACGCTGGGCGCGGAATGGAACTTCTAGGGTGAGACGCCGCTCCAGTTTCTGGGGCGCGTTGGCCGCCGTCGCCGCGCTGTCGTGCGGCGCGGCGGCGTCCGCCGATCCGGGGGCGGCCGGTCTCCGGTTCGGTTTCGTGGGCCTGCACGGGGGCGTGTTCGACGCCCTGCAGGAATGCGCCCCGGCGCTGGATCTCCGGTTGATCTATTTCGCGGACGAGGACGTGCGCCGCGACGGATTCGGTTTCGACGGCGTGGGCGTCGTGTTTTTCCAGCACCTGCGCGCGGAGGACAAGGACCGCTACGTCGAGAAGCTGACGGCGGCCAAGGCGCGGAACCCCCGGTTCGCGGCGTTGACCTGTTCGCCGCTGCCGGGGGCGCTGCTGCCGGAACTGGTGCAGAACGGAATCGTCGTCGACGATCCGGAGGTCCACCGCTACTACGGTTCTACGAAGGAAAACCTGCGGCGCCTGCTGGCCTATGCGGCCATCCGCTACGGCGGACGCGCGGGCACCGTCGAGCCCCCGCTGGACGAAATGCCGCCGCCGGTGTTCCACCCGGACCATCCCGAAGGTTTTCCGGACGTTTCGTCGTTTCTGGAATGGGCCGCCGCCTGCCGGGCGGAAGACCCGCAAAAAGGCCGCGTGCTGGTCGTCGCGCATCCGTTGCACCTGGCGTTCCAGCAGGCCCGCGTGGTGGCAGCGCTGGTCCGCGAATGCGAGCGGCGGGGAATGTTGGCGGCCTGCATCACCGACGGCACGCCGGGGTGGGAGGAGCGCGAGCGCGAATTCCGGCCGGACGTCGTCGTCCACACCTGCCACGGCAGCGAACCCCTCGCGCTGCGCGAGGAACTGGGCGCTCCGCACGTGTCCTCCCTGTACACGAAGGCCGGCGCCATGGAGGCGTATCTGCGGGATCCGGAAACCGGACTCGCGCCGGGCGAGCTTCAACACCAAGTCGTCTCGCAGGAATTGCTGGGCACCGTGGAACCGCTGTTCGTCGGCGCCACCCCGCGGGGCGGCGGCAGCGAAGAGGCGGTCGAGCCCGTGCCCGAGCGCGTGGAACATCTCGCGGCGCGGGCGGAAGCCTGGATCCGGTTGCGGAAAACGCCGGCGGCGCAGAAGAAGATCGCGATCGTCTACTACGACCGCTCGATGGGCAAGAGCGAGCTGATGCGCGGCACGGCGTCGGGGATGTTCCTGAACGCGCCGCGCAGCCTGCTGCGCGTCCTGAAGCGCCTGGGCGATGAAGGCTACGCGCTGGACCATCCGTCGGAGAGCGAGGACGATCTGCTGGCGCGGATGAAGGACCACGGGCGGCAGGTCGGCGTGTGGGCGCCCGACGTGCTGGACCGGCTGGCCCGCGGCGGCCAGGCCGTGCTGGTACCGGCCGAGACCTACCGCGAGTGGTTTGAAACGAAAGTGCCGGAAGCCCGGCGCGAGGAAGTGATCAAGCAATGGGGCCCGCCGCCCGGCAAGTTCATGGTCTGGGAGCGGGACGGGCAAGCCTTCATCGTGATTCCGCGCGTGGATCTCGGCAACGTGATCCTGCTGCCCCAACCGCTGCGCGGCGAGGCGCAGACGGTTTCCGCCCTGTCCGCCCAGACGCACGACAAGCTCACGCCGCCGCCGCACAACTACCTGGCGACCTACTTCTGGCTGCAGGAGGGGTTCCGGGCGGATGCCATGGTCCATTTCGGGACGCACGGGTCGGAATTCCTTCTGCCCGGCAAGCCCGACGGGCTGGTCGCCGGCGATTGGTGCGACATGATCGTCGGCGCCCTGCCGAACGTCGGCCTGTGGATCGTCAACAATGTCGGCGAATCGACGCCGCTGCGCCGGCGCAGCTACGCCACGATCGTGGACCACCTCACGCCGCCGCTGGTGGAGGCGGAGCTTTCCGACGAGCTCAAGAACCTGCAGGCCGACGTCCAGAAGTGGGAGACGCTGGAGGACGGCGCCTTGCGGGACAAATTCCTGGAAGCCGTCGGCCGCCAGATGCGCGACCTGCATCTCGACCGCGATCTGCACCTGGATCTGTCCGGCGAGCGCCGGCCGACGGCCGACGAAATGGCGCAACTGTCCCGCTATCTCGAAGCCATCGCCAACGAACGGATGCCCGCCAGCCTCCACGTGCTGGGCGAGATTCCGCCCCGCGATCTGCTCACGCCCTATCTCGTGCGGTGCGCCGGGCGCACCTTTCTCGACGGCTATCGCGCGCTGCTGCCGGCGCCGGCCGGCGCGGAAGCGCCGACCGAATCCGCGGCGCGGAAGCGGGCCGAAGAGGCGCTGGACGCGGTTTTGCTCCGGAAGCTGACGCCGCTCGAGGCCCTGCAAGCCCAGGGGTGCGCCGCGGCCGAAGCCCTGCCGAAGGTCGTCCAGGACGGCTTCGACCTGATGGCGCAGCTGGACGCCGACTACCGGAAGACGGGGCAGGAAATCGACAATCTCGCGGGGGCGCTGGCGGGACGCTTCGTGCCGCCCGGGCCGGCCAACAGCCCCGACCGGAATCCCGGTTCGGTGCCCACCGGCCGCGACATGTTCGTGGTGAATCCGGAGGAAATCCCCACGCCCCAGTCATGGGAGATCGGCACGCGCCTGATCGACGAGATCCTGCGGAAGCAATGGGAGCAGAAGGGACGCTATCCGGACAAGATCGCCTTCAGCCTCAATTCGTTTTCGTCCTATCGCGACTACGGCGTCATCGAATCCCAGATCTTCTATCTGCTGGGCGTGCGGCCGGTGTGGGACGCGAAGCGGCTGGTGGAAGACGTGGAGGTGATTCCGGCGAGCGAACTGGGCCGCCCGCGCATCGACGTGTTCCTGTCCGCGCGCAGCTACTACCGCGACCAGTTGCCGACCCGCATGCATCTGATCGACAAGGCGATCCGGATGGTCGCGGATCTCGACGAACCGGACAACCGCGTGCGCGAGGATTCCCGGCGGGTGGAGACCGAGCTGGTCCAGCGGGGCCTGGATCCCGCGCGGGCCCGCTTGCTTTCCCGCGCGCGGATGTTCGGCAGCTCGCCCGGCCAGAACGGATCGGCCTGGTACTACTATCTGGCGGAGAAAACCGGCGAGTGGAACGACCGCGCGGATCTGATGCGGACCTATCTGGAACAGAGCCAGTACGTCTACACGGAAGACGCCTGGGGCGAAAACGCGCCCGAGGCCTACGAGCGCAACATCCAGGGCGCCGAAATGGTCATCCGCAGCTGGGCGGACACCGTCTCCAGCCCGCTCGCCAACAAGTACACCTGGTACATCGACGGCAGCTTGGCGCAGGCCATCAAGCATCTGACGGGCCGGGAGCCCGAATTTTTCCTTGCCGACGTGCGCGACGCCGGCCAGGTGCGGATGGTGCGGGCGGAGGACGCGTTGGAAACCGATTTCCGCGTGCGGCTGTTCAACCGGAAATGGATCGAAGGCATGATGAAGGAAGGCTACGCGGGCGCGGACCAGGTGGCCGTCCACGTCTCGAACATGCTGGGCTGGGAAATCATGCGCGAGAACAGCGTGTCCGCCGAAAACTGGCAGGAAGTGGTGGATGTCTATGTCCGCGACCGCAAGAACCTGCGCATCCGGGAATGGTTCGACCAAAACAATCCCCAGGCGTTCCAGGGCATGACGCAGGTATTGCTGGAAACGGTGCGCAAGGGCTACTGGAGCCCGGATGCCGCCACGGTTCGCGAAATCGCCGAAGCCCACGCCCGCTCGGTCGTGCGGTTCGGCAAGAACAGCGGCATCCGCGGCGGCGGCAACGTCGCGTTCCAGAAGTTCATCCAAAACGCGCTGGATGTGCCCGGCGACGAGCGGGCGCAGCGCCTGCTGGCGGAATATCGCGCCACGCGGACCGCGGCCGCGCCGGCCGCCGAACCGACGCCCGCCGTGCCGGCGCCGGAAACCCGGACGGTCACCGGCCAGAAGCTCGAACCGGTGCCCGCCGCGCCGCATTGGCAGCGCGCGGGGTTCTGGCTGGCCGCCGCCGGCACGTTTCTGGGCTTGCTGGCGTACGGCTTCGTCCGCCGGAAGGGAACGATCCAATGAACGGATTGATCGGATTGTTGTTCGCCGTCTGCAACGTGCTGTTGATTCCGGTGATCCTCGTGCTGCTGGCGTTCCTGGGTTGGACCGTCGTTCTGTTCGGCGGATTTTTGCGCGAGACGTGGGCGCGGCGCGGCGCGCGGAGAACGCTGGATCGCGCTTTGGCCGCCGCGAAGCGCGGCGCGGCGCCGGCGGAACTGTGGGCGACGCTGTGCGCGGCCCGGTCGGGACTGGCGCCCGCTTTTTGCGCGCATGCCATACCCGGTACGGCGGATTCCGCCATTCTCGCCCATGCCGTCGCGGAACTGGAGCACGGCATCACCGACGCCATGGCGCGGCTGTCTTTGCTGACGCGCGTCGGGCCGATGCTCGGCCTGATGGGCACCCTGATCCCGCTGGGGCCCGCCTTGGCGGGACTGGCCGCCGGCGACATGCAGGGCATGGCGCAGAACCTGGTGGTCGCGTTCACGACCACCGTGATCGGGGTGCTGGTCGGCGCGCTGTCCTACGCCATCGGCCTGGTGCGCCGCGCGTGGTACACGCGCGATCTATGCGACCTGGAATTCGTCTGCCAGCGGCTGGCGGCGAAAACGGAGGCGCCATGAACCGCAAGCCGCGCCGGTGGGAAGTCGTCGGAGAGGACGATCCCGGGGCCGGTCTGCTGAACCTGCTGGATGTGTGGGTGGCCTTTTCCGTGGCTTTGCTGCTGGCGCTGTTCGGCTATCTCCACAGCGTGAGGGCGCTCGCTCCGGTGGAGGCGCGGCAACCGGACAAATTGCCCGTCGCGGCGCTGCAAAAGGCGTTGAAAATGCCGCATTTCCGGCCGGCGAACGACGCGAGCACCGGCGAAGGAACGCGGCTGGGCGTGGCCTACCAGTTGCGCTCCGGGGAAGTCGTCTACGTGCCGGAAGAGGTCGTCGCCGCGCGCTGAGCGCGCGGCGGGAATCAGCGCGCGAAGGCGTCGAAGGCAGCGGCCCAATCGGCTTGGGTTTCGAAGGGGACGCACCGCGCGTTCAAGGCGTCGAGCAGATCGGGGGAGGGGTCTTCGAGGGCGATGAAGCCGCCGAGGGGCGCGCTGTCTTCTTCGGCGGCCCGCCAGAGCACGAGCGTGGCGGAAGATTCGCCGGCCGTCCCGAGTTGGTAAGCGGTTTCGATGATCATCGGAGGCAGGACGAGACTTTCGGCGGCATGGGCGACGGGCACGAGATTCGTGTTGGAGGCCGGGCCGGCGTCTTCCTGCGTGCGGGTGGTGCGCCAGGCGCCGTCGGGATTGCGGTGGCGGCGGACGAACGTCCCGGTCTCGCCGGGCGCGAGTTGATCGGGGAGCATGTCGCCGCGCCAGTAGAGGAGCCCGTTGCGTTTCCGGATTTTGCCGTCGGGCGTGTCGAACGTCAGCAGCACCTGCGGCGGCAGGGGGCGGGGATCGGGGGCGAAAGCCAGGCCGACGGCCTGCGCGGCCGAGGCGACACGTTGTTCGGCGTCCGTGAACACCTCGGCTCCGGCGAGCGAAGCGGGATCGAGCGGAATGCGCGCGGGACGGGCGAAAGTCGTGGCGGCGCCGAGCAGGAACAGGAGGACGATGGGCGGCAGGCGGCGGACCATGCTATTCGGAGGAGCGGTGCCGGGACAGGTGCAGGAACTCGTTGCGGGTGGCGACGGAGTCGTGGAAGCTGCCGAGCATCGCGCTCGTCACCATGCGGGAATTCTGCTTTTCGACGCCGCGCATCATCATGCACAGGTGCTGGGCTTCGATGATCACGCCGACGCCTTCGGGCTGGAGCGTGTCCATGAGCGTGCGGGCGATCTGGTTGGTGAGGCGCTCCTGCACCTGGAGGCGGCGAGCGAAGAGGTCCGCCAGGCGGGCGATCTTGCTGACGCCGATGATCTTGCCGCGGGGGATGTAGCCGACGTGGCAGACGCCGAAGAACGGCAGGAGGTGGTGCTCGCAGAGGGAATAGATTTCGATGTCGCGGACGATGACCATGTGGTTGGCCTCGACCTCGAAGACGGCGGATTTCAGGAGGGCGGTGGGATCCTGCTGGTAGCCGCGGGTCAGATAGCTCCAGGCGGAGGCGGCGCGCTTGGGGGTGGCGCGCAGACCCTCGCGGTCGGGGTCTTCGCCCATGGCGACGAGCATCTTGCGGAAAAATTCTTGCATGGGGTCGGATTTCACCACAAGCGGGCGGGCTCCGCAACCCCGGAAAACGCGCGGCCGGCGCTAGTCGAGCGGGAGTTTCGGGCCGGCCGGACGATCGGGCGGGCGCATGGCGTAGCGCGAATGGGCCTGCTGGATGGCCCGGATGAACGCTTCGGGGCCGCCGGGCTGGTAGCCGAGTTGGCCGATGAGTTCGCCGCCGGGGCTGAACAGCAGCACGGTGGGAAAGCCCTGCACCTGGAAATGCCGCATGAGGCGCTCGTTCTGGGCTTGCAGCGCCGGGTCCTGTTTCGCGCGGCGGGGAAAATCCGCGAGCACGCAGACGAGGTTCGCGTCGGCGTACGTCTTGAAAGCGTCGGTGGAAAAGACTTCCGCGTCGAGGCGCTTGCACCAGATGCACCAATCGGACCCGCTGAAATCCAGCAGGAGGAGCTTTTGGCCTTGGCGGGCGTCTGCGGCGGCGGCCGGCAGGTCGGTGCGCCATTCGAAGGATTGGCCGACGCGGGGGGCGCAGGAAATGAGCAGGGCGGCCAGCAGGCCGGGAACGATTCTCTTCATGTACGGATTTCCTTCCATGGATGGACAAGGATAGCACGGGACGGGGCGTTCCGCAAACGGGACTTGGCGGGAGGCGGGACGCTGGGGTAGCATGACCCGCATGTTTGCATGGATTCTCCATCGATTTGCCCGGGCGGTCGCGGCCTTGCCGTTGGGCGGAGCGACGGTTCTTGCGCGCGCGGTGGGCTGGGTTCTGGCGAATGTCGTGCGCCTGCGCCGGACCTACGTGCTGAAAACGCTGGGGCGCTGTCTGCCGGACAAGACCGACGCGGAACGGCGGGCGATTTATGCGGAAGTCTGCCGCCTGCAGGTCCTCGGCATGATGGAATTGCTGCGCTACGCGGGGGGGCGGGAAGCGGAACAGGAAGCCCGCCTCGAAGTGAGCGGGAGAGAGCATGTCGAAGCCGCGCGGGCGCGGGGCAAGGGCGTGCTGGTCCTGATCGCCCATTTCGGCAACTACGCGCTGCTGGCGCTGCAGGTGCCCAAGCTGTTCGGCTATCCGCTGTCCGTGATCGCCAAGCCGCTGCGCAACGAGACGCTCAACGCCCTGTGGTGGGAACTGCAGCGGAAAGCGGGCGTGAACGGCATTCCGGCGCGCAACGCGTACCGGGCCAGCGTGCGCGCGCTGAAGGACAACGGCCTGGTCGGTTTCATGCTGGACCAGAACCGGCCGGCGGACCAAGGGGTGTTCGTGGATTTCTTCGGCCGACCCGCCTCGACGACGCCGGGACTGGCCGTGATGTCGGCGCATACGGGAGCCCCGGTGCTGCCCGTGTTCATCCGCCGCCTGCCGGACGGACGGAACATGGTCGAGGCCCGGCCTCCGATCGAACCGCCGCCCGACCGCCAGCCGGAGACGATCCGGGCTTTCACGGAGGCCTGCACGAAGACCATCGAAGACGAAATCCGGCGCTATCCGGAACAATGGCTGTGGTGGCACAAGCGCTGGAAGAGCCGGCCGCCGGAAGAACCGGCCGCGGCGGCGCCGTAGCGGGACGGACGGATGGCGCGCAAGAAATCTCCATGGCTGCGGCTGCGCCAGGCGCTGGAAGCGCCGGCGATGCGCCTGGGCCTGGCCGTGGTGCCGCGCTTGCCGCGTCGCGCCGTGCTGGGGCTGGCGCGCGCGCTGGGCGACGGCGCTTATCTCTTTTCGGCGCGGTCCCGCCGTCTCGGCTTGGCCAATCTGGATCTGGCGTTCGGCGCGGAAAAGACGCCCGCGGAAAAGCGGCGCATCCTGCGGAACTCCCTGCGCCATTTTTCGCTGGTGATGCTCGACCTGCTGTGGTTTTCCCGGAATTCGGCGGCGCGGATGGAGCGGTGGTTCGAGGTCGCTCCCAGCATGCGGGACGCGATGGCGGTCCGGCGCGCGCGCGTGGGCGTGACCGGGCATTTCGGGAATTGGGAACTGATCGGCCGCTATTGGGCGATGAGCGCCGGCGGCCTGATGAGCGTGGCGATGCCCCTGAAGAACCCGACGGTGGACGCGATGCTGCGGCAGGCGCGCCAGATGACGGGCCAGCAGATCGTCGAGCGCGAAGGGGCGCTGAAGAAGCTGGTCCGTTGCCTGCGGGACGGGGGGACGGTGGGCTTGTTGCTGGACCAGAATACCGATCCGGACGAAGGCGGGACGTTCGTCGAGTTTTTCGGCAAGCCGGTGGCCGTGTCGCCCGCGGCGGGCATCCTGGCGCCGATGACCGGGGCGGAAATCGTCTTCGGGTACGTGCTGCCGCGGGCGGACGGAACCTATCTGGGCGACATCCCGCACGTCGTTTCCGCGGCGGAGATCGCGGCGCTGGATCGCAAGACCGCCGCGCAGGAGTTGACGCAGCGGATCACCGGATTCTACGAAGAAGCCATCCGGGCCCGGCCCGAGTGCTGGCTGTGGAGCTACAAGCGCTGGCGGCACGTACCGCCGGGAATGTCGAAGGACGGATTTCCGTATTATGCCAAGTGATCGGAGAACAAGTTCAAGGTTCAACGGTTCAGCGGTTCAAGGTTGGAAAACCTCCGGACTTCGCGCAACCGTTGAATCGTGAATAACGGAACTGTTGAACCCCACCGAAAGGAACGCACCATGCTGGATTTCGCGACGTACCAGAAACAAGCCCTGACGACGGCGGTCTACCCGGGCCGCGGCGAAGGCAATTTCACCTATCCCGCGCTGGGGCTCGCCGGCGAGACGGGCGAAGTGTGCGAGAAGCTGAAAAAGGCCATCCGCGACGAAGGCGGCAAAGTCTCCGAAGAGCGCCGCGCGCTGCTGGCGAAGGAACTCGGCGACGTGCTGTGGTACGTCGCCACGCTTTCGACCGAACTGGGTCTGGACCTCGAAGCGATCGCCGCGGGCAACCTGGCCAAGCTGGCGGCGCGCAAGGAAGCCGGCAAGATCCACGGCAGCGGGGATCTGCGCTGACATGCGCGCGCCGGCGGCGGTCCTGTTCGATTTCGACGGCGTCATCGTGGACAGCGAGCGGCTGCACCACGAGACGATGGTGGAAACCATGGCCGGGCAGGGCCCGGCCACGCCGTGGGCATTCTACCGCGAAAACCTGATGGGGCTCGACGACCGCGGCGCGTTCACGGTCCTGTTGCGGCGCGCGGGGATCGAACCGGCGCCGGAGGAACTCCGCCGGCGCATCGCGCGCAAGGCGGAGCTTTTCGCGCGGCACGCGGCGGCGGGCCGGGTGCCGGCGTTTCCCGGCGCGGCGGACCTGGTCCGCGCGTGCGCGGCGGCCGGGCCGGTCGGGCTGTGCAGCGGGGCGCTGCGCAGCGACGTCGATCCGGTGCTGGCGGCGCTGGGAATCGAAGCCTGCTTTTCGGAAAAAGTGACGGCGGAGGACGTGCCGGCGAGCAAGCCGGATCCCGCCAGCTATCGCCTGTGCGTCGAACGGCTCGCGGCGCGGTTCCCGGACCGCGGGATCGCGCCGGCCGCCTGCGTGGCGATCGAGGATACGGGCGATGGCATCGCCTCGGCCCGCGGCGCGGGGATTCCGGTGGTGGCGGTGTCCACGAATCTGCCCGCCGTCCTGCTGGAAAAAGCGGGGGCCGCGGCGGTCGTCGAATCGCTCGCCGGCCTTACGCCCGTCCGCTTGGCCGAATTGGCCGGCCTGCGGTAGCGGCGGCGCGGTTTTTCCACGTTGTGGAAAAACGGCCGCCGAATTTTACGGAGCGTGGAAAAAAGTTTTCCACGCTACGTAAAACCGGGGGCTGGTCCGCGGGCCGCGAACCCCCTCTCCGGGGGGATTTATTGCGGCTTGAAGGGGCGGGGCGGGGGGTGATAGGGTGGGCGCCGTGAAAACCAGCACAGACAGTCCGGCTTGGACCGTGGTGACCGGCGCCGCCGGATTCATCGGACGCAACGTGGTGGCGGAATTGAACCGCCGCGGCGTGGAGCGCATCCTGGCCGTGGACGATCTGGGGTCGGACGAGCGCTGGAAGAACTTGCGGGGGTTGACGTTCGAGGATATCTGGACCATCGCGAAGTTCCGCGAGGCGGTCTTGGCCAACCGGTTGCCGCCCGTGCAGACGGTCTATCATCTCGGGGCCTGCAGCGCCACGACGGAAACGAACGCGAGCTATCTGCTGGACAACAACACCCAGTACACGCGGGAGCTGTGCGAATGGTGCCTGGGGCACGGCGCGCGGTTCGTCTACGCCTCGAGCGCAGCGACCTACGGCGACGGGGCGCAGAGCTATTCGGACGCGGACGAAACGACCCCGACGCTGGTGCCGCTGAACATGTACGGGATGAGCAAGCATCTCTTCGACCTGTGGGCGCTGCGCAACGGGCTGCTGGGGCAGATCGCGGGGCTGAAGTATTTCAACGTGTACGGCCCGGGCGAGGGCCACAAGGGCGACATGCGCTCGGTAATCCACAAGGCCTATGGCCAGATCCGCGAGACGGGCACCGTGAAGCTCTTCAAGTCGTATCGGCCGGAATACCGGGACGGCGAACAGGTCCGCGACTTCGTGTTCGTGAAGGACGCGGTGGACGTGACGCTGTTCTGCGGAGAGAACCCGCAGGCGTCGGGCTTGTTCAATTGCGGAACGGGCCAGGCGCGGTCGTGGAACGATCTGGCGAAGGCAACGTTCGCGGCGATGGGACTGGAGCCGAAGATCGACTACATCGAGATGCCGGTCTCGCTGCGGAGCAAATACCAGTATTTCACGCAGGCGGAGATGGGCAAACTTCGGGCGGCGGGTTACGCGCAGCCGTTCACGTCGCTGGAAGACGGCATCCGCGCATACGTGCAGGGCGATCTGGCGAAAGGCTGAGGCGCGGCATGGGCAAGAATTCGTTTCCAAAGGCGCCGGTCAAGGCGGTCAAGGCGGGTCGCGTGCGGTTCGGCGGCGGCGCGCCGCTGGCGCTGATCGCGGGGCCCTGCGTGATCGAAAGCCGCGCCATGGCGTTCGACCTGGCGGCGCGACTGGTCGCGCTGGCGAAAAAGGAAAAGATCCCGCTCGTCTTCAAGGCGTCGTACGACAAGGCGAACCGCACGAGCGTGAAGGCGTTCCGGGGCCCCGGGTTGGCGCAGGGACTGGAGATCCTGGCGGGCATCAAGGAAAAATTCGGCGTGCCGATCCTGGTGGACGTGCATCAGGTCTCCGAAGTGAAGCCCGCGGCGGAAGTGGCCGACATTTTGCAGTTGCCGGCGTTTCTGTGCCGCCAGACGGATTTGGTGACGGCGCTGGGCGAGAGCGGCCGCGTGGTCAATATCAAGAAGGGCCAGTTCCTGGCGCCGTGGGACGTGCGCCACGTGATCGAGAAGGTCGAGAGCACGGGCAACCGGCGGATCCTGCTGACGGAACGCGGCGCGAGCTTCGGCTACAACAATCTGGTGGCAGACATGCGCAGCCTGCTGATCATGCGCCAGTTCGGCTATCCCGTGGTCTTCGACGCGACCCACAGCGTGCAGCTGCCGGGCGGCCGCGCGGAGGGCACGGGCGGCGACGGCAAATGGGCGCCGTATCTGTCCAAGGCGGCCGTGGCCGCAGGCTGCGACGGCCTGTTCTGGGAAACGCACCGGAATCCGCCCGAGGCGAAGTCCGACAAGGACAACGCGCTGCCGCTGGACGTGATCGGGCCGCTGTGGCGGCAGTGCCGGAGGATCGATGAGCTGGCGTAGGGCGGCCCTGGCGGCGGCTTTCCTGGGATGGGCTATGGCGGCGGCCGCGCAGATGGAAGGCCAGACCGTCACGGGCTTTCGCCTCCCGGAGTACGACGAGGACGGCAAGCTGAAGCAGCAGCTCTACGGCCAGACGGCGACTTTTCTGCAAGACGGCATCATCCAGCTCACGGGGCTGAAGATCGAGATATTCCGCAAGGGCGAGGTGACGGCGCGGGTCTATTCGTCGCTGTGCGCCTACGACCCGAAGCGCAAGCGCGCGGCCTCGAAGCAGCACATCCGCGTGGTGACGGAAAAGGCGGTGCTGACGGGCGACGGGTTCGCCTGGAACGGCGAAACCCAGCAATTCCAGATTTTCGAGAACGCGAAAGTGACGCTCGACGGGCAGATGGATACCCAGGGCCTCGTGGCGCCGGGCCCGGCGCCGGAGGCGCCGCCGGCCGCGGAGCCGGATGCGAAAGAGGAATGAACATGGCGAGAGTCGGCAAATGGATTTGGACGGCGGCCGCGGCCGCGGGCCTGTGCGCGGCCGTCCCGGCGCGGGCCGCGATGGAAGACGACGGGCGGTCGCTGGAGGCCTCGCCCGACGCGACGGTGGTGACCTCGGACAAGCTGACGTTCGACTACATCAAGAAATTCGCGCTGTTCGAGGGCCGCGTGCTGGTCAACGATCCGCGCCTGCAGCTGAGCTCGGACCGCCTGACGATCGTCTTCACGGAAGACGGCGGCGCGCAGACGATCAAGGCCGAGGGCAAGGTCCTGCTGACGCAGGGCGACAAGAAGGCGCGGTCGGACGTGGCGACCTACGACGTGGCGACGGGGAAGATCGTGCTGGCGGGGGGGCCGCCGCAGGTCATGCAGGGCCGGAACATCCTGGAAGGGGAAGTCATTACCTTCTGGCGGGATGAGCAACGGCTGGAATGCAAACCGAAGGCCCGCCTGGTGGTCTATTCGGAAGATTTCGGCGATGCGGAGTCCTATTTCAAGCCGTGAGGGGCAATTACGTCTTGCCAAACCGCGGATTCGGGGTTAAATTCTTAGCGTGATGAGGTACCGATAGTGGCCGAATCCAATCGAAGCGACTTGCTCGTCGAAACTCGGGGGCTGGTGAAGGAATATCGCCGCAGGCGGGTGGTGAACGGCATCGCGATGAACGTGCGCGAGGGGGAAATCGTGGGCCTGCTGGGGCCCAACGGCGCCGGCAAAACGACGAGTTTCTACATGATCACCGGCTTGATCCGTCCGACGAGCGGCCACGTGTATTTCAAGGGCCGCGACGTCACGAAGCTGCCGATGTACCGCCGCGCGCGGATGGGGCTGGGCTATCTGGCGCAGGAACCGAGCATCTTCCGCAACCTGACGGTCGAGGAAAACGTCCTGGCGATTCTCGAAACGCTGCCGATCGGCGCGCGCGAACGCCGGCGCCGGCTGGAGTATCTGCTGGAAGAGCTGAAGATCGGCTACCTCGCGAAACAGAAAGCCTACACGCTCAGCGGCGGCGAGCGCCGCCGGCTCGAGATCACGCGCGCGCTGGTGACGGATCCGGCGCTGATCCTGCTGGACGAGCCGTTCAGCGGCGTGGATCCGCTGGCGGTCTACGACGTGCAGCAGATCATCCGCGATTTGAAGCAGCGCGGGCTGGGCATCCTGATCACCGACCACAACGTGCGCGAGACGCTGTCCGTGGTGGACCGGGCGTACGTGATCTATTCGGGCGAGGTGCTCACCGAGGGCACGCGCGAGTTCCTGGTGAACGATCCGCAGGCGCGGGAGAAGTACTTGGGCAAGGCTTTCAGCATGTGAAGAACGGATTTTCGTCGAAGACAACCAGAAGAAAGGAAAGGAAGCCGTAATGGACATCCAGATCACAGGTCGGAACGTGACGGTGAACGATGGATTGAAGGAATACGTGGACGGGCGGCTGGGTCCGGTGCTGGCGGATTATGCGCGAGTCGAAAGCTGCCACGCGATCTTGGCGCACGAAAAGTACCGCTTCACGGCGGAAATCATCGTGCAGGGTCGGGACAAGCTGCGCGAAGTGGCGCAGGAGACGACGGACGATCTGTACGCCTCGATCGACGCGGCGGCGGACAAGATCGACAAGCAGCTGCGCAAATCGCGCGAGAAAATGATCGACAAGCACCACGACCGCCAGCGGTTGGCGGACGTGGAGGAACCCTCCGAGGCGTAAGGCGCCGCACGGAGCGGGGGCCGGCCGCCGGCCGGCCCCCGGCGAAAGGAACACGATCCCATGTGGAGGACAGCCGAAAGCCCGCGGATCACGGTCGCCGATTTCTTCGACGCGGGCCGCGTTTCGCTGCAGATGGACTGGGAAGCCAACCCGGAAGCGTCCGTCGGCCGCGAAATCACCGAGGTGTCGCTGAACCGGCCGGGGCTGGCGTTGGCCGGGTTCGTCCGCTATTTCGCCTATCGGCGCATCCAGGTGCTCGGTTTGGCGGAGATGACCTATCTGGGGAGCCTGCCGATGGCGGAACGCATCGAGCGCCTCCGCGTTCTGGCGCGCGTGCCGGCGGTGGTGATGTCGCGCGGGCGCCGCTTGCCGGCCTACGTCCGGCAAGTGTTCGCGGAATTGAACGTTCCGGTGATGCGGACGCATCTGGTGACCGGGCATTTCATGAACGCGGGCACCGTGCTGATGCAGAACATGACCAGCCCCCGCATCCGGGTGGCCGGCACCATGATCGAGATCAACGGCGTCGGCGTGCTGTTGGAAGGGGAACCGGGCATCGGCAAGAGCGAAATCGCGCTGGCGCTGATCAAGCGCGGCCACAGCCTGGTGGCGGACGACACCACCATCCTGACCCGCGACAGCACCGGAGTCATCCACGGTTCGGCCGTGCCCATCACGCGCGAACACATGGAAATCCGCGGCCTGGGCATCATCCACGTGCCGGGTCTGTTCGGCGTGGCCTCGATGCGGGAAGGCATGCATCTGGACCTGATCATCCGGATGCAGAAATCGGCCGTGGGCGAAGACAACATCGACCGCACCGGCCTGGACACCCAGTTCCGCAACGTGCTCGGGGTCGACATTCCGTTGATCGCGGTGCCCGTCGCGGCGGGCCGCGACTTGACGAACGTGGTCGAAGTGGCCGCGTTGAACCAGCGCATGAAGCAAATGGGCCACGACGCCGCGAAGGAGCTGGACGACAAGCTCAAGGTGGCGTTGGCCCGGAAAGATTGACGAGTGAGCCCTGAAACCGCAAAACCGAACGCCGGAACCACGCTGACGCGGGACGTGTCGGTCCTGAACCGCTACGGCATCCATGCGCGGCCCGCGGCGCTGCTGGTGAAGACCGCGACCCGTTTTCCCTGCGAGATTTGGCTGGAAAAGAACGGGGTCAAGGTGAACGCGAAAAGCATCATGGGCCTGCTGACCCTCGAAGGCAACCACGGCGCCAAGATGAAGATCCACGCCACGGGCGCCGAGGCCGCCGCCGCGCTCGCCGCCTTGGCGGAGCTGTTCGAACAGAAATTCTTCGAGAACTGAAGGAGAACGCCTGGATGGAGGCGAAGCGGGAACTCGAACTCAAGGGGATCGGGGCTTCCCCGGGAATCGTGGGCGGTCCGGTCCTGCTGCTGAAAACGGACGACGATCCGCTGCCGGAATACGCCATCTCCGCCGAAGACGTGCCCCGCGAAATGATCCGCCTCGAGACGGCGCTGATCGAAACGCGCCGGCAGCTCCACGAGATCCAGCAGCGCGTGGGCGAGGCGATGGGCAGCGAAAGCGCCGGCATCTTCGAGGCCCACCTGCACGTGGTGGACGATCCCAGCTTCGTGGACGAGGTCTATCGCGACGTGCGCGAGAAGCGCAAGAACGTCGAAAAGATCCTGTTCGAGACGTCCGAACGCTATGCCCAGACCTTGTTGGAGGTGGAAGACGACTATCTTCGCGAACGGGCCACCGACATCCGCGACGTGACGCGCCGCATCCTGCGGAACCTCGCGGGCGGCGGGAGCGATTGGCTGGCGGGCCTGGAAACTCCCCGGGTCCTGGTTGCGCGCGACATCGCGCCTTCCGAAATGGCCGCATTCGATCGCCGCAAGATCCTCGGGGTGGTGACGGAAATGGGCAGCCCCACGTCGCACGCCGCCATCATGGCCCGGGCGATGGATCTGCCGGCCATCGTGGGGTTGCGGGGCGCTTCCTCGCGGCTGGCGGACGGCGACCGCGTCGTGCTCGACGGCGTCCGGGGGATTCTGGTCCTGCATCCGTCGCCGGCGCGCGAGGAAGCCTACGGGCAGATCGCCCGCAGCCGCATGGTCATCCAGAAACGCCTCGGCACGCTCAAGGAGGAAGAAGCCGTTACGCTGGACGGCCACGCGGTCGTCCTGTCGGCGAACATCGAGATGCCGGCGGACGTGGAAGCGGTCTGGGCGCGCGGCGCGCGCGGCATCGGCTTGTTCCGCAGCGAATATCTCTTTTTGGCGGAGGGGGGGGAACCGAGCGAGGAGCGCCAATACGAGGCCTACGCCGAGGTCGCCCGCAAGATCCTGCCGGAGTCGGCCATCATCCGGACGCTGGATCTCGGCGGCGACAAGGTGGCGGCGGCGGGCAAGATCGCGGGGGAGGCCAATCCGTTTCTGGGCTGGCGCGCCATCCGCCTGTGCCTGGACCGGCCGGCGACCTTCAAGACGCAGCTGCGCGCGATCCTGCGCGCGTCCGCGCACAATCCCAAGGTGCGCATCATGTATCCGATGATCAGCAGCGCCGGCGAGGTGGATCGGGCCAACGTCCTGCTGGAGGAATGCAAATCCGAGCTGGCGGCGGCGGGCACGGCGTTCAATCCCGACGTCGAAGTCGGGGTGATGATCGAAATCCCGTCGGCGGCGCTGACGGCGGATCTGATCGCGCCGAAAGTGAAGTTTTTCAGCATCGGGACCAACGACCTGGTGCAGTACACGCTGGCGGTGGACCGCGGGAACGAACGGATCGCGCAACTCTACGAACCGACCCATCCCGCCGTGCTCCAGCTCATCCGCCACGCGGTGGAAGCGAGCCATCGGCACGGCATCTGGACGGGCGTCTGCGGTGAAATGGCGGGCAACCCGATCTTGGCGCCCCTGCTGCTGGGCCTGGGGGTCGACGAGCTGAGCGCCAGCCCCGGCGCCGTCCCGCTGGTGAAGGACGTCCTGCGCCACATCCGTTTTTCCGAGGCCCAGGACCTCGCCGAAGCCGCCCGGGGCATGTCCACGGGGGCCGAAGTGCTCGACCATTGCCGGGCGCTGGTTCGGCGGGCGGCTCCGGAAATACTTGAATTGGCCGAATAAAGCGGTAGATTCTCCGCCATCGTTTGGTCCAAAGACAACCAGAAGGAGAACTCCATGTCCAAGAATACCGTGTTCACGTCCGAGTCCGTTTCCGAAGGGCATCCGGATAAATTGTGCGATGCCGTCTCGGATGCGATTCTGGACGCGTGCCTGGCGCAGGATCCGAAGAGCCGCGTGGCCTGCGAATCCCTGGCCAAAACCGGCATGGTCGTCGTCGCCGGCGAAATCACCACGAAGGCCATCGTGAACTACGCCGACGTGGCCCGCAAGGCCGTTCTCGATATCGGCTACAACCATCAGGAAGCCGGGTTCAACGGCAGCATCTGCGCCGTTCTCGTCGCCATTGAAAACCAGTCTCCCGACATCGCCCAGGGCGTGAACGCCAAGAAGGCCGAAGGCAAGGCCACGGCCGAACAGGGCGCCGGCGACCAGGGCATGATGTTCGGCTACGCCTGCGACGAAACCCCCGAACTGATGCCGATGCCCATCGTTTTGGCGCACCGGATCATGCGCAAGCTGACCGATCTGCGCAAGGCCGGCAAGATGCCGTGGGTCCGCCCCGATTCCAAGAGCCAGGTGTCCGTCGAATACGACCAGGACGGCAAGCCCGTCCGCGTGGACACCGTCGTCGTGTCCACCCAGCACGCGCCGCACGTTTCGAACAAGCAGATCCGCAAGGAGATCATCGAGAAGGTCATCAAGACCTCGGTGCCCGCGAAGCTGCTGGACAAGCGGACGGTCTACCACGTCAATCCGACGGGGCGGTTCGTGGTCGGCGGCCCGCAGGGCGACTGCGGCGTGACCGGCCGCAAGATCATCGTGGACACCTACGGCGGCATGGGCCGCCACGGCGGCGGCGCGTTCTCGGGCAAGGATCCGTCCAAGGTGGACCGCAGCGCGGCCTACATGGCCCGCTACGTCGCCAAGAACGTCGTGGCCGCCAAGCTGGCCAAGCGCTGCGAGGTCCAGTTGGCCTACGCCATCGGCTATCCCGACCCCGTCTCCGTGCACGTCGATACCTTCGGGACCGGCACGGTTTCCGACGACAAGATCTCCAAGGCGGTGCGCGCGACGTTCGGCCTGAAGCCGGCCGAGATCGTCAAGCAGCTCGACCTGCTCCGGCCGATCTATTCCCTGACCGACCAGTACGGCCACTTCGGCCGCAAGCAAGGCGACAAGAACTTCAAGTACTTCACGTGGGAGCAGACCGACAAGGCCGCCGCCCTCGTCAAGGCCGTCGCCAAGTAACCGCTCCCCATCGGGAGAGCCGGACGGGCGCCGCGGGTTACGCGGCGCCCGTTTACGGTCCGGGCCGCCGCCGCCGGGCCGGATTTGATTGATTTCCGGGCCCGCTGCGGCTAGAAGGGAAGGCTATGAAAAACTTCTGGGTGATTTTGCTGGTGGCGGCGTTCGGAATCCCGGCGGCGCGGGGCGCGATTTCGCGCGATCCGTATCTGGGGGCGATCGCGATCGATGCGAACACCGGCGATGTCCTGTTCGAGGACGGCGCCGACCGGCCCGGCTATCCGGCCAGCATGCTGAAGCTGATGGACCTGTTTCTGGTGCTCGACCGGGTTTCGCAGGGGAGCGTTCGCCTCGAGGATCCGGTGTTGATCACGAAGGAAGTGGCGGCCATCGGCGGTTCGCAGGTCTATCTGGACCCCCGCGAGTCGTTCACCGTGGACGAACTGCTCTATGCGCTGATGGTCCAGTCGGCGAACGACGCGGCCATGGCGTTGGCCCTGCACGTGGCGGGCACTCGCGAGGGCTTCGTCCGCATGATGAACGACAAGGCGAAGGAATTGGGGCTGTCGCCGGTCACGCAGTTCCAGTCGCCGCACGGGCTGCCGCCCGGCGCCGGCCAGCGTCCCGACATCACCACGCCCCGCGATTTCGCGAAGCTGTGCCGCGCGCTGATCCGGGCCCATCCCGAGGCGCTGAAATACACCTCGACGACCTTCAAGGTGTTTCGCCAGGACCCGCTGTTCGAAATGCGGACGCACAACCACCTGCTTGGCGTCGTGCCCGGCTGCGACGGCCTCAAGACCGGTTATTTCAGGGACGCGGGCTATTCGATCGCCGCGACGGCGCAGCGCGACGGCGCGCGGGTCGTCGCGGTCGTCATGGGCAGCGTGGACCGCAAGGTCCGCGACGCCAAGGCCACCGAACTGCTGGCGCGCGGCCTGCTCGACGCTTCGCGCGCGTCGGTTCCGCCGCCGCCGGCCGTGGTGCCCGTGCCGGCTGCCGCTCCTGCGGCCGCGATCGACGACGAAGCGCAAGGCGAGGATCTGCCCGAGGCGGTCGCCGCCGCAGAGCCCGAGACCGGAAAATCGGGTTTTGGCTGGCTGAAAAGCGTCGGGCTGGTCGTGCTGGGCGCGTTCCTCGCCGTCGTCGTCGGCTTGGCGGTCCAGCGCCGGTTGCTGCTGCGATGAAAGTCGCCGATTTCGACTACGAGCTTCCGCCCGAACTGATCGCGCAGGAGCCCGCCGCGCGCCGCGACGGCGCCCGCATGCTGGTGCTCGACCGCGCCGCGCGCACCGTCGCGCACCGGACGTTCGCCGATCTGCCGGCTTATCTGCGCGCGAACGACCTGCTGGTGGCGAACGACACGCGCGTGATCCCCGCCCGCGTCTTCGGCCGCAAGGCGAAGGAAGGCACCGGCGGAAAAGTGGAATTTCTGCTGCTGGAAGAGACCGAACCCGGCGTTTGGGACGCGCTGATGCGGTCCCGTCGCCGTCCCAAGGTCGGCGAGCAGGTGATCCTCGACGACGATCTCGCCGTGGCCACCGTGCTGGCGGACGGCGAACTCGGCCGCGTGAAGGTGCGGATGGAATCGCAGCTGCCGTGGCTGGAGGTGCTCGAACGCATCGGCCAGACGCCGTTGCCGCCCTACATCCAGCGCAAGGAGGCCACTCCCGAACGTCGCGCCGCCGACAAGGTACGCTACCAGACCGTTTTTGCGCGCGAACCGGGCGCAGTGGCCGCGCCCACCGCGGGGCTCCACTTCACGCCCGAGGTGCTCGCGCGTCTCGCCGGGCAAGGCATCGGCCAGGCCACCGTCACGCTGCACGTGGGCATCGGCACCTTCCGGCCGGTTTCGGCGGAAAACGTCGCGGAGCACCGGATGGACTTCGAACGCTGGCAGATTCCGGCCGGGACCGCGGCGCAGATCGCGGCGGCGAAAGCCGCCGGCGGGCGCGTGGTGGCCGTCGGCACGACGAGCGTGCGCACGCTGGAAAGCGCGGCGGCGCGGCCGGAAGGCTTCGGCGCGGGGCAGGGTCGCACGGATCTGTTCATCTATCCGCCCTACGAATTCAAGGTCGTCGACGCGATGGTCACCAATTTCCACCTGCCGAAATCGACGCTGATCATGATGATCAGCGCCTTTGCGGGACGCGAATTCGTGCTGGAGGCCTACCGGGAGGCCATCCGCGAGCGCTATCGCTTCTACAGCTACGGCGACTGCATGCTCATCCTATGAACCCGGTCGCATTGGAACGGATGGCGAAGAGGGAAGTGGAGGCCTTGCGCCTCGAACTCCCGCGGGAAATGGCGCGCCGGGCGGCGGAAGTGCCCGTGGTCTATCTGCCGCGGCCGACGAAAGCCATGGTGCGCGACGACGGCGTCGATCCGGATCTGCTGGGCCTGTTCGTGGGGCCGAACTGCGCCGAGGGCGTCGAGAGCGGCGACCCGCTGCCGCCCGAAATCCTGCTGTTCCTCGAAAACCTTTGGGACTACGCGGAAGGCGACGAGGAAATTTTCCGCGAGGAAGTCCGCGTGACCTACTTCCACGAGCTGGGGCACTACATCGGGCTCGAGGAAGACGATCTGGAAGATCGAGGGCTGGAGTAAGGGGGCTGCGGGCCTGCTTAGGAGCCGGCAGAATCCGGGTTGGATCCGGATTCAAGTCGCGATTCAATGCGCAGAAGGCGGTGGCGTCGCGGGCGGTTGCGGCGTTTTCGGCTGAGCAGAAGGCGGCGGCGTAGAGGGCGGGCGGGGAGTTTTTTTCTGCGAGACGAGCGGGGGCAGGTCGGCGAGTTTCCGGGAGCCGTCGCGCTTGACGGGCGCGGCGGCATAGAGGGCCTGGGCTTCGGCGAGATGCGCGCGGAGCCGCTGGGAACGCTTGAAATCGCGCGGATGCGTGGCGAAGATGCTGAGGACCTTCGCGAGTTGGCTGTCGCTGGCGCCGGCGAGGCGATCCCAGACGCGCGGGGCGGCGGCGGGATCGTAGCCGGCTTTGGCCATGTACATCATGCCGATGCGATCGGCTTCCAATTCGTCCTCGCGGGAGTACTTCGTTCCGACGAGCCCGTTGTAGGCCAGCATCGCGCCCCCGATGATCAATTGCGCGTCGTCTTTCTCCTCGATTTCGGCCCAGATCGCGGCGCCGGCTAGGATCAGGTTCGGCAGCATTTCGCGCGTCATGGCCTCGGTGGAGTGGCGGCAATTGACATGGGCGATTTCGTGCGCGACGACGGCGGCCAGCTCGTCCTCCGTCTGGACGAGGCCTTCCTTCGGGTTCCAGAGGCCTTCGAAAACCAAGATGTTGCCGCCGGGCAGAGCGTAGGCGTTGACGAAATCGGGATCGCCGACGAACGTGGCTTTGTAGGGCAGGGAAGGAATGTCGGCGACCGCGGCGATGTTGGCCGTGATCTCCCGCACGAGCGCGACTCGGACTGAATCTTGATCGATCGGGGCGTTTTCTTTCTTCAGTTCGCCGACGGTCTGGGCATAGAACTTTTGGCCCAGCTCGACGTCCTCGTCGAGGCTGTACATGTTCTGGACGCTTTTTCCGGTGACGTAGTCGGTGGTGGCGCAGCCGGACGCGAGGGCGAACAACCCGGCAACCAGGGCCGGGCGGCAGATCGGATGGAACCTATTCATGGGGCGAACACTAGCGGATTTGGGGCCATCCCGCAAAAAACTTTCGCGCAATTAAAGCGTTTCGGCTAACATGCCCCGCGTATGGCCTCCTCGGCGCTCCAGATGATCTACGCGAAAAACGTGGTGTCCCGGACGGTGCACGGCACCGTCCAGGAGCTTTCGTTCGCCGTGCGCGTGCGCAACGTGGGCTTCGGCAAGCGGGTGACGATCCGTTGGTGCGGCGAGGACGGCGTCTGGCAGGAAACGCCCGCCGAATATCGCGCGCCGCTCCCGGCTGGCGACGAGGCCTGGGTGGCGGAAACGGCCGTGCCCCTGACGAAGGAATCGGCGATTCCGGGCAATATCCAGTTCGCGGCCCGTCTCGAGCATGACGGCCAAACGCATTGGGACAGCCAATTCGGCCGGAATTACCGTTCGGACGCGGATTCGGGGGTCATCGTGTTCGAGCCGATAGCCGTCCGCGTGGTCGGGTGCGGCCCGCGCCTGCCCGACGGGCTGGTTTCGCTGCCGCTGGAGATCGCGGTGCGGCAGGAATCCGAGCCGGAAGCGGTGCTGGTGCACTGGACCACGGACGGCTGGAACACGCAGCAGGTCGCGCCGGCCTATTTCCGGCGGAACCATTGGGACCGGACCATCGGCAGCAACGCGCGCAACCCCAACCGCTACGGCTGGGCCGTCTGGGCCGCCCGCTTGCGGCTGCGGCATGCCTACCGCGTGGAGTTCGCCGTCGAATGCCGTACGAAACACGGCGTCGTCTGGGACAACCGCGGCGGTCTGAACTACCGCGCGCAGCACGGTCCGCTCCGGGTCCTGACGCTGAACCTGCACACCTACCAAGAGGAAGACCAGCTCGCGAAATTCGCGACGATCGCCCGCGCGATCCGCGAGCGGCGGATCGATCTGGTCTGCCTGCAGGAAGTGGGCGAGCACTGGAACGACGGCGCGGGCGACTGGGCGTCGAACGCGGCGCGAATCATCAACGAGCAGTTGCCGGCGCCGTACCGCCTGCACACGGACTGGTCGCACCTGGGCTTCGACCGGTTCCGCGAGGGCGTGGCGATCCTGAGCCGGCATCCGTTCGTTTTCACGGATGCGGGCTACGTCTCCGACTCGACGGATCCCTACGACATCCATTCCCGGAAGATCGTCATGGCGCAGTTGCGCGTGCCCTACGTGGGGCTGGTCAACGTCTTCAGCGCGCACCTGAGCTGGCCGAGCGACGGGTTTTATCCGCAGTTCGAGCGCCTGCAGGCCTGGGTGACGGAAAAGCAGATGCCGGAGGTGGCCGCCACGCTGGTGTGCGGCGATTTCAACGTGTCGGCCGGCAGCGAGGCCTATCGCGCCGTCGTGGATACCGGCGAATTCGAGGACCAGTTCCTCAAGATCGCGAATCCGCCGGCGTTCCAGAAGGTCTTCCGCGCGCGGACGCCGGGCGCGCTGGACGCGCTGGCGAACGACGGACGCATCGACTACTTGTGGCTGCGGGAAGGCGGCGCGCTGCGGGCGGTCGCCGCGGAAGAGCTGTTCACGCCGGCTCGCTACGGCCGGGTGTCCGACCACACGGGCTATGCGGTGGAGTTCGAACGGCGGTAGGAGCGCGCATGGAATTCGCCGAACAATACGCCGCGCCGACGGAGGCCTATCTGGGGCCGCTCTACCCGCGCCGGAACGAGTTCAAGGAGCTGTTCTACCTGCGCTGGGGGCGCATCCGCTTCCGCGTGGACTGGGGCGCCGAAATGAACGTGAAGGTGGTTCTCAAGGTCTTCCACGAGGACGGCACCTTCGAGCAGTATCTGGCGCACACGGATCCATGCGGCGGAAACTGGAACCGCCATGAACGCGAAACGCGCGACTTCTTCATCCATCCGCAGCCGCTGCACCAGGGCCGCGTCACCTGCGTGAAGTTTTCCTACGTCCTGCATCTCCACGGCCGCTCCATTCCGTCGCGGCTCGAATACATTTTCATGGACGGGCACGAATTCCGGAACGAAGGCGAAGTCCGGCGGTACGTCAGCGAGCAGTGGGCCACGCCGAACCCGTACCGCACGCACGAGGTGGATGCCGGCCAGCTCCAGCGCGACGTGGACTGGCTGAACCACCACTTCGACGCGCTGGGCCTGATCCCGAAATTCACCAAGGGGCAGGCGTGGCATCCGTACCATCCCAAGCGCTATCTCCACGACCTGATCGACACGATGATTTGGCGGCGCCAGACCCAGCCCGGGCGGCCCTGCGGCATCAAGGTCTGCGTGGACTGCATCGACGACGGCGATTTCATCCGCCACCTGATCCACGCGCACCGCAGCGGCGTGCCGGTGCAGATCGTCGTGGACTGGCGCAAGATGACGCTGACCAACAGCGGCAACTACCTCGATCTGAAGCGGTCGGGCATCGAGCTGCTGGGCGAGGTTTGCACCACGCGCGATCCCCTGGCCGAAGTGGCGACGGACATGCACAACAAGTTCGTGATCTTCGGCGACGAGGACGCCATCGTGGGCTCCTTCAACATCACCTTCGACCGCTGGGGCAGCAACTGGGAATCGGGGATGACCTTCAAGTCGTTCGGCGTGTGCCGGCTGCTGGACAATATTTTCCAGGCCTGCCGCGGGGGCGTGATCCAGCGCTACGGCGTCGATCCGCTGGCGCCGTTCAACCTGCTGTACACCTTCGGGCGGACGGCGATGCTGAACGGGGCCTACTACCGCCCGCACCAGGCGATCCTGGCCGAGATCAACCGCGCGCGGCATTCGATCCACCTGTGCCTGTTCCTGATCGGCGAGCTGCGCGGGGAGCACGGCGACAGCGTGGTCGATGCGCTGATCGCGGCGAAGCACCGCGGCGTCTACGTGCGGATCGTCCTCAACGGCCACTTGGCCTGGCAGGGCGATCCGGGCCGCGAGCGCAGCTGGCACGAAGAACTCCAGCGTCCGCTGCTGCCCGCGGTGCGGCGGCTGCAGGAGGCGGGCATCGCCATCGCGCTGGTCTACGGCGTCCACGACCGCGCCGTGCCGTATTCGCCCGTGCACTCCAAGCAATGCGTCATCGACGAGTCCGTCGTCCTCGACGGCAGCTTCAACTGGTACAACACCTCGACCCTGTCGCACGACCTGATGGTCGTGCTGAACCACCGCGACGTCGCGCGGCTCTACCTGCAGGAAGCCCAGCAAATCCTCGAGGGCTTCCGCGTCGTCTGGATCAGCCTCGCGCGCTGAACGCCCAAACCGGCGCGGGGGCTGGGCGTTACCCGGGATTTCTTCCATGGCGGTCTTCGCCGCGCTTGCGCAACCCGATGGTTTCGGGCACATTTCCGGCATGGGTTTGCGTTTTCAGGGCGGCGGGGCCGCAAAGGCCATCCGATGGGCGGCAGCGTGCGCAGCCCTGCTGGGTACGTCCGCGTTCGCGCAAACGGAGGCGTTTGAAGGCGCCCTTTTTCCGCCGGCCGGCTGGACGAACGGGGGGACCGCGATCTGGTTCAACTACGCCGTCTCCGCGTACGGCGTCGGAACGAACTCCGCCATGGCGGCCTTCTATTCCGTCTCCGCGGGAACCGGGATGCTGGAAACGGCCCTCTTCGAAGCGCCCGCGGCTGGCGCCACCCTCGGGTTCGATTATGCCTATGCGGCCTTTGGCGCCGACTACGTCGACCGTCTGGCGATCCAGGTCTCCACGAACGCGGGCGCGACTTATTCCCTTTTGCTGGATATGCCCGGCGGCACCAACGCCGCCCTCAACACGGCCGGCACGCAAAGCAGCTATTTCGTGCCGACCGCCGCGGAATGGAAAACCAAAAGCATTCCCCTGCCGACCGGGGCCAATCGGATTCGGTTCGACGCGATCACGGACTATGGAAACAATCTGTTTCTCGACAACGTGCAGATCTACGACGGAACGTCCGCCGCCGATCTGGCGCTGTCGTTGGCCGATTCGCCCGATCCGGTCTTGGGGGGCAGCAACCTGACCTATGCGATTGCGGTGTCCAATGCGGGGCCGGCGACGGCCGAGGGCGTGGTTTTGACCAACGGGTGGCCGGCTGGGGCGATTCTGGTTTCCGCGGAGGCCAGCCGGGGAAGCTGGATCACGAACGGCGAAACCATCGTGGCTGATCTCGGGTCGCTCGCCGTCGGGGAGGCGGCGACCGCGACGCTGGTCGTGCAGCCCCTATCCGCAGGCATCGCCACGAACGTCGCCGAGGTGTCCGCGGCGACCTGGGATCCCCAGACGGGGAACAACCGGGCGACCGAAACGACGGCGGTGGATCCCGCCGATCTGGCGCTGACGGTGGTCGATTCGCCCGATCCGGTCGCGGTGGGCAGCAACCTGACCTATGCGATTGCGGTGTCCAATGCGGGGCCGGCGACGGCCGAGGGCGTGGTTTTGACCAACCGGTGGCCCGCCGGCGCGCTTCTGGTGTCCGCGGAAGCCAGCCGGGGAAACTGGATCACGAACGGCGAAACGATCGTGGCCGACCTCGGTTCGCTCGCCGTCGGTGAGATGGCGACCGCGACGCTGGTCGTGCAGCCGCAGTCCGAAGGGACCATCACGAACTGGGCGGAAGTATCCACGTCGAGTTTCGATCTCCAATCGGGAAACAACCGCCAAAGCGCGGCGACGCTGGTGAGCCATGCCGGCGGCAACGTGTACGTCCGGACGAACTTCTACGGCGTGAGCGAGGATCGCGGCACGCTCGCGCTGTACCTGTATCGCACGAACGGCGTGATCGGAGAAATCTCCATCGATTACGAGACCGTGGACGGCACGGCGACGGCCGGAAGCGACTACACGGACCGCCGGGGAACGCTCGTCCTCAGCAACAACGTGACCTCGGCCTCGTTGTCCATTCCCATTCTGAACGACGCGGATCCCGAGGACGACGAATCCTTCACGGTCCGGCTGTACAATCCCCAGGGCGGGGCGGTGCTGTCCGCGCCCAGCAACGCGACGATCCTGATTCACGACGAGGATGGCCTGGCCGCGTTGCCGTTCGAGGAAGGATTTGAATCGGGCGCGCTTTCCAACTACTGGGGTTTCTACTCGACCGCGACGACCGGTCCCAAGATCGACACCAACGATCTTCCCCACGGCGGGATTCGGCATCTCAACATGAATGGCGTTCCCACCTATTCGCTCAACGAACTGGTGTTGAACGCGGACCTGTCCGGGCGGGAGGGGGTCCATCTCCGGTTCTGGCACAAGCGGCTGCCGTACGAAACGGACAGCGCCATGAGCGAAACTTTCCAAGGCCATTCCTATGCGGACGGCGTGGCGATCAGCGTGGACGGGACCAATTGGTGCAAAGTCCATGGGTTGACGCTGGCCGAAACCGGCACGAACGAATACCGCCAGTTCGACGTGGCGCTCGATCCGATCCTGGCGGCGTACGGCTTGGGGTACACCAGCCGCGTGCGCATCAAATTCCAGGCGTACGGCTACTATTATCCTCCATATTACGGCCGTTTCTTCGACGACGTCGAACTCTACACCAGCGCCGGCAATCTGCGGTTCGCCGCGGAGGAATGGATGGGAACCGAAGCCGGCGGAGCGGTGACCGTGACCGTCGAACGCGTCGTGGGCGATTCGGGCGAAGTCGGCGTGGATTACGAAACCTTCGACGGCTCGGCGCTGGCGGGAAGCGATTACGCCGCCGCGACGGGCACGCTGACGTTTTCCAACGGCGTGCGGCAGCAGGCTTTCGTCGTGTCGATCCTCGACGACGGCGACGACGAACCGCAGGAAGCCTTCGGCATCCGCCTGTTCAATCCGCAGGGCGGCGCAGAACTCGCCAGCCCGACGCAGGCCGTGGTCCGCATCGACGACGACGACGGCCCCGGGGAAGTGGCCTTTGCCGCGGCGCAATACGCGGAGCAGGAAGACAACGGTTTTGCGGCCATCGCGGTGAACCGCCTGTATGGCCGGGACGGAGAGGTGTCCGTCCGTTGGCGGACGCAGGCCGGCACGGCGACGCCAGGCGCGGATTACGTGGAATCCACCGGAACGGTCGTCTTCGCGGACGGCGAAGTCCAATCCTTGTTCGAGATTCCCCTGCTGGACGATGCGACCGTCGAAGGACCGGAGACGGTCCAGCTTTTCCTGGAAGAGCCGGGAGGCGGCGCGACGCTCGGAACGCCCACCAACGCATGCCTGACGATCCAGGACGACGAGGCTCCGCGCGCCGCGTTTCCCTTCTACGCGGGCTTCGAATCCGGCGTGTGGTCGAACTACTGGACGGTGCGCACGAACGGGCCCGGCCGAATCCAGCAGATCAACCGGACCAACGGGTTCGAGGTCAACCGCAGCCTGACGATGGATTCCGCCGGCGGGGCCGCCCTCAACGAAGCGACCCTGACCGTGGACCTGTCCGGCCAGACCAGCGTCATTTTCCGCTGCTGGGCGCGCGACTTCGCGGATGCGGTCCAGCCGATGCCCGCGACGTTCGTCTATTCCACCAACGCCGACGGCATCGCCGCCAGCGCCGACGGACTGACTTGGTACCGGCTCGTGGATCTGACGACGCCGGGCACCCAGAGCGCGTACACGAATTTCGTCGTGGATCTGGCGGCCTTCGCCGCGGAACAAAGTCTGCCGCTGACGTCGACGTTCCAGATCCGTTTCCAGCAGTACGGCGATGCCGCGTTTCCCGCGGCCGGCCGTTCGTTCGACCACGTCAGCCTGACTCCCGCGCCGCCGGCCACCTCCACCGTGATCCGCGCGCAGGGCTTCGAGGGCGAAACCGGCGACACCTGGGCGTTCAAGATCGTGCCGTCGCTCGGCCAAATCGCCGTGCGGAACGAACGGAAGGCCAACGGCACGCGATCGCTGCGTCTGGCCGGCGCGCCTCTGAACGCCAACGTGGATCCGTACGCGGAATTCGAGAACGTTTCGATCGGTTCGTACAACCACGTCCGCCTGGCCGTGGCATTCAGCGCCCAGGGCGCCGATTCGGGCGACGACCTCTATCTGGACGTTTCGTATGACAACGGCGCGACGTGGAACGGCGCGGGGAGCGTCAAGCTCGTGGACGGCTACAGCAACGGCGACGTGCCCTTCGGGGGCACCAACGCCAGCAATCCGACGACGGTCACCAACAATCCATGGGAATTCGAAGTGCCGGCCGGCATGGCCCAGATCAAGGTGCGGTTGCGGTTCGACGAGGCTTCCGCGAAAAACAACACCAACGATTTCTACTTCGTGGACGACCTGCGCCTGTACTATCTCCCGACGAACCAGCCGCCGGCGCTGGATCCGATCGGCGACTGGACCGCGCTGGTCAGCAACCGCCTCGAATTCGCCGTGGTGGCGACGGACATCGACAGCAACGAGGTTGCCCTGGTGGCCAGCAACCTGCCGGCGGGCGCGACGTTCGCGCCGCTTTCGGGAACGGCGCCGGTCACGAACTGGTTCGCCTTCACGCCGGACGAAACCCAGGCCGACGCCGTCTATCCCGTGGTCTTCCACGTGTCGGACGTGGACGGCTACAACGCGCAGACCGCGACGATCCAAGTGCTGGACAAGATCGTGACCTTCTCCACGAACCGCCTGTTCGTGGACGAGGAATCCGGCGCCGCGACGCTGGGGATTTCGCTGTCCCGCGCGGCGGACGCGACGGTGCCCTTGGCGATCGGCGGCCTCGCCGCCCTGGACGGCGACTACGTCCTGTCGAGCACCTCCCTGACGTTCGCGGTGGATGGCCCCAGCGAGCAAACCGTCGAAATCGCGCCCATCGACGACGAGCTTTCGGAGGGGCCGGAGAACGTCCGGATTTCCGTGGCGAGCAATCCGGAAAGCGCGGCGGGCGACGACGGCTGCGAGATCTTCATCCGCGACGACGACAGCCTCACCCTGGCCACGGCCAACCTGACCAGCGGCGGCAGCGCCATCTACATGGACGCCGGCGCGCGCATCCTCCAGGCGCTGGTGGCGGACGTCGTGGCCATCCAGGAATTCAGCGTGACGAACGCCGCCGGGCACCGGGCGTTCGTCGACCTGAATTTCGGAACCAATTTCCATTACTGCGTGGAGCCGACGGGCAACCTGCCCAACGGCGTCATCAGCCGCTGGCCCATCTTGGACTGGGGCGAGTGGGTGGATCCGCAAGTGTCCGACCGCGATTTCGTGTGGGCCACGGTGGACGTGCCCGGCGGGCGCCCCCTGCACGTCGTGAGCGTGCACCTGCACGCCTCCGGCGGCACCGCGTCGCGGGAAATCGAGGCCCGCCTGCTGACCAACTACGTCGCCCAGGCCGGATTCCATCCCATGGATTTGGTGGCGCTCTGCGGCGACCTGAACACGCAGAACCGCTCCGAGGCCGCCTTCCAGATCCTCAAGACCCTCCTGTCGGACGACCGCAAGCCGACCGACCAGTACGGCGACACCGATACGAACCAGCCGCGGGACAAGCCCTACGACGTGGTGCTGCCCATTCCCTATCTCGACGCGCGCCATCTGCCGGTGCATTTCGGCGGCCTGACGTTCGCGGAAGGCCTCGCCTTCGACACGCGTCTCTGGACCGAGGACACCATTCCCTATCCGGCGCTGGTTTCCGACTCCGGCACCTTGAGCATGCAGCACATGGGCGTCGAGAAGGTCTTCGCGCTGGATCGGTTCGTGAGCATCCTCACGCAGGCCGGCGTCCACGGCGCCATCGGCCCCGCCGACCCCGAGGTGGGCGTGGGGTCGAACCAGACCTTCGTCGTGGCCGCCGATCCGTACTACCACGTCGACGGTCTGGCCACCAACGGCTTCGCCTGGACTCCGCCGGAAGCGACGAACGAACTGGTTTGGGTATGGAGCAACGCGCAGGACAACGCCTGGCTGGACGTGTCGTTCGCCGAGAACCTCACGCCCGCGCACGGCATTCCCGAATGGTGGCTGGCCGCGCACGGAATCACGGACCACTTCGCCGAGGCCGAGGAAGACGATCTGGACGGCGACGGATTCTTCACCTGGCAGGAATACGTCATGGACACCCATCCGCGGGATTCCGAATCGTTCCTTCGCCTGGATTCCATGGAATGCGCGCGGGACGGCGACGAAGTCGTGGTGGGTTACGTCCTGAGCTGGCCTGCCTCGACCGGCCGCGTCTACGACGTGGAATATCTGGCCGATCTGGTCGGCGACGCCTGGCTGCCGCTGGAAGGCCTGACCAATCTGACCCCGTCCTCGGGCCAGCAGGCCGTCACCAACGTCTTCCACGACGGACGCCTGCGGATGTTGCGCCTGCTGGTCCGTCAACCCTGATTCCTCTCGCGGGGGCTCGCGGCTTGAGCCGGAAACGAACGTTTTCCACGGTGTGGAAAAAAGTTTTCCACACCGTGGAAAAATGCCGCAAAGATTTTACGTAGCGTGGAAAAACCGGGGCAGGGTCAGTAGGCGGTGGTGCGGAAAACGGGCTGGAAAAGCCGGGTTTTGCGCGCGCAGATGGCTCGCACGGGGCAGGCCGGGCAATCGGGTTCCGTCGTTTCCGGGCACCGGGTCCGGTTCTGGAAAAAGAACCAGTCCACGGCGGCCGCGGACAGTCCGGACCGGGCCATGAGCTTCTCGATGGCTTCGTAGGTGGCCGCGCGGATCAGCTCTTCTTCGGCTTGGGAAAGGATTTCGCGCGCTTCGAGCCGGTTCCGCAGGGCGGGATCGCCGACGCGGACGAGGCCGGTGCGCAGCGCGCTGCGCTGGAGATGGTAGTCGATGATCGGCACGGCGGATTCGGGATCGGAGACCTTCAAAAAATGCTCGGGCCGGTTTTCGAGCACGATGGCCAGCAGCATCGCCTTTTTCTGGAGCGGGTCTTCCGCGTAGCCCGGGATTTCGGCGAGCGCCGTCAGCAGCGCGTACAGCGGTTTCGGGGCGGCCGCGGCGCGGCGGAGCACGTCGGCAGGCTCTTGATTCCGGGAGACGAACCACTGCGCGTAGCCGCGGATCAGCGCGAGATGTTCGGGCCACATGGGCAGGGGAATCGCGCCGGCGTCGTCGCGGAAGAGCTCGCCGAGTTCGGCGTTGGAACGGCCGGCGAGCGTGGCCGGGAGGAAGGCCGCCGGATCGGCCTGCCAAGCCCGCGTGCAGGCGCGGAAGAGGAAGTCGGACCCCTTGAGATCGCGGCCGTCGAGGCGCGCGACCATGGGCTTGTCCCAGCGGTTGCCGGCGAGCGTCCAGAAGCCGAACTGGTGGGCGCAGGCGAAGAAGAACGTCTCCAGCACGCCGGGCCGGCCGCGCTCGGGATAGATGCAGCCTTCGCTGCGCGAGCAGAAATCGAAGGGCTGGACGTCGCCGGCGTTCTTCAGGTGCGCGGCGAACGAGGCGATTTGAGCTTCATCCTGCGCGATGTTGTACATGCTGTTCGGGAGGGGGCTTCAGGTTTTAGGTTTTTTCCGTCGCCGAGTCGGTTCACGTACAAGCAAAGCCGGTGTCGGTTCGTTTGAAAACGTGCGGTAGACCACTCGGCAAGAGGCATTCCGCTCGTGGTCTTTTTTCGTATAGTCGATGTAATTCTTGAAAGCGTTTGGAATTTCCAGTTTTTCGGGCGGCGCGGATGGATACGAAGCGAGAAATGCGTGCAACACGTCGCCCAGCAACTTGCCGAATACGGTCGGTACGGCGTTGCCCACCTGCTTGAATCGCTGGGCCTTGGTGCCGATGATGTTCCAGTCGCGCGGAAAACCTTGGATCAATTTTATTTCTTCCAATGTCAGGCGACGCAATACGCCCTGCCAACGAATCCAGTCTTGACTGGCCGAACCTGTAACGGTGCGCGCCGGAAGATCGAGGTCGGAAATGAATGTGCCCTGGCGATAGCCCCAGTGGCCTCCGGGACGGGTGGTTTCAGTTCGGCCCGGGCTGATCAAGCCGGATCCATCCGGAATCCGGCGCAGCTCGCGTGCCAGCGCCGCGGTGGGATAGATGTATTGGGTGGAGTCCGGATCTGCCCATGTTTCGAGAAACGAACGCAAGGAGACCCAGGGTTTATGGAACATGTCCGCCGTTTTTTGATGTGTTGGTTCGGGAAATAGAGGTGCAGTTCCGCGGCGGGATCCCAAGATAAAGCAGCGCACGCGCCGTTGGGGAGCTCCGTAATCGGCGGCGTTGAGCAACGCCGTCCGACAACTGTAGCCTAGGTCCTGGAAATGTTCAAACAAGCTGTGAATGACGCCGCCGGGTTCGCCGCTCGCGTCGCGTGCCGTGACTAATCCGCGGACGTTTTCAAAAAGAAACATACGGGGCTGGATTTCATCGATCAGGCGGATGAATTCATTGACCAGGAGCCCGCGGGGATCCAACACGCTAAGTTGCTTGCCTGAGCTGGAAAAGGACTGGCATGGCGGGCCGCCGACCACGAGGTCCACCCGGGCGTCGGCCGCTAGATCTTTTGCGGACATTTCACGAATGTCGGCGTTGAAAACGCGGGCCTTCTTCAAATAGGTTTGTCCATCGGCCAGAACGCGATCTTGATTGGCCCGGAGAGTCTCGCAGAAGATCGGTTCGATCTCGCAGAGAGAAACGGCGCGAAATCCGGCCCGTTCCAATCCGATATCTAATCCCCCGGCACCGGAAAATAGACTGACGTAGAGAGGGCGATTCTTCACACCAGTTTACCTAGATCGGCGAGGCGGTGTTCCCAGACGACATGGATTTTCGATGCGTGCAGATTGGCGATGCCGGTTGAGTTGAAGAAGCCCGCAATGACGGCCACGACATCGGGTGAACCCAAGGCCGAGGCCGATAACCAGTCGCCAGCCTTGTCGCAGCATTCCTTGATGCGCTTGGTTGCGTCGAGCTCGACCCCGACGGCCTTGGCTTCGATCAACACCAGGCGCTTTGATTTTTTGCTGCGTACGGCAAGGTCGGCTTTCTGGCGCGTACGGCCTTTCACTCGGATTTCCTGCGTGTATTCGCCCAGGTTAATGTCGGAATTCCGGGAAACGACGCCTGTGAACGATGATCTGGTATAGCGCCGGGCGACGAGGAACGCCGCGATGGCTTGTTCCTGCTGTTCTTTGCGCCAATTTCTGTACTTGGTTTGCGCATTTTGATCGGCGGCAATAGAACAGGTCCAGCCTTTGGCATAGGCTTGGGATAAGGCGATGTCGCCATCGAAATGGTTGTTCAGCCACAAGAATCGCTGGCGATCCAGATGGCGGCCGGCGAACCGCGCGATTTTCGGAGCCAAGGATTTTAGCAGGCGGAATTTTGCGGTACCTGCCGAAACCCGATCGTTTTCAAGCGCATCGATGGAGGCAAGGCCGAAGAGCTGGCCGAATTTCATCTGGCTGATCGAGGGGGCGACGGCATAGCGCAGAATCTTGATGATGCGCGAATCCGCCATAATTGCGCGTGCGCCGATGGTTCGGAAGTCGGAGGTCAACCGGGCGGCAATGTCGTAGATTTCGCCGTTTTGAATTAAGGCGTTTTCATACATGGCCTTCATCGAGTCCAGATAGACGCGCATTTCATATTCGCGGGAACGGGCGATGTCGGTGGCAATGCTCATGGCGAATGCACGGTTATACGGGGAACCTTGTTCATTTGATCAATTTCCTCGGCTTTTTGTGAATTGGCAAGCCAGTTGTGAAAGCGTTTGCCACACGGAAACACAGAAGCCCATATCTTGATTGATGGAACGGCGTGCAAATTGGTGAATCCGGGGTCAGGGATGGGCGGGTTGGATTTCGAAGACGTCGGAAATGGGCGGGGCGAGGGGCGGGCGTTCGTCGCCGGTCTGGGGCGAACGGTGGAGGACGTCGGTCAGGTAGAGGGCGCGGAGCAGATCGAGGCGGAGATCGCCGGGATGGATGGCGATTTCGGGGCCGTCGGCGCATTCGAGGACGTTCGCCGCGACGACGGTGGCGACGATGCCGCGGATCGTTTCGTCGCCCCGCCCGACGCGGTAGGCGAAGGCGTCGCCGAGGCCGGGCGGTTCGAGGAGTTCGGGATGCGCCGCCTGGACGTCGGCCCGGGGCTGTTCGAGGATGGCGAACGGATAGACGTTCGTCCCGAACGAGAAAACCGCGATTTCCGGAGGGGCGCCGCCGGCGGAGAGAATCAGCCCGCCGAGAAGCGCCGCCGTCGCGATGTACGTGGATCCGCGCATGGTGTCGGTCGATCTTCGACCGAAGCAAGGATAGGCCGGCCGGCCGGCGGGGTCAACGGGAGAATGGTCCGCGCGGCGCCCTTTCCGCGCGGGTGCGGCCTACTTGACGACGGGGGCGTCTTTCCAGAGCCGCTCGAGGGCGTAATACGAGCGCATCTGGGGCGTGAAGAGATGGACGACGAAATCGACGTAGTCGAGGACGACCCATTCGCTCTCGACGGAGCCGGCGCGGCGATGGGCGGCGACGGGCGGCGTCTCGAGGCGGAGTTGCTTGGCGACTTCGTCGGCGAGCGCGCGCAGATGCGGATTGTTCAGGCCGCTGCAGAGGATCATGTAGTCGGCGACGCTGGACACGTCGGCGATGCGCAGGACGACGATGTTTTCGCCTTTCTTGGCATCGAGGATGGCGCGGACGTTGTCCACGCGGGCGCGCAGGGCGTCGGTGGGCGGGGCTTTCTTGCGGGCAACAGCCTTTTTCGGCGCCGTTTTTTTCGCGGCCGGTTTCTTGGCGGCGGGCTTCCGCGGCGCGGATTTCTTGGCGGCGGTATTTTTCGCGGCGGATTTTTTGGGGGCAGGTTGGGAGGTCTTCATCGGTATAGGTTGTGTTCCTGAATGTAATGGAGGACGGGTTCGGGGACAAGGGAAACGGATTCGCCGGCGGCGATTTTCGCGCGGACGTCGCGGGAGGCGACGTCCAAGGGTTCGCCGGTCCGCAGGTCGGCGAGGAGTTTTTCGGGCCAGGGGGCCGGCAGGCGCAAGGCGGCGGGATCGGGGATGCAGCCGGGGCGGGCGAGGGTGACGATGCGGACGAGGGCGAGGAGTTCGAGGGGCTGGTGCCAGGTGTGGAGTTCGGGGAGGGTGTCGGCGCCGATGATGAAGACGAATCCGTCGGCGGGATGAAGGGCCTGCAGGGCGCGGACGGTGTCGACGGTGTAGGATTTGCCGGGGCGCTCGAATTCGATGGAGAGGGCCTGGAACCGGGGTTCGCCGGCGAGGGCGAGGCGCAGCATGGCCAGGCGATCTTCGTTGGAAGCCAGGTTGTGGGAGGGTTTGTGGGGCGGTACGGCGCAGGGGATGAACCAGACGGCGTCGAGGGCGAACAACCGGAGGGCTTCGCGGGCGATGGACAGGTGCCCCTCGTGGACGGGATTGAAGGTGCCGCCGAGGAGTCCAATGGCGCGGCTCATCAGAACATCACCGGTTCGTCTTCGTCGCCGGCGGGGGCGAGGGGCACGATCTGGCCGACGACGACGACGGGCATGTCGCTGTCTTCGACCCAGTATTCGCCGCCGCGGATGGACACCTTTTTCCCGACGTAGCCGCGGAGGATTTTCGAATCCCCGTGGACGTGGCAGACCATCTCGAGCACGCCGTCTTCATCCCGGTCCTGGAGGCGATAGCGGGAAGGCGAGCCGGCCATGAAGGGCGCGTTGCGCAGTTCGCCTTCGACCTGGACGGGTTTGCCTTGGTTGGGCAAATCCTCCAGATCGAGATCCTCGACGTATTTCGGATCGACCTGGACTTCGATTTCCTGGGACTTTTGCGAGGCGACGGCGACCGGCGGAGTCGGCACGCTCGGAGCAACGGCGGCCGGGGCGGCCGACCGTCTGGCGGGCGCGCGCCGTGGCGCGGAGCGCTGGACGTCGCCGGGAAGAGCCGTGGCCGGTCGCAACGCCGTCGGGGCGGAACTTGCCGCGGCGGCCGGAGCAGCGGTGCGGCGGACCGGCGCTGCGGGAGCGGCGGCGCGAGCGGGTTGAGGGGCCGGGACCGGCGCCGGAACGGATGCTACGGCGACCGGCCGTGCCGGCGCCGGGGCCGGGGCGGCGATCATGGCGGGGGGCGCAACGGGTGCGGGCGCAGGAACGGGCGTTGGCGCGGCCGCCGCGGCCAGCCGATTCGGATCGGACGGCGCGACTGGGGCGTGGGCCGG